>NZ_NCTA01000019.1 GCF_002156865.1 Gottfriedia luciferensis | reverse complement strand
AGGTGGGAGACTGGAAGAGCAGGCTTAGAGACTAAAGTCTTTATATCTTTCTCCTTGATCCCGCCTTTCCTTGTTCCCGCTCTTAGAAAAGCGAGCATCCTGAAATGGAAATCAATCATCTTTATTAAACAAAACCTAAAATTTATTGGAGAGGTGATTAAAATGACAAATGAGTTTGAAGCTAAGTTTGATGCGTTATTAAAAAAATATACGGAATTGTTATTAGGTGATTGGTCAGAAGAAAAACAAGGAAAAGTAGAAAAATGGGTTATGTATACCTATATATCAAAATCAATGCCTGCATTAACAAAACATTGGAATGATACATATCCGCAAGCGAAAGATGAAGTTATCAATCTAATAAAGGAAATAAAAACATTAAATGATCAACATCGAGAAGCTATGGCAAAGAGAAATAAGTCATAATATTTTATCCATATTTTTCAAAGATGACTGAATCTAAAAATTATGATAGTATAATATTTAGTAAGGGCATACATTTCTTAATAAACAAAATTCGACAAATTATTAAATAATTGTTTTAACAAAAATAATTAAATGATACATTAGTATTAGAGAGAGAGAAAAGAAAGATTAATTTGGGGGTAAAGTAATGGAACAAGTTATGAAAAATGCTTTTTTATTTATGTCTAAAAATAAGTTTTTAACTAAAATGGCCAAGAAATATGGTCTAAGATTTGGTGCAGCTCGTTTTGTTGCAGGCGAAACAATCGATTTAGCTACAAAAGTTATTAAGGATTTAAATAAAAAGAATTTAAAAGTAACAATCGACTACTTGGGAGAATTCGTTGATACTGTAGAAGAAGCAAACGAAATGGCAGACCACTGTATCGAGGCTATTGAAGCAATCGGTAAAGAGAAATTAAATTCTCAATGTTCACTTAAAATGACTTCTATGGGTCTGGATATTTCAGATGAGTTAGTATTAGCAAATATGCGTCGCATTTTAGAAGCTGCTAAGAAAAGTGGAGTATTCGTTACAATCGATATGGAAGATTTTTCTCGTTGTGAAAAAACAATCCGTATCTTTAAACAATTAAAGTCAGAATACGATAATATCGGTACAGTTATTCAAGCTTATTTATACAGAACTGAAAACGATATCACAGATTTAAATAGCTTAAAACCTAACTTACGTTTAGTAAAAGGTGCATATAAAGAGCCTGCAGAAGTAGCTTTCCCAGATAAAAAAGATGTGGATGAAAACTTCAAAAAAATTATTAAAATGCACTTATTAAATGGTAACTTCACTGCGATTGCATCACATGATGAAGCGATGATTGAGTACACAAAACAATTAGTAAAAGAACACAATATACCGAATGATCAATTCGAATTCCAAATGTTATACGGAATTCGTACAGAGCGTCAATTAGAGCTTGTAAAAGAAGGATATAACATGCGAGTTTATGTACCTTATGGAACTGACTGGTATGGATACTTCATGCGTCGCCTAGCTGAACGCCCTGCAAACGTTGCATTCGTATTAAAAGGTATGTTTAGTAAATAATTTTAAAAATGAAGAGGCTGACTAAAAAGGATTGAGTGAGAATCCTTTTTAGTCAGCCTTTTTTTCTCTATTACAGGATTAATTGTGATAAGTAAGTTAGTAGTAAAACAACATTATTTGTCCTAGTTTTGTTATTAACTTCGAGTGAAAAAAGTTTACTGACCCATATTTTTTTTACCGTACTGCTGATTATTACTTTGTTTTCCTTTTTCTTGTCGTTGATCTCCGTGACTTGCATTACCTTGAACACTTGCCGCACTGACTCCGCCCTTTGATGGATTTCTTTCACGTTTCATTCTTATCACCTCCATTTCTTATACTAACCTATTTAAATAAACTTATTAGTAAAAAACTATACAAGATTAAAAAAGCAGATTAGTAAGAAATGTGAAAGAGAAAAGACTTTAGAATAAAAAATAAAATTTTATTAATTTGAACTTTTTGTTTATTGCGAAAAATGAGAATTTATCATATAGTGAAAGTAGAGGTGCTCATTTGCAATGGAATGGTCTATCTTGAAAGTGAATGAGTATTCATTCAAGAAACGAGGAGGAGAAATGCATATGATCCAAAGAATTAAAAAGGCCGCTGTACTCGGCTCTGGTGTGATGGGATCTGGTATCGCTGCACACTTGGCAAATATAGGTATTCCAACATTACTTCTTGATATTGTACCAAGAGAACTATCTGAGGAAGATGCTGCAAAAGGTCTTACTACTGACTCTAAAGAATTTCGTAATCGTTTTAGTCAAACGGCTATTCAGAAATTATTGAAACAAAAGCCAGCTCCTCTTGCATCTAAGAAAAACTTAGCTTTGATTCAACCTGGAAACTTTGATGATGACATGGGTCGTTTAAGTGAAGTTGACTGGATTATTGAAGTAGTCGTTGAAAATTTAGCAATTAAAAAACAAGTATTGGCAAAGGTCGATGCGGTTCGCAAACCTGGCTCAATTGTAAGCTCAAATACATCTGGTATCTCAATTGAAGCAATGTCTGAAGATTGTTCAGATGACTTCAAAAAACATTTCTTAGGCACTCACTTTTTTAACCCACCACGTTATTTAAAATTATTAGAAGTTATTCCTACTAAACATACATCTGAAGAAGTACTTACATTTATGAAAAAATTTGGCGAAGACGTTTTAGGTAAAGGGGTTGTTTTAGCAAAGGATACGCCTAACTTTATCGGAAATCGAATCGGAACTTACGGATTACTTGTAACTGTACAAGAAATGCTTAAAGGCGGATACAGTGTTGGAGAAGTTGATTCAATTACTGGTCCAATGATCGGACGTCCTTCTAGCGCTACATTCCGTACATTGGATGTCGTTGGATTAGATACATTCATTCATGTTGCTAACAATGTTTATGAGTTAGTTGAAGGAGAAGAAAAAGAAGTATTTAAGGTTCCAGAGTTTATGAAAGAAATGGCTAATCGTAATTGGTTAGGAAGTAAATCTGGTCAAGGATTTTTCTTAAAACAAGGGAAAGAAATTCTAGAATTAGATCCAAGCACATTTGAATATGGAGAAAGAAAAAGCTTGCGTACAGCTTCAACTGAAAACGTTAAACAAGTTAAAGGTTTAGCGAATAAGTTGAAAGCGCTTGTATATGCTGATGATCGTGCTGGTAATTTCTTATGGAGTATTATTAGCCCGGTATTAGTATACTCTGCTGAATTAAACGGTGAAATTTCTGATAACATCGTTGGAATTGATCAGGCGATGAAATGGGGATTTGGCTGGGATTTAGGTCCTTTTGAAATTTGGGATGCAATTGGAGTGTCTAAATCAGTTGCCCGTATGGAAAGCGAAGGCTTAGTAGTTCCTAATTGGGTTAAAGATATGATCGATAACGGTAATGAAACTTTCTATAAACAAGATAATGGAGTTACTAGCTTCTATCATAACGGCCAATACGAAGAGCTTGTTAGAAATGAAAAAGAAGTTAAATTAAGTGTATTAAAAGAACAAGGTCGTATTATTAAGAAAAACTCTGGTGCTACTTTGATTGACCTTGGTGACGGCGTAGCATGTTTAGAATTCCATACAAAGAGCAATGCAATTGGAATGGATATTACACAAATGATTAATTTCGCAGTCGATGAAGTTTCGAAAAATTATAAAGGTTTAGTTATTGGAAACCAAGCTAAAAACTTCTGCGTAGGTGCGAACTTAGCAATGATTTTAATGGAAGCACAAGACGATAACTATTTTGAAATTGAAATGGTTGTTAAGGGCTTCCAACAAGCAATGATGAAAATTAAATACTCTGATAAACCGGTAGTAGTAGCTCCTTATGGAATGACACTTGGTGGTGGTGCTGAAATTTGTTTACCAGCTGCTAGTGTAGTTGCTTCTTCTGAAACTTATATGGGCTTAGTAGAAGTTGGGGTTGGCTTAATTCCTGGCGGAGGCGGTAGTAAAGAGCTTTACATTAAACAATTAAAACAATTCCCTGAAGGAGTTGCATTCGATCTTCAAGGTCTTGCAAATCGTGTGTTCGAAACGGTTGCTATGGCAAAAGTATCAACTTCAGCACAAGAGGCATTTGAAAATGGATTCTTAAATCAAGGAGATCGTAAAGTATTTAATGCGGATCACTTAATTTATGAAGCAAAACAACGTGTACTTGAGTTATATGAGGCTGGATATAGTGCGCCAATTCGTGAAAAAGTACCTGTTGTGGGTGAATCTGGTTATGCAACATTATTGGCTGGAGCAAACTCAATGTTCTATTCAGGGTACATTAGTGAGCATGATTTAACGATTGCTAAAAAATTAGCCTATGTAATTGCTGGTGGAAAAGTACCATACGGCACATATGTAGATGAAGAGTATTTATTAAATATCGAACGTGAAGCGTTTTTAAGTTTAATTACAGAAATGAAATCTCAAGCACGTATGCAACATATGCTTGTTAAAGGAAAACCGTTACGTAATTAATGGGAGATGGAGGGAAGAACATGAGAGAAGCTGTCATTGTAGCGGGTGCTAGAACACCTGTAGGTAAATCGAAAAAAGGATCACTTGCAACAGTTCGACCAGATGATTTAGGAGCATTAGTTGTAAAGGAAACATTAAAACGCGCAGGTAATTATGATGGTCCAATTGATGATGTCATTTTTGGTTGTTCATCACCTGAAGCCGAACAAGGTTATAATATGGCCCGTAATATTGGAGCACTTGCAGGATTACCTCATTCAGTTCCAGGAATAACGGTTAACCGTTATTGTTCTTCAGGTCTACAAAGTATCGCTTATGCAAGTGAAAGAATTATGTTAGGTCACTCTGAAGCAATTATTGCAGGTGGAGCAGAGTCAATGAGTCTACTTCCAATGGGAGGGCATGTTGCTCGTTTAAATAGTAGATTAGTAGAAACGGCTCCAGAATACTATATGGGTATGGGACATACTGCAGAGCAGGTTGCTAATCGCTATGGTATTTCTAGAGAAGATCAAGATGCATTTGCAGTACGCAGTCATCAGCGTGCAGCAGCAGCTATTAAAGAAGGGCGTTTTGTAGATGAAATCGTTCCTGTTGATGTAACGTTACGTTCAGTTAACTCAAATAACAAATTAGAAGAAAAGAAATTCACTTTCGCTCAAGATGAGGGAGTTCGTGAAGGTACATCTTCTGAAGTATTAGCAAAATTAAGACCGGCATTCAATGTAAAAGGTTCTGTAACTGCAGGTAACTCATCACAAACAAGTGATGGAGCAGCAGCAGTTTTAGTTATGGACCGTGAGAAAGCGGAAGCTGAAGGATTAAGCCCATTATTAAAATTCCGTTCTTTTGCAGTAGCAGGAGTAGCTCCAGAAGTAATGGGAATTGGACCAGTTGAAGCAATTCCAAAAGCTCTTAAATTAGCTGGATTAAGCTTATCTGATATTGGATTATTTGAATTAAATGAAGCTTTTGCTTCTCAATCAATTCAAATTATCCGTCACTTAGGACTGGATGAAGATCGTGTAAATGTAAACGGTGGAGCTATTGCATTAGGTCATCCACTTGGCTGTACAGGTACTAAATTAACTTTATCTTTATTACATGAGATGAAGCGTCGCGGTGAGCAATTTGGTATCGTAACAATGTGTGTAGGTGGCGGTATGGGTGCTGCTGGAGTATTTGAATTAGTTTAATAAGTCGTATGAATAGATTGATAGATTCTTTGCTAGAAAACAAGATTCTATCAAAAAAAATGAAATTTAAATAGGAGGAACTTTCGATGGAAAAAACAATTGGTAATTTACTTAAAGGCGGAAGCTTTTTAACGGAAGAAGTAACTTTTGATAAAGTATTTACACCTGAGGATTTCTCAGATGAGCATAAATTAATTGCGAAAACAACTGAAGAATTTGTTGTTAATGAAGTATTACCAGAATTAGAGTATCTAGAGAAGCATGAATTTGACCGTACAGTAAGATTATTAAAACAAGCTGGCGAATTAGGATTATTAGCAGCTGATGTTCCTGAGGAGTATGGTGGAATTGCATTAGACAAAATTAGCTCTGCTTTAATTACAGAGAAAATTTCTAGAGCAGGTGGTTTTTCACTTTCTCAAGGTGCTCACGTAGGAATTGGCTCACTTCCAATCGTTTTATTCGGAAATCATGATCAAAAACAACGTTATTTACCAGCTTTAGCAACGGGTGGAAAATTTGCCGCTTATGCATTAACGGAACCAGGTTCTGGATCAGATGCATTAGGAGCTAAAACTACTGCTAAGCTAAATGCTGAAGGGACTCACTATATCTTAAATGGTGAAAAACAATGGATCACAAACTCTGCATTTGCTGACGTATTCATCGTTTATGCAAAAATTGATGGCGAACACTTCTCAACATTTATCGTTGAAAGAGGTTACGAAGGTGTATCTACAGGCCCAGAAGAAAAGAAAATGGGGATTAAATCTTCTTCTACTCGTACATTAATTTTAGAGGATGTAAAAGTACCAGTTGAGAACCTTTTAGGAGAAAAAGGGAAAGGGCATGTTATTGCATTTAACATCTTAAATATTGGTCGTTATAAATTAGCTGTTGGTACAGTTGGTGGTTCGAAACGAGCTTTAGAATTATCAGCAACTTATGCTAACCAACGTCAACAATTCAAAACGCCAATTGCTAAATTTAGTTTGATTCAAGAAAAATTAGCAAGCATGGCTACAAAAATTTATGCTAGTGAAAGTTCAGCTTATCGTACTGTAGGTCTTTTTGAAGATCGCTTCAGTCAATTAACTGAAGAGCAAGCAAAAGATCCAAAAGCTGTAGCAGCTGCGGTAGCAGAATATGCGATTGAATGTTCATTAAATAAATTCTTCTGTTCTGAAGTATTAGATTATGTTGCAGATGAAGGCGTACAAATCCATGGTGGATATGGTTTCATGGCTGAATATGAAATTGAGCGTATCTACCGTGATTCTCGTATTAATCGAATCTTTGAGGGAACGAACGAAATCAACCGCTTAATCGTGCCTAGCACTTACCTTCGTAAAGCAATGAGCGGAGAGCTTCCATTACTTCAACAAGCACAACAAATTCAAGAAGAATTAATGATGTTAATGCCTTCTGAAGTTGGAGATGCTCCATTAGAGCAAGAAAAACATTTAGTACGTAATGCGAAAAAGATTGCGATCATGATTGCTGGATTAGCAGTTCAAAAATTCGGTAAAGCATTAAGTAATGAACAAGAAATTCTAGTAAATATTGCTGATATCGTAAGCAATATTTATGCAATGGAATCAACAGTTCTACGTACTGAAAAAGCGATCAACAAAGTTGGTTTAGAAAAATCAAACCAAAAATTACTTTATACTCAAGTATTCTGCCAAGAAGCATTTAACGAAATCGAAGCACATGCGAAAGAAACACTTGTAGCAGTTGAATCAGGTGATACATTAAGAATGATGACGTCAGCACTTCGTAAGTTTACGCGTCATACACCAATTAATGTAATTGCGAAGAAACGTGAAATCGCAGCTAACGTATTAGCTGAAGAACGTTATACTGTTTAATTTCAGAAAAACTGCCAATTTGTTGATTGGCAGTTTTTTTCGTTGGATGGTATAGGCTATGGAGGGAAACACGAACATACTGTGTATATTGTTGATAAAGTTGTGAACTTTGTTGATATAGCCGTGTATTTTGTTGATAAAGTTATGAACTTTGTTGATATAGCTGTCTACTTTGTTGATAAAGAAGTGAAATCTGTTCATAAAAGTATGTTTTTTGTTCATAAAGTGAATCTGGTATTAAAATAATCAGGTATTGTAAATGCTGAAATCTTTTTATGGAATAAAAGGATAAATTTCCCACGAGTTGTGAAATAATAGTAGAAGTTGAGTTGAATTTAAACAGTTGTAATCTAATTTTCAGGAAATTACTTTGATTAAATTTAAAATTATAAAATTCTGCTCGAAATGAATAGAAAACACGAACGTTATGCTAGTTTAGTATGATTAATATTGCTATAATGATGTTAAATGACAATTTATTACAGAATTTTCGAACTCAACTATTTTAACTCACTTAATCCCTGTGATAAAATAGAAAATGGGAGGAGTTGCTAAATGAGTATCATTTTTTATACATATCCAAAATGTGGAACTTGTCGAAAAGCGGCTTCATGGCTTAAAGAACATAACGTTCCAGTAGAAGCAATTGATATTACTTTAAATCCACCTTCAAAAGAAATTCTTGCCGAAGTATTTAAAGCAAGTGGACTTTCAATCAATAAATTATTTAACACTAGTGGCGTTAAGTATCGCGAGCTTGGTTTGAAGGATGTTATCCCAACAAAAACTGAGGACGAGCTATTAGAACTTTTAAGTTCTGATGGGAAGTTAATTAAAAGGCCTCTACTTTTTAATGGAGACAAAGCGACAGTTGGTTTTAATGAGGAAGTATTTGAAAAGGTTTGGTTATAAAATATCAATATAAATTAAGGTAATTAATCAGAGGAGGATTTCACAATGTCAATTCCAAATGAACTACGTTATTCAGAAGAACATGAGTGGGTAAAAGTTGAAGGTAATAAATACTATATCGGTATTACTCATTTTGCTCAATCAGAGCTTGGAGATATCGTATTTGTTGAGTTACCAGAAGTAGGAGATGAACTAACAATTAACGAGCCATTCGGTAGCGTAGAATCAGTAAAAACTGTATCTGAACTATATGCTCCAATCAGTGGTAAAGTAATTGAAGTAAACTCTGATTTAGATGACAATCCTGAATTCGTAAATGAATCTCCTTACGAAAAAGCATGGATGGTAGTTGTTGAAGCTACAAATGCTTCAGAACTTGATGAGTTAATGACAGCAAGTCAATACGAAGAAATGATTAACCAAGATTAATTATCAGATCTTAAGCGCCCATTTTGGGCGCTTTTTAAATTTTGGCTCTGTTAATGTTAATTGTTGATTTTTTACAAAAAAAATATTTGAAAAAGATTTTTGAGTGGAAGGTGGGAGACAGAAAAGAGCAGGAGAAGCAGGGAAGGCAGGAAAAGAATATAGGACGTAAATTTAGTAGTGATAATCATTAAAATTTTTAAAAGTCTTTTAATATCTTTGCTCTCCCCTAGATCCTGCCCTTCCTTGTTCCTGCTCTTAATGGCATCCTTTAACGGAAATCACCAACATTCTTTTTTACAGAGCCTAAATTTTAAAAATTAAAGTATCAGACTGATTAATACCTGTTTTTTATATTTTTTGTGTATAATAAAAGTAATAAAGCTTAACTTATTTACATAATAGATTAATCAAAGCGATAATTTACTTTTGTGAAAAAAAGGAAACAACAAAGGAAAATAGAATATACTAAATACAAAGATTTTTTAGTCAAAAGTTTTTGAGTCCTATACATTAGGTGATGCCCAGTGAATATTGAAGATCAAAGAAAAGTTATCATTGTCGAAGGTACTACTGATAAGAAAAAAATACAGACTATTATTAAAGAGCCTGTCGATATTATTTGTACGAATGGTACAGTTGGTACTTCAAAGCTAGATGAGCTTGCTGAAATGTTAGATTTTAGAGAAATTTATGTGTTGGTAGATGCAGATGAAGCTGGTGAAAAACTTAGAAGATTGTTAAAAAGAGAATTTCCACAAGCAGAACATCTGTACATTGATAGAAGTTACCGAGAAGTAGCGACAGCTCCAAGTCAACATTTAGCGAGCGTATTATTAGGGGCGGATATATTAGTCTTTACCGATTATTTACGAACAAATTAAAAAGGATTAAATAGAATGCAGCAATGGACAAAGAATGAACTAATGCAACGAATTCAATCAAGAGAGACCACTATTATTTATATTTTTACTGCAATGTGTGGTACATGCCAAGTAGCATCTAAAATGCTAGAAGTAGTAAACGAGATTCTACCTAATTTACCTCTATGCAAAACAAATATTAATGAAATCGTGGATGAAGCTCAAAATTGGAAGGTCGAAAGTGTACCTTGTTTACTCATATTTGAGAATGGGGAAATTAAGCAAAAAGTGTATGCTTTTCAGTCGGTTCCATATTTACATGAGTTATTAAAAAAATATAATTTATATATTAAAAGATGAGTGCAAATGTTGCACTCTTTTTTTATTTTTGACTCTGTTAAAAAAGAATGTGTGTTCTGTAAAAAAATCAACAATTAACATTAAATTTTTTTGAGCATTTTTATCATCACACCAACTCCTAACATTTGACATATTTCTCAGGAAATAAGTTGAAACGTGTAGAAAATACAATTTCATTAAAGTAAATGTCGAGCGAATTTTAAAGAACACTCCGAGTAACTATGAGAAAATAGGTTTAATAAAATCAGAAGAGGTGTACGATATGGAAATTAAGGAGTGGGTTGGACAAGCAAGAAACTTATTTATCAAAAAGGAATATTTACAAATAATTTTACCAATAGAGGATCGGATTGTTGAATTCAATTGCAAAAATGAAAAAGTTTTTATTAAATTTAGCAAAAAGGCACCATATATCGAAACATTAGAGCGATCGATTCCACAGCTTCGGATTAATTTTACAAAAGATGGATGGCAATCATTATATTTAGGTACACAAAGATTAGGGCTATTATTAAAATTAAATGACGCGTCCTTTGAAGGCAATTATCGATTATTACTACTAATCGAAACGATTTTTCAATATACGAGCGTTGAAAATGAAAAAAAACTTTTAGAAAATTGTTGACAACTTATGTCTATCTTTGTAGAATGAGAATTACGTTAAGGCGATTACGTTAAGGCGAAATTACGTTAACTAAATAATGATTAAAAACAATAATTACAACTTAATATAAACGATATGTTAACTCTTATCGAGAGAGGTGGAGGGACTGTGCCCTATGAAACCCAGCAACCGTCAATGTTCGTCATTGAAATGGTGCTAATTCCTGCAAAGCAATTGCTTTGAGAGATGAGAGAAAGGAATACTTTTTGTATGTTAAACCTTTCTGCTCATGCGAGTTGAAAGGTTTTTTTGTTTTATGTGACTAAAAAAGTACTTTCTTACAAAAAATTGAAAAGTGAGTTGTTAGAATGTTTTGAAAGGAGAACAAGTGTATGATTCAAATAAATAATGTAAGTAAAACATACAAAGGTAAAAAAGGCACAGTTACCGCGGTACAAGATGTTTCGTTATCGATTGCAGCTGGAGAAATTTTTGGCATGATCGGATATAGCGGTGCAGGGAAAAGTACGCTATTACGAATGCTGAATGGACTTGAAACGCCTACATCAGGTGAAGTTATTATTAATGGTCAATCAATTTCGAAATGTTCATCTAGCCAATTAAGAAAAGCTAGACAGAAAATAGGGATGATCTTTCAACACTTTAACTTATTGTGGTCTAGAACTGTTTTAGAGAATATACTTTTCCCTCTTGAAATTGCAAAAATACCAAAGAATGAAAGCATTAATCGTGCTAAAGAATTAATTAAACTAGTAGGTCTTGAGGGCAGAGAAAATGCTTATCCATCAGAACTTAGTGGAGGACAAAAACAACGTGTAGGTATCGCCAGAGCACTTGCAAATAACCCTGATGTCCTTTTATGTGACGAGGCAACATCTGCATTAGACCCAGAAACAACTGATTCAATACTTTCGTTATTAACGAATATTAATAAGGAACTTGGCATTACAATCATTTTAATTACCCACGAAATGCATGTTATCCAAAAAATATGTCAACGTGTTGCGGTAATGGAAAATGGAAAAGTAGTAGAAGAAGGAAATGTAGTTGATGTATTTACTCATCCGCAACAATCGATTACAAAGAAATTTGTAACACAAATTAAAGGTACCGATGAGGAGTTAGAAGCTGAAGTATTTTACAAAAAGGTGGAAAATGATAATACTTACAAGCTTACATTTAAAAATGGCCAGGCAGATCAGCCACATATATCAGATGTAGTAAAGCACTTTGATATTGAAATTAACATTTTGCAAGGGAAAATTGTTCAAACTGCTGAAGGTTCTTATGGAACAATGAAGATTCAACTTGTAGGAGAATTAAATAAAATCAAAGAAGCAATTACTTATTTAGAATCAAAACAAGTTGAAGTGGAGGTAGCATAACATGACACAACTTTTTCCGAATGTTGATTGGGATACAATGCTTTTAGCAACTCAAGAAACATTATTTATGACAATAATAGCTGCACTTGCTACGTTCGTGTTTGGATTAATCATTGGATTATTCTTATTTTTAACTAGTAAAGATCAACTTCTAGAAAATAAATTTTTTAATACAATCCTATCTGCGTTCGTAAATATTTTTCGTTCAATACCGTTTATCATATTAATTATTTTATTAATTCCATTTACTTTATTTTTGCTTAACTCAATGCTTGGAGCAAAAGCTGCATTGCCAGCATTAATAATTGGTGCTGCACCATTCTATGCAAGAATGGTAGAAATCGGATTACGTGAAATTGATAAAGGGGTAATTGAAGCAGCAAGAGCAATGGGTGCAAGTACATTTACAATTATCGTAAAAGTTTTAATCCCAGAAGCATTACCAGCAATTATTTCAGGATTAACAGTTACTACAATTGCAATTGTTGGTTATACGGCAATGGCTGGTGTAGTTGGTGGAGGCGGACTTGGTAACTTAGCATTTATGGAAGGTTACCAAAGATCGAATAACCAAGTAACTTTTGTTGCTACGGTTATCATTCTACTAATCGTATTTATTCTTCAATTTATTGGTGACATAGCAACATCAAAAATAGATAAAAGAGCTTAACTTATATTAGGGAGGAAAAGAAAATGAATTTCAAAAGAATTGCAGGAATAGTAGGAGCAGGCGTTTTAGCATTATCTTTAGCTGCTTGCAAAGGTGGAGACTCATCTAGTAAAGAATTAGTTGTTGGTGCATCAAATGTACCTCATGCAGTTATTTTAGAACAGGCTAAACCTATTCTTAAAAAAGAAGGAATTAATTTAAAAATCGTTAAATTCCAAGACTATGTGTTACCAAATAAAGCATTAGCATCTAAAGAATTAGATGCAAACTACTTCCAGCACATTCCTTATTTAGAAGGACAAATGAAAGAAAATGGATATAAATTTGAAATTGCAGGTAAAATCCACATTGAGCCAATCGGTGTATACTCTAAAAAATATAAGAGCCTAGAGGATCTACCAAAAGGAGCTAAAATTATCATGAGTAGCTCTGTAGCAGATCACGGTCGTATGTTAAGTCTATTACAACAAGAAGGTTTAATTAAGCTTAAAGCTGGGGTAGATCCTACTTCTGCTCAAATTAAAGACATTGTTGAAAATCCAAAGAACTTAAAATTTGAAGCGAATGTTGATGCTGGAATGCTTCCAAAAGTTTACCAAAACAATCAAGGTGACGCAGTATTAATCAACACAAACTATGCAATTGATGCTGGTTTAAATCCAATGAAAGATGCTATTGCATTAGAAGGTAAACAATCTCCATATGTAAACATCGTTGCAGTTCGTAAAGGTGACAAAGATAAAAAAGAAATCAAAGAACTTGTTAAAGTATTACACTCAAAACAAATCCAAGATTTCATCATTAAAAAGTATAAAGGTGCTGTCGTACCTGTAAGTGAATAATATGGTAAAAAAACTCTTAGTGTCTAACTAAGAGTTTTTCTTTTTAATTCTTTACATATACTTGATTTACAGGTGAAATCGGTGGTCGTCCAGCTACAATTTCAATAATATTTTTAGCAGCTACTTCTGACATAGCATCTCGCGTTTCGTATGTAGCGTTTCCAATATGAGGCGTTAAGACTACATTCGAAAGTGACTTTAATTCTTCTGTTATTTCTGGTTCAAATTCAAATACATCTAAGGCTGCACCCGATATTGCCCCATTTTTCAATGCATTGACCAATTCCTGTTCGTTAACTAAAGGACCTCTAGCAGCATTGATAAAATAAGCGGTATCCTTCATTTTTGAAAACTCATCTTTTCCAAATAAATGATGAAGCTCAGGTTTGTATGGGCAATGAAGTGTAATATAATCCGAAGCTTTTATTAGTTCTTCAAAAGAAACATAGTTTGCATTCAATTCTTGCTCAAATTCTTTGCTTAACTGTCTTGGCTGATGGTAAATAATCTTCATGTTAAACGCTCTAGCACGCTTAGCAACAGCTTGACCGATGTTACCAAAACCAAAAATACCAAGCGTCTTTCCTGATACTTCCGTTCCCCTGAAGAACAATGGAGCCCATCCATCAAATCCTCTCTTTCGGCACAGCTCATCTCCTTCAACGATTCGTCTAGAAACCGCTAGAAGAATTGCGAATGTTAATTCAGCTGTTGCATCGGTAGAAACAAAAGGAGTGTTTGTTACATGTATCCCTTTACTTGTTGCATAGCTTACATCGATATTATTAAATCCAGCACCATAATTCGCAATAATTTTCACATTTTTAGCTGCATCAATGACCTTTTTACTAATCGGTGTTGATAGTAAACTTAAAATCGCATCTACTTCGCCGACCAGTTCACATAATTCATCTTCAGTAATTAATTTCTCATTATCATAAACGGTAACATCATGATTTTTTAATAATTGTTCAGCTATTTCTGGAATTTTTCCAGTAACTAAAATTCGAGCCAAGATTAATACCTTCTTTCAACAATTTAAATAGTAGTGTGTTTACTTTTTCATTATAAATTATGTGGAAGTATTTGTTTATTTAGTATTTGGCAGTTTAGAGAATATATTTATATTTGTTTTGATGGGGAGGAGGTAAGTTTGAGATTTTAAATACAGGTTTAAGGAAAAGAGAGGAAAAGCAGCAGATAGGAAAAGATTAAGAGCAGGAATAAAGGAATAGAAAAAATAATCTTTTCATTCTACCCTCAATCCTGCCCTTCCTATTTTCCAATGTTATTGATATCTATGATTTAAACTTGCCGGTGGGTGAGGGCGTTGATCTACCGAATAAAATTTATTCAAAGATTGATCAACATATACCCAGCCTTTCCAACCTAAATGAATTGTGTCTTTTAAGAAAAACTCATCATACTCATGTGAAGAAAAGTCAGCTACTTGAAAACCAGCGTCTTCAATTTGCTTTTTGACCTTAGTGTAATAAACTTCTCTACCTTCTCTAGGGAATCCAGCGTAGTCATACCATTGACCGTTTACAGGAACAGAGATAAATAAAGCTTTTGTATGTTCCTTCTTTAATAGGTCTAATACCATTTGAAGGTCATCGTATTCAGGTGATACCCCATAGTTACTATTTCGCTTGTAATCTTTTAGTGCCAAAAGGCGACTTTGAATATGTTTTTTATAGTATTTGTTAATAATACCGAATTGATTTGATGTTGATTCACGTTGTCCGATCTTATCGGCGGCTTTCGTAACCTGGTCCCAAGATAAATCTTCATATTTAGATTTTTTTAAACGGAAATTTTTATCTGGATCGAGTATGACGGTCTCAAAAAGATCCTTCTTTTCGAGTATTTTAAAGTATGTGTAAACAAGGGGCTTTTCAGCCATTGCCTCTAGTTTAATTTTTTTGTTATTTAATGTTAGAGCCTGCAGTTGTGTAACAAGTAAAGGATCTTTTTTAACAATAGAACGTTGTAAAAGTCTATTTGCAATTTCTTTCTTTATAGAACTATTTATTGTGTTATTAAGAACGAAAGAATAAGTTTGAAGCGCTGAATAGTTAGGTGAAAAATGAGTATCATCAATTCCACGTGGGATAAACCATTGTGGAGATAATACAAATACAATTTTTCTATTTTTTATGCTATCTCCTAAAGAAGCTAAATCAAGAAAATGAACGAGACTTTGTGAGCCTCCTCTTCCAATTAGATAAGGAGTAAATTCATCCTTTTCTCCCATAAAAAATCTAGATGGATGAAAGGGATCTCTTCTGGCAAGCTCGGAAGACCCGAAAATTGGTAAAAATTTAGGGTCTTTTAGCATTTTATCTTGAAGTAACACACCTTGAAATGTTTTAGGGTTTAATGATGCAGCCGTATTATTTAATCGATCTTTTGAAATAAATAGTTCGTAAAAAGAATTTGGAAGATACAAAGCTAGACAGAAAATAAAAATAGCTGTTATCATCCCAAAAAATTGCGCTTTTTTCATTTTCTAGCCTCTAAAATAGAGATAATCATATTTGGTGTAGCCCATTCTTCACGATCAAAATCAGAAATTGTAATATCGATACCTAGTTGCTCTTCGATTTCTACTAATAAATTTACTGTTCCAAAAGAATCTAATAATCCTTCTTCAAAAATATGAATATCTGGATTTTCGATTACCTCTTCAGTATCACATAATTCAGCTAAAATTTTTAAAACTTCTTCTCTTAAATTTTCCATTGTAATATTCATAATAAAACTCCTTTAATTAACTAAATGTCCTGAAAATATTAAAAATCCGAAACAAATAAAATGGAACGTAATAATAATGGATAAAACGTGTGTTAGTTTATTATTCTTCCAAATTTTTCGTTTCTTGTTGTACTGTTCAAACCAATCAAAACTACACATTAATATAGCCTGATATAAGCCGTAAAGTAGATAATTTAATTGGATGCCATGCCATGCGCCCATTAAAAGAAATAATGAAAAGTATCCAATATATGAAATTGTTCTTCTACTTTTTATTGTTTTTTTCTTAGTCAGAAAGAATACAATCCTCATATACACATAATCTCGGAACCAAAATGATAAACTCATGTGCCAGCGATTCCAGAAATCTTTTATATTTTTACTAATAAACGGCATATTAAAGTTCTCTGGCGTTTTAATACCTACTAAATAACTAACTCCTATGGCAAATGCACTGTAACCAGCAAAATCAAAAAACAGGTACAAACTATATGCATACATATAAGCTAGATTCGATACAAATGTATGCTCCAAAACGAAAGGTGTTTCTAAAAAATATTTGTTTATCAAATATCCGATTATATATTTATAAAGAAACCCAATGAAAATTTTATGAACTCCAATTTGAAAATACTCTTGATACTCTGTTCTTGTTAAGCCTTTTGTATAATCTTGTTGAAATCTTCTAAAGCGATCGATCGGACCCGAAGATATTGTAGGAAAAAACAATAAAAATCTTAAGAAATCTATCATTCTTATTTCTTTTAAACTTTTGTCTCGAATTTCGACAATCACTTGAGTTGTTTTAAAAGTTAAATAAGAAATTCCTAAAAATCCAACAAGTGTTGTGCTTTCAAAAAAAGGTGATAGCTTAACAATTATTAACGGCAAGATTGATAAAAAGACACACAAAAAATAAACAAATGAATGATTTGCTTTCTTTCGATATGCACTATAGCATTTTATTAAAATTGATACCCAGAGTATATAGGCTACTAAATAAAGTGCTTGTTGTTTACTTGAGGAAAAGACAATTAACAAAAATACAAACGATAAAAAAGTTGTATAGTTTGCTAGTTTTTTTCCTAAAAAGCCCATTATGACAGTAGGGATAAGTAGAATAATCAAAATACCAAAAAATGTAAAAGTACTATACGGAATCATTAATAGATCTGCTCCATTAAATTTTTACGGTCAACTTTTCCATTTGTTGTCATCGGTAAACTTGTTAAGTAACTAAATTTTCTTGGAATCATGTATGACGGCATAAAGTTACTTAATTGTTGTTTTAAATAACGCGTTAAATGAAATTCCTTTTCAAAATCATGCTCTTTAACAACTACTAAGCAATGTAAATCGATACATTTCCCGTCCTTCATTTCCGGTAATACTACTGCAGAATGAACGATCGGTAATTTTCGAATATTATTTTCTATATCTTCAATCTCAATTCGATAACCGTGCAGCTTAACTTGAAAATCGATTCTCCCTTTATAGAATAATTGCCCATTCTCAAAGTAGCCTGAATCACCAGTTTTGTATGCACGCATTCCATTAATTTGCATATATGCAGCATCAGTTTTTGCTAGGTTATTTAAATATCCCTTACTAACGCTTGGGCCTACTATAACGATTTCTCCTGCTGTTCCATCAGGAAGTACATTTCCATCTTCGTCCATAATATAAATCTTAGTATCTTCTTTTGGGACACCAATTGGTAATGGAGAATACTGGTTGATAATTTCTTCAGTAATTTTGACAAATGTTACTGCAACTGTTGCTTCTGTCGGTCCATAAGTATTGTAAATTGATGCGTTTGGAAAACGATTTAAAAGCTGCTTTGCACTATTATTTGAAAGTACTTCCCCACAGAAAAGAAATGTCTTTATATTAGGTAATAATTCTTCGTTATAGTTAGGATTCATCATACACATTTCAACAAAGGAAGGTGTAGATGTCCACACTTCAATTTCATTTTCCATTAAAAATTCAAATAATACTTTTGGACGCTCAATGAACGATTTCTCTACAGCAATAAGTGTCCCACCTGATAATAATGATGGATATATATCCATTACTGATAAGTCAAATGAGAATGGAGCCTGATTTAAAAATCGTTGACCTTCTTGTAAATGAAAATCCTTCAAAATCCAATCAGAAAAACTACGTAAGTTTCTTTCCGTAATTTGTACTCCTTTTGGATCTCCTGTACTACCTGAAGTATAGATAATGTAAAATGATTCATCATCTTTAACGAAAGTCTCAGTTAAAGGACTGTTTAATGTAGTCGAGCTAAGAATACTTTTTAGCTCATCAGGCTTTATGACTGTGATAGAATCTATCTCTATTTCCAACTTCTCACTAGGAGTGATTAGTAAGGTAGCACCTGAATTAGCAATCATTTTTTTGAGCCTCTCAAATGGAATCGACTCATCAACTGGAATATATGCACAACCTGCCTTGACGCTTCCTAAGAAAATTGAAATCATTTCAATCTGCATGTGGCCATAAACGATAATCGGATTATTCGAGTAGTTGTTGTTTACTATCCAGTTTGCAAGTGCATCTGATTGTTGTTTTAAGTTTTTATAAGTTAATGAACTTTCACTGTTTTGAAATGCAATCGTTTCAGGGGTATGAATTGCCCATTGATCTATTTGTTCAATAATTGATTTCATCTTTTTTCACTTCCTAAAAATCATTATAGATAAAAGTGCCTGTATAGGAATCTTTGAATCCGTATAAATAAAGTAACGCTAGTAAGATTGAGAAATAAAAGGCTGTATAAAAAATAAATCTTAAGGTTTTTGAATGAAAAATATGGAACTTATCCATTTGTTTTCACCTTTCTTAATTTTTAGTTAGAGGTATTATAACACCGAAAAATAGATGAAAGATTAACTGAAGCCGTTTTTAAATTATGTTTAGATAATAAATTGTTTAAAAAAGGATAAAATTTTTTTAATCAAAATTTAAGTATTTAAACGTTCTAATATAAATACAAATAAAGTAAATAGGCAAATTTATGTTTTTTATTAAAAAGCAGACAGATATTATCTGAAAATATTTTACAGAAAAGACAATATTAAAGGGTTGAATGAATAATAAATTTTAATACAATAAGATTACATATAAGGGGATCAGGTGAATTGATGAAAAAAATTTATTTATTATTAGTTCTTAGTATCATAACAGCGATTATTTATTTTCCTCTTAGTAGTTTGAGTTCGATTCATCGTGCGTTTAGTAATGAAAGGAATAATTATTCTTCAGAGCAAACGAATGCTAATAAATCGGATTCCGTTAGTATCAATAATAAAATAGGAAATAAAAATTCTGACGAAGTTGATCAATATCTCCAACAAATTCATTTTAATGGTGTGGTTCTCGTAAAGAAAAGAGGGACTACTATTCTAATGAAAGGTTATGGTTATCGAGACTTAGAAAATAATTTACCTAATACAACAGGTACATATTATCCAATAGGCTCGATTTCTAAATTTTTTGTATCAACTTCATTAATGCAATTACATGAACGAGGATTAATTTCTTTTAACGATCCAATTTCGAAATATATACCGAATTTTCCTAATGGATCAAAGCTAACATTATTTCATTTAATTTCACATACTTCGGGAATTAAAGCTCAAAAAGAGTTAAATAAAACAGTTTCATCTACAGATTTAATGAATAAAATAGTGAAGACGAATCGTCATTATAAACCAGTTTTTAAATGGGATTACAATGACACAAACTACATGATACTTGCTTATGTTGTTGAAAAAGTATCTGGAATGTCTTACGGAGAATATGTTAATAAACATATTTTTGAACATGGAAATATTAATGAAATTGGACAAGGTAATAATTTTTATAAAAATGAAAACATAGCAAAAGGATATCACCTTATTCAATATACAATCGCAACAAATCCGTTACGCATCCCAAATTTTAGTTACTTACTAGGATGTGGTGATATTTATAGTACTGTTACCGGGATTCAAAAAATGGACGAGGCAATCATTTCTAATAAGCTATTTTCTAAAACAAGTTTTTCACAATTCGCGAAGCCATATCAGCACCATTATGCATATGGATTTTATAACGAAGGGAAGTATTTATATAATCATGGAGTAGTACCAGGAATCGATTGTATGAACGTCTTCGATCCAGTTTCAAAAACGTACGTTGTTGTTTTTACTAATAGTCAAAAAATGCAACCAACTACATTTGATATTGCAATGAAGCTATTAAAAACAGTAAATAATTAAAATTGATTCCGTTTAAGTTCGGTATTCAAAGTATATTAGTTCTTTTTAAACCTAGTTTGAATGGTAATAACAATCATAATTACGGTTAAAGATACTCATACTATTTTTGATAAAGATAGTAGGAGGAGTTTAATGAAAAAATTAATATATTATTTTTTATTAGGTATGTTGATTAATAGTATACATTTAAGTTCTACGAAATATGTTGAGGCGGAAACAAGAGACCTTAACAAGCAGGATTCTTTAATTAGACACATTAAAATCAGTGAACAAAAAATAGAAAATTCACCTATTAGGTACCCCAAAATAAGTGGTGCTTCTAATTCAAACGCAGAGCAGAAAATTAATCTTACCTTAAAACAAGGTGCTGAATTAGCCAATAATAATCGACTTAAGCTGATTGAAGATGAAAAGGAAGCTAAAAATAAATGGAATGCTAGTCAAGGACCATGGAGACCGTATGAATATGTATTTACTTATAAAGTGCCATATAATAATCTTGATAAATTAAGTGTCATTTATAAAGAGTATTTATATACTGGTGGGGCCCACGGAATGACAGTAGGAACGACAACTAACTTTGATGTTAAAACAGGGAATATTGTTCAGCTTTCTGATTTAATAAATGGAAATACAAAAGCAGTTCAAGAGTATGCTTATCAACAATTACAAAAGAAATATAAAGGATATGTTTTAATTAAATCACCAAATGAGATTAACTTAGATGATAAAAATCGATTATGGCAATTTGACCACGCGGGAATCAAACTATTATTTAAAGAATATGAAGTAGCTGCATATGCAGCGGGTATGCCTGAAGCATTTATCCCACTTCAGGTCTATCAATAATAGAAGAGTGACTTAAAAACGCATTAGCAACAGCTGATGCGTTTTTTAAATTGCTTTCAACACGTATTGAAGATCGCTTGTTATTTGAGCGTTAAGATAATTAATAATTTGATTAATGAAATGAGACATTTTCGCAAATAATGGTAGAGTCTATATTAGAATATTGTTTTGTTTTAACAATAGAAGAATAAGTTGAACAACTAATTAAATATTGAATAATCTAAATTGAGTATGTACAAGAAAAAATAGTTTGAATTTAATCTTCAATCTGCTCTTTCAACAATAATGCGTAAAGATCTTCGACGCGTTCGGACATAAATCTTTGCGAGTCTTCTATCCCCTTATTGTAGAACATTGGACCAAGTTTTTCTGTAATAAAGTCCAATAGCAGCATTGAACTTAATTCACTTAATTCTTCATCTTTTTCTTGCATGAAATATTTTTGAAGTTGGTGAATAGCAAATTTTTGCTGTTCGGATGAAAGTTTAGTTGATTTAGACATAAATTCTCCTCTTTTCATTTGTGATATAAGATTATATTATTTCCTATTTATATAGTATCGTTGTTCATTCTTATTTTGCAAAAATAGTTACTTGATTAAAAACTTTTTTGGTAAAATAGTGCACAGCTTGAAAATACTTTTTAATTGCTTTAAGATTAGAATGAGAATAAAATGAGAATGAACTAAAATAGCCATTTTCTATTTTATAGAATTTTATTTGTAAGATTATGGAGGGTGTAAAATGGGAGCTTCTACATTAAAAATAAAAGACCTTCAAGTAGCGATTGAAGGAAAGCAAATTTTAAAAGGTGTAAACCTTGAAGTAAAAGGTGGAGAAATTCACGCAATCATGGGACCAAATGGTACAGGTAAATCAACTTTATCTTCTGCTATTATGGGTCATCCTAAATATGAAGTAATCGGTGGTAGCATCGAACTTGATGGCAACGATGTTTTAGAGATGGAAGTTGACGAGCGCGCTCAAGCGGGTCTTTTCCTTGCAATGCAATATCCAAGTGAAATTAGTGGAGTTACAAACGCAGATTTCTTACGTTCTGCTATGAATGCACGACGTGAAGAAGGCGATGAAATTTCTTTAATGAAATTTATCCGTACTTTAGATAAAAACATGGAATTCTTAGAAATGGATCCAGAAATGGCTCAACGTTATTTAAATGAAGGATTCTCTGGTGGAGAGAAAAAACGTAATGAGATTCTTCAAATGATGATGATCCAACCTAAAATTGCTATCCTTGACGAAATTGACTCAGGTTTAGATATCGATGCTTTAAAAGTTGTTTCTAAAGGTGTTAACGAAATGCGTGGAGAAGAGTTTGGTTGCTTAATCATCACTCACTACCAACGTTTATTAAACTACATTACTCCTGACTTCGTTCACGTAATGATGCAAGGTCGTATTGTTAAATCAGGTGGTCCTGAATTAGCTGCTCGTTTAGAAGCTGAAGGATATGACTGGATTAAACAAGAATTAGGTATCGAAGACGAGACTGTTGGGCAAGAAGCTTAATCGGATAGGAGGGATTCTCATGACAACTGGTACTACAATTCCATTTAGTCAAGAAACAGTTAAGCAGCTTTCTGCACTGCTAAATGAACCTGCATATTTTACAGAGTTCCGTTTAAATGCACTTGCAAAAGCTGAATCACTTTCTCTTCCAAAGCCAGATAAAACGAATATCTCTAAATGGGATTTCTTTGGAAAAGAATTCAATGTTACAACTGGAAATGTTCCTACAAAAGATCAATTACCAGAGTCAGTAACATCATTAATGAATGAAGACGCTGATCAATCAGTATACGTACAATACAATGGTTCTGCTGTATATCACTCTCTTTCTTCTGAAGCGAAAGAAAAAGGCGTACTATTTGTAGATTTACACACTGCTATTAAAGATCATGAAGATCTTGTGAAAAAATATTTTATGACAGAGGCTGTTAAAGTCGATGAAAATAAATTAGTTGCTTTACACGCAGCGCTAGTTAACGGGGGAGCTTTCTTATACATTCCTAAAAATGTTGTATTAGAAAAACCAATCCAATCAATTTTCGTTGTAGATGGTGAAGAAGTACCTGCATATAACCACGTTCTTGTTGTTGCAGATGCAAACAGTGAAGTTACTTATGTAGAAAACTATGTTTCTACATCTGCTGATTTAAATGAAGCAGTTGTAAACGTTGTTACAGAAGTAATTACTTTAGACAATGCAAAAGTTCGTTACGGTGCAGTAGATACTTTAGCAAAAGGTGTTACTGCTTACGTTGTTCGTCGTGGTCACGCTGGTCGCGATAGCAAAATTGAGTGGGCGCTTGGACTTATGAACGACGGAAACTCAATTTTCGAAAATGTAACAAACTTAATTGGAGACGGTTCTTTCGGTGACATGAAAATGGTTACTGTTGGCCGTGGTGAGCAAACTCAAAACTTTACTACAAGCATCATTCACTTTGGTAAAGGATCTGAAGGTTGGATCTTAAAACATGGTGTTTCTAAAGATGCGGCTACATCAATCTTTAATGGTATTGGTAAAATCGAACACGGTGCTTCTAAGTCTAATGCACAACAAACTTCACGTGTATTAATGCTTAGTGAAAAAGCTCGTGGTGATGCAAATCCAATTCTATTAATTGACGAGAATGATGTAATGGCAGGTCACGCTGCATCAGTAGGTAAAGTAGATCCAACTCAACTTTACTACTTAATGAGTCGCGGTATTCCGAAGAAAGAAGCAGAGCGCTTAGTTATTCACGGATTCTTAGCACCTGTAGTTTCGGAATTACCAATTGAAGAAGTTAAACAAATGCTTGTTGATGTTATTGAGAGGAAGGTTAAGTAATGGATGTTAAATCAATCCGTGAAGCCTTTCCGATATTAAATCAAGAAGTAAATGGACATCCTTTAGTATATCTGGATAGCGCTGCAACTTCACAAAAACCTGTTCAAGTTATTGAAGCTGTTGCAAACTATTATCGAGAATATAATTCAAATGTTCATAGAGGTGTACACACTCTAGGAACTAAAGCTACTGATGCATACGAGGGAGCTCGTGATAAAGTTCGTAAATTTATCAATGCATCATCAATTGAAGAGATTATTTTTACTAGAGGTACAACTACTGCAATCAATACAGTTGCTGCAAGTTACGGAAGAACTAACCTAAAAGCTGGAGATGAAATTGTGATTTCTTATATGGAACATCACAGCAATATCATTCCTTGGCAACAGGTTGCAAAAGCTACTGGAGCAACATTAAAATATTTACCATTAGAAGAAGATGGTTCAATTAGCGTTGAGCAAGCAAGAGCTACAATTAATTCAAATACAAAAATAGTTGCAATCATGTACGTTTCAAATGTACTTGGCTCAATTAATCCTGTAAAAGAAATTGCTGCGATTGCGCATCAAAATGGTGCAATCATGCTAGTTGATGGAGCACAAAGTACTCCACATATGAAGGTTGACGTTCAAGACTTAGATTGCGATTTTTACGCATTCTCAGGTCATAAAATGTGCGCACCAACTGGAATCGGTGTACTTTACGGTAAAAAACATCTTCTTGAAAATATGGAACCAATTGAATTTGGTGGGGAAATGATTGATTTCGTTGACTTACAAGATTCTACTTGGAAAGAGCTACCTTGGAAATTTGAAGGTGGAACACCGATTATTGCAGGCGCAGTCGGTTTAGGTGCTGCTATTGATTTCCTATCTGAAATCGGTATGGATAACATTGAAAAGCATGAACATGAGATTGCTAACTATGCTCTTGAGCAGTTATCTACTGTTGAAGGCGTTACAATCTATGGTCCAAAACATCGTGCAGGCTTAGTTACTTTTAATGTGGAAGATGTACATCCACATGATGTTGCTACTGTACTTGATGTAGAGGGAATTGCTGTTCGAGCAGGCCATCATTGTGCTCAACCTTTAATGAGATGGTTAAAGGTATCTGCTACAGCTCGTGCAAGTTTTTATCTGTATAATACAAAAGAAGATGTAGATGCTTTTGTAAGAGGACTAGTAAAAACGAAGGAGTATTTTAGCGATGTCTATTAATCGAAATATAGATTTAGATGCATTATATCGTCGAGTGATAATGGACCATTATAAAAACCCTCGTAATAAAGGTGTAGGTGCAATATCAGAAAACGATTTAACAGTGAATATGAATAACCCAACTTGTGGTGATCGAATTGAGCTTCGTTTGAAAGTTGATGATGGAATTGTCTCTGATGCTCGTTTTGACGGAGAAGGCTGTTCTATTTCAATGGCATCGGCTTCAATGATGACACACGCTATTAAAGGTAAAAAAATAGAGGAAGCATTAAGTCTTGCTCAAATATTTTCAGATATGATGCTTGGAAAAGAATATGATGAATCAATTGATTTAGACGATATTGAAGCACTACAAGGTGTTTCTAAATTTCCAGCACGAATTAAATGTGCAACACTTGCATGGAAAGCGATGGAGAAGGGCTTAAAATCAGAGGAGTAATCCTCTGAGATTTAATCCTCCTCTTCTATTAGAAGGGAGTATGAATAATGTCTACTAATTTGCCAGATATTAGTGATTATAAATATGGTTTTCATGACCGTGACGTATCGATTTTCCGTTCAGAACGTGGATTAACACAGGAAATCGTAGAAGAAATTTCTCGCATGAAAAACGAACCGCAATGGATGTTAGATTTTCGTTTAAAATCTTTACAACTATTCTATGATATGCCAATGCCTCAATGGGGTGGAGATTTAGCAGATCTACGCTTTGACGAAATTACTTACTATGTAAAACCGTCAGAGAAAACAGAAAAATCTTGGGATGAAGTTCCTGAAGAAATTAAAAATACTTTTGATAAATTAGGTATTCCTGAAGCAGAGCAAAAGTATTTAGCGGGTGTATCTGCACAGTATGAATCTGAGGTAGTTTACCACAGTATGAAACAAGATTTAACTGATCTTGGAATCTTATTCACTGATACAGATACAGCTTTACGTGAGCATGAAGAAATTTTCAAAGAGCACTTTGGAAAAGTAATTCCGCCAACAGATAACAAATTCGCTGCATTAAACTCAGCTGTTTGGTCTGGTGGATCATTCATCTACGTACCAAAAGGTGTTAAAGTAGATACGCCATTACAAGCTTATTTCCGTATTAACTCTGAAAATATGGGACAATTTGAGCGTACATTAATTATCGCTGACGAAGGTGCACACGTTCATTACGTTGAAGGATGTACAGCTCCTGTTTATACAACAAACTCTCTTCACTCAGCAGTAGTAGAAATCATCATTAAGAAAGATGCTTACTGCCGTTATACAACAATTCAAAACTGGGCGAATAACGTATTCAACTTAGTTACGAAACGTGCTGTATGTGAAGCGAACGCAACAATGGAATGGATCGATGGAAACATTGGTTCAAAATTAACGATGAAATACCCTGCAGTTATCTTAAAAGGTGAAGGCGCTCGTGGTCTTACACTTTCTATTGCAATTGCTGGTAAAGGTCAACACCAAGATGCTGGTGCTAAAATGATTCATTTAGCTCCAAATACTTCTTCTACAATCGTTTCGAAATCAATTTCGAAGCATGGTGGTAAAGTAACGTACCGTGGTATTGTACACTTCGGACGTAAAGCAGCTGGCTCACGTTCTAACATTGAGTGTGATACGTTAATTATGGATAATGCATCAACATCTGATACAATTCCATATAACGAAATCTTAAACGATAATATCTCACTTGAGCACGAAGCGAAAGTTTCAAAAGTATCTGAAGAGCAATTATTCTACTTAATGAGCCGTGGTATTTCTGAGCAAGAAGCTACAGAAATGATCGTAATGGGCTTCATTGAGCCATTTACAAAAGAATTACCAATGGAATATGCAGTTGAAATGAACCGTCTGATTAAATTCGAGATGGAAGGTTCAATTGGTTAATCCATCAAATATAAATAAGCCCTGTTTCCATTTGGTAACAGGCTTATTTTTTTTGATTTTATCTTTAATGTTGTTAATCGTCATGAGATCGACCGTAAACGTTTAAAGGTAATATAAATTTTGTATTTATATTAGTTAAAATCCATTAGTATGGTAAAATTTAACTTGTAAGTTCATGGGAAGTTGTCTTAGAATTTTTATCTAAGTGTGGGAGGAATTTTTATGAATTTTAACCTAAAGGAAGCAATTGAAGTTTTAGAGAGAACACCTAGAACATTAGAACAATTTTTATCAGGTTTGTCTGAATCTTGGTTACAATGCAATGAAGGTGAAGGAACATGGAATGCTTCTGAAGTGATTGATCACCTCATTGAGTGCGAAAAAAAGAATTGGATCCCAAGGTTGAATTGCATACTAAACGAAGGTGAGAGCAAGCAATTTCCTCCATTTGATCGTTTTTCACATTTAAAAGAAAAAAGTGAGAGATCAATAGAAGAGAGATTACTTGAATTCAAGAGTTTAAGAACGGAAAATATACGTAAACTACAAACATTAATAGACCCTGAAGTGCATCTTGATTTTGAGGGGATCCACCCCGATTTAGGAACTGTTAAGTTAAGAGAATTACTGTCTACTTATGTCGTGCATGATCTAACTCACATAAGTCAAATTGTACGAGTAATGGCTGAGAGATATAGAACGGATGTAGGACCTTGGAAAGTAAATTTAAGTATTTTAAAAAAATAATGGCATTTAATAAATTATAAGCATGATTAATTGTAAAAAAGACAAGCCCGTAGGATTGTTAAAATTCCTATTGGCTTGTTTTCTTTGTAATGATTCTTTGATTTATTTAGCTCCTTTGTGCCATCCATTGTTGTTCTAGTAATGATAAGGGATAGGTGAAGTAAAGAAAATTGTTAGGAAGAAAGTTTGTTTAACCGTTAAGGTAACGTCCTTTTTTATGCTAAACTATTATTTAAAAACATACAGAAAAATGGGATTAGTGTATTTATAAAGGAGAGAAATTTAGGTTGGATATCATACTACAAATTCTTATACTGGTTAGTATAGGGCTAGCTGCAGGAACATTTGGTTCATTAGTTGGATTAGGTGGAGGAATTATTATCGTTCCAATGCTACTTAATATTGATCGATTTTTAGATGCTTTTTCTACTGTACCAATACATGTTGCAGTTGGGACGTCATTGATAACAATTGTATTTTCTTCGCTTTCATCTACACTTACTTATCATAAGCAAAAACGGATTGATTATAGGAGTGGAATTTTATTTTTAATAGGTAGTGTTCCTGGAAGCTTATTAGGTACATATATAAACACACTTTTAGATACAGAGCGCTTTACGTTAATTTTTGGTATATTTTTATTCTGTATCTCAATTTTTTTATTTGTTTCTTCTAAGTTAAATAAAAAGCCAAAGGCAGTACATAAAGGTATTATACGAACATTTACAAATGATGAAGGTGAAGCATGTACATATAGCTATAGTCTTCCATTGGCAATTTTATTATCTATTTGTGTCGGTTTTATCTCTGGTTTGTTTGGAATTGGTGGAGGGATTTTGTTAGTACCAATGATGGCATTTTTATTTGGTTTTCCGCCTCAATTGGCTGTAGCGACTTCAATGTTTGTCGTTATGTTTACTACTCTTGGAAGTTCAATTTCATATATTGCATTAGGAGAAGTAAATTTCTATTACATCCTCTTGCTAATCCCGGGCGCGTGGTTTGGTGGGAAGATTGGGGCATATATTAATCAAAAATTAAAAACTGAAACAATTGCATTAATTTTAAGGTTAGTCGTTCTATTATATAGCATAAAAATAATTATAGAGAAAATTTAACGAAGGAGTGGTGGAACAATGGAGACAAATCAAACTTTAAATATTCGGTTGTTCCATACAAATGACATTCACAGTCACTTTGAAACGTGGCCATCAATTGTAGGTTTATTGAAGTCTAAAAGAGAGCTAGCTAGGATGAAAGGGGAAGAAACACTTACTTTTGATGTTGGAGATTTTGTTGATCGATTTCATCCTATTTCAGAGGCAACATTAGGAAAAGGCAATGTTAAACTATTAAATGATGCGTTTTTTGATGCGGTAACAATTGGGAATAATGAGGGGATTACTTTATCTAAAGATGAGTTATTAAATCTATATGAAGATGCGAAATTCGATGTGTTAATTGGAAATTTAACGATTTCAGAAGGAACAAAGTGCTTAAGTAAGCCATTTGAGATATACGAGAGACAAGGTGTAAAACTTGGAGTTATAGGACTGACAGTTGCGTATCCTGTATTTTATGAAACATTAGGATGGAGTATTAAGGATCCATTTGAAATGTTAAAAGAAATTCTTCCAATTGTAAAAGCACAGTCGGATATTGTTATTATTCTTTCGCATTTAGGGATGAAAGACGATCAGAGAATTGCTGAGCAGTTTTCTGGGATTGATATAATTCTAGGAGCGCATACGCATCATTTGTTTCCAAATGGAGAGTATGCTGGTGGAACTTTATTGTGTGGTACTGGAAAGCATGGGAACTATCTAGGAGAGGTTTTAATGTCAGTGAACAAGCAAACAAAACGTTTAATTAACGCTGAAGCCTCAGTTACAGAAGTACATAAATTGCCTAGATATTATCAAGATGAAATGACAAAAATGAATTTGTCTAATTTAATGCGACTAAGCGAAGAAATTTTAAGTGAGCCAGTGACACTACTTTCAAATAATCTAGCTGTAAATTGGTTTAAAGAGTCTCCTTTACCGAAATTATTAGCAAATGCATTACGACAATGGACGAAATCAGAGATAAGTATGATCAATTCAGGTATTTTACTTGAAGGCCTCAATAGGGGACTTGTTAACAAAGGACATATTCATCGAATTTGTCCACATCCTATCAACCCTTGTATTGTTTATTTGTCTGGTTCGGAATTATTAGATGTCATTAATCGTGGCGAGGATAAAGAATTAACGCATTTAAAAATGAAAGGTTTTGGCTTTAGAGGAAAAGTTATTGGAAAAATGGTCTATGATGGTTTAACGATTCTTGATAGAGAGAAAAGGAGACATTTTTATCAAGAGGATCTATTTGTTAATGGTCAAATGCTAGATCTAAATCGCATTTATGAAGTTGGAACGTTAGATTTATTTACGTTTGGACATTTATTTCCTACAATCCGTGATTCTCAACATAAAAGGTTTTTTATGCCTGAATTTATTCGAGATGTGTTATATTTGGCGTTAAAAACAGTGTAAAATAATCAAGCTGAAACTGGTTCACATTTGGTTTTTTTCTCATATTTTAGAATGAGAAAGGAGCGTTGAACTTGATCAATTTAAGCCCAATTAAAATAGATAATCATACATTTAATGCGGTTACTGTTTTACTCCCAAAAACTACATTATTAGTTGTAATGAACGATAACGGGTATATTATGTGTGGAGCATTGGATGTAGGATTATTGAACGAAAGATTGCGTGATCGACAAATCATTGCTGGCCGTGCAGTTGGTGTGAAAACAATCGAAGAATTATTAAATGCGCCCTTGGAATCAATTACGGTTGAAGCTGAGAAATTAGGGATTCATAAAGGCATGATTGGAAGAGACGCATTATTAAAAATGATTTAACCAGAGCCGCTAAATTTTATTTAGTGGCTTTATTTTTTCACGATTTAACCGTTATAAATAGTATAATGTAAAAAATAATCTAAATTTGTATTCAGGTGCTAAAACAACACGACAATTATAAGAGGACATCACGAATTTGCTCATCTGAAGGACCATATATTTAATTAAAAAGTATATCAGGGAGAAAACTATGAGAATTGTCGTGACATCAGCTCTTGTTCCGGGTACCATTTTAGGAAAACCGATTTTAAATGAAAAGGGAAAAATATTAGTAAATGCCAATGTTCCACTAACAGAGATGATGATTAGTCGTCTACATAAATTAGGTATATCATATGTATTTATACACGATCCTCTATCTGAAGGTTTGGAATTAGAGGCGACCATTTCAGACGAACTCCGAATTGAGAGTACCCAAAAAATTGAAGATGCCTTTGTTAAATTTAAAAACGAAGAACTGCACTTAAGATGGTTATCATTAGAAAAGTCTGCCCCAAAGCTTAAAGGAATTATTGAATCACTACTAAAAGAGCTAAGAGGAAATAATGACGTATTATCATTACTTACTGACGTATTCTCGTATGACGAGTATATTTTTACCCATTCTTTGAATGTGACAATGTATTCTTTAGCAATTGGAACGAATTTGGGTTTAAATAAAAGTCAGCTAGATTTACTAGGTCTAGGTGCTCTTTTACATGACGTTGGTAAGATGGCCGTACCTAATCAAATATTAGATAAAAAAGATCGTTTGACTGAATATGAGTATGAAGTAATTAAACAGCATACAACTGCTGGTTACGAAATATTACGGGAAGTTCCTAATATTCATTCTGTTGTTGCAGTTTGTGCATTACAGCATCATGAAAGGATTAATGGAAGTGGTTATCCGAAAGGTATTTTTGGTAAGGATATGCATTTGTTTTCAAAGATAATTGCCATTTCTGATGTATTTGATGCGGTAACTTCTAATCGAGTTTATAGACAGGCGATGCTTCCACATGAAGGGCTAGAATTATTATATTGCGGAAGTGATAAACTATTTGACGCTAGGCTAGTCCAAATATTCAGGGATTCTTTATCCATTTATCCTACTGGATTAACAGTACAATTAAACGATGGTAGACGTGGAATCGTTGCAAGACAAAATGCAGCTTCTACTGATCGTCCGATTATACGTATTATAGAAGAACAGGGTATTGAGTTAAGTACTCCATATGAAGTAAATCTTTATAATGAGTTAAATTTAGTCATAACGGAATGTGATACTGCATTAAAACAAAGGGTTTTTCAATAAATTTGATGTTCCAGAATTGGAGCATCTTTTTTATATATCAGCATAAAAATTGTTCAAAGTTTTTAAAACACACTGTTAGAATGAACAAGCGAAGACATGCATACCCATTAGTAAGGGGGCATGGATCCAATGAAAAGATTCAAACACAGACGTGTTCCAAAAAGTAAATTTGTTTCTAAGAAAAAAACATTTGGAGTTTTTAAGACTGGTTCAAATCAAGTTTTCCAATCAATTCGAAAAAAGCTCCCTAATAAATTCATTCTAATTGCGATTTGTATTCTGGTTTTTTCAGTTTATGCATTTTGGCAGGTTGATAAAATCTTCTCTCCGACGATCTTAAAATATTCAGAGAAGCAAACTAGAAGAATTGCTTCTTTAGTCATTAATGAAGCATATGAATCAGCTTCAAAGGAGCTGAAAGGGCAAAATATTATCCTTCGAGACGTTGATGAAAATGGAAAAGCTGTAATTAGTACGAATACATATTTAATAAATAAGATAATTGCTTCTACTACTCAACATGTCGAAGAAGATATACGGAGAGTTGAAAATGGTGATATAACCTTTTTATCTCTATCGAAATCTGAAATGAAGAAAATGCATGCTGATAAAGAAGGGCTTTATTTGAAAGTACCAATAGGTGTTGTTACAAATACAGTACTATTAGGTAAATTAGGACCTACTATACCTGTTCGATTTTCTGTAGTAGGTGATGCTGTCGCAAATGTTTCGCAAGAAGTAAAACCATTTGGATTTGATAACTCAGTAGTTGAAATCATTATGCATGTTGAAGTAAATATGAATGTCATAATCCCTTTTAGTACAAAATCAACAAAAGTGAAAGTGGAAGTCCCAATTGCTACTGAAATTATAGATGGAGAAGTCCCAAGTTATATTCCATTTACTCCGAACAACCAACAAATTCCTTCGACTTCAAAATAGGTTCTAAAAAGAAAGCAGACTAATTTATTTATCACGAATTAGTCTGCTTTCCTTTTTATCCTTTAAGAAAGTATAAATTAACGAAGAAGAAGAATCGTCTTAGTATTAATTATTAGTGGTACTAAGCCGAAGTATCACCTATTATTTTTTATTTAAAGCGATTCGATCCTGGCGTTCCCATAGGCGTAGTCTTGGATATGGATCGTATGACCATTCGGCATAGCCATTATCTTTATAAATACCGTAATGAAGATGTGGAGGGAATTTTCCAGATGTACCTGGAGGCCCGTATCCAGTACTTCCAACGTATCCAATGAGTGTACCAGGCTCTACAACTTGTCCTTGTTGTATATCTTTATTAAAACCACCTAGATGAGCATAGTAATGATAGTTATTATTTAAATCTCTAATCCCGATTCTCCATCCACCAATTCGATTCCACCCTTTCGTCTCAATAATGCCATAGCACGTAGATCTTACTGGTGTTCCATAATTTGCAAAGATATCTGTCCCTTCATGAACTCTTCGTCCGCCAAAACTTCTTGGTGCACCCCAAGTACTTCGATAGCTATGTGTACTGTGAATCGGTAATGGGAAGGCATTACCTTCAATATTTAATTTTCCAAAGTATTGATACAAACGAGCATATTCATCAATGATATCAACTGTAATTGCTCTTTGATAATAGTCCCATAGCATCATGCGAATATATTTTCTAGACTGTCCATAAAAATTTAAACGGTGAATAAAAGTGTATAATAGGTCCTCATCATCCTGGATTGATGCTTTGCCATCATTATTCCCATCCATACCAATTCCACCAAATAAATGGATTGTTGGTGAATACGTATCTTCCTTAACAGGATTTGACATACCACTCCAATCTTCTGGCTTAATATAAATTGAAAGGACACCGTTTTCGCGTTTTGGGATGTCTCTTCTTACACTTCTTACATTTCTTTCATATGTATCGATAGCAGCAAAATAGTACCATGGTATGAAGGTTAGAGTTTCTCCTTTTTTATATAAAGCCATTCGATCTTTATTTAATTGTTCTTGATTAATCTCTTCTCCATTTGCAAATGATGGTGTAATGAACATGACCACCATACAAAGAAGTACAATTATTTTTTTCATAACCATCACCCTTAAATTCGATTTTCTTCTTTAGTTTGGTTAAAGGAGCAACTTTCATAAATGGAAATTATAGGGATAATGAAACGAAAGTTTTTCATATCGGTGAAAAATGTAGTAATATATAAACTATTGGAAGAAAAAAATAAAAAATGAAATAAGTCGTAAACGAATAAGCGTTGGAGGAATTTCAAATGGCATCGAAAAAAGAAGAATATTTGAGAAAGCCTGAATGGCTAAAAATAAAGTTAAACACGAATGAATCTTACACTGATTTAAAAAAGATGATGCGATCAAAAAATCTTCACACTGTTTGTGAAGAAGCTCGTTGTCCAAACATCCATGAATGCTGGGCAGTAAGAAAGACAGCTACTTTTATGATTTTAGGTGCGGTTTGTACCCGTGCTTGTCGATTCTGTGCAGTAAAAACTGGTTTACCGACGGAGCTTGATTTACAAGAGCCAGTACGTGTGGCAGAATCAGTAACTCAAATGAACTTAAAGCACGTAGTAATTACAGCGGTTGCTCGTGATGATTTAAGAGATGGTGGGGCTGCTGTATTTGCAGAAACAGTAAGAGAAGTAAGAAAAGCAAATCCATTTACAACGATTGAAGTTTTACCATCAGATATGGGTGGGAAATTTGAAAATCTTAAAATGTTAATGGATGCAAAGCCAGATATTATGAATCACAATATTGAAACAGTTCGAGAGTTAACACCACGTGTTCGTGCCAGAGCTACTTATGAAAGATCACTTGAATTTTTACGTAGAGCAAAAGAAATTAATCCAGATATTCCTACTAAATCTAGCATTATGCTTGGTTTAGGAGAAACAAATGAGCAAATTTATGAAGCAATGGATGATTTACGTGCAGCAGGTGTAAACATTATTACATTGGGTCAATATTTACAACCAACTAAAACACATTTACCTGTAAAAAAATATTATACGCCTGATGAGTTTGCGGCTTTAAAAGAAATAGCTTTAGGAAAAGGCTTCTCACACTGTGAGGCTGGTCCTCTAGTTCGTTCATCATATCATGCAGACGAGCAAGTAGCTGCAGCTAAACAAGCTTAAATAAGAAGAAGCACAAGGAAATTAATTTTCTTGTGCTTTTTTATTACTCTTTAGATGGGATATCCACTAATTTTATCAAGATATCAACAAAATGCTAAAGTTTATAAATATAAATAGAGCGTTTATCAACAAAATTCACAACTTAATCAATACAGTAAACAAATTGTACAATTAAAAAAGAAAGTTCTCAAACCAAATGAGAACTTTCTTTACGATTGATTATTTTTTTATCATTTTATCATAATGCATACTTACTTTATCTACATCAAAGCCTTTAGCTAATTCTTGTATTTGTTGCTCTAATTGCCCATCATTTAGCTGTCCGTATTTATTAAGATTTTCAATACTATTGATATTTTTTAGTGAATTTGAGGTATAGATATGATAGTAACTAGGAAGAGCAGCTCGAGCTGTTATTTCAACTTGTTTTCTAACTAGTTTTTTATTACCGTCTGATCGATAACCGATTAAAACTTCTTGATCGGTTACTAATGTTGCCGCATCATCTACATCTGGAAGCTTTACAACTAAGTAAGAAATAAAATTTGCGACTTCAGCTTTGTCAATTGCTAAAGTATAATTGCCATCTTTCCCTAAAACATCTTGCTTTTGTAGCCTAGAAAAGCCATAATCTTTGTAAGAGTTATTTGTCATTTTTGCATTTACATCGCCTAAATCCATTGGTTTTGTATTTAATTGTTTTGGTGTAGGATTTGTGCGATGATTATTTTGATAAGTTACATTTTTATAATCTAACTGTCTTGAATGGCTCGGACCGAATGAACATCCAGTTAATAAAAATATAGCTAATAAACAAACTAAATATTTACGCATATTAAATACCACCTTTTAATAATCAATGTAAACTTAGTATGCCAAAAATATTGATTACATATTTATGGGAGTAAAAGGAAGGAGAATACAATTTGGTTTGCATACAGAATATTTGTTATGAAGTAGTTGAAGATTACCGTGAAGGGTTTAATGAAGAAGCCTTCAAAGCGAGATATGCCGAAATCCTTTCAAAGTACGATTATATTGTAGGGGATTGGGGTTATGAACAATTAAGACTAAGAGGATTTTTTGATGATACTCAAAAAAATGTACCTTACGATTCAAAAATTAGTACATTGCGCGAATATATTTATGAATACTGTAATTTTGGATGTAAATATTTTGTCGTTAAAAAAGTAAAAAATAAATGATGGGATCACCCATCATTTTTTCTTTTGTTTTCCTAATATTGAACTTGAAATTTGTGGATAATCTATTTTTTGATTTTTTGAAACAATAAGAACCTTGTGGATAAGTTAGAATTTTTAAACAAAAATGTGCATAAGTAAAGAGTTAATCACAAAAAAGAGTGGACAACTTTAAGGTTATCCACTCTTTACTAATTGTTTTTGATGTAAAATTATTTATCCACAGCTAAAATGATCGATAAATTAGAAAATAATTTCACTTAAGAAATCTAATAATTCAGCAGCTTTTTCTTCAGAAATGCCAAAAGCAAATTCTAAATAACCTTCTTCTTTTAAATCATCTGATCCGATTATCGCAAATCGATTTGTTTGGATATCTAATATGATTACTTTTCCGTAATGACGGTCAGAATAAATTAAAGCAAGGTCATGTCTTTGTTCTTCTCCCATAAAGCTTACAAAACGAGTTTTTGCTTGAATAGTGTCATCATATAAGAAAAAACGATCTGACATTTTTTATTCCTCCATTAGTCTAAAATAAGATTTGGTTTAAAACCTAAATGGTGATGAGCTTTAATATGACGTACTGTTTTTGTTTTACTTCTCATTACAATTGAATGGGTTTCAACTAAGTCTCCACCAAGAAAAGTAACTCCTTCTAGCAGTTCACCTGAAGTAACTCCAGTAGCAGCAAATATTGCATCGTCACCTTTTACTAAATCATTTAAAGTTAATAATTGTCTAGGGTTTTTAAGGCCCATATCGATACAGCGTTGTTCTTCTTCAATAGTCATTGGTACTAAACGGGCCTGCATGTCACCACCAAGCGCTTTTATAGCTGCCGCGGCAATAACACCTTCTGGAGCACCTCCAGTACCTATAAAAAGATCTATACCCGTTTGAGGTAAGGCAGTGGCGATAACAGCGCCAACATCTCCATCCCCAAATAATTTAACACGAGCACCTTTTTCTCGAATACGTTCAATAATATCGTCATGACGAGGACGTTCTTGGACAATTACCGTTAAATCGCGAACACGTTTATTGTTTGCTTCTGCAATGATATCTATCGTTTTCTCAATTGGATCGTCGAGAGAAATTTTACCCGCAGCAAGTGGTCCCACAGCTATCTTTTCCATATACATATCAGGTGCATGTAGTAAATTTCCTTTATCCGCAATCGCAATAACTGCCATTGCATTTGCATGCCCTTTAGCTAGTATATTTGTTCCTTCAAGAGGATCGACTGCAATGTCTACTTCTGGTCCATTACCAGTTCCTAATTTTTCTCCAATATAAAGCATTGGTGCTTCATCAAGTTCGCCTTCACCTATCACAACTGTTCCAGCCATGTTAACTGAATCAAACATTGAGCGCATTGCGGAAGTAGCTGCATCATCAGCTTCATTTTTTTTACCGCGTCCCATCCAATGTGCAGATGCAAGAGCTGCAGCTTCAGTAACCCGTACAATCTCAAGTGCCAATTCGCGCTCCATCGTCCAACCTCCAAAAAATATTCACCTATATAATATAACAAAAATCGGTAAGAAACGCTTTCATTTGTCGATTTTTTTCGAATTTAGCTATAAAATAAATATAAGTCCATAAAATGTAGAAGATAGAATTGAGAAGGAAGTGTACTTATGTACTTTGTAAACCGTCAAAACATATTAGATCGAATTGAAGTAATTAATTCAATGCTAGAATTTTATGAGTCAAACAACCATCCAAAGAACCTAACAGAAGAGTTAGCTTTAGAAAGAATGACGCATCTGTTAATTGATAGTATGTTAGATATTGGAAATACAATGATTGATGGATTTATTATGAGAGATCCAGGAAGTTATGATGATATAGTCGACATCTTAATGGATGAAAAAGTAATCACAGCTTCAGTTGGAGAATCAATTAAAAAATTAATTCCAATTCGCAAACATTTATTTCAAGACTATACATCATCGATTACGGAAAAATTAGTCATAACATTGAGCGAAAATATAAAAGCATATAAAGAATTTCCAGTTGCAGTTCAATCTTATTTAGATAAGGAACTTGGAGTAATCAATGCTTTTAGCGATAAAGAAAAGTAATCATTAGATGATTTGAGAAAAAGCACGTTGGAGAAGTCTGAATGTAAGGAGTGGCAAGATTGAAACAATATAAAGGATACTTAATTGATTTAGATGGAACAATGTATCGTGGTGAGGAACAAATAGAAGAAGCTAGCCTTTTTATAAAGGCTCTCAAAGAAAAAAATATACCTTATCTTTTTGTAACGAATAATTCAACTCGTAGACCTGAACAAGTAGCTGAAAAACTAAATTCATTTAATATACCAACTACTAAAGAACAAGTTTTTACGACAAGTAATGCAACAGCAAATTACATAAAAGAGAAAAAAGAAAATGCTACTGTTTATATGATTGGCGAAGAAGGATTAGAATTTGCATTAGAAGAAGTTGGTTTAAAAATTACAGATGATAATCCAGATTTTGTTATAAGCGGTTTAGATCGTAGCATTAACTACGAAAAATTGGCTAAAGCATGTATCGCAGTAAGAAATGGTGCTATATTTATTTCAACGAATGGCGATATAGCAATTCCTACCGAAAGAGGATTATTGCCAGGGAATGGCTCTTTAACTTCTGTTATTGCAGTATCAACTACAGTAAAGCCAATTTTTATTGGAAAGCCAGAATCAATCATTATGGAGCAAGCATTAAAAGTTCTAGGTGTTCCTAAAGAAGAAACTTTAATGATCGGTGATTATTATGATACAGATATCATGGCAGGGATTAACACTGGTATAGATACTTTACTTGTACATACTGGCGTTACAACAAAAGAAATGTTATCAAATTATGATAAGCAACCAACCTATTCAATTGATTCATTAGAAGAATGGATTAAATATATTTAATAAGAAAAGCACTCAGTAAATTGAGTGCTTTTTCATATATACAAGATATGAACAGCTGATTTCCACTACGGATTGAAAGGCAGGGGGAAGCAGACGTAAAAAGCAATCGTTAAACCGGTACTTCAGTGTGTAGACTGAGTCTATTTATCTGATTTTCAGACTGATTGAAAACGCTTGTTTTTCGAGGTGCGAAGCCTGGCGAGAAGCGGAGTTACCATTAGACGGTAATGAGCACCACAGTCAGGCGAAGCAACGAAGAAAGCGAGCGTTTGGCGGACAGTTTGAAGCACTCGGTAAACAGAGTGCTTTTTTTTATTACTCATCTTCTGCTTTAATTTGATCTGCTTTTTTATGCGCTGCACGGTGTGCGAGACGGCTAGATGCTGCAGCTGCGATTGCTCCAACAATATCGTCTAAAAATGTGTTTACTAAGCCAGTTGATTTATCATTTAATCTTTCTAATATGCCTGGTTTTAATTTATCGATATACCCATAATTTGTAAATCCAATTGAGCCGTAAACATTTACGATGGACAAGGCAATTATTTCATCAATTCCGTAAAGGCCTTCATCTTTTTTTATAATAGCTAATAATGGCTCTTGTAGTTTATCCTGCTCTGCTAAGATATCTAGTTCAATACCAGTAATGATGGCATTTTGTATCTCACGTTTCGTCAAGACCCTCTGAACATTGTGTTTACACTCTTCTTTCGATAAATTTTCGTGATATTTATTCTGTAAAAAATAAACTAGATCGGCAATATCATCAAGTGTTACACCTCTTTTTTCTAATAATGACAATGCAGTCTTTTCTAAATCGTGATTTAAATAATCCATTACATCACCTTTTCCTTATCGATTGTTTTATTTACTGTAAAAATATTAAATGGAGAAATTCAAAAATAAGTAAGCACCATTTCTTCAATTAATTTTTTATGGAAATAAGAGGATTAATTATATATGATTCGATATCAAACATAATTCCCCTTTATTTAAAAAGAATGAATTCTAATCAAAAAATAAAAAAAGTTTATAGAAAAAATGAGGCTTAAGTTTGCCTTGTTAGCCCCTCGAGGTCATAAGCCAAAGTCCAATGAAGGTTAAAAAGCGAGCTTCCTTGGCCTTCGTCTTATGCTTGTCGGGTCTGATCAACTCGCCTCCACTTTTCTGGATGTCTAGTTCCGGCGAGTAGCCCCTCGAGGTCATAAGCCAAAGTCCAATGAAGGTTAAAAAGCAACCTACCTTGGCCTTCGTCTTATGCTTGTCGGGTCTGATCAACTCTCCTCCACTTTTCTTAATATACTACGTCATTTTTTCCTATTTTGTGTATGGCCATTCGGTTTATGTGCTGAAAGTAAAAAGTCGGTACAGGTTTTTGGAGTTGTGACATATATATAAATAATAAGTAGGTATAGAAGGATGTGAGTGGTGATGTTTATTCGCAACCAAAACATCATTCAAGACATGTTTCATCATTATCAAATTCAACCAGCTGAACTAATACAAGTCCAGTCATATTACATGTTTTGGCAGCGGAATAGGGTGTATTTTCTTGCACCTATTGGAAATTTAAAGGAAGACGATTTGCAGGAAATGAAAAGTTTAAGTGATTTTATGAGTTCAACTGGTGATCAGTCAATTGCAACTTTCGTTCAAAATGTTCAAGGGTATTATGTGAGTAAAATTGATGGCAGTAATTATTCTTTATTTAAAAGCAATAGACAAAATGAACGTAGTAATAATTATGGTGAAGAATTGGCTGTTTTTCATTTAAGAGGAAAAAAGTTTTCAGATGAACTGAAGAGATTAAATAGGATAGGACAATGGAAGAGTTTATGGGAGAAACGCTTGGAGCAATTAGAAAGATTTTGGCAAAGTAAAGTGAATAATCATCCTGAAAATTTCTTTGAACAAATATTTATCGAATCGTTTCCTTACTATCTTGGTATGACTGAAAATGCAATTCAATACGTTGTAGATACTGAGCTTGATGATACACCTCAGATCGTAGATTCGGCAACAATTTGTCATCAAAAAATGACGGAACGCAGACTAAAAGAAATTCATTTTGCGAAAATTCCTATTGAATGGATTTATGATCATCCAAGTCGAGATCTTGCTGAGTGGGTTAGGGAAGAGTATCTAGAGAATAGTGAAAATTATCAAAAGAAAATACTTTCATTTTTTTACGGCTATGAAAAGAAAAGTCCATTATCGACATTTGCTTGGCGTTTATTATTTGCAAGACTGCTGTTTCCAGTTCATTATTTTGAAACGATTGAAGGCTATTACTTATCAAAAAGTGAAGCTGAAAGAAAGAGGTATGAACGAAAACTAGTTTATTATCTTGAAAATACGAATGAATTCGAATCGTTTTTAGGCGGATTTTACGATTTAATTGGACTGCCAACTGCCAAGTTAGGGATTCGTGAAATTAATTGGTTAAAATAAAAAGAGAAGGGAGATACCCTTCTCTTTTTATCTTTTTTAAATTAGAAAACTTGCTCTACTTCAATTACACCAGGTACTTCTTCTAATAATGCGCGTTCAATACCTGCTTTTAAAGTAATCGTTGAACTTGGGCAGCTACCACATGCACCTAAAAGGCGAAGTTTAACAATGCCATCCTCAATGTCAACTAAATCAACGTCTCCACCATCACGTAGTAAAAACGGTCTTAATTTATCTAATACTTCTTGTACTTGTTCTTTCATGTCCATTCATATCGACTCCTTTCACTAATTTTATTATAATCAGTTAAGAGGAAAAAATCTATTACATAGTCTCAGTGTGTTTGATTATTTTGGACACATAGTTAGTGTATGCTAGGAGGAGAAAATGAGTAATAAAATTTTAGTGGAAGTTTTTGGGGCTGAAGTAATTTGTGCTAGTTGTGTAGGGATGCCATCATCGATTGAAACATATGAATGGCTTCAAGCTGCATTACAAAGAAAGTATCCTGACTTAGCGTTTGATTTTCAGTACATTGATATTTTTAATGTAGAGAATAAAGAAAAAGAAGATTTTGCTGAACGAGTAAGAAACGATGAATTTTTCTATCCAGTCGTTTTAGTTAATGGAATTGTAGTTGGTGAAGGTAACCCTAAGCTAAAAGACGTTTATCAGGCAATTGAACAATAGTGATTTAAACCCTTACAAAAAAATGTAAGGGTTTTTTATTGGAATAAATTGTCTAAAAATTAAAGAGTTTTAATAATTTTCATTATTTATATGTAAAAGGTGCTAATTTACATGATAAGATAGAAGTGTAAAATATTTTACAATATATGGCATATACATAGTACTGGGAGGAGGGGTGCAATGGTTGCTATAAGTTTATTTGTAATTGGCGTTATATTAATCATTATCGAAATGTTTTCATTAACATTTGTTTTCTTATGGATTGGCTTAGCAAGCATATTAGCGGCAATTGTAAGTTATTTTACAGAATCAAACACCTTAACTTTTATTGTCTTTGTTATTAGCGCATTAATTTTATGGCTTAGTACTAAGAATTTTGCGAAACGAGTTCATCAACAAAAAACAATTAAAAATGGTGTTTATTCATTGATAGGAAAAGAAGTTGTCGTCGCCTCTGTTGAAGTAGAAGAGAAAACAGTAGGTACGACTAAAGTGTATGGTGATGAATGGACGATCCGTTCTAAAGAACCATTAACTTTACACGAAAAGGTAATCGTTGAAAAAATAGAAGGCGCAACATTATATGTGAGAAATAATTAATTAAGGAGAAGTGCTATGTCTGATGTAAATTCTTTAGTTGGTCCAATCATTATTGGTATTGTTGTTTTATTCATCGTACTACTTTTGTTATCAAGTATTCGTATTGTTAGACAATCTGAAGTATATTTAGTGGAGCGATTAGGAAAGTTCCACCGTAAATTAGAAAGTGGTATTCATATCGTTATTCCTTTTATTGAGCGAGTAGCTAGTAAAAAAACATTGCGTGAGACAGTGGTAGATTTCCCTCCACAATCAATGATTACAAAAGATAATGTAAGTATTCAAGTGGATTCAGTTGTCTTTTATCAAGTAACTGATGTTGTTCGTCATGAATATGAAATCGCAAATCCGTTGTCGGCTATTTCAAATTTAACTGCTACAACTTTACGTAATTTAATTGGTGAATTAGATTTAGATGAAACTTTGACAAGTCGTGATACAGTTAATAATAAACTTCGTGCAATTCTTGACCAAGCCACTGATAAATGGGGTATGAAGGTCAATCGTGTAGAGATTCGTAATATTATTCCTCCTGTTGATATTCAAAATGCGATGGAACGACAAATGCAAGCTGAGCGTACACGTCGTGAAAAAGTTTTAAATGCACAGGGTGAAAAAGAATCAAAAATCCTAAAATCTGAAGGTGAAAAGCAATCAAAAATCCTTGAGGCGGAAGGAGAACGTTTAAGTCAGGTTGAAAAAGCACGCGGAGATAAAGAATCACAAGTTTTACGTGCTGAAGGGGAAGCAGAAGCAATCATTAAACTTGCAGAAGCAAAAGCGCGAGGAGAACAACTTGTGTTGGACGTGTGGAGAACTGCTCAGCCAACAAAAGAAATGGTTCAATTACGCTCTATGGAAGCTTTAGAAAAAGTAGCAAACGGCAACGCGTCAAAACTAGTAATTCCAACAGATGCTACAAAGCTTTTAGGTATGGTTGAAAGTGTAAAAGAAGTTATTAGACCAGATAAAACAGAATAAAAAAGTAGCCCCTAAGCTATTTGCTTAGGGGCTTTTTTATCAACCATTATGATATTTGTATAACCATAAGATTCCAGACTTAATAAGTCTAGGTACTCTACCGATCAATGGGCGTTCATTAAAAAGTCCAAAACCATGTTTTTTACCTAAAGAACCCATGATTCCTTTTAATTTAATTTGAGGCATTACCTCTGGAAGTTCTTCATTAGACCATTTCTTTTGTAAAACCATTACAATTTGTTCTGCTTGAGCTTCAGCTAATTGTGCTGAAGGTGCATATGGTAATGAAGCACAGTCACCAACAACATAAACGTGCTCATCTTCTGGAATATGATGATATTTAGTAACTACGACTCTTCCAGTATTATCTTTTTCTACATCTAAATTTCGGACAACTTCAACTGGTTGAATACCTGCTGTCCAAATAACAGCATCACAGTGTATTTCATCGTCATGATTAAACAAAGTATTTTCTTCAACCTTTGTAATATTAGAATTACTAATAATTTTAACATCATGCTCAATAAACCAGTTTTGTACATAATAACTAAGTTTTTCTGGAAACATTGATAAGATTCGATTTCCACGGTCGAAAAGTAGAATTTGCAAATCACTTCTACTTTCACGTAGTTCGCTGGCAACTTCTACACCACTTAAACCAGCACCTACAACACCGACTACCGAATTAGGTGGAAGACTGTTAACATTTTCGTATGCATTTCTAGTTTTTTCAATTGTTTGAATACTGTAAGTATGTTCTTTTGCACCAGGTACATTATGATATTTATCTTCACAGCCTAAGCCGATAATTAAATCATCATAAGAAACTGATTTTCCATTGCTTAATTCTACTTTCTTGTTTGCCATATCAATTGTTGTAATATCCCCATATACAACACTTAATTTTTCATGAGTTGGTAATGGAATTCTAATGTGCTGTTCTGGAACCGTACCTGCAACTAATGCATAATACTCCGTTTTAAAGCAGTGATAAGAATTTCGATCAATCAAAGTGATATGAACATCCTCAGGCAGTTCGGGTGTTAATAGACGCAATAAAACACGAATATTTCCATATCCGGCACCTAGTAATACGAGGTTTTTCATAGTTGCTGTTCCCCTTTTGTTTTATTAGAGTTAAATAAAAAAATTTTTCTATTTTTCGACAATTATATTATATATATTTTATGTTAAAATAACAACGCTTTACTTGGTAAAAAAAGCTCATTCCATTAATTCTCAAAAAGATTGACGTTTTAAAAAAAAAAGAGTAACTTTATGAGGAGCAAGGAGTGAAAAATAGTGAGACCATTAATCGAATTTTGTATAAAAAACCTAGCAGACGGTGCACAAAAAGCTTTAGAACAGCTTGAACGTGATCCAAATATAGATGTACTAGAATATGGCTGCCTTGGATATTGTGGAAAATGTAGTCTATCACTTTTTGCACTAGTTGAAGGGGAAGTCATTACTGGAGAAACAGCTACTGAGCTAGTCGATAATATATATATTTTCCTAGAAGAGAATATGTTAATATAAAAAGCACCGTACCTTAGAAACGGTGCTTTTTATATTGCTTTTTCCAGTGTTTTATTATTCTCCCTAGTAAGACGCCATTGTTCACGGGCCTTGTCGACAACCCCTTTTTCAAAATGGGCATTTGGATGCGAGACTATTTTAGAAAAATAAGTCACTGCCTGTTCATAAAAATTACATCTTCTTGAAAGTTCACCTATTAAATATAAGATTCTGATCTCAGACATATCAGTACCCGCATAGTCAGCAATATCGTAGCTCTTTTTATAGTATTCCAAAGCTTGTAATAAAAATCGTTCCTCTTCTTTTAAATCATTCATCTTCCGATATAGCCATCCAACTCTTAATAAAAGGCCAGCAAGTAGATAGTATTTCTCTTTTTTTAGAGTTGAGCAATAAATAGCTAATTTATAACAAATAATTGCTTCTTCGATTGAACGAATATTTCCATAAGAACGAGGTTTCCACTTAACAGATATTTCTTTTATAATCGTTTCTTTTGTTAAACTAGTTAATGGAACACTATTTTTTGTATAAGCATAACCACAAGAATCGCATACATTAACATAATATAAATAAGGTGAGTTTGCTTCATCTTTATAAGTTACACAATAATCAGAGCTTATCTCAGCAGTTTTTGGATATGAAATTCTTACGTTGACTGTTGTAAATGAGTTTGAACAACAAGGGCACTTGAATGTACGGTTAAAAGTTGGGGATATAGTCATAAATTCCTCTAGCTCCATTATTATCTGATTTAAATGTTCTATATTATATATCGGCAATGAGTAGTTAGAATGTCTAAAATTTGATAAAAATTTATTAAAATAGGTCAAAAGAACTAAGAGTAGGAAGAGCAAGGGAAATTAGGATTTGATAAAGTACTGGTCTTTTTATATCTTTTACTTGATCCTGTTCTTAAAGACAAAAAAATGAGCATTCACATAAAGTGAATGCTCCAAAATGTTTCTATATCGAGAAACGGGGGATGTTCTTATTGTGCTCAAATCAATTACTATTTATACTTGTATTAATAAAAAAAGTAAGGAGTCATGTAAATGGATTCTTTTCGTTATACAAAAATGCATGGATTAGGGAATAATTATATATATGTAAATATGTTTGAAGAAAAATTAAGAGAAGAAGAACTTTCTAATCTTGCAATCGAAGTTTCAAATATCAATACAGGTATAGGTAGCGATGGAATGATCTTAATCTGCCCATCAGAAATAGCAGATGTAAAAATGCGAGTGTTTAATAGTGATGGTTCTGAAGCGAAAAATTGCGGGAATGGTTTAAGATGTGTTGCAAAATATGCGTTTGAACATGGAATTGTGAATAATGAATCATTTGCGATTGAAACGATTAGCACAAAAGTTAATGCAACAGTACATGTTGAAAATGATATTGTAAATCAAGTAACCGTTAATATGGGGAAACCTATATTTAAGCGTTCATTAATTCCAATGACAGGTAATGAGCAAGAGTTTGCAAAGGACAAAATTTTATTTGAAGATGAAAACCATGAATTTATCGGCGTTTCAATGGGGAATCCACACGCAGTTTTTAAAGTAGAAGATATTAAGGAAGCTCCGTTAACAACTTTAGGGCCATTCGTTGAGAAACACGAATTATTTCCAGAAAGCGTAAATGTTGAATTTATTGAATGCTTACCTCATAATGAGATAAATTTCGTTGTTTGGGAGCGAGGTTCTGGAGTTACTCAAGCTTGTGGAACAGGAGCTTGCGCTGCAGCAGTTGCAATGATACAAGAAGGAAAATATAAACGGGACGAACCAATAACTGTACACCTTCAAGGTGGAGATTTACAAATTACTTGGTCTACTGATGGAGATGTATGGATGAAAGGCCCAGCAGTTACAATAACAGAAGGCATATTCTATACTCAAAGAGGAGTGAAATAAATGATTACAGTTACTGAACAAGCAGGTTTAAAAATCAAAGAAATGATTGAGAATGAAGAGGATCAAAATACATTTGTTCGTTTAGGTGTAAAAGGTGGAGGATGTTCTGGTCTTTCATATGGTCTAGGTTTTGACCCTCAAAAAAATGAGGATGATACTGAATTAGAGTATCATGGAATCAAGTTTTTAATTGATAATGAGAGTGCTCCGATTTTAAAAGGAGTTGTGATTGATTTTAAAGAGTCATTATTAGGTGGCGGTTTTACAATCGAAAATCCAAATGCAATTGCATCATGTGGTTGTGGTTCAAGCTTTAGAACAGCTACGAATGCTGGTACGCCGGAAGAGTGCTAAAAATGAAAAGTAGGATACCAAAAAGGTATCCTATTTTTTTGAATGTAAATGATATGTTTTGTTATTATTTTGACAAGATTTTCTATTAGACAGACTAGGCTGATTTATTATTTGTTAATATTTTTACAAATTTAGGATAAATTATAGAATCTTTTTTGAGGTAGCGTATTATTATATAGTGTAGATAAGAAAATGAATTGGTTTATTCAGTGGTTAGTTGTGAAATGATTCACGAAGTGTAATTTATTTTGTTCAAAGTATCACAATTTTCAACGAAAAAAAGACTGTCTGTATCAGACAGTCTTGTGTTGAGAAATTTCGATTAGAACATTGAAGAGCTATGACCTGGTTGTACTTTCGCTGTTGGATCAATATAAGCTTTAGCATGGTTAATCGCTGTTGGTGCTTCACCAAAACCTGAAGCAATCAGTTTAACTTTTCCATCATAAGTACAAATATCACCTGCAGCATAAATACCAGGAACATTCGTTTCCATGCGAGAGTTTACAACAATGTTATTCTTTTCAATTGCTAAGCCCCAATTTTTAATTGGTCCTAAAGAAGAAACGAAACCATAGTTAATGATTACATCATCTACTTCGATTTCTTCACGTTCTTCTGTTTTCGCATTTTGAAGAACAACTTTCTCAATACGCTCGTCACCAACAATTGCAACAGGTACCCAAGGAGTTTTTACTTCAACCTTAGAGTTCATTAAGTTTTCTACACTATGCTCATGAGCTCTAAATTTATCACGACGGTGAACTAACGTTACTTTTTCAGCGATTGGTTCAAGCATTAATGACCAGTCTACAGCAGAGTCTCCGCCACCGAATACAACAACGCGTTTACCAGCAAATTTATTCATATCATCTACAAAGTAGTGTAAGTTTGCTTTTTCAAATCGTTCTGAACCTTCGATTTCAAGTTTACGAGGTTGGAATGCACCATTTCCTGCAGTGATGATAATAGCTTTTGTAAAATGCTCATGTCCATCATTACAACCTAAATGGAATACACCATCTTCACCTTTCGTAATTGTTTGAACAGATTGCTCTAAACAAACAGTAGGCTCAAATTTTTTCATTTGTTCTTTTAAGTTATCAACTAATTCTTGTGCGCGAACTTTTGGAAAGCCAGCAACATCGTAAATGTATTTCTCAGGGTAAAGTGCAGATAATTGACCACCAAGTTGTGGTAAGCTTTCAATAATTTTTACACTAGCTTGTCTCATTCCACCATAAAAAGCAGTGAATAAACCAATTGGTCCTCCACCAATAATTGTAATGTCATATACTTTTTCGTCTTTCATAAACGGAATATCCCCCTTGTATAAATGCTTGTCATCTATAATAGAATAATATCATATTTTGCACAGTTAAAATAAAAAAAGCGAATTAATTACATTAGAAAATTTTAAAGGTTAAAATTTTTGAAGGTACTTAATTTTTAGAGTATTCTACCGTTTAGATAATGCTTGAAATCTTGACCAAAAAACTTTAATATTGTTATAGGCAAATTGTTAACATTTTGTGACAATTATTACGAAATATTTAGACAATATTCCCGTATAATAGTTTGCTCACTATTATACTAAGTTATAATAATTTAGATTGCTCACTATTGTACATTTACAAAGTTATAATTTGGAGATAGTAATTATAACAGGTAAGGAAAGTACTTAATATAATTTAAAAGGATGGTAAGTATCATGAATAAGCCTAAGATTGTAATCCTTGGAGCTGGGTACGGTGGTATTATTACTGCAACTCGACTTCAAAAAACATTATCTGCAAATGAAGCAGAAATTACTCTAGTAAATAAAAATAGCTACCACTACCAAACGACTTGGTTACATGAAAATGCAGCAGGTACATTACATCATGACCGTACACGCCTTGATATTAAAGACGTGATTAACCCAAGTAAAATTAATTTTATACAAGATACTGTTACTCAAATCAAACCAGAAGAAAAGAAAGTTATTCTTAATAATGGTGAATTAAACTATGATTATTTAGTAATTGGACTTGGATTTGAGTCTGAAACATTTGGAATTAAAGGATTAAAAGAACATGCTTTCTCAATTGCTAGCATTAATGCTGCTCGTCAAATTCGTGAGCATATTGATTACAGCTTTTCTAAATACCACAACACTCCAGCTGAAAAACGCGACGAGTTATTAACAATTATCGTTGGTGGTGCAGGATTCACTGGTATCGAATTTGTTGGTGAACTTGCAAACCGTGTGCCAGAATTATGCAAAGAATATGATATCGATCGCGATTTAGTTCGTATTATTTGTGTAGAAGCTGCTCCAATGGTATTACCTGGCTTTGATCCTGAATTAGTTGACTATGCAGTTTCTCAATTAGAGAAAAAAGGCGTAGAATTTAAAATTGGTACAGCTATTAAAGAATGTACTGAAGATGGAATCATTGTTGCTAAAGGTGACGTAGAAGAAAAAATTAACTCTGCAACAGTTGTTTGGGCTGCAGGTGTACGTGGAAATGCATTAGTAGAGCAAGCTGGTTTCGAAGCAATGCGTGGACGTGTAAAAGTTACAAAAGATATGCGTGTTCCAGGATATGATGATGTATTCATCGTTGGTGACTCTGCTTTATTAATCGATGAAGTAAATAACCGTCCATATCCACCAACAGCACAAATTGCAATTCAACAAGGATTTAATGTTTCACACAACTTAGCAGTATTAGTTCGTGGTAAAGGTGAATTAGAAGAATTCGTACCAGATATTAAAGGTACTGTATGTTCTTTAGGCCATGATGATGCAATTGGTGTAGTATTTGGTAAAAAATTAACTGGTTGGAAAGCTTCATTTATGAAAAAAGTAATCGATAACCGTTACCTATTCGTACTTGGTGGACCAATGTTAGTTCTTAAAAAAGGTAAATTAAACTTTCTATAAGCATAAAAAGCTCGACTGATGTCGGGCTTTTTCTTTGCCAAAAAAGGTGGTCGAAATAAATGAGTAAAAGAAGCAATGTATGGCTTGGAGTAGCAGGTTTAGTAAAAGACTCAACTGGTAGATGGTTAGTTGTAAAGAAAAAGTATAGTGGTTTAAAAGGCTTATGGTCTCTACCAGCAGGTTTTGTAAAACAAGACGAAACTGTTGATCAAGCAGTGTTAAGAGAAATCAATGAAGAAACAGGGGTGCAAGCTAACTTAATTGGATTAATTGGAGTAAGAACAGGTGTTATTCGTGAAGAAATAAGCGATAATATGATAATTTTCTTATTACAAGCGGAAGATACAACGATTTCCATCCAAGAAGAAGAATTATCAGATGCACGCTTTATCTCTGAAGAAGAGTTATTGAAGGATCCTACATCTTCGTTACTAATTAAATATTTAATTCAAAATCCGCCAAATGAACCGATGTCTGTAGTGAAAGGTTTAAACCCGGGAGACCAGTTTCAATATACAACTTATCATTTTATTAAGTAACTGATTATTGTATGGTAGCTCTGATCCAGGCTTTAAGGGTTCTAGAGTTAAGCGTATCTAGTCAGTCCGTAATTTAGAAATCGAAATGTAACTATACATTAGTTTTTAGATGATTCAGAAATTTTTAAAAATTGACGTTAAGTCAAGAAGGTTTTACACTGTATATAGAAAAAATATGGGGTGTGGTGTGTTTTATATGGCAATGAGTATACCGGTTTTACTAATTTCAATATTGTTATTTTTTGTTTTAGCATTTGGAATTGGTTTTCTTGCAAATATGCTTTTTCGAACAACTTGGTTTATGGTCGTAATTTATCCACTATTAATCGTTATGATTGTGGACAAGATTAGTACAGTTAATTATTTTACTCATACTGCTGCAGCTTTACATACATTAAAAACAAATTTATTGGCAGTAGGTACGGGTGATGTAATTATATTAACAGCTGGTCTAGTTGGAGCAATTATGTCAGGTGTTGTTATACTTTCTTTAAGAAAAAATGGATATCAAATGTTCTAACTTTCTCTTGCATGAGAAAGTTTTTTTTTATAATTTTTTTGTTTTAGGGAATGATGAAAAGATGAAAAGGAGTGAAATGATTCATTGGGTATAAATAAAAAAATATTTAGTCGAGTTGTTTTTTCAATTTTATTCATTCTTGCTTTATTTTCATCTTTTAAGATAATAGCGAATGTTCAATTGGCAACTATTAAGGAATGGTTTAGCGATGCCCTGTTAATAAATCAAGTCTACGCTGAAGAGAATAAAACAGGAATAACGAATGAAAGAATAATGGTTACAATTGCAAAAAATATCGAAAACAATACAAATTGGAGTAACTACGAAAAAGTTACTGTTACAGCAACTGGCTATACAGCTGGCAAAGAATCAACGGGTAAAAGCCCTAAAGATCATTCATATGGTATTACTTATTCTGGTGTAGAGGTAAAAAGAGATTTATTTTCAACCATTGCGGCTGATTTAAATGTTTTTCCTATTGGTACAATATTGTTTATTCCTGGTTACGGTTATGGTGTCGTAGCAGATAAAGGAGCAGCAGTAAAAGGAAATCATTTGGATTTATATTTTCAAACTGTTGGAGATGTATTTGAGCATTGGGGAAAAAAGAAATTAGCTGTTTATATCATTAAACAGGGAACAGGGAAATTTACTGAAACAGATCTAAGGGACTTAAACGAACAAAATTCATTACAAGTTTTTAGACAACAATCAAGAAATTAAGATGGAGTGTAATTATGTCAAAAACTGATTATAGTGATTATAGCTTGATTATTAATGCACCAATCGAAGCCGTATTTGAAGTAGTAGATTCTGATAAGCATATTAAAAAGTGGTTAGATGGATTTATCGAAAATAAATATGAAGAAAACTTTGATCCAGAAAATCCAGTAGGACATAAATTTAAGCAAAAATTAAAAGAAGGCGATGAGATTCAAGAATTTGAAGGAGAAATTATTTCATATAAGCGGCCAAAAGAAATAGGCATTCGTTTAAAACATTCTTCTTTTACAGTAGACGTTTATTATCGCTTTTTTTTAGAAGGTACAAATCAAACACGTTTAGATTATGAGTGTAAATTAGAAATGCATTCATTAGTTACTAAAATGACGAGTATATTTATCAACTGGTTTACAAAACGAGAGTTAATAAAACAAATGAGTAGTCTAAAAAAATATGCAGAAGATCGATTTGACGGTGTACTTTAAAATGAATCCCCTTGCAATGAATAAGCAAGGGGATTCATACTGTAATAAGTGGAAAATGTTATGATTAGAGGAATTTCTATTAAAAATCTCGAAATTAAAATTAAGTAGAAAATTTTATATAATGGACTTTGTAAACTAGCTTTAAGTGAGAGGCGGAGGAGAAATGGAAGAAAAAATGACATTGATGCATGCGTTAGGCATGTCAATAGAATCTGTTGAAGAAGGTAAAGTAGTGATGAAAATGGAAGTTACTGAAAAAGTTCATCAACCATTTGGGTATTTACACGGTGGTGCTTCAGTTGCTTTAGCTGAAACAGTAGCAAGTGTTGGGACATTTTCAATGATTGATCAAGAGAATCAATTAGCTTTTGGACTTGAAATAAATGCAAACCATTTACGTTCGGTACGAGATGGTGTTGTAACTGCAATCGGAACAGCAGTACATACAGGTAAAACAACGATGGTTTGGGATATTAAAATCTATTCTGAGGACGAACAACTAATTTGTATCTCAAGATGTACAGTTGCTATTAAAGACAAAAGGAATTAAGTAAAAGGAACTGTTAAAATACTTAATGTATTTTGGCAGCTCCTTTTTTTGTTCTAGAATCTATTAATGACACTGTTGATATTTTACAAAAGGCATCATCAAACGGGAATCTACATACAGTTTAATCGGAGCCTAGTTTTTAAGTGACTTAGTAAAAGAAAAAGTAGAAACACGTCATTTTTATTTAAAACTTATGGTAAAATAATTAAGTTGTGTAGATAAAATTTTGATGGTACGCGAAACATCCTCTGTTTAAGGTTTAAATGAATATACATAAAATTCCTTAAATAGAAAGGGAAGGAGACATTCGATGAAAAATATATATTACACGAGTTTTTACGCATTTTTAACAATCATCTTGTTTACAGTCGCTATTACACTTAATATCTTTCAATTGGCTATAAACTTTTTATCAGTATCTGGTATTTTACAACCACTTACAGATATGATTCCAGAGAAAGAAATTAGAATCCTAACATTTTTAGGTATTGCCTTTCTTTTTTATTTGGTTTTAAGTGGATTGAAATTAATTTCTGATATGATTTGGCAATTTGCTCTACTGTTCTTTTCGAAAGATAAAGAAGGTGTAGACTATTTAGCAACTAAGAAATATTCTTTTGTCTTTTTAATTGGTGGGTTAATAGCTGTATTTTTAAATAGTTCATTATTGTATATTGCAATTATTTTTCTATTAACAGTCATTGCATTTTTGATTTTATTTTTGATAAAGCAATCTGCTAATTACACGTTATTAGGTCTTATAGGTGTAATCATGTTCCAATTAATCATTTGGGGACTAATCGGAAGTGGATTAGTATATGCCTTCTTTACACTTTTTGCTAAGTTTAAAACCTCAATGCCATTTTAATAATGAGATCGATTTATTAAAAAGTAGCACTATATAAGTGCTACTTTTTTAGTTGTTGAAAAATAATCTGTGAAAATAATCTTGTCAAATGATAACTAAATTTACGTAAAGGATGTTGAGTGATGTTCATTTCCACTACTGGATTCTCGCTTTCCATGGGGCGAAACCTGAGCCTCCTCGGCAAGCCTGCGGGGTC
>NZ_NCTA01000018.1 GCF_002156865.1 Gottfriedia luciferensis | reverse complement strand
CTCAAGTTTCCCAGTTTCCAATGACCCTCCCCGGTTGAGCCGGGGGCTTTCACATCAGACTTAAGAAACCGCCTGCGCGCGCTTTACGCCCAATAATTCCGGACAACGCTTGCCACCTACGTATTACCGCGGCTGCTGGCACGTAGTTAGCCGTGGCTTTCTGGTTAGGTACCGTCAAGGTGCCAGCTTATTCAACTAGCACTTGTTCTTCCCTAACAACAGAGCTTTACGACCCGAAGGCCTTCATCGCTCACGCGGCGTTGCTCCGTCAGACTTTCGTCCATTGCGGAAGATTCCCTACTGCTGCCTCCCGTAGGAGTCTGGGCCGTGTCTCAGTCCCAGTGTGGCCGATCACCCTCTCAGGTCGGCTACGCATCGTCGCCTTGGTGAGCCGTTACCTCACCAACTAGCTAATGCGCCGCGGGCCCATCTATAAGTGATAGCCGAAGCCATCTTTCAATAAAGGAACAGGAGTTCCTTTATGTCATCCGGTATTAGCTCCGGTTTCCCGAAGTTATCCCAGTCTTATAGGTAGGTTGCCCACGTGTTACTCACCCGTCCGCCGCTAACTAATTGGAGCAAGCTCCAATTAGTCCGCTCGACTTGCATGTATTAGGCACGCCGCCAGCGTTCGTCCTGAGCCAGGATCAAACTCTCCATAAAAGTTAAGTTTAAATCTTGTATTGCTCAAAAAACTAATAATTGACGTTTACTTCATGTTTTGTTTAGTTTTCAAAGTTCATAATGGAGCGGGTGATGGGAATCGAACCCACGACCGAAGCTTGGAAGGCTTCTATTTTACCATTAAACTACACCCGCGAAGATGGTCGGGAAGACAGGATTTGAACCTGCGACCCCCTGGTCCCAAACCAGGTGCTCTACCAAGCTGAGCCACTTCCCGTAATATGGCGCGCCCGAAAGGACTCGAACCCATAACCTTTTGATCCGTAGTCAAACGCTCTATCCAATTGAGCTACGGGCGCATATTGTAAAGTGTGTCGTCTTCGTTAGCGACTTTTATAGTTTATAACATCTTTCGTTCGAAGTCAACATATTTTTAAAAGTTTTTTTCTTTCAAAAGCTTACTACGATAAGCTTTTATTTGACTTCGTTAAGTTCTAACGTGACTAGAACTATATTAAAGTAATGTACACTAAATGTCAACATTATTTCAATAAAAAGTTTACGATTTATTTACTAATGTTTGATTACATATAAATTTTGATCGATTAGTTTCAATTTAGACTAGTTGAATACTGTTAATTGGCGCAAAAGAATACTAGGAATAGAGCGTAAAGCCTACTACTGCCAAGACCTTCTCCGTCCACTACATTTACTAACCCTCTTTCTATTTATACTATTATATAGAATAAGTTCTTTAAAAAGTTTATGTCCTTTTTCCATATAAATAGGATTTATTATATTGTCATATTAAAAAGTGCAACTGTATAGTTTGGCTTATTTAAAAAATGATATTATTAAAGCTCATATAAAAATTATTTAAGAAACCCAAATTTAGGAAGTGTTTATAAATGGATATTAATATACTGACGATTCTTCTTATCGTTAATATTCTCTTAGCTGGAGTATTAGTATTTATCGAAAAAAGAGATGTCGTGGCCACATGGGCATGGCTAATGATTTTACTTTTTATACCGATAGTAGGATTTTTAATCTATCTATTTTTAGGTAGACAGTTAAAACAAAAAAATTTCTATCACCTATCAAGCAAAGAAAGAAGTTATCTTCAATTAGCAGTTACTGAACAAGCTAATCAAATAAATCATGATAATAACTTCCGCCAAGATGATTTATTATCAAGACATTCCCATTTAATTATGATGAATTTAAAATCTGCTAATGCACTATTAACAACAGATAATGAGATTCAAACATTCAGTGATGGGCATAAAAAATTTAATTCGCTTTTTCAAGATATCAAGTTGGCAAAAAAAGAGATAAATATTCAATATTATATAATCCAGCGTGATTCATTAGGGATAAAACTTAGGGATGAGCTAACTAAGAAAGCCAAAGAAGGCGTAAAAGTACGAGTTCTCTACGATGACATCGGCTCCAAAAGAATAACCCCTTCTTTTTTTAAAGAGCTTGTAAATCACGGTGGCGAAATAGAAGCGTTCTTCCCTTCGTTTCTACGACTTATCAATTTCCGATTGAATAATAGAAATCATAGAAAACTATGCATTATCGATGGGGAAATCGCATACATTGGTGGTTTTAATGTAGGTAATGAATATCTTGGAATAGATAAGAAATTTGGATACTGGCGTGATACGCATTTTCGTATTAAGGGTGAAGCAGTTAATCAAATCCAAGGTAGATTTATTTTAGATTGGCAGCAAGCTACAAATCAACATGTACATAGTATGGAGGACTTCTCTTTTAATACCGGTAAAGTCAATGGACATATCCCTATACAAATTGTTGCGAGCGGACCGAATTCAGAAACAGAACACTTAAAAAATATGTATGTGAAATTGATTATGTCCGCCAAAAAAAGTGTTTATATTCAAACCCCATATTTTATTCCTGATGCAAGCTTTATGGATGCGTGTAAAATTGCTATATTATCCGGTATTGATGTAAGAATTATGCTGCCAAGTAAACCTGATCACCCATTCGTGTATTGGGCATCATTGTCATATGCAGGCGAACTACTAAGCTATGGTGCAAAAATTTTACTTTATGAAAATGGTTTTTTACATGCTAAAACAATCGTTATCGACCAAGAAGTTGCTTCAGTAGGAACTACTAACATTGATACACGTAGTTTTAAATTGAATTTTGAAATAAACGCCATCGTCTATTCAAAAAAAGAGGCAACTGAATTACAAAATCTGTTTATACTTGATAGTGACCTTTGCAGTGAGCTTACATTTGAAAAATATCAAGAGCGATCAGTCATCATTAAATTAAAAGAAGCTATATCCCGACTTTTATCTCCAATATTATAAATTTCGTAAAACATTACACTTAGTAATTTTTCATTTGATAATTTTTAAATTGAATGATGATTTGTTCTATAGAATAATTGAAGAGTTGACAGTTATTAAATAAACTAATAAGAAGGTGAACGATGAAAAATAGTAATAGGTTGTTAGTATGTTTTTTAACTTTTTCATTTATATTAATCAGCTTTCTTATAAATTCAAACTCTACATATGCAGCAAATACTATTTATACAGTAAATGCTAGTACAACAGATAAATCAATCGGTTCTGTAGTTAAGGGACAAACTCTAACAGTTATTAGCAAACAGTCTGATGGATGGTACAAAATACAATTTAAAAACTCGACTGGATTTATAAGCAGTAAATATGTGGTTTCAGAATTCACAAACGTTAAGTCATTAGATAAAAGTATAATTGTCGATTTACGATACAATACAACAAATAACTTTACCGGTAAACGCATCTATCATTTCAGCCAAGCTATACTTAGGACAAGTACAGCAAAAAAGTTAGCTAAAGCAAACTCAATCCTTAAAAAACAAGGATATACAATTAAAATATGGGATGCTTACCGTCCTTTATCTGCTCAACAAACACTTTGGAACGCATATCCTAATTCAGATTACGTAGCAAAGCCTGATACTAAAAATATACGGGGACATCAATTAGGTGCAACAATTGATATGACAATTTGTACATTAGACGGCAAAGAAGTACAGATGCAATCTAAATTCGATGACTTTTCTTCAAGGGCATCTAGAAGCTATAAACGAAACAGTGTACAAGAAAAAAATTATCAAATGATGGACAAAGCGATGAGACAAGCAGGTTTTGTAGGTTATTCTAAAGAATGGTGGCATTATTCGGATACTAATCAAAATTTCAAACCGATTCAAGTAAATCCAGCTAATTATTAATGTTTAACTCACTTTTTAAAAAATTAAAAGTGAGTTTTTTATTTCGTAGTTTTTACCTTACGATGTAAAAACAAAAAAGAACGTTACATGTCATGTAACGTTCATATAATTTCATATTCAAATTTTTAGATGCGGCCGAGAGGACTTGAACCTCCACGGAGAAACCTCCACTAGGCCCTCAACCTAGCGCGTCTGCCATTCCGCCACGACCGCGAATAAACAAAAGTGAGCCATGAAGGATTCGAACCTTCGACCCTCTGATTAAAAGTCAGATGCTCTACCTACTGAGCTAATGGCTCATAATATAAAGATATTACAAGTATAACTAAAAAACTTGCTGTTTACACGATCGCATTTAAGATAAAAGAAAAACCCAATTAAAATGGCTGGGCTACCTGGATTCGAACCAGGGCATGACGGAATCAAAATCCGTTGCCTTACCGCTTGGCTATAGCCCATTGATCTAACATCATGAAATAACTTCTTCGAATATACTTCATGAACCCGCTCCGCAGGATTTTTTTATGTTGATTGCTCCCACATCTCGAATTAACTCCTCAAGATCAAAACAACCCACATTTAAAACTAAATATTTCTATCAAAACTAAATGGCTGGGCTACCTGGATTCGAACCAGGGCATGACGGAATCAAAATCCGTTGCCTTACCGCTTGGCTATAGCCCAATGAAGTTGCTGCGAGAATTACTCCAACGAATAAGCTACTTGGAATTGCACCGCACGATTTTTTTATGTTGTATTGCTCCTACTTCTCGAATTAACTTTTCAAGATAAACAATCCAACATCATACTGCACTACTATTTTCCTCCAAATAAAGAAAAAAATACTACAATTTGTAGTAAATAGTGGCGGTCCCGACCGGGATCGAACCGGCGATCTCCTGCGTGACAGGCAGGCATGTTAACCGCTACACCACGGGACCGTATAAAATGAATGGTGGAGGATGACGGGCTCGAACCGCCGACCCCCTGCTTGTAAGGCAGGTGCTCTCCCAGCTGAGCTAATCCTCCGTAATATAAAATGGTGACCCGTACGGGACTCGAACCCGTGTTACCGCCGTGAAAGGGCGGTGTCTTAACCGCTTGACCAACGGGCCTTATGTATGGCAGAGAAGAAGGGATTCGAACCCTCGCACCGCGTTAACGATCTACACCCTTAGCAGGGGCGCCCCTTGAGCCACTTGGGTACTTCTCTATAAAAATGGCTCCGCAGGTAGGGTTCGAACCTACGACCACTCGGTTAACAGCCGAGTGCTCTACCACTGAGCTACTGCGGAAAAATACAAAATTTATTCATCACATATAGTAATGTGGTGACAAGTAATAATATAAACTATACAGATATTACCTGTCAATACTATTTATAATTGTTTTAACGGGCTTTTACATATTCCACATACAAACCGTTTTATATCTACTTTCCTTTTTCTTAAAAAAGTTTGTCCACACCCCGAACATTGATATTTGTATTTATATGACACGGTCCTTTTTTTTATTGAAGTTAATGGTTTACAGTATCTCGGTGCACCTACTTTTTTTAATAAATCTTTAAAATCTTTATCCTCGTGTTTATAACCTTTCTTCATGAGATGAAGATGATAATGGCATAATTCGTGTAAAATTATCCCTTTTAGTTCGTCAATCCCATGCTCTTGATAGTACAGCTTGTTTAATTCAATATTACTTGTTTTTAGTAAATATCTTCCACCAGTGGTTCTCAATCTAGTATTAAAGGAGGCTTGATGGAGGAATGGTCGCCCGAAATATTTAATTGATAATTCTTCAACTAACTTTTGTATTTGTTCATTTTCCATCCTTACATCGTCCTTCTAATTTTCTTTTTATCATCTATATTCTAGTTAAACCACTCACAAATCCTTGGGTATGCGCATACATTAAACATACAAATGAGAATTTCAAAAGATCTTATTAGTACGATTTATACTAAATGGGCTGCTCTTAGTAAATCTCTCTACAATGGCGTAATTTTTGCTATTTAAAATGAACTTTACAGTTATCCTTTTTATACAGTGTATCGGAAGGTTACCCCTCACTCATTTATATTTCATCGCCCATCTCATATAAAAAGATGGGCGAAGATTTTTAAGCTGGAGGTTTTCATTATGGTAATGCCTAGTTGGCTTAAATCACAAATTCAAAAAGCATTTTATGAAAAAAATCGTTATCAAATAAAATTATTAAATCAATGCTGGTTTTATTATCAAAAAATTAAGCTTTAACGATTTCTTTTGACTCGATTGGTAACATTGATAAACCAACTCTTTGTTTCTTTTGATCTACTTCAGCTATCCAGACCTTGACTACTTGACCAACTGATACGACATCTAATGGATGTTTAATAAATTTGTTACTCATTCGAGAGATATGAACAAGTCCATCATTCTTTAATCCTATATCAACAAAAGCACCAAAATCGACTACATTCCTAACCGTTCCTTCGAGCTCCATTCCAATTTTTAGGTCTTCAATTTGAAGAACGTCTTGGCGAAGGATTGGTGCCGCTAATTCATCTCGAAGATCTCTTTCAGGCTGCATTAAAGAACTTAGAATATCTTTTAATGTAATTTCACCAATATCTAGTTGATTAGAAACTTCTTCTAAATTTAATGTTTTCAACTTATCTTTTAATTCATTTGACCCTATATGATTCGTTGAGAAATTTAATTGCTTTAATAATTTTTTAACTTGCACGTAACTCTCTGGATGGATGCTAGTTCGATCTAAAGGTTCGTCCCCTTCAAGAACACGTAAAAAACCAATACATTGTTCATATGTCTTTGCACCTAACCTCGGAATTGTTTTTAGTTCTTTACGGTTTGTTATTTTACCTTTTTCATCGCGATAATTAACAATGTTTTTTGCCACGGTTTTGGACAACCCTGAAACGTATTGTAATAGTGAGACCGATGCTGTATTTACATTAACACCAACTTGGTTTACAGAAGTTTCAACAACAAATGTTAGTGAGTCATTTAAGCTTTTTTGGGAAACATCATGTTGGTATAACCCTACACCTACAGACTTAGGATCAATTTTTACTAATTCTGCTAAAGGGTCTTGTAATCGTCTTGCAATTGAAACTGCGCTTCTCTCTTCCACTTGAAAATCAGGAAACTCTTCTCTTGCTAGCTCAGAAGCTGAATAAACACTCGCCCCTGCTTCATTTACGATTACATAATAAATGTTATTTTTCATTTCCTTCAATATTTCAGATATAAACAGCTCTGTTTCTCTTGATGCTGTTCCATTTCCTATGGCAATCATTTCGATTTGATACGTTACAAGAATATCTTTAATCTTCGAAACTGCTTGTGCCCGTTTGTTTCTTTGAACTTCTTCTCTTTCCCCTTTGAAAGGGTGCGGATAGATTATATCAATTTTAAGGACTTTACCAGTTTCATCTACTACTGCTAATTTACAGCCTGTACGGAACGCAGGATCAACCCCAAGTACAATCTTTCCTTTTAAAGGTGGCTGTAGTAATAATGACCTCAAATTCTCAGAGAATATATTGATAGCATGAGAATCTGCCTTTTCAGATAATTCTTTACGAATTTCTCTTTCGATTGAAGGTTGAATTAAACGTTTATACGCATCTTCCACAACTTCAATTAATATTGGACGGACAAACGTATCCTTTGTAATTACTTTTCTTTCTAAATAAGAAATAATTTCATCAAAAGGTGCTTGAACAGAAACTTTAAGAATGTCTTCTTTTTCTGCACGATTCATTGCTAGTATTCGATGAGGAACGATCTTGAAAATTGGTTCAGAGTACTCATAGTACATTTCATATACTTTTTTCTCGTCTTTTTCGGAATCTTTAACTGTTCCTTCAATTGTTCCTTTTTTAAATGTCACTTCACGAATCCATTTTCTATAGGTAGCTTCGTCAGCAATCCATTCTGCAATAATATCTTTTCCACCTTGTATAACTTCATCTACTGTGTTCACTTCTAAATCTTCATTTATGTATTTTAATGCTTCGTCTGCAAGTGAACCTTCTGTAGGCATTTTAAATACCCATTCTGCAAAAGGCTCTAAACCTTTATCTTTTGCGACTGTAGCTCTAGTTCTTCTTTTTTCTTTATAAGGTCTATATAAATCTTCAACTTCTTGTAACTTTGTTGCGACAGTTATATTTTTACGTAATTCCTCGGTTAATTTTCCTTTTTCTTCTATTAAACGAATTACTTCTTCTTTTCTTGTTTGTAGATTTACTGCATACTCGTATTTTTCTAAAATGGAATGAATTTGTACTTCATCAAGAGAACCTGTTTTTTCTTTTCGATAACGGGCTATAAAAGGAATCGTATTCCCCTCTTCTTTTAATTCAATTACAGTAGCGACTTGTTGTGGAGTAATCGATAAATCAGATGCAATTTTATTTATTAGTTGTTTTGACATAATCGTAAAGCCTCCAATTTCTGACAATTTTAAAGGACCTAAAATAACCCTTTCATGATGAAAGGGTTACAAAACAATATTATTTATAAGTTATGTAGTTAAAGCTGCTAAAAAGCAACTTTAAAAGTCAACAAGTCCTAAACTGATTTGCAACGCTTCATCAACCTGATCCATCATCTCATCATCAAGATGAGTTATCTTATCGGTTAACCGCTGTTTGTCAATCGTTCGAATTTGTTCGAGTAGTATAACCGAATCACGTTCAAATCCATATTTTTTAGCATCTATTTCAACATGTGTTGGAAGCTTTGCTTTTTGGATTTGTGCTGTAATCGCAGCGACTATAACGGTAGGACTAAAACGGTTACCGATATCATTTTGTATTATGAGAACCGGACGAACTCCACCTTGTTCTGAGCCAACTACAGGGGAAAGGTCTGCAAAATATACGTCGCCACGTTTTACTATCAAGTGATTACCCCCCGCTAACTAAGCGCTCCACTTTAGAATCCGCTTCAGACTCAGCATAGAATGACTCAGAAGATATTAATAAGTTGATTTTAGCCATTTCCATGTATCCACGTCGCATTTGTTCACGACTTTGGCGTCTTTTACGATCTTTTAAAAACATCTTAGTCGCTTGATAAATATACTCATTTCGATTACCGTTTTCTTGCTTTACTAATCCATCTAGTTCGCTTACTACGTGTTTTGGTAAACGTACTGTTATTTCAGTTGTCGCATTTAGTTCGGACAAGTTTCAGCACCTCCAGAATCAACTATTACCCATATATCTCCCTATGCTACATCATACCATTATTTTCAGGGATTGGAAAGACACATATCTCCGTTTATCTTATCCAAATAACAGTGTTTCATACTTTAATGCATCAATTATCAATTGAATCCGATACTAGATAATTACTTATCGACTTGATATTTCCATCTTTTTTATATACTCTTGGAACCCTGTTATTTATAAGACAAGTTACTTCATAATTAATTGTATTCATGTGCATTGCAACATCTTCAGCAGTTACAGCTGCACTGTTACTTTCACCGATTAAAGTCACTTTTGTACCAATTGGATAGTGTTTAGTCAATTTGATCATACACTGGTCCATACAAACTCTACCTACAATTTCTGCTTTTTCACCTTCTACTAACACTGAAAAACCTTGCATATCTCTAAGCCATCCATCAGCATAGCCAACAGGTAATGTAGCAATCCATTCTAAATCTGAAGTAAAATAAGTTGCTCCATAACTAATACCACTATTAGCAGGTACTTGCTTTACATGAGAGATTTTTGTATGAAACGAAAGTGCTGGTTTTAACGAGAAAGGAAGCAATGATTTAATTTCTAATGATGGAGTTAAGCCATACATGATAATTCCTACACGTACAGTATTAAATAAATTAGTCTCTAATGCTGCAGCTGCACTATTCGCACAATGGATTAACGCAGGAGAGAATCCGCTACTTTTAACCCATTCAATACATTCATAAAATTTGTCTACTTGTTGTTTAAAGTAAGTTCGATCTAGTTCATCAGCAGTTGCGAAATGCGTGAATAAACCTTCTAATTTAATCGATGGATTGTTTTGTAAAATCGTTGCAGCTCGATCCCACTCAGATTTTGTCTTAAGACCTAATCTACCCATCCCAGTATCAAATTTCATATGAACTAATACATCATCTGTTTGTTTAAGATTTTGTGAAATCCCTTCTAACCAATCAACATTATATGCTGATAAAGTTAATTTATGCTTAATTGCTACGTTAATATCTTCTGGACGAGTAGCTCCTAATACTAAGATTGGCGCTTCTATTCCAGCTTTACGCAGAAAAATCCCTTCATCAATAAATGCAACTAATAATCTTGTTGCGCCCGACAATAATGCTTGTTTCGCAATTTCAACGTAACCATGTCCATAGGCATTTGCTTTTAAAGCTACATAAATTTCTTGATGATTAGGGTAAAGCGATACGATATTTTTAATATTTGCTTCAATAGCATCTAGATCTACTTCAACCCACGTGTCGCGGTAAAAAGATGTTTTTGTCATGATTTACACTTCCTTATCGAATTACCCATTACTCTTTTTTATATGTGTAAAATTATTTGCTTATTTACTAGAATTGTCAACCATTTACTTTCTCACTCATATTTTATTTGAAATTTAAAAAGGCGTGATATAACTTATCACGCCTTTTTTAGTTTACAAAGTATATTATTTTGTGCCTGTATCTCCGACCGATTGCGCTACTTGAATTAACTCACTTTGAGTTAAACTCTTTGAAACAATTGTAAAATCTGTTCCACCATATGACCAAGTGATCATTTTATCAGATAAAGCTCCTACAGTTTTACCTAAATCGACTGGCTCACCGCTGATTTCCATCGTTGTACCAGATTCCGAAATCTTTGCTTTTTCTTCAATTAAAGTAAACGATTTTTTAGCACCTTTATATGAAAGGATGACTTGAACACCATTATCAGTTTTCACTTCTTGCTGATCCTCTAATGTTACACCTTTCATCAAATAATTAGGATATAGTGTAACTAATAAATCAGACTCATTATTGTTTGTAGAAGTAGGAACACTTAATCGAGCGCTTGTCATATTTTTCTTAACATCAAATGCATCATTATCAAATTTAGCATTGTATTGAACTTTATCAAATTTAACGTTTAATACTACGTTTTTATCCGTGTCTAATAATTTGACTGATTGAGGTGTTAATCCTTTTTTATTAAACGTAATTTCCTGCGTTGGCAACAATTGTCTATTCGTATAATTTGTTTTCGTTTCAAAAACATACCCTAGTTTAGTGGATTTAAAAGTTGCATTCTTATCTTGTACAAGGTCATTCACTAAAGATTCCGGTAAATATGGCTGGCTGCTATTTGATGGCCAGTCACTTTGGAAGCGATAGCTTTTATTTAACGCTGGTGTAAGAACAAATACACCTTCCTTGTTTCTTAAAATGATTTGATTTTGATCACTCTTAGCATTTTTTAATTGTACGCGGTAATAAGAAGGCTTCTTGTGCCAAATGACTACTTCATACTTTTGTGGATCATTTCCGTTATTAATGGTCAAAGTTGCATCTGCCTTATAACCATTCATCTTTTCCATCTGATTGCTAAGAGAACCTACTACATCATCCCTCGATTTCTTTCCACATGCAGCCAATGATAAAACTAACATAATGGCCATAAGCATAGCTACAAGCTTTTTCTTCATTTCCCCAGCTCCTTTGTTCCTCTTAAATTGTAAAAAGAGAATCTTATGCAAAGGCAATTGAATAAATTTGCGCGAGTAGCTTAGATGTTTAACCTAGATTTATTCATGCACGTTGCAACTCTGCTTCTCATATCCTCATAGAACTATATGAGGTCAAGCTCTAAAATATGCAGACTAGCATGACAAGCTAATTTAAAAATATCAAAAAAAATACAGCCACTCTTAAGTGAGCGACTGCTTAGAAAGATTATAATTGCTGTAAAACAACCTGCGCTGCGGCATAATGTTCTGTATGAGTAATAGACAAAAATGGTACGTATGGTAAATTAACAGTTAAGACCGGTTTTCCTTTTTCATCATTCAAAATTTCAATATCATGAAATCCTAGTTCTTTACCAATCCCAGTTCCAAATGCTTTTGAACAAGCTTCTTTTGCTGCAAATCTTCCAGCCAAAAATTCAAGCTTTCTTCGTTCTGATAAATTTATATAAATCTCATTCTCTGCTTCGGTAAGTATCCTCTTAGCAAAACGGGGTTGTGACGCAATAATTTCTTTCAGTCGTTCCATTTCTACTAAATCTAGTCCAATACCTACAATCATATTCCTCACCCCTTCTATCAAGCACTATCGTTTGAAATAGAAGCTTGCCTCATTAATTATCTCAATAGACGGATGATTTTTAATATCCTCCATTAACTGAAATAATGCATTATCTTTTTGTTTTGCTTCAATCATACAATCAATTTGATTAACTGAGCCATAAATTTCGTTTAAAAAAGTAATAAACATTTTCGAATCTACAAAATCAGCGTGAGCTCGTATATCTTTTTCATCTCTAGGACTAGAAATATGCATTTTTATAGGCAGACTAGAAGTTTTCCACGTATCTACAGCGCGACCCCAATTTTTAACCCAGTCTTCACTACTATGATTAACCAGATGGTGATGATAATCAAATACAACTGGTACACCTAATTTCTCACTTGCAAATAATGTTTCATCAAATGTAAAAGTTGTATCATCATTTTCAAACATTAACATTTTTTGAATCGAGGCAGGAATCACACTGAAATTTTCGATTAATTGTTCCAGCGATCGCTCTTTATCATCATACCCTCCACCAATATGTAATACACAGCGGTGTTCCGGCTTTATTTTCATCGCCTTTAATAACTGATAATGCATTTTTAAAGTCTTAATTGATGATTTCAATAGTTCTTCGTCTTGTGAATTTAATATAACAAAATGATCAGGATGAAAATCAATTCTCATATTATTTAAGCGTGCAAAATCTCCTAAAAGAAGCAAACTCTCTTTTATTGGGTTCATATAATTCCAATCTGCTACTTCTTCATGATTCGCTAAGGGGATTAACTTACTACTTAACCGAAAAAACTCTATATTATGAGCCTTATTATGTTTTAATAGCCTTAAACAGTTATTAATATTCGTATTAGCTATTTGCTCTAATTTCCGAATAGCTGCTTCTTTATCTTTTTGTTTCAAAAACTGTGCAACAGTCATCGTTTTTGAAGGCGAGGCATTTTGTAAATTCATACTCATTGCGACATATCCAAGTCTTACAAGCATTTTTATTCCAACTCTCATGTGTTTTTAATTAGTGTATGGAATCTGCCCAAATTCACACATTACGAGAGAATTAAATTATAAACAAAAAGGTACATGGATTTTACCATGTACCTTAACTAGTTCTTATTTATTGCTGTCTTGTGGTTTGCGTTGTCCGCCACGGTTATTATCACGAGGGCCTTCGCTACGTTTGTTACGGAAGCTTCCTCCACGGTTATCACGGTCTCCACGACGTCCATCTCCACGACGATTATCGCTACGACGTCCATCTCCACCGCCACGTCTATTTTCACCACGACGGTATCCGCCGCCACCACCGTTTCCTCCGCGTCCGCCACGGTCACGTTTGACCATTGGTGGCTCATCAGTTAAACGAACTGGTGTTTCATTTGGCTCTTTTGTTAACATTTTTAAAGCTGCAGCTACAACACTTACAGAATCATGCTCTTCAAGTAATTCTTCTGCAATACGTTTGTAGAACGCTAAATTATCACTTTCCATAGTCGAAGTTAATTTTTCTGCAATGATACGTTGCTGACTTTCAATTGCTTCGTCTAATGTAGGTGCAGTCATACGTTCCATACGACGTTTAGTTGTACGTTCGATATTTTTTAATTGATTAAACTCACGAGGAGTAATAAATAACATCGCTATACCTGATTTCCCAGCACGTCCTGTACGTCCAATTCGATGAACATAGCTTTCAGGATCTTGTGGAATATCAAAGTTGTATACATGTGTAACTCCAGAAATATCTAATCCACGAGCTGCTACATCAGTAGCGACTAAAACATCAATTGAACCAGCTTTAAATTTACGAAGTACTTGTTCACGTTTTGCTTGTGATAAATCACCATGAATACCTTCTGCAGCATAACCGCGTAAGTTTAATGCTTCTGATAATTCATCAACACGACGTTTTGTACGACCGAAAATAATTGCTAATTCTGGTGTTTGAATATCTAATAAACGTGTAAGAACGTCAAATTTTTTCTTTTCTTGAACTTCAATAAAATGTTGTTCAATGTTAGGCATTGTAACTTCTTTTGCTTTTACTTTTACAATTTGTGGATTTGTCATGAAAGTTTCTGCAATGCGACGAATTGGATCAGGCATTGTAGCAGAGAAAAGAAGTGTTTGTTTGTTCTCAGGAACTTCTTTTAAAATCGCTTCAATATCCTCAATGAATCCCATGTTTAACATTTCATCAGCTTCATCTAATACAACTGTATTAACATTGTTTAAACGAATTGTACGACGGTTAATATGGTCTTGAATACGACCAGGAGTTCCTACAATAATATGTGGGAATTTTTTTAATGAACGCATTTGGCGGTTAATATCTTGTCCACCGTAGATTGGAAGGATTTTTACACCTTTATTCATACCAATTTTGTGTAATTCTTCACCAACTTGAATCGCTAGTTCACGTGTAGGAGCGATAACAAGTCCTTGAACATTGTTACTGTCTACATCAATTTTTTCTAGTAATGGAATACCGAAAGCGGCTGTTTTACCAGTACCAGTCTGCGCTTGACCAATTACATCATGGCCTTGTTTTGCTAATGGAATAGTCTGCGCTTGAATTGGTGTAGCTTCCTCGAAGCCTAATTTTTCAATCGCAAACAGGATTTTACTACTTAATCCTAATTCTTGAAATGTTGTCAATTTGGTTAATCTCCTTTGTATCTCAATTAGATCTATAATAATTTATATGTTTCGTGACTGTTCATTTGGAAGGTTCGTTTTTAGTGGAAAACAATAGTCCGAAGTATCATGAAAAGGAAACAATATCTACTCATTATACGTACATTCTATCCAAAAAGCAAATGTAGATATATTTTAACAATTTGAATTCCGAATTGAATTTCGAACGAATTATAACGTTGAATTTCCGCTAAACCCCTTAATTCCCAACCTTTTTCTTACCTTTTATTACGAACAGTTTTCATTTGTTAAATTATACAAATAAAGTTTTCAATTTGTATATCTCTTAATTTTTATACGCTAACAAATCGTATTGCATCGGCTTTATTTTAAAATTAATAATTTTTAATTCTTATTTTCAAAAAATTACTGAATCAAAATAAAGCCGTCCAGAGTAAAATTATTTTTTCAATTCCAATAAAGCATTTACAACTTCTTCTAATTTCATTCCTCGAGAAGCTTTTACTAATACTAAATCATTTGGTTCCACTTGTTGTTTTAAGTCTTCAATCAGCTTGTTTTTATCATCAAAACTTTTTACTTTCGATGAATCCATTTTTTCAAATGCTGAAGTCGCTGCAAATTTACTTAATGGACCAAAAGTGTATAAGTAATCAAAATGAAGATTTACAACTTCTTCTCCAATTTCTTCATGAAAAGCAATTTCTTGATCTCCTAGTTCTAGCATGTCACCGAATACTACAAATTTCCGTTTATAGCCTGTTAATTCTGAAGCAAATAATAACGCAGCTTTCATAGACGTAACACTAGCATTATAAGCATCATTAATGATTGTTAGTCCATCTTCATTTTTCAATAGCTCCATACGCATTTTTGTCATTTCTAAACGCTGCATTCCGGAACATATTTCTTCCCAAGTTAAAGAAAATTTTCTAGCAACCGCTATAGCTGCTAATGTATTACTAATATTATGTTTTCCTAGTACGCCTAATTTGAAACGAACATTTTGAGCTTTATTTATTTCAAATTCACTACCAGTTTCATTCATCTCAATAAACGTAGGAAATACATCATTTGTTTCGTTAAAGCCAAAAGTTTCAATTGTATAAACTGAGCTTTTATCTTTTGTACCTTCAATTAATAATGGTTCATCGCCATTAATAACTAATAACCCATTTTTTGATAAGCCGCTTGCAATTTCAAGCTTTGCCTTTGCAATTCCAGCTCTAGAGCCTAGTTCTTGCATATGTGACTCACCTATATTTGTAATAATTGCCGCGTCTGGCTCAGCTAATTTTGATAAAAATTCAATTTCTCCAAAATTACTCATACCCATTTCTAATACAGCAACCTCTGTATCCTCTGCCATTGATAATACAGTTAACGGAAGGCCTATATGGTTATTAAAATTCCCTTGAGTTTTATGTACTTTATATTTTGCTGAAAGTATGCTAGTTAAAATATCCTTAGTAGAAGTTTTCCCATTACTCCCTGTAATACCAACTATTTTCCCGTTCCATTCTGTTAAATATGACTTTGAAAGCTTTTGTAAAGCCTCTAATGTATCGTCAACTAAAATAACAGATGCATTAGCTGGAACATTTGAATATTTTCTTGAACACAAGACTGCACTCGCACCATTTTCAAGCGCTTGAGGTAAAAATTGATGTGCATCGAATTTCTCACCGATAATCGGGATGAATAATTTTCCAGTTAATTCTACACGTGAATCAGTTGAAACTCCATTAATCGTTAGATCTTCACCTTTTAATTCACTACCGGGGATCATTTTAACGATTTGAGATAAAGTACGTACGATTGACATTTTCATCAACTCCTCTTTTATCGGATTTTCAATCAGTCTGAATTCAGATTTGAGACTCTATCTACACACTGAAACACCATTCAAACATGAATCGTGTTTCATACTGTTGACAAACGCTCGTTTTTCTCTTTGTTTCGCCTGATTGCGGGCTCATTACTATCTATGGTAACTCCGCTTTTCATCAGACTTTGCGCATCGAAAGACAAGCGTTTCCAATCAGTCTGAATTTCAAATTTTTGGACTTTGTCTACACACTGAAACACTATTCAAACATGAATAGTGTTTTAAATTGTTAAATATTATATTTAATTTGTTGTTTTTGCTCGTAACGCTCAATAGCTAGATCAATTAGTTTTTCAATTAATTTTGGATAAGTTAATCCAGTAGCCTGCCATAATTGAGGATACATACTAAATGGGGTGAAACCTGGCATTGTATTAACTTCATTCATTAATACACCACCATCTTCTGTTACGAAGAAATCCGCGCGAGTTAAGCCTGAACCATCAATCGCTTTAAATGCAACTTCCGCATAATGCTTAATTTTTTCATACGTCTCTGTTTCTACTGGAGCTGGAATAATTAAACCAGTTTCTCCACTTTCATATTTCGCGCTATAATCGTAAAACTCTACTGATGGTTTGATTTCCCCAACAACAGAACACTCAACCTTATCGTTACCTAAAACAGCAATTTCAATTTCACGTCCAACAATATTTTCTTCAATGATTATTTTGCGGTCAAATTGGAATGCTTCATCAAACGATGCGATTAATGCTTCACGGTCCTTAGCTTTTGTAATACCAACACTTGATCCTAAATTTGCAGGTTTAACAAATACAGGATACCCTAATTCTTTCTCTACTTTTTCGTAACAAGACTCAGCACTTGTTTTCCATTCTGATTTCAAGAAATGAACGTATTTAGCTTGAGGAATTCCAGCTTGAGCAAATAAATTCTTCATGATAACTTTATCCATACCAGCAGCTGAAGCTAATACACCGTTACCAACATAAGGGATATTTAATAACTCAAGTAAGCCTTGAACTGTACCATCTTCACCATTTGGTCCATGTAATAATGGGAAAATAACGTCAACTGGTCCAGTTGATTCTTGGTTAGAGGTTGCAGGAATAATTGAAGAAGTAAGTGCAACTGGAGCGATTTCATTCACATGCTGATCTTCATTTGAGAATTTTAATGCAGCAACACTTTCTACTTTCCCTTCGATTTGTTTTCCTTGTAACCATTCACCTTGTTCTGTTATATAAATTGGATACACATCAAATTTTGTGTGATCTAAAGCAGAAATAACGGCAAAGGCTGTTTGTAATGATACTTTGTGTTCAGCAGATTTACCGCCATATAATAAACCTAACTTAATCTTCATGATGTTCCCCCTACAATTTTTTGCTCTCCCTATTGTACCACTTTATACAAAAGTGTATAAGATTTTTATGGGTAGAAACCTATATTTCTTTACAACATATGCATATGCGTTCAATTTGTGATTTCTTTACAATATAAAAAAGTATAGCATCATTGTGCTATACCGTGTTCATTATCTCTTATTGCAACCTTTTCATCAAGCGAGCGGTACATTAATCCTGATATTACTACACCTGTACCTAAAATAATAAATAACCATAAACCTAATTTTAAATCAAATAAAAATCCACCGAGTAACGGACCAAGGAAACCTCCAATTGTCCATTTCATACTACCAACCGCCATATAAGTTGCCCTTAATTCTTCGGGTGCAATATTCGCTACAAATGTCATTTGAACAGGTGACATGACCATCTCACCAAATGTGTAGTAGATAAAAATAATTGCTAAGAAGAGCAATATCAACCACTTACCAAACCCAATTGAAAGTAATATTGGAGGTGCAAAGCCAATTGACAATATACCTAAACCAAATAAAACAGTTCCATAAAACATCGTTTTTCCAATCGAACGATTCGATAAATAACTTGAAATAGGAAATTGGAAAAGAACAACTAATAGTCCATTAATCGACATTAAAAATGGATAAGGATTCCACTCGCCAAAGTGTGAGCTAAATCGTTGTTTAAAATAAAGTGGTAGCATCCCTTCAATTTGGGAAAATCCCATTGAAATGATGACACCTGTTGCGACATAAAAAAGCAGTAATTTGTCTGAAAGTATGATATTCATAACCTTCTTAAACGGAATTTTCGTATCTTCTTTGTTAGAATTTGTATCCTTTCCAGCTGGAAGTGTTTCTTTTAATAATATGAATTGAGCAATACTGTAGAGACCTAATGCCGTTGCAGCAATATAAAACAAACTGTCTTTTGAAAAGAAGACAATCGAACTACCTAATAGTGGACCAATAACCGTTCCAAGATTACTCCCAACTCTTAATAATCCATATGCTTCAGTTCTCTCATCCGGCTCAGTAACATCAGCTACCATCGCAGACGCTGCCGGATTAAAAAACGAATTACTTATACCTAGTAAAATAGATAAAATTAAAAACGCTGTGTAACCTTCTACTAACGAAAACAAAACTAATATGATTGATGTTCCAAGCGTAGAAAAAACCATCATACGCTTTCGTCCATATAAATCAGCTAATCTCCCACCAATCATTGAGCCAAACAATGAAGCGATTGGTGAAATTGACATAATAAATCCTACCTTAAGCATGGAATCTACTTTTCCTTCTAAGTATAATGCAAAGAATGGCATAAGCATCATCATGGCACTACTCGTAATCGTTTCTCCAATTACTCGAATCCATACATTCCGATCCATACCTTTTAATTTTTTAAAAAAGTTCATCTCTAAACGATCCTCCTAGTTCATCTAATCTCCTATTTTTATGTTTATCGGATGAATTAAATTCAATTGAGCCTCTTATACACTCATCAGATAAAATATGTCACACAAAACAAAAGGGTGTTCATTGACTTTTCGTCATTGAACACCCACTCTTTTTAAACTTTTAAACTTGTTCTTTCGTTGAAATCGAAAACATCAATCCCAAAAATGTACCTAATAAAAATAAGGTTGAACAAGAGCCCATCAATACTATGCTCACCGTTAAACTTACGCTCGTATGTACGAAACCGCTTCCAGTGAAATATAGTAAAAAAAGAATAAGACCAATAAAAAAGGCAATACCAGAATATTGTGTATACGTTTCAACGATTTCATAATCAGTTCGCTTCATATGAATAACCTCCTGTATCATATTTTTGTGAATTGCAATACCTTAATTGTGACAACTTTGTGACACTTTTATATTAACACAACCATTTGATAATTGTAAATATTTTCTGAAAATATTTTGAGGAATTTAAAAGAGTTACAGTGTTAAGGTGCTAAGATTTTCAAAAGAGATTAACCCATACTTGCTACTACCAATCGTTCTGATCCCAACAACCATTAATAAACGAGACAATATAAAAAACCGAGATCATTATAAATCTCGGTTAGTGTTTTGATTAAACCTCTATCATCAGAATTACCTTTGACGGAAAAGTTCACTCCACAAGTAATTAAGAAAAGTTTTTCTGAGGTAATCTAAATATTATCTATTAAGAAAGATGCTCTTATAATTTCCGTAGCCTTCTTCGTCCATTTTCTCGTACGGAATGAACTTTAAAGCAGCTGAATTTATACAATAGCGTAAACCTTCAGGCCCTGGACCGTCATCGAAAACATGACCCAAATGAGAATCTGCTTCCGCACTTCTTACTTCAATTCGCATCATTCCATGACTATAATCTTTCTTCTCTTCAATTTCACCTTTAAGGATTGGTTTTGTAAAACTTGGCCATCCACAACCCGAATCAAATTTATCTAAAGAACTAAATAACGGAATTCCTGAAACGATATCAACGTAAATTCCTTTTTCCTTATGATTCCAAAACTCATTTCGGAATGGAGGCTCAGTAGCATCTTCTTGTGTAACAGCATATTGGATTGGAGTCAGTTTTTGTTTTAGCTCTTCTTGACCAGTTTTCCAGTGTTCTTTTATAAACTTTTGACGACCAGATCCTTTAAAATAAAGCTGATATCGAATTGGATGCTTCTTATAGTAATGTTGGTGATATTCTTCTGCTTCATAAAATGGTTTCGCAGATAATATTTCAGTTACAATTGAATTTTTGAATAGACCACTTTTTTCAAGTTTTTCTTTAGACGCTATCGCTTGCTCTTTCTGCGTTTCATTATGATAAAAAATAGCCGTTTTATATGAACTACCTCGATCATTAAATTGACCGCCTGCATCAGTCGGATCAATTTGCTGCCAAAATAAATCTAATAATTTTTCATATGAATATACTTCTGGATCAAATGTAATCTGCACAGCTTCATAATGACCAGTTAAATGCGTACATACTTCTTCATATGTTGGATTTTCTTTTTCTCCACCCGTATAACCAGAAACAACTTTTATAATCCCATCTTCTTGATCGAATGGTTTCACCATACACCAAAAACATCCTCCAGCAAAAGTAGCCAATTCAGTCGCCATTCCTTAATTCCTCCTAATATTTGTCATTAATTAGTATTTACCATAATAAAAGGCCGATATAAATATTTTTGCTTACATATCGATAATTGTTAACTTGAAAGATTTAATATTTGTATGTAAACTTATACGGTAATTAAACAGGAGGCGTTATCATGATTGAAGAATTTAAGAAGTTTGCATTCAAAGGAAATGTACTCGATTTAGCAGTTGGGGTAATTATCGGTGGCGCATTCGGTAAGATCGTATCATCTTTAGTTGGTGATATTATGATGCCAGTTATTGCTCTGATTGTTGGAAAAAATGATTTTTCTGGTTGGGTTTTCCATGATATAAAATATGGTACTTTCATCCAGACTGTGATCGATTTCTTCATTACTGCAATATCGATATTTTTCTTCATCCGACTGATTAATAAAATGTCATTTAAAAAAAAGGCAGTCGAAGAGGCAAAACCAGTTGTTCCTACTAAAGAAGAAGCACTTTTAATTGAAATTCGTGATTTATTAAAAGAACAAGCGAAAAACGAAAAAGGCATAAGTTAAACTTATGCCTTTTTCGTACTCTCCTATAAAATAAAAAACCTCGTACTATACTAAATATAATACGAGGTTAATAAACTATTAGAATTTGCCGTATCCTAAGAAGTGAGATTGAACCCAGCTATTACTTAAGCTGATTACACTAATCCCCTTACTTCCAGCATGAACCATTTTGTTTCCACCGATGTAAATACCCATATGTGATGGACCATTAATATAAGTATTTTCTAAGAATACTAAGTCACCTGGTGATGGAGAGCTGATCTTTGTTGCATTACTCCAATATGTTTTTACATTTCCACGAGAAATGCCATATCCATTATGTGAGTATACATACCAGATAAATCCACTGCAATCAAATCCACTTGGTGAAGTTCCACCAAATACATAAGGAACACCTTGGTATTTTAAAGCGAAATCTACAAGCGAGTTTCCTGTTGCAGTTGAGCCACCGTCATCTGAACCTTGATTAGATCCTGAATTTGAATTCGAATCTGAGTTTGAGCTTGAATTTGAGCTTGAATTTGAACTTGAATTCGAACTTGATCCAGTAGAAGCGCTGTTGTCATTGCTGTCATCATCACTTGATAAGTCTGCTAATTCAAGAGATTGCTGTTCAAGACGTTGTACTCTTTCATCTTCTTTTGCATTTTCTAAATCTTTAACAGCTTGCTTTAAGTTACTCTCTGCAGCTTTTAATGATTTTTGTTTTTCAGCTTGTGATTTTGAAAGTTCATTTTGTTGTACAATTAAGTCTTCTTTTGCTTTTACTAAAGCTTCTTTTTTCTCATCAACAAGTTGTTTTTCTTTTTTAACTTCTGCTTGTTCAGATTGTTGCTCTTTAATAATATTTTGGTCAGCTTCAAACAGTGTTGAAATTGAATTTAAACGATTAAAGAAATCAACAATTCCATCAGAATTAAATAATACATCTGTAACTAAGTTTACTTTTGGTTGTTTTTGCATAGCTACTAGACGATCTTCTAATACTTCGTTACGTTTTTCAATTCTATCTTGTAAGTATGTAATTCTTGCGTTTTTATCTTTTATAAGTTGTTCTGTTTGAGAGATTTCTTCTTTTTTTGCATCAATTTTTTTCTTAGTTGATTGAATCTCTTTATCTATTTTTTTTACTTGGCTACTTAATTCTTTAAATTGTGATTGGAACTTATCTACTTCAGCTTGTTTTTTATCTATTTTGCTATCAGCATAAACTGAAGCATTTGGCGCTAATGATAATACTATTGTACCTGCAATTGCCAGTACTCCTAGTTTTTTTCTTAACATTTCAGCGTTTCTCCTCTCGCTAATCTACCTAGTATTTATACCATAGATTTTCGAAGGGAGTCGCAATTGTTACAATATTGTAATATAAATGATAAATATGTCTTTATCTGTCGATAAATAAACATCTTTTAGTAAGGAATACGAAATAAAACACTTCTATTTTTTAATAGAAGTGTTTTATTTGTAATTTATGTCAATTATCTAGTAGAAGAATTTTCGATATATACTCGATCATTTCTAACTAAATCTTCATATGTTTCTCGGCGAACTACTTCTCTTGATACTCCGTCTTTAACGAATACAACCGCTGGACGACGTATTCTATTATAGTTACTAGCCATTGAATAGCCGTAAGCACCTGTACATGATACCGCTAATAGATCATTGTTTTCTACGATAGGTAATTCACAATCCCAAATTAGCATGTCACCACTTTCACAGCATTTACCTGCTATCGATACAATTTCTTTATTCTCTTCATTTGCACGGTTCGCAAGCATCGCTTCATATTTTGATCCGTAAAGAGCTGGACGAATATTATCAGTCATCCCTCCATCAACAGATACATATTTACGAATAGAAGGAAGAGTTTTTGTAGAGCCAATTGTATAAAGTGTAGTTCCTGCCTCACCGACAATGCTGCGACCAGGTTCCAACCACAACTCTGGCAGTTTATAATCTAACTCTTCACATTGTTTTTTTATAATAGAAGTAATTGTATCAATATGCTTTGAAACAGCTAAAGGTTCATCTTCTGAAGTATATCGTATTCCAAAGCCTCCACCTACATTTAATATTTCAGCTGTATATCCTAAATCATTTTTAAGTCCATTTAAAAAGCTCATTAAAACATTGATTGCATGGACAAATCCGTCCGGCTCAAAAATCTGAGATCCTATATGTGAATGAATACCTAATAATTTAATGTTCGATGAATTTAATGAAGCCTCTACCGCCTCATTTGCTTGACCAGACATAATATCAAATCCAAATTTCGAATCCTCTTGTCCTGTCATAACATATTCATGTGTATGTGCCTCTACACCTGGTGTAACACGTAATAATATTGAAACCATTTCATCACGTTGCTCTGCTAAAGCTTGTAGTAATTCTAACTCAAAAAAGTTATCGACAACAAAACATCCAATTTTTGCATTTAATGCTTCTTCAATTTCGTCTATTGTTTTGTTATTCCCATGAAAGTGAATTTTCTCAGCTGGATAACCTGCTTGTAATGCTGTATAAAGTTCCCCACCAGATACTACATCTAAACATAGACCTTCTCTTTCAATTAAACGGGCTTGTTCAACGCACAAAAAAGCTTTACTTGCATATGCAACTTGATATTTCATACCTGTATTTTTTAAAGCTTCATGAAATTCCCTACATTTTGATTCAATTAGTGATTCGTCATAAATATAAAGAGGTGTACCGTACTCTTTTGCTAATTGTACTGTGCTACAACCTCCGATTTCTAGATGTCCTTCATTATTAATTCGACTATTGCCATGTAAATACATTCGTATTCTCCCTTCAAATCTTAATGTAAGATCATTCTAAGAAGCTCTCTCAATGTATTAGTGTATTAAAAAAGACACATGAAGGATATGTTCATGTGCCTATCGCTTTTAAAATAAAAGGACTTAGCCAATCACATCTCTTCAATAGCTCTTCACAAACACATGTGACAGTACTACATTTATTCAATGTAGTCCCAGAACTAAAATGTGTGGCATTTTAGTTCTTCGGCATCGGATCCTTTCTCGTTTCGTCATTGAACCCACAGTTCTCTTAAACGATACTCTTATACAATGCAACCTCTACGAATAGACTGTTTTTTATTATATTAGTCTATGTATAACACAATCTAAAAATAGATGTCAAACCATTTTTAAAAATATTAGACGATATACTAATTCCTTTGCTACACACAAGCTTTTCCTTTTCAAAATATACTCTATACTATAAAATATATTTTATGTGAATGAAAAGGTGATTTAAAATGAAAATCCATTTAAAGAATACAAAATTAAACATAAAAAAAACAAACCACTAACGATCTGTTAGTGGTTTTTCTTTTTTGTTGCGTTAGGACAAAACTCTTAACTTTGGTGGAAAAAATTGGTCAGGGGTGATTAGATTTGCATTCAAGCAAAATTGCAATACTATCAATATGTAGTAACACATTCATTGTTTTATTAAAATTAATTGTTGGAATCATTACAGGCTCTGTCGCGATCATTTCTGAAGCAATCCATTCTTTATTAGATTTAGTTGCTTCAGTCATTGCATTTTTCTCTGTAAAAATTTCAAATAGACCACCTGACAAGGACCATCCATATGGGCATGGAAAGTTCGAAAACATTTCAGGTACTGTTGAAACGATCTTAATATTTGTTGCAGGGATATGGATTATAATAGAATCCGTTCAAAAACTTCTTAATCCAACACCAATTAAACTGCCTATTATTGGTGTCGCTGTAATGTTAGTAGGTGCACTAATCAATTGGAAAGTTGGAAAAATTGTTCAAAAAGTAGGAAATGAAACTCATTCTGTTGCAATGCAATCGAATGCTTTACATTTATTAACTGATGTCTACTCATCTATTGGGGTTGCAGTTAGTTTAATTTTAGTGAGTCTCACAGGTTGGGTTTATCTTGATGCATTAATTGGGATCGGAATTGCCTTATATATAATGAAAGAGTCTATAGAACTTGGACGCAAATCGTTCACTCCTCTACTAGATACTGGACTTTCCTCTGAAGAACTTAAACAAATTGAAGACGTACTATCATCTTTTAAATCACAATATATCGAGTACCATGATTTGCGAACAAGACGCTCAGGAGCTGAAGAGCACATAGATTTCCATTTAGTATTACCTTCAAATATGAATATCGAGGAAGCTCATATCTTATGCGACAAAATTGAAAATGAAATAAAAAGTGTTTTAGTTGACCCTAAAATATTAATTCACGTTGAACCAGAAAATGAAAAAATTCGCAAACTATAAATATATATTTATAAAAAGCGTACCGATATAGGTACGCTTTTTTAAATAATAATTTCATCTGAAGTTTGACCTGAGTCATCACCTTTTAACTTTTGAGCTCTCATTGTAACCATTGCATAGCCGATTGCCATAATAATACCAAAGACATATCCACCAACAGTAAATATAATTGTACGTGAATAATATGCCTTTATTCCATACGTATCAACCATCCACCATTGTGCAAATGCAAATACTAAATCTTTTATGATCCAAGCGACAAATAAATATTGAAACAGCTTAAATAGTGAAGGATGTTTGTATAATTTCTTACTTTCTTCACGGTCTTGTCCCTGAATTGCTGCAATATCGATCATAAAATAATATGGTAATGGTTTTTTCAAAGCCAATAATAGTAAAAACACTACAACAAGTGCAAAGTGATAATACACATTGTATAGTATTAAATTTTTAGCATTACCCGCTAATAAGTCCACTGCTGTGCTAACTGTCATCGTTGAAATGATAAAAATACCAGTTATATTAAACTGCTTTGTGTACCAAAAACGAAATAGAGTATATAAAATACCTGGGATAGTCGGAACGATCATTGCCCAATAGTCGCCAAGATATGGTTTTAGAAATTTATATAAAACTAGTGGAAATACTAAATACAAAATTAGATCGTAAATAATTAAATTACTTTCCTTTTTCATTTTAATAACCTCATTTTTTATTGTCGTACTATTCAAATACCCCATATTGCCGATGGTTAAAAATGATTATAACAAAAAAGTCTAAGAGCACAAAATCTTAGTTTCAGGTTGTAATCAATGTCACTTATTTTTGATTATGAAACTTATTGTCCAAGTGATCTCTTTAAACCGTTCATTAATCCATCATGTAATCCTTCATGGAAGATGTTAAAGCTAATCATATCTCGCACTGTTTTAATTTCAAAACCACCTAGCTTCATCTCTTTTTGTAAGACTTCATCCAAACGTCCTTCGTATGTAGAAATAACTTGTTCTACTTGCTGTTCTAATAATGTAATAATTTCTTCAAATGATGGTGGCTCACCTTGCCAATCACTAGGTTTCGTTCCACCTTTAAAAAAGTCGATAATTTCTTTTGATAGACGATTTTCATCACCGGTATTTGCATATAGTAATTGCTCATATGCTCCTAAAATATGACCAGCATTCCAACGAATGTTGTTATTGAATCCTTTTGGAATTTTATCCACAACTTCTTTTGAAACAGAGTTAAGAATTCTTAATGTATAAAACCTTGTAAACCTAAGTTGTTCAAAAATTGAATCTTGCATCCCACTACCTCCGTAATATTCATGATAGTTACATCGTATCATGATTTGAAGGAAAATTTGCATTATAAAAGGAACATTCAATAGAATGTTCCCTCAGTCTACAGACAAAGTACTGAAAGTCAGATTAAAATAATGTCATAGAACCCGGTCCCGTTAGCAATAAACCTACAGAAGCTGCAAGTATTAGTAAATTAAACTCAAACCCGTTTGAGCTATTCCAAAATCCATTCTTTAAATGAACTTTTAAAACTGCTACTGCCATTACTATTATAATTAACCATGCACCGATTGTTGTATATACACCAGCCGCTACAAAGAATCCACCTACTATTTCTGCTGCCCCTGTTATAAATGCAAAAAATGCTCCTGGCTTGATTCCAATTGATTCCAACCATTGACCAGTTCCTTTAATACCGTAACCACCAAACCATCCAAACACTTTCTGTACTCCGTGAGCCACTAAAATAATACCTAAAACAAGTCTTAAGACTAATAAACCTTCATCAAGCATATCTCCACCTCAATTCTCTTTAATTTGAGATATTTATTGCTTAATCATTGTTATTCTTATTTTTACTTAAATATGTCATCTATAAAAAATTTAGAGCATGATTATAGAATTTTAAAAAAATGAATCAGTTTTCTCCAATTTTAAGAATAGAATAGGATAACAGAAGATTTCCAACATAAAAGGAGAGCATAGAACATGAAAAAAGTCGTTCCACTAATTGTAATCGGCTTTTGGATTTTGATGCTACTACTCGCTATTCGATATCATTTATTTCATTTATCATTGGTGGATATAAAGCATTTTATTGCAAACTCTCCAATTAATCCGATGGTATTATTTGTTTCAATTTTCTGCTCCAGAATCTTTCTATTCATACCTAGCTCTGTTCTTATAGTAGTAGGTAGCTTATTTTTTCATCCACTTGAAACAATTCTCTTATCTTTACTTGGAATGATCATTACTGAAACCATTATCTATCTTTTAAGTAAAAGTATTTCGAGTGATACAATTCAGCAATTTATGGAGAACAAATATCCTACTCTTTTTAAGGACATTATCACTAATCGAAAAAAATACTTATTCCTAACCGTTGCCACACCTCTAGCTCCTACCGATGGAGCCTGCTTTATCGCAGCTTCTATAAATATGCCATATTTATCTTACATTGCAATTGTTCTTGCGGGTAATATTCCAATCGCTATTCTTTATACTTTATATGGGAATTTCTTATTAGGTTCTCCTTGGATTACTTTAAGTATTTCTGCTACTGTCTTAACACTTTTTCTGGTCTACATTTTTCTTAAAAAGAAACAGAAAAACGATACTCATTACTCAGCCTGACAAATTAAGCATTTTTATTCATAATTAAATCGATTTTTATCGATAAAATAATCTATACTAAGATTAATTAAAAATTTTCAAGAAATAGAGGTGATTAAATGGAAACAAATAAGATTTTGTCCTCATTATGTTATTTTAGTATTTTCTTTGCACCTTTTTTATTCCCGATTATTGTATATTTTGTTGCTAAGGATTTACAAATCAAATCTCATTCTAAAAGAGCTCTTTTTTCGCATCTACTCCCGTTTATTACAATCATTGTTTTAGTTTTAATTTCTGTTTTCACATTTAATAGCATGGGTAATGGTGTGGGCTTTGCTGTTTTCGGTGGATTTGCACTAGCGGCCATCGTTAACCTAGTTGTCTTTATTTGGAATATTGTTCAAGGAATTAAAGTTTTAATGGGGTAAATCAGTTAAAATTTCTACAATATTTCTCAGGAAATTTTCATTTTCGACAAAATACAATTTAGCTCACATTAAGGGCAGTCTAAGCAACGGAGAAAAAGCGTTAGCTTGGAATTTAAAAGGCAATGTATTTTTTTTACATTGCCTTCTTTTTATTTACCAGAAACCAAATAAGCAGTACGCTTTGAATTGGCTCTCTTTATTGATTTTTTAATAATGAATGATAAACAGAAAATACAAGCCATTACAATTGAGCTTATTAGTGCTAATTGAGATGTCGTTAATGAGAATAATTTAGCTAAGTATACTGAGTATGATAATAGTGAAGAAGTAATTAATTTTGAAATCGAAGCAATTACAATGAACTTTTTGAAAGATACTCTACTAATTCCGGCGCCAACACAAATAATTTCATCAGGTAATATTGGAATGATAAACATTAATGTTAAAATAAGCGTTTCATTTTTCAAAACATATTCCTGATACTTTTTTAGCTGCTTTTCTTTAACAAATTTAGATACTAGCTTCAGTCCACCTATTCTTGCTATAAGATACATCACGACAATCCCTAAACTGGAACCTAAAAATCCGATAGCTGCTCCTGATAATGAACCTATTACAGCACTACCTGCAGGGATCGTAATTGCTTCAGGTAATGGTAAGATAATCGGTTGAAAAAAGCATATTACGAAAAATAATAATTTTGCTGTAGAAATATGATCTGTTAGGATCTTTTCAATTCCATACATATCTACGAAAACTAAAAATTTTGTGATATAAAATACTAATCCGGCGCCTCCAATACATAAAAACAAGATGATAAGTGCAATTCTTGGAATGATTAATAGGTTTTTATGATTTGATAAAATAAGAACAAAATCAAGCAATACTATTCCCATAATTGTAAGGATTAGTAATAACTTGTACACCACTACTATCGTAGGTAAAAAAAGTATTAATAAAAAGATAGAAATTGTAGCTACTACAACATGTAATGTAATTTCCTTCATACATTTTAATTGTTTATTTTCATTCCTCAAAGAATTCATCTCCCTACTACACGACCGATACCTTGTTTCATCGTTTTATATAAATCTACTGACTATATAATAGTAAAAAATTGAGAGAGTATTTTAAATGCACCTAAGGATTAAACAAACTACGACTTAAGGCTTATTCTAAGGAAATTTCCACCTTAAACATCTATTTTTACATCTAATGTTAAAACGATTATTCGACTTGCGACAGAAAATGTCCTTTTTCTGCTGTTGAATTCCATTACGGAATTGTAGATATGCCTCAGATGATTTTATCCATTCCAAATTAACCATACTATTTGAACACTAAAAAACGACTGTCATTTGACAGTCGTTTCAGTTTTTTTCTGGTTGTTAATTAATTTAATACCCAGATTAAAAATCAAAATGATCTGGGTCTGGACCCACTCGATGATTCTGATTTAGAGCATTGATTAAAGTCATATCTTCTTCAGTTAGTTCAAAGTCGAAGATATTAGCATTTTCTTGAATTCGATGTTCTTTGATTGATTTTGGAATAATGACAATACCGTTTTGTAGATGCCAACGTAAAACTACTTGAGCGATTGATTTATTATGCTTGTTTGCTATTTCTTGTAATGTTTCATTTTCGAATAACTGCCCTTGCATTAATGGCGCCCATGCTTCGACTTGTATCGAATTTTCTTTTAAAAATTCTCTTAGTTCAACCTGGCTTAACATTGGATGTAATTCAATTTGATTTACCATAGGCATAATTTCAGCATTCGCTATTACTTCTTTTAAATGATGAATTTGGAAGTTACTCATTCCAATCGCTTTTACTTTGCCATTTTTATATAGTGTTTCAAGTGCTTTCCATGATTCAACAAATTTGCCTTCTACTGGCCAATGAATTAAATATAAGTCTAAATAATCAAGACCTAATTTCTTTAAACTTAATTCAAAAGCATCTAAAGTTGACTGGTAACCTAAATCTGCATTCCATACTTTTGAAGTAATAAATAACTCTTCTCGTTTAAGTCCATTTTCTTCTAATGCTTCTTTTATTCCTTGACCTACTCCTTCTTCATTTTGATAGATTGCGGCAGTATCTATGCTGCGGTAGCCATTTCTTATAGCTGCCTTAACGGAGTCTATTACGACTTGCCCATCCTCTACTTGGAAAACTCCTAACCCTAAAACAGGCATTTCTAAACCATTGTTTAATTTTACTCGATTATTTATACCATTCATCTTTCTAACTCCATTTTTATTCTGTTTTTATATTGTTTTCGATTTTCTTTTTTCTAAAGAAGCACTCCAAATACTTAGCAGAACTGCTCCAAATACCATAATTCCACCAATCCATGGTGTATGAATTAGGCCGATTGTATCCACAATTATACCGCCGATAAATGCACCAATTGCAATACCGATATTAAATGCTGCAATATTTAACGCAGATGCAATGTCTACAGCTGTAGGAACGTACTTTTCAGCTAATTTGACAACATAAATTTGAAGACCTGGTACATTCATAAAGGCAAGTATACCTAAGAAAAATATTGTAACGACTCCAACTAGTTTAAATGGTGCTGTAAATGTTAGAACTACGAGTATAATCGCTTGAACGACAAACATCCAAGTTAAGGCTTTTAAGGGATTCTCATTAGCCGCTTTTCCTCCAACTGTATTCCCAATCGCTACTGCAATTCCATAAACTAGTAAGATCAAACTCACTGCATTTGGAGCAAACCCAGTAATTTTTTCAAGAATTGGTGCCAAGTATGTGAATGCTACAAAAGTTCCGCCATACCCTAGTGCTGTAATAGAAAAAGCTAAAAGTAATGGAGCATTTGTTAAAACCTTTAAGTTATCGCTAAATTTTGAAGCCGGTGCTTGTTTAATTGTTTTTGGAACAAGAATTGCGATTGCTATGATCGCAATTAAACCTAATAAAGCAACAGCCCAAAAAGTTGATCTCCATCCAAAATGCTGACCAATAAATGTCCCTAGTGGAACACCAGTTACAGTTGCAACAGTTAATCCAGTAAACATAAAGGCGATTGCACTAGCCCGTTTGTTTTCAGGAACTACATCCGCAGCAATTGTTGAGCCAATTGCAAAGAACACCCCATGTGAAAATGAAGTAATAATTCGTGCAACTAGCAATAATTCAAAGCTAGTTGATAAAGCAGCCACACTATTACCTACGATAAAAATAATCATTAATAGCATTAATAACGTTTTTCGACTTATTTTATTTGTTAAAGCCGTTAAAATTGGCGCTCCAAATGCTACACCCATTGCATAGCCCGAAATTAATAACCCTGCTAATGTAATTGAAATTTTCAAGTCATCAGCAAGAGTTGATAATAAACCAACAGGAACAAATTCAGTTGTTCCAATCCCAAATGCACTAATAGCTAAAGCCATTAATGCAGGCGTGCCACCTTTTTTCTCTTGTATATTTATCGCAGTAGCAGTCGAATTCATAAGAATCCTCCTTGTTTTTAATATTTTTAATTTGAGTACAAAGAAACATGGCGCCTGAATAAAGTCTCATTGTCACTCAAAACATATATGAAACGAAATAGTTAAAAGTTTATCGTTTATACTTTTCAATTCTCATTGTGGAAACTAGATAATCCATTAACTATTTGTCATTATGAGCGATAGGATACAGTAAGAGAAGTATGCACTTTGAAGTGATATAGTTACTTTTTAGTAACATTTTTGAGAATAAAGGGTTAAATCTTGGAAAATTTTATAAAATAAATTTTATCGGATTAGAAACTACACAGTTCGTAGAGAGAATGATATGATATTTTAATCGTAAATAGTATTCAAAACAGATCTTTTTATTGAATAAAATAGCACTTGACTAAGGAGAGGAGAAATATGAAGAAATATAATATTCCAGTAGAAGCTTCATTAGATGTTATAGGCGGTAAATGGAAGGTCGTTATTCTTTGTCATTTAACAAAAGGAACGAAAAGGACGAGTCAATTAAAAAGATTAATGCCTAACATTACCCAAAAAATGCTAACTCAACAATTGAAAGAGTTACAAGAAGACAATATTGTTAAACGTGAAGTTTTTAATCAAGTTCCACCAAAAGTAGAGTATTCTTTGACTGAGTACGGCTGGTCTCTAAAAGAAGTCTTAGATTTATTATGTACTTGGGGAGAGAACCATATCGAACAAATGTATCCTGACAAAAACGAAGTACTTCTTCCACCTGTAGAAGATGAAATAACTTTATAAATCTAAACAAAAAACTCCTTTTTAAGGAGTTTTTGTTTAGTCGTTTCATTTATTAAAGTCCACTTTTATCGTCTGTGCCTTAGCAATTGTATTATGTTTTTCATCTAATACATCACTTGTTGTTAATTCAATCCCATTTATACCTGGGGAATCTTTTCCAACAATAAATCCCATCGCGCCTTGCTTTGAGGCATTCGGGCCAATTTCTCCACCTAAATATTCAATATAGAAATCATCTTTAAATTCCTTTTGTTCTTTATTGCTTGTTATTAAATGTGAAACTGGACCAAAGTGTAAATTTTCTGCTGAATGATTAATTAGTTCAACCTCTACTTTTATAAATCTGAAACTTTCGTAGCTCTCTGTATAGTAATGGAAATAATCCATTAATGAGTAGGTTGGTAAGTTTTTAATAAGCTTTACATTTTTAATTTTCATTTCAATAGGTCCGATTGTATAAGTCTTATTTAATGAAGCAATAGCTTCCAAAGTTACTTCACCTTTTTCATCTTTAAGAACCTGACCTTTATGAAGTAAGGTAGTATCATCTGAAACCTGAGGATTCGGAACATAAATATCAGAAATAGATTTCGCTCTATTTTTGGACATTGTAGAATTGTTCTTTACGTTTTTAGCAGCAACAGTTTTTTCCTCTTTCTGTACAAAGTTACATCCAGAAAGCAGCAAAGATAGTAAAATAAGCGGAATTATTTTTTTCATAGAAATCCCCTCTCATCCATAAGTTACTTAGAAAAATCCCGTTAAACATTCTCATTCAACGGGACTAATCATCTTATTTACCATTCTTTAAAATATTGAAGATGTTTTTGGCTTGATCTGTGTTATCAATTTTACCTGCAAATAATTGACTTCCAGGGCCATATGCATAAACATTCACGTCTTCACCAGTGTGTCCACTTGTCGTCCAACCAGTAACTGTTCTGTTATCAAAAATTGCTTCAATTGCATTATCAATTTCTAACGCATTTTTTGACTGAGCTGCTGTTTTAACTGATTGAATTTCTTCGGGTTTTAAATCTAAATTAATATAAGATTTTAATGTGCTTTCTACATCTGCACCTTTACTGATTTGTTCTGCCATGAAATCTGGTGTTCGTTTAGCTGCAGTGATTGGAGCGCCATACCAGTTGTAGTCACCTTTGGCACCAATTGAATAGCCTCCTGTTGAATGGTCAGCAGTTGCAACAACTAATGTATGCTTGTCCTTTTTAGCAAACGCAATTGCAGCTTTAAATGCCTTTTCAAAATCTTCCATTTCACTCATTGCGGCAACAATGTCATTGTCATGCCCAGCCCAATCGATTTGACTACCTTCTACCATTAAAAAGAATCCATCTTTATCTTTACTAAGCTTGTTAATTGCCGTATTTGTCATGTCGCTTAGAGATGGCATAGAATCTTCACGATCAATCATCTTCGGCATACCACCTGGAGCAAATAAACCTAAAATTTTATTGTTTTTATCTTTTAACATTTCACTTTTATTTGTTACATATGAGTAACCATCTTTTTTGAATTGTTTTGTTAAATCACGATCATCTCGTACGAAATTACTTAATCCGCCACCTAACATTACGTCAATTTTATGACCGCCTTTAATCATCTCATCATAATAATCGTCAGCAATGGCATTCATATTTTTACGACTTACATCATGTGCCCCGTAAGAAGCTGGTGTAGCATGAGTAATTTCTGATGTAGCAACTAAACCTGTTGATTTCCCTTTTTCTTTTGCAGCTTCAAGTACTGTTTTTACTTTTGATCCATCATTATCTACACCAATTGCCGCATTGTATGTTTTAACACCAGCTGACATTGCTGTTGCGGCTGCAGCAGAATCAGTAATGTTTTGCAACGGATCCTCTGGGTATGTCATTTGTTGTCCAACTAAATAATGATCAAATTCTGTTTGTTCGACTACTTTTGTTTTTGGATCATCTTTTAAATAGCGGTAAGCAGTTGTGTATGAAACGCCCATACCGTCTCCAATTAAAAAGATTACATTTCTAATTTCATCTTTCTTTGAAACTTCTTTAGCTTGTACTTCTTGATTTGCAACTGATCCAATAATTGCACCAAATGCAATAGTTGATAACACGGCCACTGGAATTAGTTTCTTTTTAAGCGTATTTCTAAACATTAGAAAAACCTCCTTAAAATTAAAAAATAATTAGAATTTACTTTTTAATTCTAATGAGTTTTTATTAAATTGATTCAGAGTCTTTGTAAATTGAGAATAAAGAATTATTTTTAAACGGTAAATTCTATCAATGTTTATTAATTCATCTCTAATTGTTTCAAAGAATACTTCACAAATACATCACATTTTTATACTAAAATGACTAATTGAATAAGAGTGGTTAATTTAACTAAGTACTATTAATAAATTTGAGAATTTACATTATATTAAATTAAGCACTAATTTCTACATAAAGAAGGAGATTTATATGAAAAAAGGTTTGGCTTTCATTATTTTGTTACTATTTTTATTCCCCACTATGGCAAGTGCACATACGAAACTTGTATCGTCTAACCCATCTAATGGGCAAGTTGTGACGGAGCCAATCAATCAAATTACAATAGAATTTGAAGAAGCTCTTGAGAAATTAGGTACGGTAAAATTGTATAAAACAGGAGCTGCTGCTACTGTTGCAAACGTATCAGTTAAGGGTAATAAACTGATTGCTGACTTACCAAACAGTTTAGAAAATGGTGATTATAAAATTGAATGGAAAGTAATAAGTGAAGATGGTCATCCAGTTACAGGTCAAATCCCATTTAAAGTTCAGTTAAAGCAGGTTGAAAATAAGGCTACAACTGAAAATAAAACGACTGACAAAGCAGTTAAGGATAAAGCTACAGAAAAACAACATAAGGAAGCTACTCCTAAAAAAGAAAAATCTAAATACCTTATTCCATTAGTTGCAATCGGTGTATTTGGAATCGCGTTAATGGTTGGTGGAGTTTTACTTTGGAATAGAAAATGAGTTATATCATTCCGTTAACTGAATTTATTTCTTATGTGCTTTATTCGATATTGGCAGGAAAATTCATATTAGACTTTGTTCCTACTAGTAAAAAACCTACACTAAGCATTTCTAAAAAAACTGTAAGCTGGATTATTATTGGAGCATTGTTCTTCTCTTTGTTTCCTGTTTTAAGAGTAATACTCTTTTTTCTAGATGATATTAATCTTAAATTAGCGATTTACACTGTGTTTATAAAGACAGCCATCGGGAATGCATGGATCTACTCTGCTCTATTTGCGATTATGTTAGGGATTAATATCTTTAGTGATGGCAAAAAGTTTTTTAATTTCTTTTGGTTCCTCTTAATGATTTTAAGTATCGGTTATGCAGGTCATATTACTTCTATGAATTTTTGGCTGGGCTTGATCTTCCAAAGTAGCCATTTACTAATGGTTTCTATATGGAGTGGAGTATTATTTCATGTCGCATGGCTTGCTAAAGATACGAAAAACTATACCAACTTTTTAAGATGGTTTACCCCTTTAGCAATAATTTGCGTTATCGTTATATTTAGTAGCGGAACCGTTTTAATGTTAGAAGTCGTAAAACTCAAAGACTATACAAATGCTTGGTTATTACCTTATGGACAAATGTTACTATTAAAGCATATTAGTATTATTCCAGTCTTATTTTTTGCTTTTTTTAACAGCATACTAATAAAAAAGACCGCTGATAACACATCTAATAACATAAGAAAATGGTTAAAAGCTGAGTACATTATGATTACATTCGTTTTCTTTTTCACAGCAATAATGGGTACTCAATCTCCTCCACATCATATTAATTTAACTTTGAAAAATGAAGGATCTTCTAAATGGATTGAATTTCTGATGGGAATTGATATTGTTTCGCCAATGAGAATAGCCTTTACTTTTACATTGGAAGGAACATTGCTGATGAGTATGTCAATTATCTTCCTAGTGTTACTAGTAATCAGCTTTATAAAAAAGACGAAGATCATCTTACCGATAGGATTTGGCATTTGTTTTGTCATTGCACTGTATCTAGGCTTAATGTCTAACGTATCAGTCCAATAAAGAAAACTCGCCGATTGGCGAGCCTTTAGGCGAAGAAAGGTTGGTTGCACTTATACTTCATACTTTAAATTGGAAACTACGTTGAATTTTCTAAACACTACCAATTTATACTTCTTAATTTGTAAAAAAAGATTGTACTTATGTATTGAATACATATTGTACAATCTTTTTTATTTAGCTCTTACTAATCTATTTGTTAACGTCCATGTCTCCAGTTTGTTGGTTGACCTGACGAAGGGCAATTTGGGAATTTTTGTCCTGCTGTTAATTCAACATGTTCACCGTCAGCGTCAGTATAATACCCTGTTATCATAACTGTCTCACCTGTTTTATGTGTGTGTTGGTATCCTTGATTTTGATCCATAATAATCCTCCCATTCCAATTTAAATTGAACAAAGATTACTATTTCCCTCATTATAGTTAATTATTCTAAAAACACTATTCGTTTTCTTCTTTATTTTGCTTTTCGTGAACTAGATTTCTCCAGCTTAAATCTCCTCGTTCTAGTCCATGTATTAATATTTCCGCTGTTCCCATATTTGTGGCTAAAGGGATTGAATAAACATCACATAAACGAATTAAAGCTAAAATATCTGGTTCATGTGGTTGTGCTGTAAGTGGATCACGAAAGAAAATGACAATATCCATTAAGTTTTTTGCTATTAATGAGCCAATTTCTTGATCTCCCCCTAATGGTCCAGAATTAAATCGATGTATTTTTAAGTTTGTACTTTCCATAATTCTTGTTCCAGTTGTACCAGTAGAATATAGTTCATGCTTAGATAAAATAGATTCATATGCCTTTGCAAAATTTACTAAATCATTTTTCTTTTGATCATGTGCAATGAAAGCAACTTTCAAATATAAACATTCCTTTCTTAAATAGAAAATGGAATTCAAAGGCTTGAACATACTTTAGAATCCCTAATTTCAAAAATACATTTTTTCAGTATAAAAACACTTTAATGTAAGAATAAAACCAATTTTATTCTTTGTAAATCATAAGTAACGTTGGAACCATTAGCGTTATCTCGCTAAATTAGTTTAAGGTTATTCGATGGTGCTATTTATCTTCATTATACTCTTTTTCCATTACAGGAATTTATTTACTAGAATATTGTTTGCATCTTTTTTTCGGTTATTCTTATTATTGAATGCTTAGTGCAAATATAGTTCTCAAAAGTATAGTCAAATTGGAAGAGCCATCATATAATAAATTAGTGTTTTTATTAATAAAGTGAGGTGGAACATTTTTATGGGTAGTCCCAGTATAAGTAGGTCGGGTTATATTCCGATATCAGAGGAAGTCATTCAACTGAATAGTAAAGGCGGATTACTACATAAAAATAATATCCGTCTTCCATAATCGATAAAATGACTTCCTCTCTTCAAGAGGAGGTTAATGGAATGGTACAAAAAATTTGGCAACAAATGAATCTAAAAAGATACGTCAAAAAACCTATTAAAATTCAAGGATTTGATATTGATTTAAACCAAGAGAATCTATCACGTATTGATCGACTTGTTGATCGTTACGAAGTAGAAATTCTTCACCAATTAGATAATGAATACATCCAAAAAACGAAATGGTCTGAAAAACTAGCTGATAAAATTGCTCAATTTGGGGGCAGTTGGAAGTTTATCATTTGGTTTAGTTTTATACTTGCATCTTGGATTTTATGGAATTGTTTACAACTAACAAATCGGTTTCATTTTGATGAGCCACCATTTATTCTACTAAATTTATGTTTATCATTTATCGCAGCTTTCCAAGCACCAGTTATTATGATGAGTCAGAATCGTCAAGCAGCACGTGATAAACATGAATCTGTCATCGACTTTGCAATTAACTATAAGGCTGAACAAGAAATCGATGACATGCAAAACCGTCTTACAAATATCGAAGGTCAATTATCAGAGATTAGAAATTTACTAAAAGACTTAAAGGAACAATCTGAAAAATGAATAGAAAACGAATGGGGCTGTCTCGTAAGTCAATCTGACAATGAGAAAGCCCCTTTATTATTGTAACTCTATATTTTTGATACATATCTTTAGCCAAACCCAATAGGACTAACCCCCTAAGTCTATTTACGCAGGTGGGCTTCATTTCCAATGATTCAACTCCACTCTATCATTCGTCTAAAAAGCCATGTCATTATTTGCAGGAAAATGGTATCACCGTGAAGAATTATTGAAGAAAACAATATTATATTCTTTAAGCAAAGTGCGTTTTTAATTTCACAAATATTCTGTTATTCATTTTTGCCGCAACTATTATGACTCACGCTATTTATTTTCAAAGGTAATATCAAACGAAATGATACAGGGAGATGTGAATAAATGTTAGAAGTAGGTACTTTAAATGAAACCGAACAAACCATTTTTAAGCATACAGGTCCGATCATACAAACAGTTGACCGCGAGATTCAGATTATTGATCGTCTAGAAGAACCGCTAATTGTCTTACTCGGTAATGTTTTAAGTGATGAAGAGTGCGATGAGCTAATTAACCAAGCGAAACATCAAATGAAGAGGTCTAAAATTGGCTTAACTCGGGATGAAAGTGAAATGCGCACAAGTCGCGGTATGTTTTTTGATGAAAGTGAAACGGAACTCATCAAACGGATTGAAAACCGAATTGAAACGATTATGGATATTCCAATTGAGCATGCTGAACCATTACAAGTCCTTCATTATGAACCTGGACAACAATATAAACCACATTTTGATTACTTTTCTACTAATCCGACCTACAATAATAGAATTAGCACACTTATTCTCTATTTAAATGATGTTGAAGAAGGCGGAGAAACGTTTTTTCCTACACTTAATTATTCTGTCGCTGCAAAAAAAGGCATGGGGCTTTACTTTGAATACTTTTATCAGGATGAAAAAATTAATGAACAAACTATCCATGCAGGAAACCCTGTCATTAGCGGAGAAAAATGGGTTGCGACACAGTGGATGAGACGAAAACGTATTCGCTGATTACAAAAAAATTATCCAAAAGAGGATGGTCATTCATGATTATCCTCTTTTACTTATGTAACTTATTCCATTTTTATCCTATAAAAAATTTGCTAATTTGGTATTAATATCTTTAAAATGGTATTAATTGTGTTTTTATTTTCAATAAACACATTAAATAGCCTGAATTGAAATGGAAAAAAGGAGAATGAATTAGATGACAAATCAAAAAGAAACTAACGCTTTGCCACCAAAAACATGTACAATTGAACGCCTTATTACGATTAAGGAAGATATCGAAAAAGTACTGGCAGGACAAAAAACGGCTACTCGCCGCAACGGGAGATATGCAGATATTGGTGAAGTGATGACTCTTGAAAATCGTCAGTTTGTTGTTGAACGTGTTTATTCACAATCCCTTGGTGAATTGACAGATGAGCATGCTAAACAAGAAGGCTATACCAATGTAGAAGAGTATAAGCAATCTATCCTATCCATTCACCCTGGAATGCCTTGGCTTCCAAATATGAGAGTTTGGGTTCATGAGTTTAGCCTCATCCAAGATTAAATGATATGCTGTATCGATTGCTTCTATATATACATATCTCTAGTGTAATCTTATCTATTGGCCCATTTTTTATTTTGTTTCCAATCCTAAAAAAGCTGAATGTCTCCGAGTCCGCGATACAGCAGAGCTATCTTGATGTATTCCGTTTTGCAGTCAGATTGGCTAAGCATGCTGGGCATGTACTGGTTGGATCAGGGGTTTTGTTGGTACTAGTAGGTTCTTGGTCATGGAAGACCTCTTGGATTGTAATGACTATACTTCTTTTAGTAAGTTCATTATTCTTTCTAGCTAGAGCCTTTTCGCCAACCATTCGAAAATTCAGCGAACCAGACCAGGACCGAGGAACATTAATTCAATTACTTCGTCGTTCTACCTGGATTTACATCATTCTTTTGATGGTTATGCTATGGTTTATGGTGGTAAAGCCTACATTATGGTAGATATGATTCAATGTAAGCAGACAGGTTGTCTTCTATCGAAGAAACCTTGTCTTTTTTTTTATCGATGATAAGAGCCTTACTACATTCTATACATAGCAAGGCTCTCTTAAGTTATTATAAATAATAAACACAAGACTAAACTAAACCAATTAAAAATTATTGCTGTTTCTCAAGGGCTAGTTTTGCTCCTTTTTCATAGTATTTCGTCCTCATTTCTTCTGGAACCATGCTTCCACCCGTTCCCCAAACAATATGGATACCTTTACTCATCTTTTCCGTTAAATGATGTTGCTGTAAATATTCAATGCCTTCTTTGCATAATTTACTTGGACCGATCATGCCTGCTAGTGCAGAAGGTTCTAAATGAATTCCCTCTGTATCGACTAGTTCTTTTAGCAACTTGTACAGCTGTTCATCACTAACGGTATAATTACCACTTAAGAAAGGTTCGATCGTTTTACCAACAAACCCGGATGGCCTTCCTACAGCTAGCCCATCCGCGTCTGTTACGTTATCGATCCCAACATCTTGTACAGATACTTTATCATGTAGTCCAGTCATTAAACCGAGTAGCATACATGGTGAGTGCGTTGGTTCTGCAAAGAAACAGTGAACATTGTCTTGATATAATAATTTTAAACCAAAAGCTACACCACCAGGACCACCACCTACTCCACATGGAAGGTAAACAAATAAAGGATGATCTTCATCTATTGTTATCTCTTGCTCTTCTAATTGCTTCTTCAAACGTGATGCTGCTACAGCATATCCTAAAAATAGATCATGAGAATTTTCATCATCGACAAAATAACATGTTGGATCATTACTTGCTTGGATACGTCCTTCCTCTACAGCTTTACTATAATCTGCTTCATATTCAATCACTTTGACGTTTTTGCTTCTAAGTAAGTCTTTTTTCCACTGTTTTGCATCAGATGACATATGGACAGAAACATTAAAACCTAGCTTTGCACTGATGATGCCAATACTAAGTCCTAAATTTCCAGTCGATCCCACTGCAATTGAATAGTGTGAGAAAAATGTTCGAAACCTATCACTATCTAAAATCGAATAATCATCTTGAAGAGTTAACAATTGATGTTGAAAAGCTAATTCTTCTGCATGTTTCAGAATTTCATAAATTCCACCTCTCGCTTTAATAGATCCTGATATAGGAAGATGACTATCACATTTTAAGTATAACTCTCCTAATATAGGTTGCTGATAAGCCTGTTCTAAGGATCTTTTCATGGCCGGAATTCTTACTAATGGTGATTCTATGAGACCATTCATTTCTTTCGTTTCAGGGAAAACCTTGGCAATAAATGGCGCGAACCGTTTCAACCTTTCCTCCGCATCTCTTACATCTTTATGATTAAGGGGAGATTTTTTAATTCCCGTATGGAAATCTACAACATTTGGATTGAGCCAAAACACTTCATCCATCGAAATAAGCTTCTTAAGTAATGGATATTTGTCTTTCCATTTTTGCAATTCTTTGCTTTCAATCTCTTTCATTTGTTTGATCCTCCTAATTTTCGATACAGAAACTACTATATTTATTACTCAACTTTCTCACCCTAGTCACAGTAATACGTACTCGGTCATTTAGTGGGTTCCATCACATATTTCCAATTATATGAAAAACACCTCATTGTTTGGTATAGTGAGATTGGGAAATTAAAAACTATTAAAAATATTTATAGCACTGGATTGACGGCCTTCCAATTTACTTTTAAGGAGTATTTGCCGATTTCACTCAGTGATCGTTGAATTAATGGTAATTAAATATAATTAAATATAATTAAATATTATTTAATAGAGTTTAACACACCTTTCTCATTCTGTTAAACCATTTTTTTAAAACTTAAATTAAAATTTAATAAATCCTTAAGGAGTATCAATGATGGAAAATATAGATATTGGTAAGCAAGTTGAAAAAGCTAGAAAAGCTAAAGGATTGAGTAGTAGGGAATTAGCAAAATTAGCAGATATTACACCTTCAATGTTAAGCCAAATTGAACGTGGTTTGGCTAATCCTTCTATCCAAACCCTAAAGGTATTAGCTAAAACCCTGAATGTTCCAACCTTTAGTTTTTTTCTCGAGCAAACAATTACGAAGGATTTAATTGTTAGGTCTAGTAATCGTAAGAAAATGATCATTGATAATTTATCTTATGAGCTATTGTCACCTGATTTTACAGGTAATTTAGCAACAGCAATTATGAAGGTTCCTTCTAATGTTTCTTCGTCAGAAAAACTCCTAGAACATAAAGGAGAGGAAGTAGCATATATTATGGAAGGGAAAATTAAGCTGTATTTAGATACTGAAGAATATATATTAGAAGCTGGCGATAGTGTAAAAATACCTGCAAATTTGAAACATAAATGGGAAAATATTTTTAATCAAGAAGCAGTTGTATTATTTTCAGTAACCCCGCCTGCATTTTGATGTAAAAAATGTTAAATGAATATTCTCCGAGAATCAGTGTTCCTCTTAAAGAGGGTACATTTCTCTTAAAACTATCGAGTGAACATTTGGTTAAGAATGTTTTTATCCAATCTATTTTTCAACAGCGTTAAAACAGTCACTTTTAAGAAAGTGACTGTTTTTAATTTAGAACTTCTTAAAGCCAAAAATATTGTACATCAACTGGAGATGCGAATTTACTCGTTTTGAGGTATTTGTTGTTTCTTTGCTTGATTGTGATGTGGTGCTACGCTATTTAGGTTCTAATGAAGCAACAAACCAGCTTTCTCATTCAATAATTCCAATTTCTTGAGCCTTCTGGACAGCTTCTTCCTTATTACGCACTCCTAACTTTGTGTATGCCACGGAAGCATAATTTCTGACCGTACCATTCGACAAATATAACCTTGAAGCTATCGTAGTGTATCGGAGTCCCTTTGCTACGAGCTGCAATATTTCTATCTCTCTGGCTGTTAGCTCATAAGCATTTGCTCTTGATTGTGGTGTCACGTCTTGCTTATCAAACTTCTCAAATATTTTGTGAGACATCCCCTGATCAATAAGGGTCCCACCTCTGTGAATAAGTCGGATCGTATTAGCTAGCTCCAACGTTTCAATTGATTTAAGTAAAAAACCATCTGCACCGTTACGAAGTGATTCCAACGCCTGTTCCGTATCTTGAAACGTTGTAAAAATCAATACACGGATATGTGGCCATTGTTGCTTAATCTTTTTGGTCGCTTCGACTCCATCCATGTGCTGCATATCTAAATCCATTAGTACAACGTGGGGTTGAAGGCGCCCGCACAAGTCAATGGCTTGAATTCCATCTTCAGCCAAACCAACTACATTTAAATCTTCATATCCGTCGAGTAGTTTACTTAAACTTTCCCGAACAAATGGCTGGTCGTCGACAATTAACAAACGAATAGGTTCATCTTTTATTTCAGTTTGTCGCGGTATTGTACAGGTAACAAGCATTCCTTCATCTGGCTTTGTATACACAGACAATTGACCTTGCAAATTCATTGCCCGCTCTTTCATCGCATTAATACCAAAGCCTTCCTGCCATTCTACATTTCCCTTTCCATTATCTTGGACTTCCAACCTCGTATATTGTTGTTCAAACTGTAATGAAACTGTAATCTCATTCCCCTGACCATGACGTACTGCATTCGTAAGGGACTCTTGTAAGCAACGAATGAACGCTATCCTCGCTTGCCGAGACAGTTGGTATTCCTCTCCAAATGCTCGAAAGCTTACATTCACACGAGCGTGCTCCTGAAATTCAGCTCCAAGATTTTGTAGAGATTGAGTCAAGGAAAGCGATTGACACGGGGACTCCATTTGATGTAGGTAACCTCTCACGTCCTCAATGCTTTTACGTCCCATTTCAAGTAGAGAATCTAGCCTTTGTAAACCCGTTTCAGTAACAAGCTCGGTACGCAATGTTTCCATACCCAAAATAATCGAAGTATAAGCATGGCCAACTGTATCATGAAGCTCACTAGACAGCCTGCTTCGTTCCTCTGCAATTGTAATGCGTTCGATCTGTGACATATATTGCTCAAGTACCGCATTTTGTTTACTAATCGCTTCATTTTGCTTATGATTGACGATTAATAAATGAAAAGCGAACCCCATTACATAAGCGAGTCCGTAGTAGGTGACCATAATCCAATAGCTATTACTTGGCGCAACCACATAGAAAATTCCAGTTATTATAAATACTGTTGTTGGAGCTGTCCAATAATAGGACAAATGCTTACTATTTGCTGCGATAAGAAACGCCGCTATAAGAAATGCGCTGTAAGCTTCTGGAAATAAAGAGGTTAAATAAATACATAGTCCGCCATATATCAGTATTTCTGTAAACAAGTAATTTTTATAATTGAACAGTAAGGCTACCCACGGAATAGAGAAGGCAACAACCTCCCAAAGAATAACAATCCAAAGTGGTAATGTTAAACCATCCTGAAAATTTAATGTTGCTAGTATAATAGACACACTAGTTAGGAGACGTATTCCCAGCATTATCCAATCATACCAAAACCAATACTTAACCAAATCCAACAAGTCATTTACCCCCTAAGTAGCCTTCCTTCTTATTTCTATATTATAAAATAATCTTTCTTGGATTTTTATACTTTTAAGTTTAGATAATAAACTTCTATCGATTTAGCTGCTTAATCATGCTATATGTATAGCCTCCAATTTTTTTTGCCAAACCATCAACTATTTTAATACTTATGATGGTAATCACTAAACCCATAAACATCACAAGGAGTGACTTGGCAAAAGTATCTACCTGTATGAAAAGGATATTCACGTCGATGTATCGATATAATAGTGGTGCCAACAGAAACAAAAGTGGCATTACATAAAAAATGACCGCACTAATGAGACTCAAAATTCCAATTACAAATTTCTGCATTAACCAAAAGACAGCAGACCAATTGCGACGATTCGTAAGTTCAAACTTCACTTGAGCCCAGTCCGATGTATCCGTATTTATACCACTATTGTAAGAGTCTGTAGAAATATCAGTATAAATTTTCGTTTGTATGCGCTCATATTGGATAAAACGTGTTGTAGTCTGTAGTACGCGTATAACTAATGGAATTCCAACTACGGTAAATGAAAGGGTGAAACTAAATACTAGGGATACCAGGTAAAAACAAAAATAAAACAATCCTGTAACGAAAGTTAGCAATAAAAAATAACCATTTTGGATGAATCTTGATTTCATAAGGTTCATCACTCCTCTCTGTTTAATAACGGCATCATACTGCTTACTTTGTCATACTAACCAGTGTAAAAATGTCATATGACATTTTTAAATGATGCTATAAAGGGGAGAGCAGCCTACTCATCGTTAAAAACAAGATGAATTTATTAATCCTATACAAAACAATCCCATTCTCAGCTCTGCAAGAAGGGATTATTTTGTACTCTTATCTAATATGAGATGGACTTGTTTTTCGGATCTGAAAAATTATATCGAACTGTTCAAGCAATGAAGTATCAAAATATAATGAACCGTTTGGGACAAGTTGTCCCCCTATACTTAGTAACGTCCTCTTTTCTTTAAACCATTTCTTTGCTTGACCTTTAAGGTGACGGTTATCCAACAAAAACATTTCATATGGGACTTTTCCAAGCGTATAATTGGAACTAGTCACATCTTGTGGAATAGTTTCCGTTGCAAGCTTACCTCCGGTGGAAGGATTATATTCGCTGTACAAGGTGAATTTCCCCTCCGTAGTTGTACTACCAATAGCGACATAATTATTGTCTAAACGCTCTTTCAAAAACTGACCCGCTACATTAGGGTATAATTTATCATCAATAATACCTTTGGCGATGTGGATATTGTGTGCCCATACCATCGTTTTACCGCCAAATGTCTCTTGTGCCCACATTGCATGATCCGCCAAGTATTGATCGTGTAGCTTTACTATACTTGGATAATCATTAGGAAGCAGCATTATTGTAAATTTCTCTATTGCATTTGCCGTCTCTTTCACCCAGAGAAACTCGGATGAAACTTGATCTGTGTTCGCTTGTTCATTTTCATCTTTTAGCAATTGGACTACTTTCTCAGCATTTGCCTTAAATTTTTCTTTTATTTCAGGTGCAAGCTGCATGTATTCCTGTACACTTCCAGTAAAAGAAGACAGCTCTTTATAGTTTTCTTCTACTTCTGCACGCAAATCTGGTCGATGTAACTTTACATAATCAATTACTTTATCATAGGCACTTTTGTCCATTGTTTTTAAATCAAGTCCGATAAATTGGATCTTCTTTTTATTGGATGGATCAGCATTATAATCTTTCATCCACTCAATCATGGCTATAATTTCATCAGTAGGATATAACAATTTTAAAAATTCCCTAGGGTCTCCTTTTCCTGTTTGGATATATTCATTTAGCTTTAAGCCGTTCCCCCAATCTTCTTCCATTCCGAAATTCGTAAAACCCATCTCAGTTACCAAATATTTCACAAGGCGAAACTTCATGGTAAATATTTCAGAGCTTCCATGAGTATTCTCTCCTAATCCTACATACTGGGCGCTCCCAATCATGTTCTTAAGTGGTTTCAAATCATCAAATGGTTTTGCTGGTTCGATCGTTTTTAATTGCATTGCCTGTGATTGTATTGATTTAACGATATTATTTTGAATTGGTTGAGCTGAATCTTCGACTGCTATCGTTTGAGCTTTTCCTTCTCCACCGCATCCAGTGACTAATATAGCAGTACTAACCATTGCGCAAAACATCTTTTTCTTATTCATTCTTCTCACCTCAATTGAATTATTTACAAAAGCAAGTTTGATTCATGTACTTGCACGAATCAATTGCCTAATTCAATTGTTATTTATTCAATATCACATTTCCTAGTTACACATTGTCATAAGATTATTTGACACAAGTCATAGGCTAATCATTACACATTTTGGATATGTACAATCAACAGTTGTAATACCAGCAAATATTGGATGTTGTTCATTGAACTTTCCATAAATTAATTAAGTGGAATACTTCGAAAATATTTAGAATCCAAATAAAAAAGAGGCTGATGTACATCATAGCCTCTTTTTTATTTATATATTTTTAAGCCTTAATAGGTTTTTTTACTACTACACGCTCATCGATTTCGCTAACATGAAAATCTTCTTTTGTTGGAATATTTTCATTTTCTAAATTTATCATTTACTTCCAACTCCCAGTTAAAATTTTAACTAACTTTTTGTAAATAAACACACTTTTCACATTTAACTTATACTGTTATGAAAAATTTTAATATAAGTTGTGATACGATTAGTTATAACTCACACTTAATTAAGCTAATTTGATTATTCAACTGTAACTGATTTTGCAAGATTACGTGGTTTATCAACGTCACATCCACGGTGTAAAGCAGCATAATAAGAAATTAATTGTAATGGTACTACAGATAATAATGGAGATAATTCTTCTTGCACCTTAGGTAAGATGAAGCGATCGCCTTCCATATTTAGACCTTCCATTGAAATGATACAAGGATTTGCACCACGAGCTGCTACTTCTTTTACATTTCCACGGATATTTAAGTTTACAGATTCTTGAGTTGCTAAAGCAAATACAGGAGTTCCATCTTCAATTAAAGCAATTGTTCCATGCTTTAACTCTCCACCAGCAAATCCTTCTGCCTGGATGTAAGAGATTTCTTTTAATTTAAGTGCACCTTCTAGGCATACGAAGTAATCAACGTTACGACCAATGAAAAATGCATTTCGAGTAGTTGCTAAATATTCAGAAGCAATTTTCTCTAATTCTTCTTTTTGACCACAAATTGATTCCATCGCATTCGCAACGATTCCAAGCTCTTTTACTAAGTCAAAATTAACTGCTTTTCCTTTTGCTTTTGCTAAGTCATTTGCAACGATTGCTAGTACTGCTAATTGTGCTGTATAAGCTTTAGTAGATGCTACTGCAATTTCTGGACCAGCATGTAAAGGAAGAGTGTAGTTCGCTTCACGTGATAATGTAGAGCCAGGTACGTTAGTAATTGTGATTGCTTTGTGACCTAATTTATTTGTTTGGACTAAAACCGCTCTACTATCGGCAGTTTCACCACTTTGAGAAATATAAATAAATAATGGTTTTTCTGATAGTAATGGCATGTTGTAAGAGAATTCACTAGCAACATGTACTTCTACAGGAACGCCTGCCATTTTTTCAATAAATTGCTTTCCAACAAGACCAGCATGGTAGCTAGTTCCACAAGCAATAATATATAATCTGTCAGCTTCTGCTAGAGCTGCTTTTATCTCATTGTCGATTACAAGCTCGCCATTTTCATTTTGGTACTTTTGGATAATGTTACGAATTACTAATGGTTGCTCATCCGTTTCTTTTAGCATGAAATGAGGATAAGTTCCTTTTTCGATATCGCTAGCATCAATTTCAGCTGTATAAGGAGCGCGTTCTCTAATATTACCGTTAAGGTCCATTAACTGAACATTGTCTTTAGAAACTAAAATAACTTCTTTATCCATTAATTCGATAAATTGATCAGTAATTTGAAGCATTGCCATTGCATCAGAAGCAATAACATTAAACTCTTCCCCAATACCAACAAGTAATGGACTTTTGTTCTTAGCAACATAGATTACATCTTCGTTTTGTTTATCTAATAACGCAATTGCATAAGAACCTTTAAGAAGTTTAAGTGTTTCTCTGAATGCTTCCAGAACAGTTAATCCTTTTTTGATGTTAAGTTCTACTAATTGAACAATTACTTCAGTATCTGTATCACTAGTAAATTCAACATGTTGTAAATAATCGTTTTTTAATTGAACATCATTTTCGATAACGCCATTGTGAACAAGTGTAAAACGTTCTGTAGAACTTTGATGTGGATGCGCATTACGTTTACTTGGAGCACCATGTGTTGCCCATCTAGTATGACCAATCCCAACATGTCCGTCCGCTTTTTTAGGGATCGATTTACGTAATACTGCAATACGACCTTTTTCTTTATAAACTTCTACACCATTGTCTGTTAAAAGAGAAATCCCAGCAGAATCGTATCCACGATACTCTAATTTCTCTAAACCTTTTAACAAAATTTCTTTCGCATTATCATTTCCAATATATCCAACGATTCCACACATAAATAACTATTGCTTAGTAAGTCCTAAAACAAGACATACAAAAATGTATAGGAATGGAACGCTGCTTTCCTAACCGTTTAACTATAATTTTCGATTCCCTCGTCATGTTTAATAATGGTAGAGGACTTACAAGCAATATCCACCTACCTTTCATATTCCGCTCATTAGCGAGTTCATTTTTTTAGTTTTTAAACGGTGTATCAGTTATTTACTTTTGTGCATATGGTCACCCATATGTTTTATGCAAATAATTTCGGTTGTGATACGTCAACCGGGAGTCATCCGCCGAATCTTCGATAAAACTCCACCTCGTCAACTACACTTCTTCGTCCTGTGTAGTTCTGGCGCTTTTTTTAAACTATTTATTGTTTATATACTCCTTTCCTGTTAGGAAAACAATAAACCAACTATACTATATAGTATTAAAAATGGTCAATAAAAATATTTATAGTAAATTAAAGTATAGTCGTTTATATAACAAAAATATGCATAGACTCACACAAAAGTGCTCATCTATGCATAGAAATTTTATTTATTTTTATTCTCCAACTTCTTCTTTTACTACTGCAACAATGCGTTCTACATACATTTTACATTCTGCTTCAGAAGGAGCTTCAGCCATTACACGAATAAGAGGCTCTGTACCAGAAGGACGAACTAGGATACGTCCATTCCCATTCATTTCTTCCTCTACTTCTGCAATGATTGATTTAATACGCTCATTATTTAGCGCTTCATTTTTATCTGTTACACGAACGTTAATTAAAAGCTGAGGATATTTTTTCATTTCACCAGCTAATTGCGATAAAGTTTTTCCTGATTCTTTCAGAATGTTAACTAATTGAATTGCACTCAACATACCATCACCAGTCGTAATATGATCTAAAAAGATGATATGTCCAGATTGCTCACCGCCAAGATTGAAGCCATTTTTTCTCATTTCTTCCATTACATAACGGTCACCAACACCAGTCACAGCGCTTTTCATTCCATTCGTTTCTACAGCTTTGTAAAAGCCTAAGTTACTCATTACAGTTGATACAACAGTATTTTGTTTTAAGCGACCTTTTTCATTTAAATATTTTGCACAAATATACATAATTTGGTCACCATCAACGATCTCACCATTTTCGTCAATTGCAATTAGACGGTCACCATCTCCATCAAATGATAGACCTATATCGGCACCTTTTTCTTTAACAAGTGCTGCAAGTGCCTCCGGATGTGTTGAACCTACACCATCGTTTATATTAAATCCATTTGGATTTGTTCCCATTGTTACAATATCTGCTTCTAAATCAGCAAATAAATAAGGTGCTAGTGAAGATGTTGCTCCATGTGCGCAATCAAGAGCAACTAATAAACCAGAGAAATCCTCATCAACTGTATTTTTTAGGAACTGTAAATACTTTTGACCACCTTCGAAATAATCATTTACTTGGCATAGATCATTTCCAGTTGGTCTTGGTAATTTATCTACTTCTGCATCCATTAGTTCTTCAATCTCTTCTTCTTGCTCATCCAATAATTTGAATCCGTCAGGACCAAAAAACTTAATTCCATTATCAGCAACAGGATTATGTGATGCTGATATCATAACACCCGCTTGCGCTCCAAGAGCCTTTGTTAAATAAGCAACTCCAGGTGTTGAAATGACACCTAATCTCATAACCTCTGCACCAATTGATAGTAATCCTGCGATTAACGCTCCTTCAAGCATATGTCCTGAAACGCGTGTGTCACGACCTACTAAAATTTTAGGTTTAACATTACTTTTCGTTAAAACATAACCACCGCAACGACCAATTTTATATGCTAATTCAGGAGTTAATTCTTTATTTGCAACTCCTCGTACACCATCAGTACCAAAATATTTACCCATCTTAACTCTCCTTCTAATTCGATGACTGTCCAACAGCGTCTGATTTTCCTTCAGTTTGGCCAGACTTTTTATCCGTAATTTCAATTGTTACTGTATCAAGGTCGATGCTATAAGTAACTCCTTTAGGTCCACTTATTGTTAGCGCTACTTCCCGAGTACCTGCATCTAGACCATTAACTTTTGCTGTTACACTTATGTCACTTGCTTTAATTGCATTCAGGTCTGTTTGAAAACCATTAGCAGTAACTACTACTTTCCCCGATGAAGGTTTCACAATCTTATATGAAAATTGATTATCTTCTCCAACTATATTTATTGGGATATTATTAAACTTCTGCTCGTTCTGTTCATCAAAATTTACATCCACATTAATTGTACCTGGATCAATTCTAAATGCACCATTTGGAGTAGGAACATCAATTTCGTAAGTTCCACTTTGATTAATGGATGATAAATCTACTGGAATTACTAAAGGTCCCTTAAATTTATCTAGCCAATCTTTAGGTGCATAAATTTTTACCGACGATACATTGCTCACAAGTCCATTTAGTTTTAATCCATCTGGTAATGTGCCTGTTTGCACTAATTTAATAGGAAAATTAGCACTTTCAGAAACAATTGGGACTGTTACTTCAACTTTTTTAGGAACAGTGCTTAAAGAAAGCTGATTGCCTTTCTTGTTAAATAATTTAACAGGTAAAACCTGACTAAATGTCTGATTAGCATCGGATACATCTATATCAACACTTGCATAAGCAACTTGTGATACCTCTTCAGTTGAGCCCACTATTTTAATTAATCCCGGTTTGACTATTGCATTTTCAGCTTTATAACCATGTTTAATATTTTTTTCATTTAAATAGACAACTTTAACTGAGACTTCTTTTTCAATTTTTTCTTTAATCGTTACTCTAACCGTCCTCGGCTTAATAGTTGCCTTTATTTTATCTGAAATATTTCTTATTTTTAAAGGTACTTCATATGTACCAAGGGCATAAGAAGTTAGATCTAAATATACTTCAAAATCCTTTTTCATTTCAGCCGTTTTTACGATACTATTCGGCCCATCTAATTGCACAGAAACTTTCCTAGGAATACCAGTTACAATTAAGTTGTGCTGATCGTAAATAGGCGTTACTGGTACATCACGTACTAATTCTTTATTATTAACAAACGGTATGTCACCTAGCCCTGATGTATTTGATGACGGTGCTAAATTGACAGACATAAAGAGTAGTAAGGTTACTAATAATGCAATCCCTCTCAATATCCAACGATTATCCATAAAATTATCCATTACGTTTCACCTTCCAATTCCATTTAGATGTAGTGGACTCTTCTGGTGATTTTAGTTCCGAGCTTAATAAATTAACAAGCTCGTCTCTCGATAATTCTCTATATAGATTCCCATTTCTTGCTACTGAAACTGCTCCTGTTTCTTCTGATACTACAATTGTTAAACTATCAGTAACTTCACTTATCCCAACTGCAGCACGATGTCTTGTACCTAATTCCTTCGAGATAAATGCACTCTCAGATAACGGTAAATAACAGGCTGCTGCTGTAATCTTTTCACCTTGTATAATGACTGCTCCGTCATGAAGAGGTGTATTTGGAATAAAGATATTTATCAGTAGTTCAGATGATAGATTCGCATTCATTTGAATACCTGATTCAATATAATCGCCCATACCAGTTTGTCTTTCAAATGAAATAAGGGCACCTATTCTACGTTTAGCCATGTATTCAGTGGCTTTTGCTATATTTTCAACAAGATCATTTCGATCATTAATTCCACTACCTGTTGTTCTAGAGAAGAATCGACCTCTTCCAAGTTGCTCTAATGCTCTCCTTAGCTCTGGTTGGAAGATAATAATAACTGCTAAGAATCCCCATGTTAATGCTTGATCCATTAAAAATTGTAGAGTGTGTAGTCCAAATAAACTACTTAATACTTTAACAACAATAATGATGGTAACACCTTTTAATAACTGGACAGCCTTCGTCCCTTGAATAATAATAATTAATCTATAAATAACAAACCAAACTATTAGTATATCTAATCCATTTTGTAAATACTGTAAAAAATTCATATGTAAAGAAGGCATCTTTTACCCTCCTAATTCTTTATATTAAAACCATATCTTGAGTATTATATCATATTTTTGTAATACACAAAATTTGAGAGTAATTAAATCTATTAACAATTCTTTAACTACTATATGAATAATTATAATTTTAATAAAAGGCTCTTTTAAAAAGAAGGTTGATTTCCGTTACAGGATGCTCGCTTTCTTAAGAGCAGGAACAAGGAAAGGCAGGATTAAGGAGAAAGGAAAGATATAAAAGACTTTAGTATATTTTATTTATTTCCTCTAAGCCTGCTCTTCCTTTATGCTTTCCCTGCCATTCCTGCTCTTTCAGTCTCCCACCTTCCACTCCAATCAATCTCTTTAAATATTCTATACTTTTAGTTCTATAAAAATATTTTTCGAAAAATATCTTTTGTAAAATATCAACAATTAACTTTAATACAGCCTAATAATAAAGCACTATTAAGAAAGACAGTTATTAAACGTTAAGTTTTAATTATTAACAGAGTGTGAATTGCTTTACTCACAGTCCATCTTACCTGCGAGTGGTTTATTCATATATATTTTTTTTATAATCTATTTCATCAATTTAAATTTATTAAGGCAAATAAAAAAAGCTAGCAGTTATGCTAGCTTTTTAAGAAAAAATTATAGTAACTTTTCACCAAGTAATGAGCCAATTAATGCTACAGCAACGATCGCTGTTCTATTTCTTTCATCTAAAATTGGATTTACTTCTACGAATTCAATTGAAGTAATAATGTCAGAATCAGATAACATTTCCATTGCTAAATGACCTTCTCTATAAGTAATTCCACCAGGAACAGGTGTACCAACGCCTGGTACGTGAATTGGATCTAAACCATCAAGGTCTAAAGATAAATGAACACCGTCACAATCTTTTAAATGATCGATCGTTTCTTCCATTACTTTTGTCATTCCTAATTTATCAATTTCGTGCATTGTATATACTTTGATGCCTAACTCTTTAATAATCTCTCTTTCACCTTCATCAAGATCACGAGCACCGATGATGACTACGTTCTCTGGTTTTACTTTAGGGAAATAACCACCGATTTTCGTTAATAACTCGTGTCCATGTCCTAATGAAACAGCTAATGACATGCCATGAATATTACCAGATGGAGAAGTTTCAGCTGTATTTAAATCTCCGTGAGCATCAAACCAAATTAAACCAAGATTATTATAATGCTTTGAAACACCAGCTAAAGTACCAATTGCAATACTATGGTCGCCACCAAGTACTAATGGCATTCTATTTCGTTTAATAACTTCATCTACTTCAACAACAAGCTTTTCACATGTTTCTTTTACAGATTTTAAATTTTTTAAGTTATGTTCAGTATTATCTTCTTGTATAGGTGTACGTTCTACTAAAATATCCCCTAAATCTTCAACATTGTAAGACATACGTTCAATACGCTCATGTAATTGTGCATATCGAATTGCACTTGGTCCCATATCTACTCCACGTCTTGTTTGTCCTAAATCTAAAGGTACGCCAATTATTGAAATTTCTTTTAACATGATTTTTCCCCCATTGTTTAAATTCGCGCAAGAAAACGCTTACTTAACTTGTTAAAAAATAAAAATAAATTTAATTTTTAAAGTTACTAATTATAGTAATAGTTTAAATCTTTTGAAACCGATGGGTCAACTCGACATTTTTTTGTATACATATGCATTTTAGAACTACTTTATTAAATGACTTTAGATAAAAAGCTCGCCAATTGGCGAGCTTTTTATGCGAAAACAGTGGATTCTTACACTATGTTTAATCCCTAAAATTGGCTACTACGTTGAGTTTTCTACATCATTGCAAATTTATAATTCCTTAATGTACAAAAAAAACCTTAGTCGTTTGACTAAGGTTTAACTTTATGTATATTGGTGGAGCCTAGCGGGATCGAACCGCTGACCTCCTGCGTGCAAGGCAGGCGCTCTCCCAGCTGAGCTAAGGCCCCATTATTTTATTTTTTTAAACGAAAATGGAGCGGAAGACGGGGCTCGAACCCGCGACCCCAACCTTGGCAAGGTTGTATTCTACCACTGAACTACTTCCGCATATAAAAAAAAAGAGTGAGCCATGAAGGATTCGAACCTTCGACCCTCTGATTAAAAGTCAGATGCTCTACCTACTGAGCTAATGGCTCGTATTCATTTTAACAAATAAAAAAATGGCTGGGCTACCTGGATTCGAACCAGGGCATGACGGAATCAAAATCCGTTGCCTTACCGCTTGGCTATAGCCCAACAATAAATGGTGGAGGGGGACGGATTCGAACCGCCGAACCCACAGGGAGCGGATTTACAGTCCGCCGCGTTTAGCCACTTCGCTACCCCTCCGGTATTTATTAAATTAGATGGTGGAGGATGACGGGCTCGAACCGCCGACCCCCTGCTTGTAAGGCAGGTGCTCTCCCAGCTGAGCTAATCCTCCATAATATAAGTGGTGACCCGTACGGGATTCGAACCCGTGTTACCGCCGTGAAAGGGCGGTGTCTTAACCACTTGACCAACGGGCCAAAAATGACTTTTCCTAAGCTTCCAACCGGGCTCGAACCGGTGACCTCTTCCTTACCATGGAAGTACTCTGCCTGCTGAGCTATGGAAGCGTTAAAAAATGGCTCCGCAGGTAGGGTTCGAACCTACGACCACTCGGTTAACAGCCGAGTGCTCTACCACTGAGCTACTGCGGAATGATCTTAAACCAAGCGACGTTCTACTCTCACAGGGGGAAACCCCCAACTACCATCGACGCTGAAGAGCTTAACTGCCGTGTTCGGTATGGGAACGGGTGTGACCTCTTCGCTATCATCACTTGATTCAATTTCTTAAGGACATTAATTATTATATCAAAATATCTCTTAAAGTCAATAACTTTTTTGATATTTTTTTATAAAAATTGTACCCTCAAAACTAGATAATATCATTATCAAACTTGTTAGTTAAGTCCTCGACCGATTAGTATCAGTCAGCTCCACGTGTCACCACGCTTCCACCTCTGACCTATCAACCTGATCGTCTCTCAGAGGTCTTACTAGCTTAACGCTATGGGAAATCTCATCTTGAGGGGGGCTTCATGCTTAGATGCTTTCAGCACTTATCCCTTCCACACATAGCTACCCAGCCATGCTCTTGGCAGAACAACTGGTACACCAGCGGTGTGTCCATCCCGGTCCTCTCGTACTAAGGACAGCTCCTCTCAAATTTCCTGCGCCCACGACGGATAGGGACCGAACTGTCTCACGACGTTCTGAACCCAGCT
>NZ_NCTA01000017.1 GCF_002156865.1 Gottfriedia luciferensis | reverse complement strand
AATGCTGAATTTGCAGTCTTATTGAAAGTAGCAATTCTCTTTGGATCGATTCCTTTTAATAATTCAGGGTTTGGTGAGATAACTGAAAGTACAGCACCACCATTTTCAGCTAATTCTTCCATAGCTGTTACTCTCCAAGCTGGAAATTCTCCAAAAACTTCATCAGGAGCTAGTTCATATTTAGTACGAGTAATAACATCATCGTTCCAATCGATGTTTACATTTTTCGCTCCAGCTTCATATGCGTATTTTACAACTTTACGAACGAACTCTGCAGCTCCGATTGGGGCATTTATCTGTAATGTTTGACCTGGTACGATATTAACTCCACTTTTTACAGCAAGTTCAGCATATTTTTCTAATAATTGTTCAAACTGAGACATTGAAATCCCTCCATTATTAACGATTTAAAAACACTAACCTATTAAATTATAATATAAAGTTCAGAAAATTGGTACATATAAAAGACTGACTATTCATTTTTATTAGAAATTCAATTTTATCTATTATAGTGATTGGGGTAGTTCAAAGTAAAAAAAGCACTTTCGAAGTGCTTTTTCTGTTGAAAAATAATCTTAAAAATGAATTCAAATCTTAAAAGACGATGTTTTTATGAATTTGTCTTTCAATCTGAATAATAATTTGTTCTAAGTAAAAGAAATTTCAATTGTTTTTTAATGAATACTTTTTTTGAAGAATAAGTTGATTGGAACGAAAGGATGCTCGACTCCTATGGGAAATGCGGAAAGGCTGAGACCCCGCAGGCTTGCCGAGGAGGCTCAGGTTTCGCCCCATGGAAAGCGAGCACCTGTAGTGGAAATTAACATCACTCAACTTCCTTTAAAAACATTTGGTAATTATTTGACAAGCTTATTTTTTAATCAGTCTCAAGGTTATGATTTCAATGCAATGTAATCTATAAAACAATATACACAAAAAATATAATAACCATAATAAATTGTAAAACTGCTTTTGCTAATGAACTACTTATAAATGATATAACAGTTGCCCATGCAGATTTAATTGATTCTTTCGTAGTTTTCCCTTGTAATTTCTCTGTCACAAAAACAGAAAGAAATGGAACAATGATTAATCCAAATGGCGGAAAAACAAACGAACCTACAATAACTGCTAAGCAACCTACTTTCTCACCAGTTTTAGTACTACCATATTTTTTAAGAAAATAAGCATTCGCTAAAAAATCTGCTAGAAAAATTACCGCTGTAAAGATGATCATGAAAATCCAAAATGACAGAGACAAATGATGTTTATTTATGCCAAAGTGATAAATAATAAAACCTACCCACAGTACAGGCACCCCAGGAATAATCGGTTTTATTAATGCAATAAACGCTAATGCAAAACAAATAATGATCAACGTCCATAGTACGATTGTTGTTACCATTTTGATCCTCCTATTTATTTTATTGTTTTATGTAGTGACGACGATGATGATCCTAAATAAAAAGAGGCACTTACTTTTAAATAAGTGCCTCCTCCATTTATTTAATGCAAAGTAATTTTTAAATTAAGCTTTTGCACGTGAAACATAACTTGCTTCAGTAGTGTTAATAATTAGTACTTCACCTTCGTTAATAAAGATAGGTACTTGAACAACTAAACCTGTTTCCATTGTTGCAGGTTTTGTTACGTTAGAAGCTGTATCACCTTTAATACCAGGTTCAGTTTCAATTACTTTTAACTCAACTGTGTTTGGTAATTCAACACCTAAAATTTCAGCTTCAAAAGTCATGATGTAAACTTCCATATTTTCTTTAAGGAATTTTAACTCACGCTCAATACTTGTTTCTGGTAATTCAATTTGCTCATAAGACTCGTTGTCCATGAATACATGTTGGTTACCATTTGCATATAAGTATTGCATTTTACGATTTTGAATATGTGCTTTTGCTACTTTCTCACCAGCACGGAATGTTTTTTCTTGTACAGCACCAGTACGTAGGTTACGAAGTTTTGAACGTACGAATGCAGCACCTTTACCTGGTTTAACGTGTTGGAAATCGATAACTTGCCAAATTCCTCCATCAGTTTCAATTGTTAAACCTGTACGAAAATCGTTTACTGAAATCATTAAATATCCTCCTAAAAAATGAAATGGTTCTTTGAGTATGTAATGTGTAAAAAAGAACCAATTCGCTTACCATGAATTTCTTTTACAACTTTATATCTTAAAGTAAAATACGCATTTTGTGTAGTTCTATTTTTTAATCTAGTAAAAACTTATAGAATGATTAGGTTTTTTGGTGAAGACATTAAGTTTTCGTTACCACCAGTTTTAACGATTAAATCGTCTTCTATACGAACTCCACCTAGATTTGGAATATAAATACCAGGTTCACATGTTACGATCATATTTGGCTCTAATACTGTATCAGAACGGAATGATACGCCAGGACCTTCATGTACTTCAAGACCAATACCATGCCCAGTACCATGTCCGTAATATTCTCCATAACCTTTTTCCGTAATGTAATCACGTGTTAAAGCATCAGCTTCTTTACCAGTAATCCCTGCTTTAATTCCATTAACACCACGTAATTGAGCTTCAAGAACGATATCATAAATTTTCTTAAGATCTGAATGAGGCTCCCCTACTGAAACAGTTCTTGTCATATCTGATACATAACCTTTATAGTATGCACCAAAATCTAATGTTACAAAATCGCCTGTTTCGATTACTTTTTCAGACGCAACACCGTGAGGAAGAGCTGAACGAGCACCAGAAGCAACGATTGTATCAAAAGATGATGATGTTGCACCTAATTTACGCATAAAAAACTCTAACTCATTTGAAACTTCTAATTCTGTAACGCCTGGACGGATAAATCCTAAAATATGATCAAAGGCAGATTCTGCAATTTTAGCAGCTTCCTTAATGATTGAAATCTCAGCATCCGTTTTAATTAAACGAAGCTTCTCAATTAAGCCGCTTACAGGAACTAACTCTGCTTTTACAACTTTGCGGTAAGATCCGAATTCTGAGAACGTAACATGATCTTGTTCAAATCCAAGTTTCGAAATACCTAACTTCTCAGTTAGAGCTGCAACTTCAGCAGGAATTGAACCTTCATGTTTAACAATTTCATATCCTTCACACTGGCTAGTAGCTTGTTCAGTGTAACGGAAATCAGTAATAAATAAAGCTTTATCATTTGTAATTAACGCAACACCTGCTGAACCTGTAAAATTCGTCATGTAACGTCTGTTGTATGTACTAGTTACTAATAATGCATCTAATCCTTTTTCTACTAAAGCTTCTCGTAACTTTTTAATTTTTTCCATTGTTAGTCTCTCCCCTACTAATCTTTTGTAGTGCATTTAAACCTAACTCATATCCATACACACCTAAACCTACGATTTGTCCTACAGTAACTGCAGCTAAAACCGAATTATGTCTGAACTCTTCTCTTTTATGTATATTCGAAATGTGTACTTCAATAGTTGGAACGGTAATACTTGCTATTGCATCTCGAATAGCATAACTATAATGAGTAAAAGCTCCTGGATTAAAAAGGATACCATCATACACATTATTTGCCGCATGTAGTTTATCGATTAACTGACCTTCATGATTAGATTGGAAACAGTCAAGCGTATCCCCGTTATCAACCGCAAGCGATGTTAGATGATCTTCAATATCCTTTAATGTAGTTGAACCATAGATAGAAACTTCTCTCTGACCGAGCATATTTAGATTAGGTCCATTCAATAATAAAAACTTAGCCATTTAGAGTCTCCACCTAACATTTAAGCATATTTATTCCAAATTTTCATATTTTGGAATACCCAATCTATATTTTATCATAGGCCAGACTATTTTGAATAGCCACGCAAATAGGTCTTTTGCTCTTGAAATGCAAATGAAACAGAATAAGATATAAATGTTCCATATAATATCGCTAAACAAATTGTAGTAACAGTCGTATCAGATGAATAATCCTTAATCGCTTTTAAATCAAATGCTAATTTACCTAGAACTAAGAAAACGATCACCCATAGTATTAAACCAAAAAATATTCCTGGAAGTACTCCAGTAAACCGTCTACCAATAAAGTAAAATATAAATGCAATAATAATTGAAATAATTCCTAATCCAACAATTGAAATAAGATATTCAACATAATTATTTGCCCACTTACCAAAATGGATTTTTTCTATTACGAAAGTTGGCCCAATCTGTGTAAAATCAAAATAACTAAGGACTAACAAAACAACTGACCAAAATATACCGCCAAAAAATCCGATACCCGCAATCTTATTGAAGTTTACATTTCCATTCATCTCTTCTTGGGTTTGATCTTGATTTTGTTCTTGGTCTTGGTCTTGGTCTTGATCTTGATCCTGATTTTGATCCTGATCTTGCTCTTGACTTCGACTTTTAGCTTTTTCTCGAATTTCTTGCTCTTTATCTTTTTCCGGCATCTAACATTTCCCTTTCCATTCATTGCTAAATATCTTAAAGTATTATGTCCAACAAGCAGATTTTTAATGTGATTCTTAATTTTTATTAGAAAATTACAAATATTTGGACTATTATACTATTTTTCCGTCTTCTAATACTTGCGTCAATATTATGCTTACATTTACAATGGAGATAGATAGAAAAAATGAAGTTTAGGTTGGTGCAACATGAGAGAGAAAAGTAAAGCTGTATATGGGGGTCAAGCAATCGTAGAAGGCGTTATGTTTGGTGGTAAGACTCATACAGTTTCTGCAATTCGCAGATCAAATAAAGAAATACAATATTTTGAAGAACCGGTAAAAGTAAATCGGACAATGCAGAAATTAAAAAAAATCCCATTTGTTCGTGGTGTCGTTGCAATCATCCAAGCGAGTATAAATGGATCAAAACATTTAAATTTTTCATCTGAAAGATACGGAATTGATCCGGAAGATGATGAGAAGATTGCACTTGAACGTGAAAATCAAAAAAGTACACTTGCAACATATCTCGGACTTTCCTTATTAGCCGTATTATCCTTTTTAGTCGGAAAAGTTATTTTTACTTTAGTACCAGTTTTATTAGCTGCTACTCTAAGACCATTTTTTGAAACTGATTTCCAGCAAGTAATTGTTGAAAGCATTCTTAAACTAGCTCTATTGCTAATTTATATTTATCTAGTTTCTCTAACGCCATTTATAAAAAGGGTATTTCAATACCATGGAGCCGAACACAAGGTGATTAATGCGTATGAAAATAATATTCCTTTAACAGTTGAAGGAGTTCAATCACAGTCACGATTACATTATCGTTGTGGAAGTAGCTTTATATTATTCACAGTTATTGTTGGTATGTTTATCTACTTTTTAGTTCCAACAAGCCCGCTTTGGTTAAGATTAGTAGACAGACTCCTTTTAATTCCAGTAGTCCTAGGTGTAGCATTTGAAGTACTCCAATTAACAAATAAAGTCCGCAACGTTCCTATTTTAAGATGGGTTGGTTATCCGGGCTTATGGCTACAATTATTAACAACAAAAGAACCATCTGATGATCAAGTTGAAGTATCCATTGCTTCATTTAACCGCCTTTTAGAAGTAGAAAAAAATACTGAAAGATAATTGACAGAATTTTTTAAAAAATATCAACTTATTGGATAAAATGTAATAAACTATAAGAAACACTATTTTTATTCAACTACTTTATATTCTTAACATAGGAGGTGCTTAAAGTGAATCAAAAAGTGTACACGTCAGTATTTTATGGAATTATTGCATTAGCACTTTTTGGCTTAATTGCTAAGTTGATAGATGACCCAGTTAAATTATTACAACGATTCTTGTTTATTGGATTAATTATTTTAATTATTTATTTTATTTATAGAGTTTTTACTTCGTCAAACAGCCAAAGAAGCCAACAAGACTCCTATCGTAAGGCGGCAAAACAAACTGTAAAAAAATATAATACCCAAAAATCAAGTTCGCTAAAAAAATCGATTAACAAAACAAAGCCCACTTCAAGAAAAAGTACCTCCAGCCCTTTACTAAAAAGAAGGACAAAAGATTCAAGTCACTTAACTGTGATTGAAGGTGAAAAGGGCAAAAAGAAAGACCGTGCTTCCTATTAAGCACGGTCTTTTAATTATTAGATTGTTCCTCATTCATTTTCTGAATAACCTTCAATTCTTCGATTCGACTTTTATCTTCTTCAAAAAATTGTACTAATTCACCAATTCGATCAATAGCTTCCCAACTCACATGATGCTCCATTCCTTCAACATCTTGATAAATTAGGTTTTCATCTACTCCGATAATTCGTAGGAATTGTTCAAGTAATACATGGCGATATACAAGTCTTTTCCCCATTTTTTTACCTTTTTGTGTAAGGATTAATCCTCTATACTTTTCATAAATTAAATAATCGTCTTTATAAAGTTTTTGTACCATTTTAGTCACTGACGATGGGTGCACAGATAATGCTTCAGCAATATCAGATACACGAGCATACCCTTTATCTTCAATTAAAAGGTAAATTTGTTCAATATAATCTTCCATACTAGGTGTGGGCATGTTTTTCCTCCAATAAAGTAATACAAAATAGAATCCGTTACAATATGCATCAAAGAAAATGATACAATACAATATTCAAAAGTGCAATTAACAGATACTCTTAATATTACTGATAAATAGTCACTTTTTAATAAGATTATGATAAAAAAAAATGAGTGTACCTAAAATTAGGTACACAACAGTGTGTTGATAAAGTCCCAACTTTCTAACGTTCAGATAAATTGAAATCGTTTTTTCCTTATGTAAAATATTGAATTTCACCATTTGGAAAATATTTTTTTATATAATCTGAAATCGTTTCTTCAATTGAAGCAGCTTCTTCTTTTGGATAGACATATTTTCCTATCCCATATTTACCCCATTTATATTTCCTTTTTTCTTCATCCATTTCAAGCTTTGTATTAGGATATCGTTCAAGAATAACTTTTTTTGCAGGTTTCGTAAAACGATGCTGAATAAGTTCAAAAGTCATCTTCTCATTCGCTAATTCACCTAAAGCATCTTTTAACCGTATAAACAACTCTTCATACCCTTCTTCCCAATCCTCATGCATGTAAATTGGCGCTACAATAAAGCCAAATGGATATCCCGCATTTGCTACTTTTTTAGCTGCTTCAATTCTCTCATCAAAAGAACCGGTACCTGGTTCAAAATTTTTTATCACGTATCTAGAATTAATACTAAATCGAAATGTCGTTTTCCCATTATGGTTTGCATCTAACAAATGATCCACATGTGGAAATTTCGTCACAAATCTTAAACGCCCAAATTCAGTTTGACCAATAAATTCAATCGTTTTCTTCAAAGAATGCGTTAAATAATCAATACCAACGATATCGGATGTACAAGCAGCTTCAAACCTAGTAATTTCAGGCTCACGTTCCTTCATATATTTTTCAGCTTGTGCAAAAATTTCTTCTAAATTTACATACACTCTAATATAGGGCTTCGATCCAAGTGTAGTTTGTAAATAACAATAATGACAATGTCCCATACATCCCGTAGCAAGAGGAATAGCATACTCCGCAGATGGTTTAGACGTTTCAAATTTTAAAGTTTTACGAATCCCTACAACTAAAGTTGATTTTGCTATCCGATACTTTTCAACATCATTTTCTCCTGGTAAATTTCGAATTTGATTATGAGAAGTTGTTTCCCTTATATCTAAGCCCATCTTCTCAAATTTCATTTTTAATTCTTTTCCTAAAGGATACTCTAAAGCTTGAGGCTCAAAAAAAACAAGTTTAGGTAAAAAAGGTTTCACCTTTCCTCACTCCCTCTCATCATGATTATTCAATAGTATTAGCAGCATGTTTGAATAAAACAGTGGAAAAGGAAGGAAGTTTTAATATGTTGTATACATAAGGGTCTAGGTTAAATAAGTATTCCGTGTCAAAAGGAATCAATTTGTGGGGTATTTCCTGGTAAGATTGCAATATTTTTATTAAAAGCACATAATTCTTGATTAAAAATAATCTTTTTAATGAAAAACAGCTATATTTTAGGTCAATTCAAACTAATTTATCGTTCAAAAGCAAAGATTTAGATGAAAATTGTTGTTTTTTACCTTTAGGGGTAAAGGTATTATTTGACTTTTATTTGCGATTATTGTATTTTTATTTGCGATTTTCTGATTTTATTTGCGATTCCTCGGTTTTAATTGCGGTTTTGCCTCTTTTATTTGCACTTTTCCTTTTATTTGCAGATTTTCTGATTCTATTTGCGATTCCTCGATTTTAATTGCGGTTTTGCCTCTTTTATTTGCACTTTTCCTTTTATTTGCAGATTTTCTGATTCTATTTGCGATTTCACTGATTTTATTTGCGATTCCTCGGATTTAATTGCGGTTTTACCTCTTTTATTTGCACTTTTCCTTTTATTTGCAGATTTTCTGATTCTATTTGCGATTTCACTGATTTTATTTGCGATTCCTCGGATTTATTTTTGAATAAAACAGTGGAAAAGGAAGGAAGTTTTAATATGTTGTATACATAAGGGTCTAGGTTAAATAAGTATTCCGTGTCAAAAGGAATCAATTTGTGGGGTATTTCCTGGTAAGATTGCAATATTTTTATTAAAAGCACATAATTCTTGATTAAAAATAATCTTTTTAATGAAAAACAGCTATATTTTAGGTCAATTCAAACTAATTTATCGTTCAAAAGCAAAGATTTAGATGAAAATTGTTGTTTTTTACCTTTAGGGGTAAAGGTATTATTTGACTTTTATTTGCGATTATTGTATTTTTATTTGCGATTTTCTGATTTTATTTGCAGCTCCAATCAAGATATCTCCAATTCCAAATTTCAAAAAAAAAGAAAGCCCCACAAGGCTTTCTCTCCTAAATCACTTTCGTAAATTCCATTCTTCTGTACTGTACTTTGTTGCTACTAAATCTTGTACTTCTTTTTCTTGTGCTTCCGTTAATTCATATGGAACTAACTCTACATCTAAGCCAATTTCGAAGCCTTTTTCAAATGCTTCATATAAGTCAGCCATTGTTTTTGGTGTTTTGCTCTCTGCGTTAATCCAAGTTGCACGATCTAAAAATCTTTTCTTCATTTTTTCTTTTACTGAGTCTGAAGAAAAAATGTATAAATCGTATAACATATCAACATCAATATTTAATGGAATCGAACCATGTTGAAGGATTGATCCTTTTTGTCTTGTTTGTGCACTTCCAGCAATTTTTTTATCATTTACGACAACTTCATACCAAGAAGGGGCATCGAAACAAACTGCACTTGCTGGTTTTTTTAATTGATCTTTTTCTTCAGCAGTTTTAGGTACTGAAAATGATGCATCTAGACCTAATAGCTTGTACCCTTCTAAAATTCCCATTGAAATTACTCGGTATGCTTCTGTAACTGTTTCAGGCATATTCGGATAGCTCTCTGGAACAATAACACTATATGTTAATTCCTCGTGGTGTAAAACACTTCTTCCACCAGTTTGTCTTCTAACGAAATCGCCATTATATTTTTTTAGTGCATCTAGACTAATTTCTTGGTTTTTTTGGAAATAACCGATTGTGACAGTAGGATTTTCCCACTCATAAAAGCGTAATGTTGGTAGGAATCCTTCTTCGCTTTGCCATTTAATTAAGCATTCATCTAGCGCCATGTTATAGCTACCAGATTGTTTGCCACTATTAATAAAATACCATTTAGCCTTTGTCATGTTGAAATCTCCTCATTTTTCAATTGAAATTTTACTTTTTTTGTTAAAGTTTCTTGCAGAATCTTATTAGAGAATTATAATAAGATAAGTAGGTAATTGAAAGGTGTTGAATGAATTGAGTAAGTTTTTACCAATAATTTTTGTCGTGCTAGGTATTATTGTATACTCAACAGTTATGTATTTCTACCAAAAACGTTTAATTAAAACGTTAACTGAGGAAGAATTCCGTGCTGGATACCGTAAAGCTCAACTAATTGACTTACGTGATCAAGAAGATTTTAAGAACGGTCATATATTAGGTGCTCGTAATATCCCGTTTGCACAATTAAAAATGCGTTCAAAAGAAATTCGTAAAGATCAGGCAGTTTATTTATATGATCAAATGGGCGTTCGTCCTGGACAAGCTGCTCGTATTTTACGTAAACAAGGTGTAACTGAACTTTACCAACTTAAAGGCGGCTTCAAACTTTGGTCTGGTAAAGTAAAAAAAGGCCTATAAATCTAGTTTTAGATTAGATAAAGAAAACTCGCCAATTAGCGAGCTTTTAGGAGAAGTAAGAAACTTAGTTGTACTTGTACATTAGGTCGAGCTTTCTTCTCCGCTGCCAATTTATACTTTCAAGTATGAAAAAAACTACTTCTAATTTACGAAGTAGTTTTTACGTATTAATAGAGTTTTTACCTTGTATACTATATTTTCCTGAGCCTTTTTTCAAATTCCCCTTACTTATTAACTAATTTTGATTGTAAGGTACGATTCTTTTTCCTAAACCAGTTAGAAGGCTGCACGGATAAGCTTATATTGATTTGTTTAACTTCCAAATATTCCTCTAAGCCAAATGTTCCAAGTTCCCTACCGATTCCGCTTTGTTTATATCCACCCCAAGGAGCCTCATTAAACGTTGGATGATAAGTATTGATCCAAGTAATTCCAGCTCTTAAGCCTTTTATTATTCGATGTGCTTTTGCTACATCATTCGTAAAGACCGCACCTGCTAATCCATATTTCGTCCCATTTGCTAATTCTAATGCTTCTTCTTCAGTTTTAAATTTTTGAATGACTAATACGGGACCAAATATTTCTTCTTGTACGATTCTCATAGAAGGAGTCGTATTTGTAAAAATTGTAGGCTCGAAAAAGAATCCTTTTCGATTCATTCTCTTTCCTCCACAAAGTAATGTTGCCCCTTCTTCTAATCCAATTTGCACATAATTTAAGACTCGATCTAATTGAACTTGTGAAATTAGTGGACCCATTTCTGTCGACTCGTCCATACCATTTCCGACTTCAATATCTTTTGCTCTATTTACTAACTCCTCCACAAATCGTTCGTAGATTGACTCTTCTATAAGCAGTCGAGAACCCGCCGAACATACTTGGCCTTGATTTGCAAAAATACCGAATAATGCATAGTCTATTGCAGTTTCAAAATCTGCATCTGCAAAAACAATATTAGGAGACTTACCTCCAAGTTCTAATCCAACCTTTTTAATTGTATCTGCAGCTACTTTCATGATTGATCTCCCAGTTTCTGTTCCACCAGTAAAAGCAATTTTATCAATCAATTCACTTTTTACTAGTTCAGTACCTACTATTTTCCCCTCTCCTAAAACAAGATTCAAAACCCCATTTGGAAAACCAACTTGATCAATTAAATGAAAAAATCGTATTAACGTTAATGGAGTTTGTTCTGCAGGTTTAATAACAACCGTGCATCCAGCTGCGATTGCAGGAGCAATTTTTTGAATCGCCATTACTAATGGATAATTCCACGGGATAATTTGACCAACTACACCGATTGGTTCTCTAACAACCATAGATTGCATATCATCTGGAACATCATAAGTTTGCCCATGAGGTTTAGTCGTCAAACCAGCATAGTACTTTAACTGATTTACCGCATCTTGAATATCGTACTCAGCTTCCCTTAATGGCTTGCCATTATTAAGTGTTTCTAAAATACTCATTTCTTTACAATCTTGTTCAAGAAGGTCTGCTAACTTTAAAAGCAGTTCAGCACGATCCCTAGCTTTTGAATTTGCCCATCCATCTTTATCAAAAGCTCTTCTTGCAGAAACGATTGCTTTTTGAACATCAAATTTACTGCCTTCTGTTACTGTGGCAATTATTTCTTCAGTTGCAGGATTAAGAATCTTTCGAGTTTGTCCACTTTCACTCATAACCCATTTTCCATCTATATACATTCTTCCTATATCATTCAGATACATTTTTTCTCCTCCTCTACAATAATTAGCACCCACAAGTTACGCAGAATTAAGCAAGCATGAAGTCGTAGGCAGTCTGATAATCAGATAAATAGGACTTTGTCTACACACTCGAAGGACAAACCTAAGTTTGTCCTTTAACATTCCTATGAATTTATCGTTATCTTTTCATCAATAACCTTTTCTTTACCAAAATGATCAATTTGCACATTTAATACTTTTATTAAGAAGAATAAATAAATGATGCCAATAATTGCCCATCCAACTCCAAGAATAAATGAATCTCTTTGTACATTTGCCCAAAGAACCCCAACGAACAAAGCTCCAATTGATGGAATAATGATGTTACTTATAATTTGTTTCAAAGATTTGTATTTTTTTTCTCGAATTGCAAACTGAGCAATCACAGATAAATTAACGAAGGTAAATGCGATTAATGAACCGAAATTAATGAACGATGTAGCATATTGCATACTAAAGAAAACCGCTGTTAAACAAACTGCGCCAACAAATAGGATGTTATAAACTGGCGTTTGGAATTTTGGATGTACATAACCGAAAAATTTATTAGGTAAAACATTATCTCGTCCCATTACATATAACAGTCGTGAAACGCTTGCATGAGAAGCTAAAGCAGAAGCTATAATCCCTGCAAATGAAGCAGATAAGAAAAATGTTTGAAATATTTTTCCACCAACATAAAATGAAATATCAGGAGCAGTTGTATTTTCAATATCTTTGAACAATGAAATATCAGGGAATAAAAGCTGTGAAACATATGATGCGATAATAAAAATACCTCCACCGATTAAAGCAGTTAAGAAAATCGCTCTTGGTATTGTTTTTTTAGGATTAATTGCTTCTTCCGTATAGGTTGAAACTGCATCAAATCCTAAAAATGAGAAGCAAAGAATCGTAGCGCCTGAAACAAGCGGTGAAAAATGCATATTAGAACTAAATAATGGTCCCATTGCTATAGGTGAACCATATCCCATTCCACCTAATAATTGCTTTACTCCAAGTACGATAAATGCTACTACAATCAAAAATTGATAGACTACAAAAATTGAATTAATATTCGCGGTCGATTTGATACTTTTAATATTTATATAGGTCATTGCGCCTGTTAATACAACAACCCACAGCCAACCAGGTACACTTGGGAAAATTGCTGATAAATATTGTTGGCCAAGTAAGATATTAATCATCGGCAATAACAAATAATCTAAAAGTGCCAACCACCCAACTAAAAAGCCCACTTTAGGATTAATTGAACGTTGAGCATAAGTATAAGCAGATCCAGCAGTAGGATACGCATTAACCATTTTTCCATAACTAAAAGCTGTGAAAAGCATTGCCACTAACGTTAATAGATATGCAGTCGGTACATGACCGGATGTCTCTTTCGATACAAGTCCAAATGTATCAAAGACTACAGCCGGTGTTAAATATCCAAGTCCTAACATTACTATTGGCCATAATCCAAGGGATCTTTTTAAAGTTGGGCTATTTTTCATATATCTATCTCCTCAATTTGATATATCATAAGGAAACCGAAATGGTTTCCTTATTTTTTATTTTGAATATTCAGTCTTTAATTTCCAAAATGAAACCTGTTAATTTTACTTAACAGTTACCTCATTCATTTCATTAGCTAATAACGCAATATTTCGTTCAATTGCATCTAAAACAACATCTAACTGCTCATAACTTATTACTGCAGGTGGCTCTAATCGAATAACAGTCGCATTATTGATTGTTCCACTTACTAAAATTTTCTCGTTAAATAAATATTTTGCCATCGTATAACCTAATTCATTCGTAGTAAATTCCATACCAATTAATAAGCCTAGACCACGAACATCCTTCAATACTTCAGGATGTTCTGATTGGATCTTTTTAAGGCGGTCTAAAATATATTCACCTTTTGCTTCCGCTTGTCCTGGAATATCTTCTTCTAGTATGGTTTTAATAGCAGCAATTGAAGCAGCACAGCAAAGAGGGTTCCCACCGAAAGTAGAAGAACCAAGTAAAAATGGATTTTCCTCCATCTTATCCCATAGCTCATCTTTAGCAACCATTGCAGCAATGGGCATAACACCACCACCAAATGCTTTTCCTAGCGTCATAATATCCGGTACAACGCCATAATGATCCATTCCAAATAATTTTCCAGTACGGCCCATTCCTGTTTGGACTTCATCAACGATTAATAGACATTCATATTTATCACAAATCTCACGTAATCTTTGGAAATAGCCTTCTGGCGCTAAGTTAACTCCTCCTTCACCTTGCATCGGCTCGACAATGACACCTGCAACTGTTTCACCTGTCCCTATTAAGTGATGAATCGCTTTTTCTACTGCTTCAGCATCACCAAATGCAACATGTTGGAAGCCAGGTACTAATGGCATATAAGGAGTACGGAACATCGCTTTACCTGATGCAGATAATGAACCTAATGTTTTACCATGAAAACCATTTTCCATTGAGATAAACCACTTTTTCCCAGTTGCTAGTCTTGCTAATTTTAATGCCATTTCATTTGCTTCCGTTCCACAGTTTACTAGATAAGTATGTTGCAAATCTCCTGGCGTAATTGCAGCTACTAGCTTCGATAAATATCCACGTAAAGGATCTACTAATTCTTGACTGTGTAGAGCATATCGATCGATTTGAGATTTTACTGCATTCACTACATTTGGATGACGATGACCTAGTAAAAACACCCCATATCCGCCTAAACAATCAATATATTCGTCACCTTTTGTATCGTAAAAAACTGCACCTTCACCTTTCCATTCAACAACAGAAAAATCATTTGAAACCGATTTACGATGTTTGAGAATCGCCTCATTTACATAATGAGTAAAGTTATAAACTGAATCATGAATAATTTTCTTTTGTTCGGCTTCAGTTAAAGTTTGTTTTTCAATATAAGATAAAATATCATTTGCATCTCTTAATACTTCTTCTTTTGATTTACGCATACATATCACCTTTTCTTTCGAATTTTTTTAGGATGTTTACATTGAAAATAAATAGAATTAAATTTCACTTTTAAATATCACCCTCCTTAAAAGGAAAAGAAATCAGATTTGACAATGATTAATCCCCTAATGTAAGCGCTTTAAACTGTTTTTTATTCAAATAATATTCCTTAATAAGAACTATATAAAATATTGAATTAAAAAACATTTTACACTTTGTCTAAATATTCAATAAATTTTATCGACACTATGTCATCTTACTTCTTTACAATTAATTTTTTAATCTTGCTTCGTTAAATGGATGTAACAATTCATACGCTCTTAATGCAAATTCAATGCATTGTCTTTTTTGCTCATCAAGAAAATCATTCCCGATTAATTCTTCTATTTTATCTAATCGATGATACAGTGTTTGACGATGAATAAATAATTGTTTTGCAGTATCCTGTTTTGAACCTTGGCATTTTAAGTAAATATCGATTGTATGCAATAATTCGGATTGATTCTTAAAATCATATTCAATTAATTTGCCTAAATATTGTTCAATAAATGAAGCTAGAAATTGTTCTTCAGGAAGCGATTTTATAATTTGATAGATTCCTAAATCGTCATAAAATAATGCTGATTTCTTCTTTAACGGTACTCTTGCAATACTTAAAGTATCAAATGCTTCTTTAAAACTTTGAACAATCTCGATTAATTTCGTTTTTACCGTTCCAAATCCAATATGCACGTCTGTTTGACCAGAAAAGGTCACTCCTATCGTATGTTTTAATTCTTCAATACACTTAACGAGTGACTCCTTTAAATAGATGATTGTTTTTTCTGTACTATATTCTTTTACAATGATTAGGTAGATTAGATTATTTTTTAACATTAATAAGCTAAATAAACCATGTTTTTTCAGGAGTGATCTAAGTGTTATTAATAAGTCTTGATTTCTTGATGTAAGTTCTTTCGCTTCATCCTCCATTACATTATGAGCAAGCTCAATTACTCCACCAATAAATAAATGACCTAATTTGCTAATATGTCGAATGCCTAACCGCTGTAATGCCAATTCTTCACTTTCAATTTTATTTAGTAATAAATCTTGAAACAACTCATTATGATGCTTATAAGTATTTTCCTCTAAGAAAAATTTTCTAAGTAAAATTTGTGCGATTCCTTTCGATGTATAATCCAGTACGATCGGTAGCCATTCAGAAGAAACCTGATTATGGCATATAATCCCCACGTATGCCAAAGTTTGACCAAGACAAACTACAGGGATTGATAATACTTGTTTATTTCCAACTAAAATAAGTGAACTTTCAAGTGAATGTTCATTCTTAATGACTTCCTTGTAATATTGGATTAGTTTTTTACCAACTTCTGGTGAAATTTGGGGGTAAAAAGTATGCTCATCAATTTCTGAATAATAAAGTACTTGTAAAGAAACATATTCATGTAAATGTCTTAAGATTGGATAAATATCTGTTGATTGGAGTGTTAATTGCTGAAGTTTTCTAGAAAATGCTTCTAGTTTTTTCAATTGTAAATGTTGTTGGTTAATGATTAGACTATGTATATCTTGCGTTATATCTACGAAACGCAGATTTTCACATAAGACAATCAGAGGAAAATCGTATTGATTAGCTAATTCAATCATATCATTTGGTATTTCATTAAGATAAATTCCTAATTCGATACACAAACCAGCTGCGCCTTGAGAGATTAAATTTTGTAAATAATTTAAGCGATTCTTTTTACTTTGGTGAATTCCAATACCCGTAGTTAATATGAGATCATTTTGATTTACAAACGTAGCAGTGTTCGTAATTTCTAAAACATGTACCCAATTGACTTTACGTAATAAACCTTTATTCCCTGCGATTATTTCATTTTTTTTGAATACCGGCCTCTTTATTACATCTCTTAAAATTAAACTTTCTGATGCAATCAATTTTTCACCTCTATTCATTCTTCTATAGTTATTAATTACATATTGATCTATAAAATCCTTCTATCTTTAGACAAAATGTATAATGAATTATCAGAAAATTGAATGTACGATACAAATAGAATAATGAAAGTTGGTGACCTACGTGAATGATCGTTCAATACAAGAATCCAATGCTCAGGTTTTTTCGAAAGAAGAACTTCTTGAATTAGATCGTAAGTTTGTATGGCATCATATGTCAGTTCACAATCCAAATCCTATGATTTTCGTTTCAGGGAAAAATAGTAGTGTGACAGATATTGATGGAAAAACTTATATCGATGGAATGTCAGGCTTATGGTGCGTAAATGTTGGCTATGGCCGAGAGGAAATTGCAAAGGCAGCTGCTGATCAAATGGTTGCGATTCCTTACGTCCCTATGTCACAAGGCAATGTTCCATCTATCTTATTAGCTGAAAAAATCAATGAGTGGCTTGGTGGAAACTATCGAATTTTTTATTCAAATTCTGGATCGGATGCAAATGAAGTAGCTTTTAAGATTGCTAGACAATACCACCAACAAAATGGAGAACCTTCCCGCTTTAAATTTATCTCTAGATATCGAGCATACCATGGAAATTCTATGGGGGCGTTAAGTGCAACTGGGCAAGCACATCGTAAAACAAAATACGAGCCTTTATCGGTTGGATTTCATCATGTTGCCCCTCCATATTGCTATCGCTGTCCATTTGGTAAAACTTACGGCGAATGTGGTTTAGAATGTGCTAAAGCATATGAAGATTTAATTAATTACGAAGGTGCAGATACGATAGCTGGTATTATTATGGAGCCAGTTATTACAGGTGGCGGAGTAATTGTCCCTCCTCCAGAATATTTAACTGAAGTACGAAACATTTGCGACCGCCACGGAATTTTATTAATAGTTGATGAAGTAATTTGTGGATTCGGTAGAAGTGGGAAACCTTTTGGACATCAAAATTTTAATATCAAACCGGATATTATTACAATGGCAAAAGGAATGACTAGTGCTTATACTCCTTTATCTGCTACAGCTATTCGGAGTGATTTATATGAGCAATTTAAAAAACCAGGAGCTGACAATCATTTCAGACATGTCAATACATTTGGTGGAAATCCAGCTTCTTGCGCAGTAGCTTTAAAAAATTTAGAAATCATTGAACAAGAAAAATTAATTGATCGAGCAGCATATTTAGGAAATGAGCTACGTAAAAAATTAGATCGATTAATCATGCATAAAAACGTAGGAGATATTCGAAGTTTTGGCTTTATTCTTGGAATTGAACTTGTTGAAGACAAAGAAAGTAAAATTCCTGCAAGTCCAGAAAAAGTTATGAAAATTATTAAAGAATGTAAGGAAAACGGATTAATCATTGGGAAAAACGGAGACACTGTTCCAGGTTTTAATAACATACTTACATTAAGTCCACCGTTTACAACAACTGATGAGGAAATTGATTTTATTGTCACTACACTATTACAAGCATTTGCAAAACTATAAAACTGAGGTGAATTCAAATGTCAGTTCAAACAAATACGAAAATAGTAAAAAACTATATTAATGGCACATGGGTTGAGGCATCTCAAGAATCCCAACATCTACCTGTTTATAATCCTGCAACTGAAGAAGTAATTGCATATGTTCCCTTATCAAACATTGATGATTTAAATCATGCAGTGAATGCTGCTAAGTCTGCATTTACAACTTGGAGTAAGACGCCTGTACCAAAACGCGCCAGAATTCTATTTTCATATCAACAATTATTAGTGAAAAATTGGGAAGAACTAGCGAAATTAATCACGATCGAAAATGGAAAAAGCTATAACGAGGCATATGGAGAAGTTCAACGCGGAATTGAATGTGTTGAATTTGCTGCCGGCGCACCAACATTAATGATGGGTAAACAATTACCTGATATTGCAACAAATATTGAATCAGCAATGTATCGTTACCCTATAGGCGTAGTTGGTGGAATTACACCTTTTAATTTTCCGATGATGGTGCCATGTTGGATGTTCCCTTTAGCCATTGCATGCGGTAATACTTTTATTCTAAAGCCATCAGAAAAAACACCTCTCCTTGCTAATCGTTTAGCTGAACTATTTAGTGAAGCTGGTCTTCCAGAAGGTGTACTAAATATCGTTCATGGCTCAAACGAAATTGTAAATGGGTTACTTCATCACAAGAATATTCAAGCGATCTCGTTTGTTGGATCACAGCCAGTCGCAGAATATGTTTATAAAACTGCTGCAGCCAATCATAAACGTGTTCAAGCGTTAGCAGGAGCTAAAAATCATAGTATTGTACTTCAAGATGCAAATTTAGAAGAAGCTGCTACTCAAATTCTAACTGCTGCATTTGGGTCTGCTGGTGAACGATGTATGGCATGTTCAGTTGTAGTTGCAGTTGGAGATATTGCTGAGCCTCTTATTGAAAAACTTAATAATAAGGCTGACGAGATAAAAATAGGAAATGGATTAGAAAAAGATATCTTCCTCGGTCCTGTAATAAGAAAAGAACTTCGAGAACGGACAGAACAATATATTGAAATTGGTATCCAAGAAGGAGCAACATTAATTCGAGACGGTCGAAATCATTCAGTATCAAATGATAAAGGCTATTTTATTGGCCCGACTATTTTTGATAAAGTAAAAACTTCAATGAAAATTTGGAAGGATGAAATATTTGCACCTGTCCTTTCAATTGTTAGGGTAAATTCTTTAGAGGAAGCAATTGAATTAGCGAATCAATCTGATTTTGCAAATGGAGCTTGCATTTTCACTGATAGCGCTTCCAGTATTCGATTCTTTAGGGAAAATATAGAGGCAGGTATGTTAGGAGTTAATTTAGGCGTGCCGGCTCCAATGGCTTTCTTCCCATTCTCTGGATGGAAAAACTCTTTTTATGGAGATTTACATGCAAATGGAACTGATGGAGTTGAATTTTATACTAGAAAGAAAATGATCACTAGTCGATTTGAATAAGAAATCTTAGCCTAAAAATATAGCTTTATATAGAAACCCCACAAAGAATTTTAGTTTCCTTGTGGGGTTCTTTTCTGTAAAGTATGTATATTATTCTTTATGGGTTTTTGGTTTTGGATATTTTACACCCATTGTATCAACTTTTATCGATTCAATTATTACAGGTGTTGTAGGTTTTCCCATAGAATCAGTTTCTACTGCATCGATTTTCTTTACAATATCGATTCCCTCGATAACCTTCCCAAATGAAGCATATTGACCATCAAGATCAGGTGTGTCATTCGCCATAATGAAAAATTGACTTCCAGCACTGTTTGGCTCTCCGGTACGCGCCATCGATAGTACACCTGTTGTATGTTTTAAATTATTTTTAAAACCATTGGATGTAAATTCTCCATCAATTGTATATCCTGGTCCACCGTTACCTGTTCCTTCTGGGTCACCACCTTGAATAACAAAGTCTTTGACAATTCGGTGGAAAGTTAATCCATTATAAAATCCTTTGTTTGCAAGCGATATAAAATTATATACTGTGTTTGGTGCGATGTGAGGATATAACTCAGCTTTAATTACTCCATAATCTTTTACCGTGATTGTTGCAACTGGTAGTTTTGCAGGTTTCTCAACCTTTGAAGACTGTTGTTTATTATTTCCACATGCTGCTAATAAGCTAATTGTTAAAACAAGACAACTTATAAAAATTGCTCTTAAACCTCTCTTAAACATGTTTTCCTTCTCCCTTCTGTATCTTTTAATAGTTTACCAAATTTGACCACCAATTTACTATTTTATGTAAAATTAGAACATATTGCTTAGTATGTCCATTACCTCTAGTTACAATAGAATCTATTTAAAAAAAATAGTAACAAGCCTTTTAAGAAACCTAAACTTTTTTAGGGCTGTTTTATTCGTGCAAAAAAACTGCTATTCATTTAAAGAATAGCAGTTTCCACAGATAAATTTACCCGACTTTTTTAGTAGCTTCGTTACGATTAATTTTTGAGAATGGGAACCACCAATTCCATTTTCCAAATAGCTGCATTAAGCTTGGTACTAATACTAAACGAACAATTGTAGCATCTAAGAATATGGCAATCGCTATACCAATCCCCATTTGTTTAACAGGTACCATATCTGTGAAAGCAAATGCACCTGTAATGACAATCATAATAGAAGCCGCTGATGTAATGATTCGGCTTGTTGACACTAACCCTTCTCTCGTCGAATATGTGTTATCTCCAGTTTCATAATATAGCTCTTGCATTCTGGACATTAAAAATACTTCATAGTCCATACTTAAACCAAAAACTAAACCGAAAACAAAAACTGGTAAAATTAACATAATATCTGATTGAGGTAATCCAAAATTACCACCCTGGAATAGCCAAGTAATGATACCAAACGTTGCACTTAAGGATAAAACATTCATTAAAATCGCTTTAATCGGAATGATAATTGACCTAAATGCAATCATTAATATAATGAAAGTACTGACCATTATGACAAGTAAACCGTATGCAATATTATCTGTTATCTCATCAAATAATTCTTGTTCAAATTTTACTTGACCACCCACAGTATAATTAAGTCCTTCTATTTTTCCTTTGTATTTTTCTTCAAAATCTCTTACCCATTGCTTTCCTTTTTCTGATTTAGGACTTGCATTCAAAAACACTTGGATAAAAGTTTTATTATTTTTTATATATGATTGAATTGCCGGCTGAATCTTTGCAGCATTTGGTGATTTTAAAGCAGGTAAAACTTGTTGTGCATTCATATTTAATGCATCAAAAACACTTTTCACTTCATAAACATCTTTCTCATTTTTAAGCAATTTTTGTATTTTTTCTAATGAATTTAAGTGATCTTGATTTAAGAAGTCATTATTTGCTTCAAATACAATTGATATTGTTCCATGTTTTTGAGCTTCTGGAAGAAATGACTTTTGATACTTTTCATAATTGATTCTTGACGCCTCTTGTTTAGGTAATGCATCAATAGTAGGGATATTTAAATGAACATCTCTAATTGGAATGACAAATAAGCCTAGAATAATTAATGAAGTTAGCGCCATAATAACTGGTCTTTTCATTACGAAATTAGCAAATCTTCTCCAAACAGCCTGTTGTTGCTCTTGACTTCGATTTGCAATTGATTTTAAAGTACCTTTATTAATGTTTTTACCAAGTGCTGATAAAACAGCTGGTAATAAGGTTAGTGATAAAAATAAACTGACTAAAACGACAACCGCACCACTAATTGCCACACTTCTAAACAAATCAATATTTATGAAGTAAAGCGCTGACAAGCCTATAAATACACAAATTCCTGAGAAGATAATTGCTCTTCCCGCTGTTGCAAACGTTACACTAATCGCTTCTTTTACAGTTGAGTGGTTTGATAATTCAGTTTTATATCGACTTACAAATAGCAATGCAAAATCAATCGATAATGCTAAACCAATCATAGGTGCAACATTTAAAACAAATATTGATAAGTCTACATGTTTTCCAATAAATGCTAGTATACCAAAAGTTGTCAGTATACTAATCATTCCAATGATAATAGGAATTGCTGATGCAACTAGACTACCAAAAGCAAAAAATAACACGATAAAAGCGATAGGAACACCTATCATTTCAGCCTTTTTTAAATCCTTTTGACTAGTTTTATTCATTACATCGCTAATGATCGTAAAACCAGTAGTACCTATTTTCACTTTATCATTAGATAATGACTCTACTTTTTTTGCAAATTTATTGTTTAAATCAACTAGCTTATCGTGATCTTTTTCATCAAATAAAAGAGATAAATAGGCAATATTTTTTTTCTTCATACTAGGGTTATTTAATGGGTTATGAAATTGCTCTATATTTTTTTCCTTTTGAACTTCTTTTACAACACGTTCAATATCCGACTGGAATTGATCATCAGTTACCCCTTTTTTACGTTCAAGTAAGATGATGAGCGAATCTGGTGATTGTTCAAATTCTTTTTCCAATACATTTTTAGCTTTTTCATATTCACCAGGTGTTCTAAAGCCATCCCCATCTAAGATACCAGGTAAATGCTTAGAATATAAACCTAGAAAGATAGAAGCCACGGCTATTATTGCAATCACTATAAATCGTAATTGATAAATCCAGCGTCCCACCTTTTTCCAAGCACTGTTTTCACTTACTGTACTTTTCATTTTTTCACTCCTTAATTACATATCCTACCAACATCTTATCAAACACAAATTAATTCGCCTATTTTTTTTACTGTGTTTAAGAAAGAGTATTAAAAATTTTTTGGTTATTTTACTGATTTCTTAATTCCTAGAATTAGCAACCATGTTATGTACTATTCTTCGCCACTGCTTATTTATATACTATGAACGTACAAAAAAACGCTCATAATATAAATCAACTTGATTTATATTACAGCGTTAATATCTTGAAACGATAATTGCAACGATTATGCCTAGTAGTGCCCCAACTACTACTTCGTATGATGTATGACCCACAAGTTCATTTAATGCTTTATAATTTTTAATTCTTCCGTGGAAAAAATCATTTAATAATTTTGCATGTTTACTGACCGCAAGCCTTACTCCTGATGCGTCATACATGATAATGATTGCAAAAATTGCTGCGATCGCAAAATTAACACTTTCAAATCCAACTGTTAATCCTACACTTAATGCTAGTCCTGTTACGGTTGATGAATGCGAGCTTGGCATACCGCCAGAGGCAAAGAACTTAGAAATATCAAAGTCTTTTTCTTTAATTAAATGAATGATTACTTTTGAAAACTGAGCAATAAACCACGCTATTACAGCCGACATCAATGGCTCGTTATGAAGTATCGTCATCACGAACCTCCTTTAATAAATCAATTTTATTTCATTATTATCTTCCATAAATAATTGTATATTCACGAAGTTAGTAAAAGAACAAGATAATTTCGTTTTACGAATAGTTTAAGGTGGTATGCAGCCTAGCATTTGATCTTAATCCTATTCAATCTAAATGGATAAATTTTAAGAATAGAATACGTTATGATTATATTTTTCAGTACTATTTTGCTACCTATCAAGATCTTAAATACGATCGAAAATCGAGAGAGTACCTCTTGTTTTTCGATTTTTTGATGTGATCAACTACTCTCAAAAAATATGATTAAAAAATTTAAAAAATTATCATTTTCGAAATTGACAATTCATACAATTCTGATAAACTTAGTTGTAATTAAATTCTAGGGGGAAGCTCATGAGCCATACCAGCGACTTAAAACCAATCATTGAGGTCGTGGAATCGTTACTTAATGGTTTAAAATTTGGAACGATCACACTAGTCGTTCAAGATGGGAAAATTATTCAAGTAGAAAAACAAGAAAAAATACGATTAAAGTAAATGAGTTCCTGCTGACTAGAAAAACTAGAGGCAGCTCAAATCTTCGCGTAATTTACGATTGAAGATTTGAGCTGTCTTTTTCTTTATACGGAAAACTGATTAGAAAGTATATATGAAATGAATTGATAAATATGCCATAAAACATGCAATTTCTATACTTTCTTTAGTTCATTGGAGGAAAGCAAATGAGATTTGAAAATTGGAACGAAAATACGATTCCGAGCTTTTCGATTGATAATGAAACAAAGGGTGCACTTGAAGCACTTAAATGGGCTTATTCTACCTATGGGGATGAATTAATTTATGCCTGTAGCTTCGGTGTAGAAGGTATTTTATTGATTGACTTAATTTCAAAAGTAAAGCCTGACGCAAAGATTGTTTTTTTAGAAACTGGGCTTCATTTTAAAGAAACTTATGAATTAATCGATAAAATTCAAGCTAAGTATCCTAGTTTGCAAATCGAAAAGAAACTACCTAGTTTGACACTAGCCGAGCAAGCAGCGATTCATGGAGATGAGTTATGGAAGCGTGAGCCAAATAAGTGTTGTAACATCCGTAAAATTTTACCGCTTCAAGAAGCATTGGATGGTGCACCTGCTTGGGTGTCAGGATTAAGAAGAGAACAATCACCGTCTCGTCAAAAAACAAATTTTATTAATCTTGATCACAAGTTCAGTTCTATAAAAGTTTGTCCATTAATCCATTGGACTTGGAAAGAAGTTTGGAGATATGTGTACTATCAAAATTTACCTTACAATCCATTGCATGATATAGGTTATCCAAGTATTGGTTGTGAAGTTTGTACATTACCAGCTTCGAACTCTACAGATAGTCGTTCTGGACGTTGGTCAGGAACAGGAAAAACTGAATGTGGTTTGCATGATTAGTTAGTTACATCATTCATTTTATTTAAATCACAATAATCAACCTACTAAAATAGGAAAATCTAAGGAGTGTTAAACAATGAGTTTACCCCCGCATGGTGGCGTCTTAGTTAATCGATTTAAACCTGAAGTTTCCATTCAAAACAATCTAAAAGAAATCCAATTAGATTTAATTAGTTTAAGTGATTTAGAATTAATCGGAAATGGTGCATATAGTCCTCTAACCGGATTTTTAGGTAAAGACGATTATGAACAAGTCGTTAGCAAAATGAGATTAAAAAATGGAACGGTTTGGAGTATTCCAATTACGCTTCCTGTTTCAGAGCAAATAGCTCGTCAGCTAAAACTAGGTGAAGAAGTAAAACTTACTTGGGAAAATGATGTCTATGCATTGTTAACAATCAAAGACATTTATACTCCTGATAAATTGATAGAAGCACAATCTGTTTATGGTACGACTGATTTAAATCATCCCGGAGTTGCCAAAATGTATTCTCGAGGTGACGTTTATATCGGCGGAGAAGTAACTGTAATCAAACAGATTAATCGTGCGCAATTTGCTGAATATTACTTAACCCCTATACAAACTAGAGAACAATTTGCTTCGTTAAATTGGAAAAAAATAGTTGGTTTTCAGACGCGAAATCCAGTACATCGAGCTCATGAATACATTCAAAAAAGTGCATTAGAAATCGTTGATGGCCTTTTCTTAAATCCTTTAGTTGGTGAGACTAAATCAGATGATATTCCGGCAGACGTAAGAATGAAAAGCTATAAAGTTTTACTTCAAAACTATTATCCTACCAATCGCGTATTTTTAGCTGTATTCCCTGCTGCTATGCGCTATGCAGGACCTAGAGAAGCAGTTTTCCATTCAATTGTTAGAAAAAATTATGGCTGTACTCATTTTATAGTTGGACGTGATCATGCAGGAGTAGGTAATTATTATGGAACTTACGATGCACAAAAAATCTTTAGTCAATTTTCACATGAAGAATTGGGTATTACTCTCCTTTTCTTTGAAAATAGTTTTTATTGCTCTAAATGTGAAAATATGGCATCAACTAAGACATGTCCTCATAGTAGCGAAAACCATATTACTTTATCTGGTACAAAGGTCCGTGAAATGCTGAAAAACGGTGAAATTCCTCCTTCCGCTTTTAGCCGGAAAGAAGTCGTGGAAATATTAATTGAAGGCATGAGAGAGCCTCAATCGAGTTCAGTAGAATAGGAGAAATTTAATGTCTAAAAACATTGTTTGGCATCATTCAAGTATATCAAAACAAGATCGTCGCCTTAAAAACAACCACCATAGCTGTATATTATGGTTTACCGGCCTCTCTGCTGCCGGTAAATCAACAATTGCTAATGAGATTTCAAAAGCATTATTCCAGCTTAATATTCAGCAGTATGTATTAGACGGGGATAATATTCGTCATGGTTTGAACAAAGACTTAGGTTTTTCAGACTATGATCGAACTGAAAATATTCGCCGAATTGGTGAAGTAGCAAAATTATTTGTAGATAACGGGCAAATCGTATTAACGGCCTTTATCTCCCCTTTTATAGCTGATCGTAATCTAGTTCGTACTTTAGTTGAAAGCGATGAATTTATCGAAATTTATGTTGAATGTTCGGTTGAAACTTGCGAAAACAGAGATCCAAAGGGTTTGTATAAAAAGGCAAAGAATGGTGAAATCAAAAACTTCACTGGTATAAGCTCCCCATATGAAGCTCCATTAAATCCTGAACTAACTTTAAACACAGATAAGCTTTCGATTCAAGAATGTGTTGAAACTGTACTTCAATTTTTAAAAAGCAAAAATTATATTGGGTTAGGTGATGTTCGATGACAGTTGAAAAAATTTGGAAAGACAACCCTAAATTAAATGAAACCGAAAAAAAGAAACTTGTTAAAGACGGTCTAAAAATTTATGATGACATCCCCTACTACGCTAAAAATGGGTTTGAATCTATTCCTAAGGAACAGTGGGATTTATTTAAATGGGCTGGTTGTTATTTACAGAAGCCAAAAGAAGCTGGCTATTTTATGATGCGTGTGAATGTTCCATCTGGGATTTTAACATACGATCAGCTTGTAACCTTAGCTGAAATCGCTCGCGATTATGGTCGTGATGTTTACGATATTACAACTCGTCAAGCGATCCAATTTCATTGGCTAACAATTGAACAAATACCAGATATTTTTAAACGATTAGAAAAAGTTGGTCTCTCAAGTGCAGGAGCTTGCGGTGATATCACACGTAATATCGTCGGAAATCCATTAGCTGGGATCGATCCAAATGAATTATTTGACACAACTCCTATTGTAAAAGAAGTCTACGAGTTTTTTCAGTTTAATGAAGAATTCTCTAATCTACCTAGAAAATACAAAATGTCGATTAGTACAAATAAAAATAATGCATCTAATGCAGAAATTAATTGTATATCTTTTGTTCCTGCCCTTAAAGAAATTGATGGGAAGGAAACTGCAGGCTTCCATTTAAAAGTAGGTGGTGGACTCTCTTCTGCTCCTCATTTAGCTCAAACGCTAGATGTATTTGTTTTACCACATCAAGTTAAAGAAGTGGCAATTGCTGTTACAACCATTTTTAGAGACTTTGGATATCGTGAAAAACGCCATCACTCTAGACTAAAGTTCTTAGTTGCTGATTGGGGTGTAGAAAAATTCAAAGAAGTATTACAAAAATATACAGGTGAATTATTACCGAAAGGAACTGGCTTTGAAGAAAATTGGAACGCTGGCTATTTTTACGGTGTACATCCACAAAAACAAAAAGGCTTAAATTACGTTGGTTTAAGTATCCCTGTTGGAAGATTACATTCTAAGGATGTTTTTGAGTTAGCAAGAATTGTAAAACGATACGGTAATGGTGAAATTCGAAATTGTAATTCACAGAATTTAATTCTTCCAAATATACCAACAGCTAATCTAGATGCTTTATTGAAAGAGCCATTATTAGACAAATTCACGCCAGTACCACCTAAGTTTATTGGTTATTCCGTTGCTTGTACTGGAAATGAATATTGTAATCTAGCTTTAGTAGAGACAAAAGCTCGAATGAAAGAAACTGCATCTTATTTGGATGAAAAACTATCACTTGATGTGCCAGTCCGAATTCATATGGTTGGCTGCCCTAACTCTTGTGGACAAAGAGCAATCGCAGATATCGGTCTACAAGGAATAAAAGCTCGTAATGAGAAAAAAGAATTAGTGGAAGCATTTGAAATTTATGTAGGCGGAACGTTAGCAAATGGTGGTAAATTAAACGAAAAATTAAAAGGTAAAGTGGAGTCCCCTTCTCTACATCTTGTATTAGAAAAATTCTTACAGCACTTCCAAGAAAAGAAATTACCATCTGAACCTTACTTGGAATATGTATCTAGAGTTGGGATTGAGGAATTACAAAATCATTTAAATAAAATTCTTGAAACCGTTAAAGCATCTTAACGAAAGTCGGTGACCTATGTTTTTATATCGATTCGAAGCTTCAATTGAAGATCGTACAATCCCAATTGTAATTTTAGCGAATGACGATGATAAAGCTTTTAAGCTTGTGGACTCAGAGCTAGAAAAATTTTATGTAAAAAAACCGGACGTCAAAGATTTACTGTTGTATGAAAAAAAGAAAGTGACCCAAAGCGGTGGTTATGTATTAGACATTGAGGTTTTAAGTAAACGATGATGATGAGGTGTATGGGATGATTGGAAAAGTTTATTTAGTCGGTGCTGGACCAGGTGATGCTGATCTAATTACTGTAAAAGGACTCAAGTGCATTCAAAAAGCTGATGTCATTTTGTATGACCGATTAGTCAATAAAGAACTTCTAGCGTATGCAAAAGAATCAGTCGAATTAATCTACGCAGGTAAACTACCAAACTACCATGCATTGAAACAAGAAACAATTAATGCATTTTTAGTAAAATACGCGAAAAAAGGAAAAACAGTTGTTCGATTAAAGGGAGGCGATCCCTTTATATTTGGCCGTGGTGGTGAAGAAGCATCTTATTTAGTAGAACGTGGCGTTCCCTTTGAAATAGTTCCAGGTATTACTTCTGGTATAGCTGCCCCTGCCTATGCAGGGATCCCTGTTACGCATCGAGATTACAGTAGCTCATTTGCTTTTGTAACAGGTCACTGCAAAGAAGAAGACACAGTTAAATGGGCTGCATTATCAAAAGGCATTGATACACTAGCAATTTATATGGGGGTAAATAACTTACCCTATATTCGTCATCAATTGATTTCAAATGGTAAGCATCAGGATACACCAATCGCACTAATCCACTATGGTACAACAGAGCAACAGAAAACGGTCATTTGTACATTAAAAGACGTATTATCAGTGGTTGAAAAAGAGGAAATAACGAATCCTAGTATGATCATTGTAGGTGAAGTTGTTAATTTACATCATCAATTACAATGGTTTGAAACAAAATACAATTCATTATCTGAAAATAAAAATTTTAACTACTCAAGTATTTAATTACTGATTCAAATAATGAAATGAGGTGTTAGTGAATGGACGCAATCTTATATGTTTGCCATGGAAGCAGAATAAAGTCCGCCGTCCAATCGGCCATTCACTTTGTCAAAAAAGTACAAAAACAAATTGATTGCCCAATCCAAGAAATCAGTTTTATAGAATTAGCAAAGCCAACAATTTCACAAGGATTAACAAACTGTTTAAACAAAGGAGCAAAATCAGTAACAGTGTTACCGGTTTTACTCCTTTCTGCCAATCATGCAAAAGTTGATATTCCAGATGAAATTAAGGCATTTCAACTTACTAATCCAAGTTTAAAAATTAATTTAGCTAATCCAATCGGAGTACATGAAAACATGATTGAGTTAGTCAGAAAACGAATGAAAGAAAAAGTAAACGACTTAACAAAACCAGCTAAAATCGTGTTAGTCGGTCGAGGAAGTAGTGATCCTCTGACCCGAAATGATTTTAATTCAATTGTTAGATTACTAGAACAAAATTTAAATCAAACGATACTACCTGCTTTTATGGCAGTCTCAAAACCGTCCATTCATGAAATATGGGATTCTCTACTATCAAACAACAATGACCAAGTCATAATTGTACCTTACTTATTTTTTTCTGGAACTCTTATGAATGAAATAAAGAATAAACTAGAAAATCTCCCTCCAACTATTCAAAACATATGGATACTATGTGACACTTTAGGTTATGATGATTTAATTACTTCGATCTTTCAAGAAAGAATTTTTGAAGCAAATGCAAATTCTTTTTTTTTACAAAGTCATATAAAAAGCTCTTGTTCCCGTAAAGGATAACAAGAGCTTTTTTTAATGTTTTATTTACTAACCATTTTTGTTAAATTTACAGGTTCAAATGATGGCAGCGTTTGTAAAAAACGATTAATTCGTTTTGTAGCTTCAATCAATTGATTAAGTGAGGTTGCGTATGAACAACGAATAAATCCTTCACCACATTCACCAAAAACATTTCCCGGGACAACTGCAACTCGTTCTTTTAATAATAATTGCTCTGCGAACTCCTCTGAAGTTAAGCCCGTATTTTGAATGGATGGAAATACATAAAATGCTCCACCAGGAAGATGACATGATAGACCAATTTCCTGCAGTGATTGAACAAGGAAATTACGTCGTTGCATATAACTTCTTCTCATTTCTTCTACATCATGCTCTCCATTTCGTAATGCTTCAACGGCTGCATGCTGTGACATTGTAGGTGCACACATAATTGCATACTGATGTACTTTTAACATGTGTGAAATGATGTCCGAAGGTGCTGCAACAATCCCTAATCGCCAACCTGTCATTGCAAATGTTTTAGAAAATCCAGAAATTAAAATAGTATGTTCTCTCATTCCCTCGATGTTAGCAAAGCTAGTATATTCGCCATCATAAACAAGTTCTGCATAAATTTCATCTGAAATAACGATTAGATTATGTTTTTTTACAAATACTGCTAAATCCTCAAGTAATTCTTTTTCAAGTAAAGTACCAGTTGGATTGTTAGGATTACAAAGTAAAATTGCTTTCGTTTTCGGTGTAACTTTCTTTTTTAGTGCTTGAAGATTAATTTTAAATTCCTCTTCTCCAGTTGTTGCTAAATGTACAGGTACACCACCTGCTAATGATACTAATGGGGCATAAGACACAAAGCAAGGATCAATGACAATTACTTCATCTCCTGGGTTTAAAATCGTTCTTAAAGCAATATCAATCCCCTGACTTGCCCCCACTGTAATAATTAATTCATTTTCTGGATTATAATGAACATCAAATTTCTTAGCCAAATAACGACTAACTTCTTCTCGTAATTCAAGTAATCCAGCGTTTGAAGTATAAGCTGTATGACCAGTTTCTAAAGAATAAATGCTAGCCTCTCTAACATTCCAAGGCGTGACAAAGTCAGGTTCACCTACTCCAAGTGAAATAACATTGTCCATGCTAGCTGCTAAATCAAAAAATTTTCGAATGCCTGATGGCTGTAATGAAGTTACTGTGTTTGAAAGATTAAATTTACTCATGGCGTGATCACCATACGCTTATCATTTTGTTTTTGACCGTATACAATACTGTCATGTTTATATCGTTTTAAAATAAAGTGTGTAGTTGTTGATAAAATGGATTCTAAAGTTGAAAGTTTTTGAGATACAAATGATGCAATAGACGTCATTGTCTTCCCTTCAACTACAACTGATAAATCATATGTTCCAGACATTAAATAAACTGATTTAACCTCTGGGTATAAATAGATTTTTTCAGCAATTTCGTCAAAACCTACTCCACGTTTCGGTGCAACTTTCACATCAATCATTGCTGTAATACTTTCTTGAACTGGAACTTTCCCCCAGTCAATCAGTGTAATATATTGAAGAATAACTCGATCGTTTTCAAATTTTGTTAAAATTTCAACAACCTCTTCTTCTGTAGCTCCAATCATTTTTGCTAATACATCATTACTTAAGCGACCATTTTGTTCAATACACTGAAGTAATTGAATCTCTTTCTCTGTCATATCCATTTGCTCCTTATGTATTCCAAAATTTTGGAATTACCTTAGATGTTTATTCTCTTCATCTATATTTTACTATTTTAGTTAGATGACACTTTTGCGAAGAATTCTTCATAAATTACTTGAACTGCTTTTTTCTCATCACATGTTTTTACCCCAAACATCATACTTACTTCTGATGAACCTTGGTTTATCATTTCAATATTAATATTGGCAATTGCTAATGCTTTACTAGCTCTTGCAGTTGTACCAACATTGTGACGCATTCCCTCACCTACTAACATAATCAAAGCAAGGTCCCTTTCAACAACTACGTGATCAGGATTCAATTCATGATGAATTCGTTTAATAATTTGAGATTCGATCTCTTCTGGAAACTGATTTTGACGGATAATGATTGAAATATCATCAATTCCACTTGGTTGATGCTCATATGAAATTTGAAAATCTTCCAATATTTGTAACACTTTTCGTCCAAATCCAATTTCTCTATTCATTAAATATTTGCTTATATAAATACTACAAAATCCATTATCACTCGCAATACCGATTAAAGGCCCATTTGATAATGTTCGTTCCTTAACAATTCGTGTACCTGGAGTTAAAGGATTGTTCGTATTTTTAATATTGACAGGTATACCCGCTTGGAAGGCAGGAATCAATGCTTCATCATGAAATACATTAAATCCAGCGTATGATAACTCTCTCATTTCTCGATAAGTTAATTCCTTAATCTCCTTTGGATTCTTTACAATTGTAGGATTTACAGAATAGACAGCGTCAACATCAGTGAAATTTTCATATAATTTAGCTTTTACACCGTTTGCTACAACTGAACCAGTAATATCTGATCCACTGCGCGAGAATGTTACAATTTCTCCGTCTTCTGAATATCCAAAAAATCCTGGAAAGATCAGTATTCCCTTTCTTTCTCTCAAATGAAATAGATTTTCATAGCTTTTTGATAAAACTTGAGCTTGCCCTGGTTCATTTGAAACATATAATCCTGCTTCTTTTGGATTAATATAATATGCCTCTATATCTTTTAACTGAAAATAGCTCGCTACTAATCTAGCACAATTATCTTCTCCACATGCCATCACAGCATCCATAAATTTAGCAGGATGCTCTTTATTACCACTTAATGCAAGTTCAATATTAAGAGAGATTTCATTCATAATGATTGAAGATACCCCTAGGCCAATCGCAATTTCAGAATACCTTTCTATAATAAGATTGAATTCTTTTAAATAACTTTTCCCCTGCAAAGCATGTTTGCCACAAGCGATTAGTAGATCGGTAACTTTAATATCATCTGGAAATCTTTTGCCTGGTGCAGACACAACGATAATTTTTCGTTCAGCATCTGATGTAACAATCTGAAATACTTTTTCAATTTGTTCCGAAGTGGCTAATGAAGATCCACCAAATTTTGCGATTTTCATTTTTAATTACCCCTAATTATGTTAATTTTCAGTTAAATATTGTACAATTATCCTCCTATTAAGAAAAAAAATCAACACTATTTTTAAAGATTTTTAGAAATAATTAGTATCTTAGAAAAAGATTAAAAGTATGATCTGTGTATTTATGCAAAGTTCTTACTTCTATTTTAAATCGTTACAACTACAGGCGTAATTATGCGAACGGGAACATTATTCAAATAATAAATAATGAATAAAAATACAGAAAAATAGCAAGTACCTTTATTCTTCAATTAACTGATAAGACTTTATTAATTTGTCTCACTTTTATAACCTCTGGATAAAAATATGGACCACAGTCAGTTTCATGAGTCATCATAAATGTCCAATTACACTCCCAGTCCATAACATAAATGTCACCATAATACATGTGAATTTGATGATACGGTAAATCTTTAATCGTGATTGCATTTGCATTTTCAAAAAGATAAGCTTCATTAATGAACTGATAAAAAATTGTAAATTTAGACTTTGATTGATTAAGGAATGCTGTTATGGCCTCTTCTTTCCTAAGACATTTAACCTTTTCATAACTACATAAATGCCATAGGAAATGATCCATCCCTATCATTTTTTGTTCTTCGAATGAAAGATGATTTGCAAAGCTTTCACGCCATTTCTCACGTAAGTAGTTACCCCACTTCAGTATTTCAGTTGTCTTTAATTTTTTATTTTTCATTAATGAATCCCCTTAAATCTTATACTTCTAAGACTCCCGATACCGGATACTATCAACAGTTAAGTTAACAAAGGCCAGAAATAGAATAGTTGAATCGAAATCTAAAAAAGTTCCCTTTAAAAGGGAACTTTTTTATTATGCTTTAGTATAACGTAATACTGGTTTACGTGCTGCCAAAGTTTCGTCAAGACGACTTACAACAGTTGTATGTGGAGCCTCTTGTACGATTTCTGGGTTTTCCTCAGCTTCTTTCGCAATTGCAATCATTGTATCGATGAATGAATCTAATGTTTCTTTCGATTCAGTTTCAGTTGGTTCGATCATGATACATTCTTCCACGTTTAATGGGAAGTAAATTGTTGGTGGATGGTAACCAAAGTCTAAAAGACGTTTTGCGATATCTAAAGTACGCACACCCAATTTCTTTTGACGTTTTCCACTTAAAACGAACTCATGCTTACAATGACGATCAAATGGTAAGTCAAAATGAGGCTCTAATCTGCGCATCATATAGTTCGCATTTAATACTGCATCTTCAGTTACTTGTTTTAATCCTTCAGGACCCATTGAACGAATGTACGTATATGCACGAACATTAATTCCAAAGTTTCCAAAGTAAGGTTTAACACGTCCAATTGTTTCTGGACGATCAGAATTTAATACGTATTCTTCTCCAACTTTTTCAACGATAGGTGCTGGTAAATAAGGAATTAAATCAGCTTTAACTCCAACAGGACCTGAACCTGGACCTCCGCCACCGTGTGGACCAGTAAACGTTTTATGAAGATTTAAATGTACTACGTCAAATCCCATATCGCCAGGACGCGCTTTACTTAACACGGCATTTAAGTTAGCTCCATCATAGTAAACTTTTCCTCCAGCTGCGTGGATAATCTCAGAAATTTCATAAATGTCTTCTTCAAAAAGACCTAGAGTATTTGGATTTGTTAACATTAATGCTGCAACATTTCCATCAACTACACGGCGTAAATCATCAAGGTCAACTAAACCTTTTTCATTTGATTTAACAGTGATTGTTTCAAAGCCTGCTACAGTTGCAGATGCTGGATTTGTACCATGAGCTGAGTCAGGTACGATTACTTTTGTACGGTTAAAATCGCCACGACTTTCATGGTATGCACGGATAATCATTAATCCTGTCCACTCTCCATGAGCACCAGCAGCTGGTTGTAATGTTACTTCATCCATACCAGTAATTTCTTTTAATTCTTGTTGAAGCTCATGCATTAATTCTAATGCACCTTGTACTGTATATTCATCTTGAAGTGGATGAATATGAGCAAAACCTGCGAAACGTGCCACAGCTTCATTGATTTTTGGATTATATTTCATCGTACAAGATCCAAGTGGATAGAACCCTGAATCAACACCATGGTTACGTTTAGATAAAGCTGTGTAGTGACGCATTAAATCTAATTCAGAAACCTCAGGTAAATTCGCTTTTTCTTTACGAACATACGCACTTGGAATAACTTCATTAATATCGATTTCTTCTACATCCATTGTAGGAAGACTATATGCAATACGACCTTCTTTACTTAACTCAAAAACTAACGGTTGATCCTTCAGCATGTTGAATCCCCTTTCCGTCTACTAATAGTGCTAACTCTTCTACAAATGTATCAATATGTTGTTTAGAACGTAATTCTGTTACTGCGATTAACATATGATTTTCCATAGCAGGTTCAACTTTTGCTAAGTCATAACCACCGATAATTTTCTTAGTAAATAATTGTTTATTGATTTCAGAAACATTTTGCTTAACATCAATTACAAGTTCGTTAAATGCAGCACCTTTGTAAACCACTGAGATGCCGTTTTCTTCTAACTTTTTCTTCATATATTGAGTGCGAGTGATGTTTTGCATTGCCATTTCTACAGCACCATTTTTACCAAGAGCAGTCATAGCAACAGAAGCCGCCAATGCATTTAGCGCTTGGTTAGAACAAATATTTGAAGTAGCTTTATCTCGACGGATATGTTGTTCACGAGCTTGAAGCGTTAATACAAATCCGCGACGACCTTCTCCATCAACTGTTTGTCCAACTAAACGACCTGGCATTTTACGCATTAATTTTGTTGTTGTTGCAAAGTATCCACAGTGAGGTCCACCAAATTGAGTTGGAATACCAAATGTTTGAGCATCACCTGCTACGATATCCGCACCAAACTCACCTGGAGGTGTAATAGCTGCTAACGCTAATGGATTACTAGAAACAACAAACAGACTTTTGCCAGTATGTGCAATTGGTTCGATTTCAGCTAATTCTTCAACTTGACCATAGAAGTTAGGATATTGAACAACAACACATGCTACATTATCGTTCATTTCATTTTTTAATTCTTCAAGATCAGTTCTTCCATCTTTTAGCCCAATTTCAACAACTTCTAAATGTTGACCTTTTGCATAAGATAAGATAACTTCACGTGATTGTGGATGAACACCTTTTGAAACTAAAATACGTTTTTTACCATTGTGACCTGCTGCTAAAGTAGTTGCTTCCGCTAAAGAAGTACCACCGTCATACATTGATGAGTTTGCAACATCCATACCTGTTAATTCACAAATCATTGTTTGGAATTCAAAGATTGCTTGAAGCTCCCCTTGAGAAATTTCAGGCTGATATGGAGTATAAGCTGTATAGAACTCTGAACGTGAAATTACGTGATCTACAACTGTTGGTAAATAATGATCATATACACCAGCACCTAAGAAAGATACATATTCTCTTAAGTTTGCATTTTTATTCGCTAATTCGCTTAACTCTTGAATCAAATCAGATTCAGATTTTGCTTTTTTAATGTTTAATAAGCCATTAAAACGAACTTTTTCAGGAATATCACTAAATAATTCATCTACTGATGAAACGCCTACAACTTTTAACATCTCTTGACGATCTTGCTCTGTCATTGGTAAATAACGATGCATTAAGGTAATCCCCTTTCTCCCCCTAGTTACTTCTTCTCTCTTTTATAAAATGGTTTTGAAACTACAACTGCTTTTAATTTTTTATTTCGAATTTCGACTTCAAGTTCAGTACCTAAAGCAGAAAATTCAGATTTAATTAATGCAAGTCCAATATTTTTCTTTAATGTTGGAGATTGCGTACCACTTGTTACTTCACCAATTACTTCCCCATTTAAATGTATAGGGTAGTGAGTTCTAGGAATCCCTTTATCAATCATTTCAATTCCAACAAGTTTACGAGGAACACCTTGTTCTTTTTGATTTTTCAGAACTTCTTTACCGAAGAAATCTTCTTCTTTATTTAATTTCACAGCAAATCCGATTCCAGCTTCTAAAGGAGTAATGTCTTTCGTTAGTTCTTGTCCATATAATGCTAGAGCCCCTTCGAAACGAAGTGTATCACGTGCACCTAATCCACAAGGTTTTAAACCATCTTCTTTACCTGCTTCTAAAAGTAAAGTCCAAAGCTTAGACGCATCTTCAGCAGCTAAGTATAGCTCATATCCATCTTCAGCAGTGTAACCAGTGCGTGAAACTAATACATTTAGATCACCAATTAATACATTATCTTTGAAAGTAAAATATTTTATATCTGTAACGTTTGTCTCCGTAAGACGTTGTAAAATTGCAGGAGATTTTGGCCCTTGTAGAGCTAATTGTGCAATTTCATTACTTTTATTAACTACTTTTACATCACCTTCAACATGTGAAAGTAACCATTCGAAATCTTTTTCAATGTTAGACGCATTTACAACTAATAAATAATGTTCATCATTAAATTTATAAACTAGTAAATCGTCAACTGTACCTGCATTTTCATAGCACATTGCGGTATATAATGCGCCTTCTTCATTCAATTTTGAAATATCATTTGTCATCATTTTTTGTAAATATTTAAGACTATCTTTACCAGTTACTTCAATCTCTCCCATGTGAGAAACATCAAATAAACCAGCTGCTGTACGAACAGCTTCGTGTTCTTCTTTAATGCTCGAAAATTGCACTGGTAGCTCCCAGCCACCAAAATCAATTGTTTTACCACCTAACACTTTGTATTCTTCAAACAAAGGTGTACGTAATAAAGTCGTCATGTAGCCATCTCCCCCTTATCTACATCCTAGCATGATGGAAAACTAAATTATTAGTTCGTCCAGCTAACCATTAAATAATTTACATAATTTATCTTTTTTCGGAAAAACTAGTAGAAAACAAGAAAATATTATCAGACTATATTAGTTAACTGTTTTTTCTAAACAATAAAACTCTTTTGTTTTGTAAAAGAATAATAAATTTTTACTTTTTTTCTACACTATTATCCTAACATTAAACGACAGTTTTCATCAATATAGAAGTGAAATTTTATAAAAAGAAAATAACGAACATTAATCAGATTATACTACAATAACGTTCATGATTATCTAAGATTAAATAGAAATAGGTGAGAATCACATGTCAATTGAGATTAAATTCCATACAGAATGGCAGGAAGAGTTCTTAGAGAAGCTAGAGAATGATGGACCATGGTCAAATTGGGAGAATTATAAACTTGCCTATCATACTTCTACAAAATTAGCAGTTCCTTCATTTACGGGTATGATTGCTCCATCTCATTTACCGAACTTAACACCTTTACCTCATCAATTGGAAGTTGCTACGACCGTAATTGAAAAAATGAATGGAAAGGCAATTCTTGCAGATGAAGTAGGATTAGGAAAAACAGTGGAAGCAGGTTTAATTTTAAAAGAATACATGATTCGTGGATTAGTTAATAAAGTATTAATCCTCGTTCCAGCCTCCCTTGTATCACAATGGACTTATGAGTTAAATACAAAATTCCATATCCCTGCTATTGCGCAGCAAAAAAAGAATTATGTATGGGATAGCTGTGATGTTGTTGTGTCCTCAATTGATACAGCAAAAAGAGCACCACATCGTGAAAAAATATTAGATATTAATTATGATTTAGTTATCATTGATGAAGCTCATAAACTTAAAAATAATAAAACAAAAAACTATGAGTTTGTACAATATCTAAAAAAGAAATATTGTTTATTGTTAACAGCAACGCCTGTTCAAAACAAGATTGAAGAAATTTTTCATTTAGTTTCACTTTTAAAACCTGGACATCTTGGCAATAAATCCAATTTTGAAGAATATTTTTCAGCTAAAAATCGTTCATTAGAGCACGAGGACTTATTAAGAGAATTAATTGGAAAAGTAATGGTACGTAACCGAAGACAAGATACCGGTATCGAATGGACAAAGCGAAAAGTAGAAACAGTATTAATAAATTTCAATGAAGAAGAACAAAAACTTTATAATTTAATAGATGAATGGCAGAAGTCACAGTACACAGGTGTAACATCTGCATTCTCGTTTCTCACATTTAAACGTGAAGCATGTAGTAGTCGAGAAGCTGTTTATGTATCAATGAAGAAAATGCTTCAAAAATTTGAAAAAGAAAATATTAATATTACAGATCCATACATTGATAAGGTTTTCCATCAAATTAATCAAATCACGTCCAACTCTAAAGCTAATAAAGTAGTTGAACTAATAAAAAAGATTAATGATAAAGTCATTATCTTTACTGAATATCGTGCAACGCAGCTTTATTTGCAGTGGTTCTTAAAACAAAATGGTATTACTTCCGTACCATTTCGAGGCGGTTTTAAACGTGGTAAAAAAGATTGGATGAAGGAGTTATTTAAAAACAGAGTCCAAGTACTTATTGCAACCGAGGCTGGTGGTGAAGGGATTAACTTACAATTTTGTTCAAATATGATAAATTATGATCTCCCATGGAATCCAATGAGACTAGAACAAAGAATTGGTCGTATTCATCGACTTGGACAAACAGAGGATGTATGTATTTATAATTTTGCTACTGTTGGCTCAATAGAGGAGCATATTCTACGACTCCTTTATGAGAAAATTAATTTATTTGAACGTGTAATTGGTGAACTCGATGATATCCTTACTCGCATTCCTTATAAAGATTTCGAAGCTCATATGAACGAAATCTTTATTAACTCAAAAACGGAAGGCGAAATGAAAATTAAAATGGAGAATTTAACATCAATTATTCAATTACAGCAACATAAACAAGAAGGTGATCGTTATGCAGCAACGTGAAATTCATGATTATATTGAATATTTTTTTCATAATAATGATTGTGAAATCGTAACAAAAACACCAACCTATTTAGAAATTCAACTTACGATTGAAATGGATAAAAAATTAATGAATCGCCCTTTCTATTGGCATTACTTAGAAAAAACAGGCGGTATCCCTAATCCAATGAAGTTAACGATTATTACAGATAATGATAATGCACCGGATGATATAAAAGGTGAACAAATTCATTTTGGTTCACCTCGACTTCATCAAATCTTTTCAATTGTAAATGAGCTTGGTCAATCAATCAGACTTTATGAAGAAACAAAAGCCCCTATTGGACAACAAATTGCTTTACACCCTTGGTTAGCAGTAAATTACCAAGTTTCATTTACTTGTGATCATAAAAAAGATTATATTTATTCTTTTGGAATTCATTTGATTTCTGGAAGGATTATAGAAGATTTCCATACCAAACTTGAAAAGATTCAATTCAACTCAAAAATCCCTGATTTTTGTTATTCAATGTCACCTATTATTAAACCGGTAAGTGGTTTAAATAGAATGGAACAATTACTTCGAGGTAAAATTCAAGAAGAAGATGAAACTTGGGCTGAAGAGGCAAAAAAAAGATGGCAACATGATTTAGACTTACTAAATCAATTTTACGAAGATGATGAAGAAAAACCTGAAAACTATCATGTTGAATACAATGCACTAAAAGAACTTTATGAGCCAATCATTCACGTAGATTGTATTAATGGTGGACTTTTCTATCTCTCACCGAACACAATGAGTAAATTAGGATAATAAAACTAGATCATTTGGTATACAATCACACCCCAGAATGTAATCTCATATTAATGTATAAAATATAAGACTGATTTCAGAAGCTTTGAAATCAGTCTTATTATTTACATACTTTTCTTATCTTTTTCTTTTTTATTTTGAATTTTTTTCATGTACAATGCAAAGCTTAATGGTAGCATACCAAACATATTAGTAGTAAATGGTTTTTTCATTTCTTCTTTTTCATGTTTTATTAAATCACGTTCTTCTTTTGGTTGGTCGATGTAATTCATGAACTGCTCGGTCATATATTTCACATAATCATTTGTTTTCAAAAAAATCACCTTACTTTCTTCTACATACCTCTACTATCTCCTCCTTTTGAATAATTTAAACAGTTAATGATTTCCTCTGACACTTCAATTGGCGTTAAACCATTTGTTGAAATATGAAAATTTGCCTTCTTATAAAGGGATTCTCTACTTAAAAATAATTCAGTTAATTCTTTTAATGAACGGTTTACAGCATTAGGGCGATTAGAATCTGAATGAATTCTTTCGAATAAAATTTCAATAGGTGATTCAAGATAGAACATCATTCCAGTTTCTTTCATTAAACGAATGTTTTCATCTCGAATTATAATTCCACCACCTGTTGAAATGACTGCCCCTTTAGAAGACATCGATTTCAATGTTTCTGTTTCAATATCTCGAAAGCCACTTTCCCCAAACTTCTCAAATAAACTTGGGATTTGGTCACCTGTTTGAATGACTATTTCTTCATCTAGGTCGATAAATTTTCTATTTAATCTTTTTGCCAACTCTTTTCCAACTGTCGTTTTCCCGCACCCCATAAACCCAACTAAATAAATTGATTGCATTTTATCCTCCACCTTAGTCTGTCCAATCATACACTTGGTTTGTACTTTTTTTATATTTGAACTGTATTACATGTTTTTTAATTTTAGAATTGCTACTCGTCAAAACTACAAAATAATCATCATACGTTAATGACTTAAAATTCCATACAATTTTTGTATTATTATAATACTTTATTATATTTGATTGAAGTGGAATTTCACCATGTTTTAAGTCGAATATCGCACGAGAATATGCCCGATCAAGTTTATTTTGATTACTTGTGAAATGATAAAATGTATTAATTGAATAAAACATATCGATTTGTATTAGAAAAAAAATTAAAAGAATGTTTATACTAATTATTGTATAAGGTAAATAAATTCCTCTTTCTTTATTCTTTTTATCAATCAATAAATAATCGAATAGATTTTTCATAAATTCCCCCTTTTAAATCAACTACTTTTATGAAAATTTGCTTTTTACTTATTTGCTGAAACTCTATACTTCTAATGTTTTGCAATACAATCTCATGTCCTGTACCAAGCTTTTGTCTCCTAATAATGGTGGCGTATTTTCGATAACTACTTGTAACGTGAATTGAATCTTCAAAAATTAACATATCAGAGTAAATTGTAAAACTAATACTTTTGTTTGCCTCTTTTTGAACTTCTTTTATAAAATTATCCCATTCTAATTTATTAACTGATTCGAATTGATTATTTCGATTGACAAAGCTTTTCAAACTAGAAGTCGTTATTGAAATAATAATTATAAAAATTATTAGTGAAAAAAGTGTTTCAAGCAGTGTAAAACCTTGTTCATTCCATAATTTCTTCACATAATTCACTTTCCTTTTTCCGATTGAACCATGAAACACAAATCTTCTCTGAATTATTTGTTCTATGCATTTCAACTGAATACTCTTTACCATTTCTCATAAAAGTCCCTTCGTTAAATTCATCTCTGTTTAAAACATAGAGGTGAAACAGATCAGTTAACAAGTCATCTGCATTATTTCTTAGTATTAAGGCTTCTTTTTTTTGCAGAATTAATGAAAGTGAAGGAACAATTATGCTGCAAAAAATAATTAATAGATTTAATGAAATCACTGCTTCGATGAACGTAAATCCTTTATGATTTTTTATCATATTTAAATCGACCGCTTCCTAAGTAAATCGTTACAACGTATTCAATTTTTTTATACTTAACTGAAATTGTACCTGAATTGGAAATATTACCATCGGAGTTATATCTTAATGGAGGTCTTAAAGTTAGATAAGTTACCGAAATTGCTTGATCATAATTTCGAATAACAATTGGGGGATTTAATAAATTATCTTCAATTTCATATTTGCCTTGATAAAAAATAATTCTAGTTGGAATTTGTTTCAAAACTGCGTTTCTCTGTGCTAGAAATAGATCATTCTGAAGCAATTGTATAAATAAAGTTATTTTTTGACTATCTTCAATCTTTTGGACTTGTCTGATTGGAAGAATTAGTAAAACCATCATTAAGGAAAGGACTATTAACATTTCAATTAGAGTAAATCCTAATGAATCTCCAATATGCTTTTTAAGGAAGTGATACAGTACCATTCGTTTTATCATAAGAAAGCTCTAATTTATTTTTGCATTTGAAAGTTGTTATATAGCCCTGTTCTTTTAATACTGTTAAACTGTCTGGCAATTGATCATTATCTAACCGATAAGCTTCAACACTTGATTGAACCATTTTTTGCAATGCTGCACATCCTTTCGTTTGGATTGTATCCTGTTGTTTTCCTATATTTGGTATAACAAGCAACAATAAAATTGAAATGATTAATAATACTACAAGCATTTCAATTAAAGTAAATCCTTTTTCATTCACAATTAACCCTCCTAAATATTGTTCATTAATTGAAACATTGGAAATAAAATTGCGATATATAATGATAAAATACTTGATGATATTAAGATGAAAATAATCGGTTGAATCGTTTTAATTGAGCGTTGAAAATAATCTTCAATACTATTTTTTAAATAGTCCGCGTAATCACTAAGTTCTTTCTCAAGAGTACTATTGTTCATTCCATGATCTATCACGAATATTAAATCTTTATGAAATGCACATTCATTCATCAAAACTTGCTGCATTGAGTTTCCGTTACTAATTTGCTTGTACATGACTACTGCTTTTTCCTTTATAAATGTTCTACTATCATTATTTTGCATAGTTTTTAAAGCATCGATAATAGGAAATCCAGCATGGAGCAAAATACTCAATTGCATTGAAAATTCATAGGTATTCATCATAATTAAATATTTTTTTAGTAATGGTATTTGAACTAACTTCTCCATTCGCTCAATTGGATTCAACTTCTTTAAAGTAATAAAAAAACCTATAACAATTAAGCCTATAATGAAAACACAGATAAACATAATTGAGGGTAAACTTTTTATAAATTGAAGATAAATATATGAAAATGAATTCTGATTAGATTGAAACGTAGAAAATAATATTTCATATTGAGGAATAACAAAACTTCTAAACACTGTTAAAATTAATAACAAAATCGTTATTAAAAATACTGGATAGCCCATAATCTTACGTAAGTAGTTTCGATGTTGAATTTTTTTCGTTAACATGAAGCTTCCTTCTCTTAATGCAAATGATAGATCCCCATGTTTTTCAGCATAGTACAAGTAAACAAGAACATCTGGATGAAGTATTAGCTCTTTAGCAAAATCAACAAATGAATTACCTTCGATTAATAATAATTTTGCATGATTGACTGAATCATTAAGTTCCTTTGGAAATTGGATTGATAAGAACTCAATTGCTTGAATGAGGGGATAACCTTTTTGTAATAACTCCCCTAAAATTTTTAACAATCTTGCCTGCTCATATAAATTAAGCTTTCTTTTAAAGAACCTTTTAACCATATAACAAGCTTCTATCCAAAGAATTACAATCAATATAGCCAAGAGCATACCCTTTAATGATTTGATTATTTAATGTACTAAATTGAGCTTCCTCCTGAATCCCTCTAAACTCATTTATTACAGAATTGAGCGCATTACCGTAAAGTAATTCGTATACACCCAATCTTCTATTTCTTCGTTTTACAAAACAACTTGGATCACATTCACCTTCACAAAAACGACATTTCACAGGCACTAATCTTTGTGAAACGATTGCGACCATAGCTTGAAATAATTCTTCTTTAGGAATACCGAGTTCTAACATTCTATACAAAGCACCTTTTGTATTTTTTGAATGGATTGTTGTTAATACTAAGTGCCCTGTTAATGCAGCCCTTACAGCAATTTTTGCTGTTTCTTCATCTCTAATTTCCCCAACCATTACGATATCAGGATCAGACCTTAAAATAGCCTTTAAACCCGTTGAGTATGTTAAGCCTGCTTTTTCATTTACTTGAACTTGGAAATATTCATCTGATTTTCTTTCGATCGGGTCTTCTAAAGTAATAATATTTCTTTCAATATCTTTTTTAGCTGCATGTAAAAGTGAATACAATGTAGTTGTTTTCCCACAACCTGTTGGCCCGGTAATCATCATTAACCCATGGGAATGGTGTAATAAAGATAAAAGCTTACGAGTTGTAGATGGGAATAATGAAAGCTTTTCAATTGGAGTAATCTTTTGTTGAGGATGAATCCGAATAACCATTGATTCATCAATGATTGATGGAAGTGTTGCCAAACGGAGTGATAGTAAAATATCATTGATTTGAACAGCTAAAATACCAGTTTGCGGTTTCCTAATTTCTCCTATGTCCATACTACCTAAAAATTTCAAATGCATGATGATTCTCTTTGATTCATCTGAACTAATTCGTTGAATAAACTTTAACTGCCCATCTATCCGAAAAAAAATTTCAACATCGTCTTTTTTAGGTAATAAATGTATATCAGACGCTCCGAAGTGACAAGCCTTTTTTAAAAGTTGTTCGACTATTTTTTCAACTGACATATTTTGTAGTCCCCCTTTCTTATGAAGCAATTATATTTTCATCATTCATTTAGTTCAATTCATGAAAATTTTGAAATTAAACGAAAAATTCAATTTTGCCAAAATTTTTCTTACGAACTACCTTTTAATTTTTCAAAATAATTTACTAGAAATTCAAAATTATGTTGTAAAAAAAAATGTAAATTAATCAAAAAATAATCTACATAGCGCATAGAAAATAACAAATTAAGAAAAATTATATTGGATAAGTACTTTCATTAGGTTTGGATCAGGTAAGATTTGTAATAATACATTGTTTACAATTGTAACTTCCTTATTTTATAATAATGAATGGGTAGAAATTTTTTATGGGGGGATTTAGAATGGATCGTATGTTTCGCGTTCTAGGATTCTGGACAGCAATCTTTACGATAATGTTCTTTGTTGGACATATGTCAGCAGCTGCACTTATTTTTGCATGTCAAACAGCATTTTTCGTAGTATTAGGCTATCTAAAACTTTCTGAGCGTATGTACATCTATATCTTTGGCGCATACTTAACTGTGTTCTTTGTAGGATTTACATATTATAGTACTTTCTTATTAGTACCTGGCTTCGGTGAATAATAAGAAAACCAGTCAATTGACTGGTTTTTTTATTTGAATTCATTTAATGAAATTAATTCTTTAATTTTGATCTGTTGTTCTTCAGTCATTCCTTTTGTTTGTAATAACATTTGGAATGAATCACTTATTCCACCAGGCATTATTAAAGATTGGACAGCTCTATTTTGTTTATACTCAATTGAAAATGGATTTGATTGAGCATGTGGTATTAGCCAATTTAACACACCGAAATCAAGTAAAGCATTTCGTTGGTTAGAAAAATACAGATTTTCAAGCTTACTTTCCATACCCAGTCTTTTTAATTCGTCCCAATGGATATGAGTCGTTAAATCCATATCACCTAAATTTTCTAATATATTTGATTTCATTTCATGTTTATAATAGCCCCGTAAACTTCCTTTAATACGATGTGGTGCATCCCATTCTTCTCGAGTAAAACCATAGTCAACTGTTAAAATAATTCCTTGGTCGAGTTTCGATTGTAACAAATCGAATACTTTTCCCATACTAACCGGAATTTCAACTCTTTGTCCATTTTTCCCTTGAAATTTATTTTGAATAAGAAATTTATGAATATCATCATCAAGGATATCTATGAGTCGCTCTTTAAGATTATTTTGTTCATCTATCGTAATAATGACTTCCTGCCATTGACTTTCGTCATTAAATTCTACGACTCGAACTGGTAGGGCATCGAACAACTCATTTGAAAAAATCATCCCATTATTGATTTTTTCAATTTTTATTAAATTCCTAAAAAATTGGACATTAGAGAAATTCTTCAATTTTTCTTTTTGTAATGATTGATGATATTTACTTTCATCAATTATATGATAGATCAAATCCTTAAATATCGCAGTTTCATTTTTTTCACAATACGCAAGAAAAGAGGAGGCAAATTGACCGTTTCCACCACCGATTTCTACAAATAAAGGATCGATAAGTTTTTGTTTTACAAATCTACAAAACGTAGCTGCAATTACTTCACCATAAATTGAACCGATCGAACTTGAAGTGTAAAAATCACCTTTTCGCCCAATTTTTTCAAGATCCTTCTGATAATATCCTTTATCAGGATCATATAATACTTTTTCCATAAATTGTTCGTATGTAATAAAATGATCTTTACTTTTATTTATTTCATTCAGAATTAAGTTTTTCATAATCATTCCTTAAAAAAATGGGTTATGTTTTTTCTCATCGCCAATCGTTGTATTTGGACCATGGCCACTGCAAACAACAACATCATCGGGTAGCGATAATAGTTTTCCTTTAATACTTTTTATTAATTGTTCGTGATCACCGCCTGGTAGATCCGTTCTTCCAATACTTCCTTGAAATAGAGCATCACCTGAAAATACGGTTTTGATCTCTTTACAATAAAATGAAACACTACCTGGTGAGTGACCTGGAGTTTCGAATATTGAAAATAAGAATTGACCGATTTCCATTTTCCCTTCTTTTTCAATTAAATGATCAGCTTCTCTTGCAAAGATTGAATGGTTTCTCATAAAAATTTCTGAGCCATTTTTTTGGCCATCAGTTAACCAATCAGCTTCATATTTATGAATATAAACGGGTATATTATACTCATCACGCACATCATCGACAGCCCCGATATGATCAAAGTGAGCATGTGTTAAAAGGATTGCTAATGGCTTTAATTTATTCTCTTCAATCACATTAAAAATAATATCTGCTTCATCACCTGGATCAAAAATAACAGCTTCATTCAAATCATTACTTATGATATAACAATTTGTTTGTAAAGTACCTAACGGTAATTGAAAAACATTCATTTTAATACCCTGCTTTCTTTTATAATCTATCTAATACTATATCATAATTTTGTTTTAGTCCTAAAATCAAATAGACAATTGTTCATAAAAGTTTTACAATAATAATGATGTGATAGCAAACAGGGGTTGCTTGAAGAAATTTTTATAGGGGGTTAACAATGGGTACAGTTATTATTTTTATCCTAGTAGCTATTTTATGTGTTCCAGCATTATTCGGATCTTTAAAGAACAAAAATTTATTAGCTATTTTATTTTCCGGTGCTACATTAGTTCTATTTGCTTGGTTTGCCATTATGACAATTTTACATAACGGTTATCCACCAGAACATCTATAATTTTTTTCGTTTTCTAAAAAATCTTTTTCTACATATAGAAAACATACAAAAAAGCTGACATTTGTCAGCTTTTTTAATTTATTTAAAGTCTTATTTATATAATTGGCTTTTTAAAAATGGATTCAAATAATAATTTTCTAAATTAAATAATGAAGCCAACAATATAGGAAATGTTTCTGCAAAAATGGATTCAAACATTGAAAGTGGTAAAGGATTAATCCCTTTACCTAATTCAAGTGTAAATCCTGGTTTTCTAAATTCTTGTATAAACCAATCCTTGTATCCTGCATGACTATCAATCGTTTTTACTGCCCTGTAAGGACTTATACTCGAAAAATAGTTAGCATAGACTTCTGATATTGGCGGTTCAAGATGATTATACCCCCAATAAAATTCTCTTCCTTGCGTGTGTAATGCTAAAATAAGATCAAATTTTCTTTCAATGGCTAAATTACTCATTGCTATTGCTTCTGGTTCAGTTAAAGGTGCATCACCTGGATAATCTCTAGGTGCAAAAGTTTTTGGTTTTTTTCTTTCTTTTTCAATCTCCCAATTGGCAGGGAATTGATTATTAAGATCAACGCCTCTAATGTTTGCCTTCCAGCCTGTAAAACCTTCATTTCCTTCGTTAATTTGATTGACAAAACTAAAATATTCTTTATTCTCAACATGTTCATTAATAACTAAGTTTACTCCATCCGGATTGACCATAGGCACAATCGATAACGTATTTTGATTAAATAAATCCAACAATTCTTTATGAAATGGTAATTCTTTCAATGTAATGGTCTGACAAAGCCATCCAATCATTTTGATAATGACACAAGTTGTAATCCATTCATTAGCATGAAATGAACCATTCCAATGTATCTTTCTTTCTCCTACTCCAAATACAATCTCATAAATAGGTTGATTTAATACACTTCGACCAATAATGTTTAATTTCAAAAAGGGATATTCTCTTATTAGTATACTCAGGTCTTTTTCAAGTTCATTAAAATCATATTTTCGCGGAATAAAAGGTATTGGATGAATAATTGGAAACAATATTTTCACCTCACTATTACTTTCTAGTTAATTGTATGTAATGAAAAAAAAGAAAAGCACTTCCATTAAGGAAGTGCTTTTTTGGTTTATTCAAACTTAGTATCAGCTTTGTTATATTTAACTTCGTAGAATCGAAGTAAATCTTTATAAATAATTGAGTTTGAATACTCAAGTGATTTATTTGCTTTAGCTAAATCTTCTTTAGGTGGTTTTTGTCCTTTTAATTCTTCACCAGTATTTGGATCATACATCTTCTCACCAGTATAAATATATTTATCAGTAACAATTGTTCCATCACGGAAAACTACAAAGTTTTTGTGTTTTGGAGAGAATATATCATTACCAAAGTTGATTGATGTTTTATTTGGATCTTCACCTAATAAGTTTAAGATAGTAGGTTTTACGTCAATTTGACCTGCAACTTTATGAATTGTTTCACCCTTCGTTTGTCCAGGTACATGGATAAAGAATGGAACTTTTTGTAATTTCACATGCTCAGCAGGAGTGATTTCTTGACCTAATACTTCACTCATTGCACGGTTATGGTTTTCAGAAATACCATAGTGGTCACCATACATAACAATGATTGTATTATCGTATAAACCTTTTGCTTTCATTTCTTCAATAAAGTGTTTAATTGATTCATCTAAATAACGAACAGTTGTTACATAATTATCTACAGTTTGATCCCCTGTTTTCAAACGAGGAATCATTAAATCTTCATCGTTTAATTCGAAAGGATAATGGTTTGTTAAAGTAATCATTCGGTTGTAGAACGGTTTTGGCTCAGCAGCCATTTTGTCTACAGCTTGTTCAACGAAATATTTATCTTTTAATCCCCAGCCAACTGAAGTTGCTGCAGATACTTTAAAATCAACTTCATTATAATAACGATCGTAGCCTAGACTTGGATACATCATATCACGGTTCCAGAACGATTTATTATTTGAATGCATTACTGATGTGTAATAGTTTTGATCCTTTTTAAGAATTGCTGGTGTAGCTGTAAACGTATTACTACTGTTAGTAAAGTATACAGCACCACGATCTAATGGGAATAAACTATTATCAATTAAGAATTCAGCATCAGATGTTTTACCTTGTCCAGTTTGGTGGTAAAAATTATCAAAATAATAACTTTCTTTTGTAAATTTATTTAAGAAAGGAGTTATTTCTTGTCCATCAACTTTTCGACCAATTACGAAATTTTGTAGTGATTCTAATGAAACTACTACGACGTTTTTTCCTTTATATTTACCATGTAATTGTGCATTCACACCTGTATCGTTTGCACGAATAAAGTTTTCAATACCAGCTAATTGACTATCATCAGCCATCGCTTTTTGAGCAGATGTTTTTGATTGAATAACCATATCATATAAATGGTAATTGTATAGACCTAAGAATTTTACAATATACTCTCTATCAAATGAACGCGTTAATAATTGTGGACGCTCAGTTTCTGCTAATCCAAGGTTAACTAAGAAAATAGCTACCGCTGCTAAGAAATATGCTGTTCTTGCTTTTGCTCTAATGTTTCCAGTTGTAAAGAATTTTTTACCCCAGAAATAATTTACTGCAATTAGGATAAAAATATCTGAGAAAGCTAAGATCGTTTTATAACTGATCATTGCTTTCACACTTGAACCTAAATCGCCAAAGTTCTGTGTCATAAATAATACTGGAATCGTTACGAAATCGTCAAAAAATGAATAGTAAGCTGTGTCAGCAACTAATATTAATGACATGATAGAACTAATCCAAATAATTGCTCTATTTCGTTTAGGACCTTTTGCAAACAGACCTATACCTATAAATATTAATAATGAAGATATAGGGGCAATAATTAAAATAAACTCTTGCATTGAATTTTCAATTTCTAAATCAAAAAAGAACTGACTTAATAATGTTGCTTTAATCCATAAAAGGAATACTGCAAGTAAAGGAAAACCAAAGTTTTTAAAAAACCACATATTCTCTTCCTCCTCTTTCAAAACTACTAATCTATATCTATACTTATACAATGTTTGTCATTTCACATATCTATGTTATTGGTGTTCATTACCAAGAATTTTTGGTTTAATTACAATTAATACATTTCTGAATTTTCGTAGTTGAATCGAATTAAAAAATTTTGACGCACCTTAGGTTTTTTCTAACGTCATTCAATTTATCACATAACTACTTCATCGTCAAATAAACTATTTTTTTTATTAATTCAATCTAATAAACATAATAAGGTACTTCAATTAGAAGTACCTTAAATATAAATTAAATTTCATTAGTAATAAATTTTTTGACTAAATATGCTGCTCCAATTGCACCAGCATCATTACCTAATTGAGCGATTGAAAGTTTTGTCGATTCGCGTACAGTAGTAAAAGCAAATTCATCAAAATATTTCTTTAGTGGCTTTAATAACAATTCCCCAGCATTTGATACACCACCACCGATAATAATGTTTTCCGGATTTAACGTATTCCCTACTCCAGCTAGCACTAACGCTAAATATTTCATTACGTAATGAATGATTTCTTCAGCAACTTCATCACCTTTAGCATATGCCTCAAAAACATGCTTAGTTGTTAAAGGTCCACCATTCGACATTTCTTTTAGAATCGTATCTTTTGTTGTTTCTTGTAGTTTTTCATTTGCAATTCTTGCAATTCCAGTAGCTGAAGAAATTGTTTCTAAGCATCCAATCTTACCACAGTTACATAATACTCCATTTTCAAGTTGAACTGTTATATGACCAATTTCACCAGCCGATCCACTGATTCCATGCGCTACATCACCATTTACAATAACTCCTCCGCCAACACCAGTTCCAAGTGTTACCATAACTACATCTTTTGCGCCATTACCTGCACCTTTCCACATTTCACCAACAGCTGCAATGTTGGCATCATTATCTACAATGACCGGAATTCCAGATTCTTTCTCTAATATTTCTTTTAGTGGAAAATTAACCCAACCTAAGTTAACTGCCGCAAATATTAGACCATCTTCTAATCGAACTGAACCTGGAGCACCAATACCGATACCAGCTACGTCATCTTTAGTTTTATTCAACTGCTTAAGTTTTTCTTCTATTGCTAATGTTATTGTTTTTGGGATTTGCTTCCCACTATCTGATTTATCCGTTGGAACTTCCCATTTTTCTATAAATTGTCCGTCATTTGTTAATAATGCCAATTTAATACTTGTACCACCTAAATCTACACCTACAATCAATTTTTCCATACGACTCTCCCTCTGCGGTGAAACCGCTTGCATATATGTCTAAAAAAAACGATTACTTCAAATCGTTTAATTTTTTTATTTCATCAAACTCTTTTTTTAGTATTAACGTAGCTACTTGTAAATCTTTACTATCAAGAATATTTGCTAGAAATAGTTCTTTAAGTTCATCTTGCATTAACATCAAGTCAGCTTGACGATCCCCGGTATAAATAATGGTGCCATAATTCTTTAGAAATTGTTGAATATCATATACGGATTTCATGCTTAACTCCTATTATTTTATCTTCTAAATATGTATTTAGTATAAGTTGGAAACAGTTGCTCGTCAATGTGAAAAAGCAAACAATCCGTTTAATTTCAATGTGTTTTTTTCTTTTTTGGTTTCATCACTTCCTCTAAAACCAAATCTTTTTTATAAAGATAAGTGGCATATTTAATACCAATATATCTAATATGCCATGGCTCATAATGATATTCCGTAATATTTACTTTATCCTCAGGATATCGGATTACAAAACCATATTCATGCGCATGATCTGCTAACCAAGCACCTTCTTTTGTTTCGCCAAATTCCTTCTCAAGCTTATTTCCAAACTTAGGAGATGAGACATCCATTGCTAATCCAGTTTGATGTTCACTTGTACCTGGTACTGCACTATATGAGTGTGTCCACTCTTCTCCATGAATTTGAATGTAATAATTATATAAGCTTTGCTGTCTATCAAATGAACGATAGGCAGAAACTGGCGTTAGTTGGATTCCATCTTTTTCAGCACGTTCAAATAGTTTTTCTAATGCATGAGCAGCTTCTTTCCTCATTAAAGTCTTAGCCTTGTTTACTCCATGTAGTGGAACAATCGGATAAACTAAATCAGTCGGTTCATATCCATTAGGAAGCTTTCTTTCTTTATTCACTAAAACTAAATTTGACTTTGGATTTGTAACCTCTAACAAGCCATCTTCAGCTTCTGTGGAGGTGTTATCATAATTTGGGAATTTTGGTGCAGTCGCTTCTTTCTTGTTTTCAGACTTATGTAGTATGAAATCAAAGTTATTTTGTTTTCTAACTAAAAGAGCTAGTCCAACAATAAATAATGTTATTAAAATCAAAATAAATTTTCGATTTGTTTTCTTTTTCACTTTTCTCAAAAGAATCTTCCTATCTGTTTGTTATAATAAGTTAACAATATCGAATGTTTAAGCATTTTTCAAATATCAAGAAATATAATAAGACCTCTTTTAAAAGAGGTCTTATTTTGTAGATATATTTATAAAATAGGCGTCATCGTTTTTCTTAAAGTATCAACTGAATTTTTAAACTGACGTTGTTCTAGTTCATTTAAATCAAGTTCAACTATTTCACGAATTCCACCACGATTAATAACTGCTGGAACTCCAATGTAAATATCATTTTCGCCGTATTGTCCCTCTAAATATGCAGAAACAGTAATGATACTATTTTCATTTTTAAGGATTGCCTTAGTTAATCTCACTAAGCCCATTCCAATTCCGTAATATGTTGCACCTTTTTTCTTAATAATATGATATGCAGCATCACGTGTATTTAAAAAGATTTCATCAAGCTCTCTTTGACTATACTTTGGATTTTTCTTTAGAATTTGATTAATTGGTTGAGTCCCTACAGTTGTTTGTGACCAAACTGGAAGCTCACTATCTCCATGTTCACCAATAATATATCCGTGGATGTTTCTTGCATCTACATTAAAATAATCTCCAAGCATATATCTGAAACGTGCAGTATCTAAACTTGTACCTGATCCAATAACTCGTTCTTTCGGTAGACCAGAGAATTTCCAAGTTGCATATGTTAGAATATCTACAGGATTTGTAGCAATTAAGAAAATACCATCAAAACCTGATGCCATAATATCTCCTATGATTCCTTTAAAAATGGCACAGTTTTTAGCTACTAAATCCAAACGTGTTTCACCTGGCTTTTGAGCAGCACCTGCTGTAATAACAACTAAATTTGCTTCTTTACAATCGCTGTAATCTCCAGCCCAAATTTTTGTTCTTGAACTAACAAAAGGTAGACAATGACTTAAATCCATCGCATCGCCTTCAGCTTTGTCTTTATTTAAATCAATCATAACTAACTCTTCCGCAACACCTTTATTTAACATACCGAAAGCATAACTCGCTCCAACTGCTCCAGTTCCGATAAGTGCAACACGATTAACTTCTTTGTGTAACATATAATCCACCTCTTCATGTGTAATAAATGTGTTAGTATATTTGAGACATTTTTATTATATATGTATATCAGCAAAAAGTTTGTGAAACTTTTTACAAATTTGTTACAAAAAATTTTATAAATGTTTGTATCTATTTAACACTAGCGGTAATTGTCTTATATATTTTCAAACAAATCGTGTTTACTTATGCACTTTTTAAATGACTTGTATACTTTTTGTTTCAGTATAAATAAATGGAATTTTGATATCGTGTTTTTCAATTGGTATATTTTCAATCATTTGGACGTCATAAGCTAAAGCAGCTAAATAGTTATTGTATCCTACTAAAAAGCGATCATAATACCCACCGCCATATCCTAATCGTTCACCGTTATATGTAAAAGCTACTCCGGGTACAATTACGAGATCAATTTCTTCCTTACTTATTTTCTCACATTTCATTTCAATCGGCTCCTGAAGCCCAAAATAGCCTTTTTCCAGATCATTAAAAGAGTTTATCTTATAAAATTGCATTTCTTTTGTTTTATGATTGCATTTTGGTACAACAACGGTTTTTTTTGCATCCCAACAAGCAGTTATAAGATATTTAGTGTTTATTTCATGTTCCATTGGAATAGTAGTAGCTATAATATCAGCACTTTTCCAAAAATCTGTATTAATCAACCTATCAATAATTTGCTTTGATTTTTGTTCTCGATTTTCAATTGTAATTGTATTCAAATTTTTAATCATGGCGTTTCTGATTTCTTTTTTTTCCATAAAAAACCCTCCAGCTTGATTAATGAACGATTAAACGAAATTTTGTTCTTTTTAGATTATAAAGAAAAATTGTTAATATTCGATTAAATTTAATGATATTCAACACCAAAAATCAAATACTTTATTTTTTGCACACTTAAAAAATGTTGAATTCCGATACATGATACAACATTTTAGAGAACTTTATTGATTTCCTCTAAATAGTTCCTGTCCTATGTGCTTTCCTGCTCTTTCTGTGACTCTGATAAATATAAAAAAAACAGTAGGAATATTCCTACTGCTTACTTTGTTTCGCGATGAACTGTAACTTTTTTAAGTCTTGGGCAATATTTTTTAAGCTCAAGACGGTCTGGGTTATTACGTTTATTTTTAGTAGTGATATAGTTACGATCTCCGCATTCTGTACATGCTAATGTAATATTTACGCGCATTTTATTTTCCCTCCTGACATAGTGACATAATCAGACTTGTATATAATAACATTCTTTCGCGATAATTTCCATAGTTTTTATTGATTCAATGCATTTCTTTTGATATTTTTTTTATTGAATTATGTATAAATTTATTTTCATAATTCAGAGTATATTTTTGAAATACTGCTTGATGATGTAAAACACTACCTTGATCGATTCGAATATTAGAACTTATTGAAACATAAGGACCAATTATACAGTTTTCTTCGATTGTCACATCATTACCTATAATAACAGGTGAAACGATCTTGACATTATTATTAATGGTTACATGTTCACCTAAGAAGATTCGTGGCAAAATTTGAACAGCAGGAATTGGAAGATTTAATTTTTCTTCAATCCAATCTATGTTAAGCTTTGCAAACCGCCTTGGCGTCCCATAATCAATCCAGTATCCATCTAAATGATGTGCATGTAATCTAATATTTTCTTTTAGCAATAGAGGGATTAAATCATTACTTATGTCAAAATAACAATTATCCGGAATATGCTTTAATAGTTCAGGATTCATAATATAAATTCCTGTATTTACGAGTTTACTAATTTCATTTCCTTCGTTTGGTTTTTCTACAAAGTCGATTATTTGTCCATTTTTTACTTTTACATTCCCATATGAACCACAATTATCAACTTGTTTTACAAACATAGAGAAATCACTTCTATTTTCAAAATGAATTTTAATTGCTTCCTTAATATCTCCGTCGAATAAAATATCTCCGTTTACTAAAAGAAATGGCTCTTTCAAATAATGGTTAGAAAGTCTCAAACATCCCGCAGACCCCAAACTTTTTTCTTCTATAATAAAATCGATTAAAACATTTTTTAATTTCATCGCATTGATTGTTTCAATAATGGCTTGCGACATATAGTGAAGTTGGATAATAAATTCGTTAAATCCTAATCTTGTTAAATGAAGTAATAAATGTTCAATAGCCGCTCTATTTGCAATTGGTAATAGTGGTTTAGGTATGTTGCTAGTAATTGGTAAAAGCCTTTGACCGTATCCTCCAGCTAAGATAACAACTTTCATTCATACCACCACCCCAATATTTTATACTCGTTAAAGAAGTATGCTTCATATTACATATTTATGACAAAAGGGTGTTCAGGAGATAGTTATCTGAACACCCTAATTATTATTGATTTAATAAATAATGCTTACCTTTAACTAAATAATAAATATTCTCTGCAATATTTGTTGCATAATCTGCAATTCTTTCTAGATATCTACAAATAAATGCCATTTGCATAATATTGGCAACATGCTCTGGAGAATCTGCAATGCTCGTCATCAATGTTTGAACAGTAGTTCCATAAAGTTCGTCAACATTGTCATCAATTTCACCGATTTCTTTCGCTGCTTGCAAGTCCTCTGTTCGATATGCCTCAGCAGCTTTTGACAACATTTCTAAACCTAACGTATGCATTTTTTCAATATTTTCTAAAGGTAGATTTTCTTGACGACTACGAATACGGATTGTCGATTTAGCAATATTAACTGCGTAATCAGCAACTCGCTCTAAATCATGTGCAATTTTTATAGCCGTTAAATTTCTTCTTAAATCAACTGCAACTGGTTGTTGTCTTGTAATAATGACTACGATTAATTCATTAATTTCTTTTTCTAATTTATTAATACGATCATCTTCATCAATTACTTCTAATGCCATTTCAATATTTTCATTACGAAAAGCATCCATACTTTTTATAACTGCTTTTTGTGTTTTTTCAGCTAGTTCAATGATCATTGCCTGTAATGTTTTTAAATCTGCTTCAAATTGATTTCTCATAACTAGTCACCATTACCCCTTCTATTAACCGAATCGTCCAGTAATATAATCTTCAGTTCGTTTGTCTTTAGGTGTTGAGAATAATTTATTTGTTTCTGTGAATTCAACAACTTCGCCACTTAAGAAGAATGCTGTTTTATCTGAAACACGTGCAGCTTGTTGCATGTTATGAGTAACAATAATAATACTAAATTCTTTCTTCAAATCATGAATTAGTTCTTCAACTTTCAAAGTTGAAATTGGGTCTAAAGCAGAAGTAGGCTCATCCATTAAAATAACATCTGGCTCAATAGCTAAACAACGGGCAATACATAAACGTTGTTGTTGTCCTCCTGATAGTCCATATGCATTTTCATGTAAACGATCTTTAACTTCATCCCAGATCGCTGCACCTTTTAAACTTTTTTCAACAATTTGATTTAAAGTAGCTTTATCTTTAATACCATGAATTTTTGGACCGTAAGCAACATTTTCCCAAATCGATTTAGGGAAAACGTTTGGTTTTTGGAACACCATTCCTACATGCGTTCTTAATTCTTCAACAGGATAGTTTTTATCAAAAATATCTTGATCACGGTATAGAATTTTCCCTTCTGTTCTTACAGTAGGAACTAACTCAACCATACGATTTAATGTTTTTAAATAGGTTGATTTACCGCAACCACTTGGTCCGATAATCGCTGTTACTTCATTTTCATAAATGCTTAAATTAATGTTTTTTAAAGCTTTATCTTGTCCATACCATAAATTTAAATTTTGTGTATCATAAACAATTGATTTGTTTAAGTTTGTAGTTGTCTCTTCAGTATCACTATTTTGAACTTCATTCTCTCTTATTAATGTAGTCGTCATAACTTCATGTCCCCTCTCATCCTAAAGGAATCTTTCTATTTACTAGTATCAATTTATTAACTAAACAATATCTAACATTAAAAATCGTTTTAAATTAGTAATACATTACATCAATAATCATATTCTCAAACTATTAAAACCGTTTTAACCGAATGTAAAGATTATGTAAAGAGTACGAATATACTCTTAGAATATTAAAAAGTAACTTTAGACGATGACATTAATACCTAAAATTGGAACCCTTGTCGAGTTTTCTTTGCTTGAAAATTTATTTTAATGTACATAAAAAAAGAGAAGGATTATGTCCTTCTCTTTTTTTCATTATTGATTCTTATTTTGCGTATTATCAGTAGTATTTTGTGTGTCAACATTATCTTTTGGCTCATCAGTAGTTTCTGATTGTCTTTCTTTTTTCAGTTTAAAATATTCATCCATGATTCCACGACCAATATATTTATTAACTGGGGCTTGGTCACTTTGTAACCAAGGAACTACAACTGAAAAAGCAATTTCAGGATTGTCATATGGAGCATAACCAATCAGTGTTAAGTTATACGTTTTTTGAGGACCATTATATTTTTTACGATCTGGTCCATCGTATACAGATTGGGCAGTACCTGTTTTACCTGCAATTTTATAATCTACTCCTAAGAAGTAAGGACGGGCAGTACCACCTTGTTCATTATAAACTTTATAAAAACCTGTCTTAACACGATCGATGTATGAATCTTTCATATCAATTCGATTTAATACTTTTGGTTTGAACTCTTGTCTTATTACCCCTGAGTCATCACCAATTGAAGGTTGTCTTAGTTCCTTTGCAACATGTGGCTGAATTCTGTAACCGCCATTTGCGATTGTCGATACATATTGAGCTAATTGTAGTGGTGTATACGTATCATACTGGCCAATCGCCATATCAAGTAAGAAACCTGGACTCTTATCTACACCTTTAAATCCGATTGCTTCATTTGGTAAATCAATTCCCGTTTTAACGCCAAGTCCAAATTCACTAAAACTATTACGGAAAGTATCAAAAGCTCTTACATCTATGTCTAAAGGTTTATTCTCAACATAATGCGCATGTCCGATTGCCATTGCTGTTCGGAACATATATACGTTTGAAGATCTCTTTAACGCATCTAAATCACTGATCCATCCCATATTTTTATAAGATGCTTTTACAGGTGTACCTGCAATTTTAATCGGTGTATCGAATTGACGTTGACCAGGTGTAATTGCACCTGTTTGATAACCAGTTAAAACAGTTGCACCTTTTACGGTTGAACCCATCTCATAAGATGAAGTAAGATTTCCAGTTGCGTAATCGACTACTTTTAATTTCCCTGTTTTTTTGTCTTTCACAATTTGTTTACCTGACATTGCTAAAATTTCACCCGTTTTCGGGTTCATCATTGTTACAAATGCTCTATCTAAGTATTTACCATTTGATGTAGCTTTTGCTTTTAAAAGTTCTCTTTTTACAATTTCATCAACTTTACCTTGAAGGTCAATATCAATAGAAAGTACAAGATCACTTCCCGGTTCACCTTCTGTAATAACTTTTGTATCAACAACATTTCCATTTGAATCAATTACATTTTGCGCTTTACCTTTTGTACCACGTAAAACATCTTCATATTGTTTTTCAATATAACTTTTTCCTACGCGGTCATTACGATCGTAACCACGTGCTAAATAATAATCAACGTTCTGAGCAGGTAATCCTTCTTTTTCTGATGTAATATTTCCTAAAATTGTTCTGAAAGTATCTTTATAAACGTACTTTCGTTCCCAATCAGTCGTTACATCTACACCTGGTAGCTCGTCCAAATGTTCACTAACTCGAGCATACTCTTCCTCAGTAACTCCCTCACTTTTAATAGATTGCGGAGTTAATGCATAACCTACGCTCATTTGCTTGTAAATAGCAAGAATTTGCAAGTCTTTTGCACTTAGTGAATCAATATCAGCTTGTGTAATTTTATCAAGTTGCAAATTATAATACGCTTTATTGTAACCTGCATCATCATCTTTGAATTCTTTTTTTAATTTTTTATCTTCCTTTTTTGAAACTAGTTTTTTCGCCTCATCTGGATGATTAAGTAACCAATAATCTTTTTTATCTCTTTCCATTATCTTATCAACTGGCATACGAAGATATTGAGTTAATTTTGTCGCCATCGTTAAAAGCTCACCAGATGTCGTACCTTTTTTTCTTGTATACGTAATAGTACGTAAAGGTGTATTATCTACTACAACCTTCCCATTACGGTCTAAAATTTTCCCCCTAGGTACGGATTGATCGACGGTCATATTTTCTGTTCGTTCTAATTCTAATTTATAGTCTTCACCTTTAACAATTTGTACAACACCTAATCTTAGAATCAATAAAGAAAATAGGACAAACACAAGAAAAAATAGTGTATTAAGCCGTGTTGGTAATATGATTTTATATTTCTTAGGTTTATTCATTTTTTCTCCTCTTTTTTCTACTAATACTAAATATCATTTTTTGATTGATTTTGAAATAGAATCACAGCTATATTTTTGACAAATTTGTGAAAACATCAGGTTAAGCATGTTTAAATTCCATTTTCCTCATAACAAAGTAGACCAAAAAGTGTCCTGTACCAAATAAACACATCAGTACTGGAATGACTTGCTTTGGTGGAAATAAAGCAGTGCACACAATAAAGATTGCGATTGAAAGCATTCTACCACTGTTTAAATACACTTCACGTATGACAATATATTCAACTCTATATTCCCTGGCCTTATACGATTTTCCTATTATATCATATGTTAAAGATAAGTAAGGTACTAAAATGATTGGATATGCTAAAGAAATTATTGCACCGTAAATAATTAATAATGTAAACGTTACTTTAAAAGCGATTACAAAAACAGCAATAAATAACAAAAAACCGCCAAAGAATATTGATTTCATTCTATAATTTTCTTTAATTAGACGTGTAACAATATAATATGTAATAAAACTAATTAATGAAGTTATTAATCCATACTTTCCTAAAGCAAATTCACTTCCAGTTGATAAGAAAATATAAATTGAAATAACAAACATAAAAATACCTTCTCGAATGCCTTGGAAAAAATTAGCATAAGTTACTTTACGCCAATTTTCATTTAATTTTCTTTCTAAAATCACTCTCTTCAGATTAAATTCACTATCAAGTTCTCTTCTAATTAAGAAACAACTTAATACTACTGCACATACAAATAAAATTACCGCTGCCAAAAACACAAAATGATAGCCCTTATTTCCAATCATAGATGAAATTATTGCACCAGCTATAAATGGTCCAAGCATTCCAGTAAACGAACTAATAAGTCCTAAGAAACCATTAAAGAATTGTCTAGTATCAGGTTCCGTAACTTCAAACGTTAGCAAATTAAATGCTAAATAATAGCACCCATTTCCTATTCCTAAGATCGCACCTATTAATACTGTCGCGAGTAGTGTTTTCGTTTCAAATAACAGTACAACAATATAAAATATCGCTAAAAAAGAAATCCCTACTCTTAAAATAACCACTCGATCAATTGTTTTGGCTAATCTACCAGCAATAATAAATGTAAGAGCTTGAAAAAATGCAATCGAAAATTGGTAAGAGGCAATCGGTAAATAATCATGTGATTGCTTCCATAAATAAACATTTACAAATGTACTCGCAAGAGCTGTCGCAAAAGTAAATAATCCACCAACACTTAATAATAAAATCAAATCTCTGTTTAAATCCACATCACCTATTAAAAATTTCCACTTACTCATAAAAAACTCTCCTTTGTCTCATGAACTAGTTTTCCGAGTAAAAGAAAATTTATCCTTTTTAAATAAAGAAAACTCGTCAAGTGACGAGCATGTCTTTTAGGCGAAGGCAGAGATGTAGTTGATACTACGCCGAATACTCTTCAAATTTACCAATGTATACTTTATTAAAACTCAATAAAAAAACACTACCTAGATAATCTAAGTAGTGTTTTTTATAATTAAAAATTATTTTGCTGCTTGGTATAATTCTTCTACTTTTTCCCAGTTTACTACGTTCCAGAATGCACCAACGTAATCAGGGCGTTTGTTTTGATAGTTTAGGTAGTAAGCATGCTCCCATACATCTAATCCTAAGATTGGTGTTTTACCTTCCATTAATGGAGAATCTTGGTTAGCTGTGCTAGTCACTTCTAACTCACCATTATTTACTACTAACCATGCCCAACCAGAACCGAAACGAGTTAATGCAGCTTGAGTGAAAGCAGCTTTAAACTCATCTAAGCTACCGAATTTAGCGTTGATTGCTTCTGCTACTTCTCCAACTGGAGTGCCAGTACCTTCTGGAGTTAATAAAGTCCAGAATAAGCTGTGGTTAGCGTGACCGCCACCATTGTTACGTACTGCTGTACGAATACCTTCTGGAAGTGCATCTAAGTTTGAAATTAATTCTTCAATTGAAGATGCAGCTACTTCTTTACCTTCTAAAGCAGCATTTAAGTTTGTGATATATGTATTGTGGTGACGAGTGTGGTGAATATTCATAGTTTCTTTATCAAAGTGTGGTTCTAAAGCATCGTACGCATAAGGTAATTGTGGTAATTCAAATTTTGACATTGTAAAATTCCTCCCAAGAATATAGTAAATTTCAATTTAAAGTTATCAAATAAAAGGAAAGATTTCAATAGTAATGCTCAGAAAAGGGAAAGAATGTTAAATTGTTTATTTTTTGGCAATTATACATTACATTTAAGACACTATTTTTGACTTAAATTTCACTTATGTTTACAAACCAAAACTAGGATCTCGATATTCGTTTGTTCAAAAACGAAACTCACTTTGTTAAACATTTCACAAATTTGATACAGACAAATGCATATGAACGTATTACCATATTCTTATAAAAAAATAGAAAGAAGGGAACGACGCATGACAACTGTATTAGGATCAACTAAAGAAGGAAAATTAATGCACAAAATCGGGAATGGTTACTATCGATATTCAAAATTAACCAAAGAAGAACTATCAACTTTAAATCTACTCGTACAAGCTGGAAATGCGAGCGTCCTTAAAAAAGGAAAAGGCTATGCAGCCCTCATTAAATTAACTGAAAGAGGAAGAATGATTTGTAACGAACATTAACAACAAAAAAGTCCGCGATAGATTAAATCTATCGCGGACTTTTTCTAATTCAGTAAGGAGTAAGAGGGATTCGAACCCCCGCGGGCTGTTACACCCCTGTCGGTTTTCAAGACCGATCCCTTCAGCC
>NZ_NCTA01000016.1 GCF_002156865.1 Gottfriedia luciferensis | reverse complement strand
GTTTGTTAAAGGTATTATAATTTGCGTTCAAACCTATATAAGATAACTGTTAAAGTGAATGGTCTCCCAAGATAAAAACATCGTTGTAAAACACAGCAGTGAAAAAATCTAAGGAGATGGTACGCTTGAACATTATCGATTACTAAGGTTATTTGTATACCATTTGTAAATGAGGTGTCTCGACCAGAGCATATATAAATTTATTAAGGTGTACCAATTATTGAACATTAAAGCAAATGAGGTGTCTATTAAAGACAATTAATAATAACTCTTATAACAACTTTCCCCTTCATTAAGAAGCAACTTTTAGTTGCTTCTTTCCTTGTGTAGACAAAGTCCTATTTATCTGATTTTCAAACTGATTGAAAGCGGTTGTCTTTCGAGGGGCGAAGCCTGGCAAGAAAGCTGAGTTATCCTTAGACGGTAATGAGCACCGCAGTCATGCGAAGCAACGAAGAAAGCGAGCGTTTGGCGAAGCAACTTTTAGTTGCTTTTTTTCCCCCCCTATTTTCACATGAACATTCACTTATGATAAAATAAGGAAAAAACTTGAAAGGATGTATAAAAAATGGCACATGACTCTAATTGTATCTTTTGTAAAATTGTTGAAGGAAGTATTCCAGCTTCAAAAGTATATGAGGATGATGATGTATTAGCCTTTTTGGATTTAAGTCAAGTTACTAAAGGACATACATTAGTTATTCCAAAGGATCATACTGAAAATATATTCTCTATGAGTGAAGAAACAGCTAGTACATACTTTCAAAAAGTACCTTTAATTGCTAACGCAATAAAAGAAGCTTTTAATGTTCAAGGGGTAAATTTATTAAATAATAGTGGGGAAGTTTCAGGTCAAACTGTATTTCATTATCATATGCATATTTTACCACGATATGGAAAAAATGATGATTTTGATGTAAAATGGCAAACAAATACTGATCAATACACAAATGAAACGCTTCAAGAAATTGCAAAAGCAATTAATCATAACATTATCAAAAAATAATAATTTAAAACAAAAACAGGAGAATGATTTTCTCCTGTTTTTGTTTTGATTTTCTAAAATTTACATATTCGCTATAATTTACACTGTATTTTTTAAGATTAATATTATATATTTACTATATTAGTAATAATATTATTTTCGACATTAACTGTATTTTTTCGCTAAAATCATTATATAAACATATCTTTTTTAGTCCATATCTAATAATTATAATATAAAATTGTAGAATTTTATCAATGACTTTGTGAAAATTTTTAAAAATTCTAACTAAAAGTTCTTTATTTCTTCACATATTATTGGCATAATAATAAATAGATAGTTAAATAGAAAAGAAGGTGAAATGATGAAAACTGAACAAAAATTATACACAATGAAAGAAGCTTTGATTTTTAGTCAAAGAATTGCCCAAATTTCAAAAGCATTATGGAAGTCAGTTGAAAAAGACTGGCAACAATGGATTAAACCCTATGATTTAAATATCAATGAACATCATATTTTAATGATCGCCTTCCACTTAAAGGGTGCCTCTATCTCTGAAATTGCTAAATTTGGTGTAATGCACGTATCTACTGCTTTTAACTTTTCTAAAAAGCTAGAAGAACGTGGTTTACTAGTGTTTTCTAAAAAAGTAGAAGATAAACGAAATACTTATATTGAACTAACAGAAAAGGGTAAAAATATCCTATTAGAAATATTAGAAGAATTTGATCCTGAAACAAATTCAGTTTTCCAAGGTACTTTGCCATTAAAAGAGTTTTACGGTAAATTTCCAGAAAATATGGAAATTATGGCTATTTTACGTAATATTTATGGTAAAGATTTCATGGATATTTTTGAAACAACATTAGACAACATAGATAAAGAATTTATCGAAGAAAATAATCGTTTAATAAAAAAACCTTAATAATCTTCATTCAGATCACAATTACTAATCGGACTGTTCATCGTAATTGTAAGGTAAAAATAATTAGAAGCGGGGCCAGATTATTTAATCCTTCCGCTTTTTATTTCGACCATTTTTTGTTAAAAACTTCACATAATACCTCATTTTCACCTCTTCTTATCATGATAAAATCACTAATAACTTAATGTACTCTAGTTTTTTTGGCATAAAAAAACTCAACCGGAGGTTAATCCCCCGGTCGAATAATTGTCTTATTTACAAATTAGATGCAAGCTGCTCCTACGATAATTAATAAGATGAACAATACAACGATTAACGCAAATCCTCCACCATGGAATCCTACGCCCATCATTTACACCTCCTTTAGCTACATATCTTATCTTATGCGTGTAGAAAAAAAATGGTCTAGGCAAATGTATAAATAACCTTTATTTTCAAAGAATGATATTAGCTTATATACATGAACAACCAATAATGATTAGTAAAATAAATAGAATCACAATCAACACAAAGTCACGCGATGATTTCCCTTCCATTCTCCAACCCCCTAATTGTAATTCTTAATAATATATAGACGAATGCCTTAAATGATTGGGCGAATGTCACGGTTGACAAGCTTTTTATTATAAACACAATGTTATTTAGGATTTTATATAATGCGCCTTAATCCTTTCATTCTTTGTACCTACTCATAAGAAAGCGAGCATCCTGGAACGGAAATCAACATTCTTTTTTAACAGAGCCTTTAAAAAAAATAGTTCAAGTCTCCTTTAAATGTATTAATTTTTCATTAAAATATATTCCAAATTATTCTTTTTTTGGATAAACTTTGTCATCTTGAAGAAAAATATGATATATTAAGTGAAGTAATTTTTGTAAATAGTTGACTAAATACAGGAAAATTTAAGGTTTAAGCTACATACTTTACTAAGTTCTTTTAAAAGTAAGTCACTTTAAATTTATATTAGGAGATGTTTAAATGAAAAAGTTAATCGTATCTGCAGTTTTAGCAACTTCAGTATTCGGACTAGCAGCATGTGGTACTTCTGGTGTTAATAGCGATGTTGTTGCTACATCAAATGCAGGAGATATCACATCTAAAGATTTATATAATAAGATGAAGGATACAGCAGGCTTAGCAATGCTTAAACAAATGGCTATTGAAGATTACTTAAGTAAAAATTTCAAAGTTAGTGATAAAGATGTTGATGCAAAATTCAATGAGTACAAAACACAAAATGGTGATCAATTTAAAGCATTCTTAGCTCAATATGGTTTCAAAGATGAAGCTGCATTTAAAGAACGCGTTAAAATTGATTTATTAACTGAAAAGGCTGCTGAAGCTAGTGTAACAAAAGCAGAAATTGCAAAATATAAACCAGAAATTAGAGCTAGTCATATTTTAGTAAAAGACGAAGCTACAGCTAAAAAAGTCAAACAAGAATTAGATAAAGGTGCAGATTTTGCAGCACTTGCTAAAAAGTATTCTACTGACACTGGTTCAAAAGATAAAGGTGGAGATTTAGGCTATTTTGGTCAAGGTGCTATGGTACCTGAATTCGAATCGGCTGCGTATGCTTTAAAAGTTGGAGAAGTAAGCCAACCTGTAAAATCACAATTTGGTTACCACATTATCAAATTAGTTGATAAAAAAGCAGTAAATGAAAAAGAAGCTCGCAAAAAAATTGCTGAATCAAAATTAAGCCAAGAAAACTTCTCTGCATTCTCAGATGAACTTCTTAAAAAAGCTAATTTTAAAGTAAAAGATAAAGATTTAGAAAGCCAAGAGAAAAAATCATAAAATAAAAAACCTGCCTAAATGGCAGGTTTTTTTAATTTGATGAAACTTCTGAATTAATAAGTAATTGTTCTCTTCGTTCTCTTTCTTCTCTAATTCTTTGTAAGTAAATTTCTCCCTCTTTTTCAATGAAAGCTTCATCTGCTTCTCTTTCTTGTTTTGAGGTATATAACACCATAAATCCACTTACAAAAATCCCTAAAATTACAATGTACATCCAAAATGGTAGTAAAAACATTTATTTTCCTCCTTAGTAGACAAGCTTTTGCTTCATTATATGGTTACTAAGGGAAAAGTATGATAAATTTAAAATTTTGGTTTATAAAAACTACGATTTTCTAATGGGAATATACGCTCTGTGTATTCTCCTGGTTCAACTCTTTCAAGCGCACGATCTAGCATATTCATCTTTGCATCAATATTATCTATGTAATGTAATATTTCAGCTTCTTTTATTAATGGAAGCTTTGGACTACCATATTCATATTTTCCATGATGGCTTAAAATTAGATGCTGTAAAACTGTAACCTCTTCTCCTTCAATCCCTAGCTCGATTGATGCATTCCCTACTTCGATCGCCATTAGTGAGATATGTCCAAGTAAATTACCTTCAACAGTATATTTTGTAGAAACTGGACCAGATAACTCTCTCACTTTTCCTAAATCATGTAAGATAATTCCTGCATATAATAGATCTTTATTGATAGAAGGATATAAGTTTGCAATTGACTCTCCTAATTTCAACATACAATAGACATGATAAGCTAATCCTGATACAAATTCATGATGATTCTTAGTTGCAGCAGGATAATCTAAGAACTCATCTTGATTTTTTAATACTAGATATTCTGTTATTTTCTTCAGTTTTTCATTACTCATATTATTAATGAATGAAGTAATCTTTTCATATAATACTTCTTTAGAAATTGGTGCTCTCGCAAAGAAATCTTCCGCATTCACTTCGTCTGTGTCTTTTGCTGGACGAATCTGACGAAGTTTTAATTGAAGTTTGCCTCGATAATCATGTAGCTCACCTTCAACCTTTACAACAGTACCTTCAGCATATGCTTCTTCTTGTTCAGTAGAAATATCCCATAGTTTCGCCTCAATATCACCACTTTGATCTTGTAATGTTAGTGATAAAAACGATTTTTGATTACTTGCTACTCCTTTTGTTACTGCTTTTATAAACAAAAATGTAACAAAACGTTCGCCAACTTCATGATCATATACTCTTTTATCCATAAGTACCTCCACTATGCTATCTTTCCTCTGCTTTACTGAACAAAATTAAACTCTTCTTGAAAAAGTAAATTGCTCTTTATTATCGGAAATAAATTTTTCCAAAATAAAAAAAAGGAAAATTAATTTATGTATTAGTCGTTTTACATATCCTATTATACGTTAAAATAGCAACTTATCCCAACTATGATCGTACAAAAATTAAGACATATTCTAACAATTCACTTGAACTTTTTGTGAATGAATACACATCGAATCATAAATTAACACAGAATTTTTTCATAATTCAAATTATTACTTTGCATTCTTTTCAATCTATGCCAAAATAGTAATACAGGAATATTTCAAGGAGGACTAAAATATGGCAACTTATCGAATTACTGCTTTCGAAAAAAGTGGAGAATCTATCGTTGATGAACAATTTGAAGCAAACTCTGATTTAGAAGCAAAGAAAATTGGTCAAGACAAACTCTCAGCAATTGGAGCACTTGATAAAACGCATCGTTGCATTAGTCAAACTGGAAAGTTACTTTTATTTCATCCTTAAAAAAAGCTGCGACTTAGTTCGCAGCTTCTGACTTCCCGCCAAACTCTCCCTTCCTTAGTTGATTTACTGTTCTCATTATCTCTATCGTAACTCCTTTCATCTTCTCCCTTCGATCCTCGAAAGAAAAGCGTTTTAAATCAATCTAACTTTCCCTAAAGAAAAAATCGACCAAATTGGTCGATTTAAATATGATTATTTCCCAGTAAAAACTGGTAGTCTTTTTTGTAAAAATGCTTGTACACCTTCTTGATGATCTGAAGTTTTTCTCATTGCACCTTGCCCATTTTTTTCAAATAAAAGAACATTTTTTAATGATTCTAAATTGTTTTCACAGTAAATTTGTTTTGTTTGAATCATTGCACTAACTGGTTTTTGAAGAATATTTTTCACACGTTCTTTTATTTCTTTTTCAAAGTCTCCATATACCACTTCATCAACTAATCCCATTTCTAGTGCTTGAGCAGAGTCTAGTTTCTTACCTTCCCAGATTAATTGTTTAGCTTTTGCTTCGCCTAAGCGTTTTTCTAAGAAGTAATGTGCTCCTCCATCTGGAATCAAACCAATTCCAATAAAGTTCATAGCTAATACCCCAGATTCGTGGGCAAGAACGAAATCACTTGCAAGTGCAAAACTAAAACCAATACCAGCAGCAGGACCGTGAATTGCACTAATTACGATTTTAGGTAAAGTATATAATTTAATAACTACTTCAGAAATTAAATCCATTACTGGACCAAATGCAGTTTCATCTGTATTACTTAACATTGACTTTAAATCTCCACCTGAAGAAAAGCCTTTGCCATTTCCACATAAAACTACTACATCAACATCTGAAGTTGTAATTTCATCTAATACGTCTCTGAATTGTCTGAATGTATCTTCATTCATTGCATTCAATACTTCTGGTCGATTGAATACTACAGTAGCAACGCGACCTTCTTTTTTTAGTAAAACATGAGCTGTTGTGTTCGAAATAGTCATTAAAAAATCCCCCTTTAATTCATGATTAATTTAAACATTAAACATTGAAAGGGGAATTTCCTCTATTTTTATTTAATTTGATTGATTACTGTTTGAAAATAACTCATCTAAAATCTTTATTTTTGCAAGAGTATAATGTTCGTAACCATCATTATATGATTTTGGATCCTTCGCATTTGCAAATCGAGTAATTTGGCGTGTTTTTGGATTTACAAACTTACTAGAGGCTCCACAGCCAAGTCCGATAATCGTTTGTTCTTCTTCCATAATTAATATATTATATAAGCTTTCTTGTCCATCAACTGAATAACCAATGTTTTCAAGATTGCCTAATATATTTTTTTGACGATATAAATAATACGGATGGTAATTATGATTTTTAGTCCAAACTGTTGCTTCATTCATCATTTGTTGCACTTCATCTCGGTCAGCAACTTTATATTTTTGTTTGTTTTGTGTCATTTCAGAAGCTCTTTTGAATGAAAGCGTATGAACAGTTAATGATTCAGGCATTAATTTTTCTGTTTCGTTTAACGTATGCTGGAACTCCTTTAAACCTTCTCCAGGTAATCCGATAATTAAATCCATATTAATATTATTCATGCCCATTTCACGAGCTAAATGATATTTTGTGATTGTTTCTTCAACAGTGTGATGTCTTCCAATCGCCTTTAAGGTTTCTTGAATGTACGACTGTGGATTGATACTAATACGATCAATATTCCATTTATTAAGTACATCTAATTTTTCTGGAGTAATCGTATCAGGTCTTCCAGCCTCTACTGTTATTTCACGAACTTGCTTCATATTTGGGAACGATTCATGCATTTTAGCATAAAGTAAATCCATTTCTTCAGCTGTTATACTTGTAGGTGTTCCTCCGCCGTAATAAATCGTAGTAATGTTTATACCACGCTGTTTTAAAAACTCTCCTACTTTTTCCATTTCATAATGTAGTCCGTATAAGAAAGAATCTACTGCACCTTGTTTACCTTGAATCGCATAAGCTGGGAAAGTACAATAAGCACATTTTGTCGGGCAATATGGAATTCCGATATAGATACTTACTTCGTTTTCTAAGTTATACAAATCAGGTATTACCTTTAATTGACGATCGACGATTGATTGCATTAATTCAATTTTCTCATCATGAATTAAATAATCATTTCGCAACTCCTCATGTGCTATTTCCTTTGGCATACCATTTTTCAGTTTCGAGTGAAGTAGCTTTGTCGGTCTAATTCCGGTTAAGATTCCCCACTTTTGCTGAATTCCTGTATGTTCTTGAAGTAAAGATAAAAAGACAAAATTAACAGCCTTCTTTTTAAATTTAAACGATTCTCTTTCATCTTTGCCGTCTACATAACTAGTACTCGCATGAAGTTCCGAACCTAGTTTTCCAAAAACTTGTTTATCCTCTTCGTTTAGTTCGAAACTTACTTCTATATCTGCATCTATTTTATCTAATGAAACATCACAGTCTTCAAAAAATAGTTGAGCTAGTAACTCTAATGGCCTTTGAAAACGATTATCCTCTAATCCTTTAATATATATTTTCATTTTTTATCACCTTTTTAATTTATCAATTAAGTATAAAATTAATGGCGAAAGAGGTCAATTAATTACTTTAGCCGTATTAGAGATTAGTTTTCTCTCTTAGACCACCGTTATCCATTTGAAAATAGTGATAGATGCTATAAAAAAGCCTGGTTTTCAAAGAGTATTCTTCTTGAAAACCAGACTTTTATTTATTTTTCGATTTTTAAATGTGTTTTTAAAAATGGTAGTGGAAATTGTTTCCTAAAATGCTCTTTAATCATATATGGAACACCATTTTGGTCATTTGATCTAGTAATCCAGTCGGCAGCTTTCTTAATCTCTACAGGAGCATTGGACATTGCAACGCCTAGTCCTGCATGTTCGATTAATGGTAAATCACTATAATTATCACCGATTACAACCATTTCATGATAGGAAATCCCTAAGTGCTCACCTAAGCGTTTTAACCCTGAATACTTTGAAATACCTTTTCGAACAATTTCAATTTTCTTTTCTTCTTCACATAGACAATCTAAATGTGGATAGATTGAATTTATTACGTTTTTCACCTTACTTTTTTCTATTTCATCAGAAAAATAACACTCTATTTTTAATGGAGAAATTGAATTTTCCAGAATGCTATCTGAAAGGGATTCAACAAATTGTATTGGATAAAAAACAGGATCTGCGTTTGACAAAACGGCTTTTGCAACTAAATTTGATTGCAATTTTTTTCGATTTCCAATTGAAAAATGTTCATGTGACAGTCGGATATTACAATCATATTTTTCTAGTTTTTTTACAATTTCATATGCTTCTTCTTCCTCAATCCTTTTTTCAAAAAGAGGTTCATCTAGCTTAGAAGAAATAAATGCACCTGAGTGAGAGACCAAAAGGTTAGATACCTTTAATGCTTTTGCAATTTTTTTGGTAGCCTGGAAATTTCTGCTTGTGAATAAAGTTACGTAAATCCCTTTGTCTTGAACATATTCAATCGCTTCTTTTGTTTCTTTCGAAAGCTTTCCATTTGATTGTAATAACGTACCATCTATATTAATTGCAAGTAACTTATAAATCACTTAATCTCCCCCATTTCGCGAAGAAATACCTTACTAGAAAATATATGACATGCTTCATTTAAATAGAACATGATCAATTGCTATTCTATCCATTCGTATACTAAAAAAGACTTCAAATGAATGAAGTCTTCTCTACTATTTAAGCCGATATTAAAGTTGTAGTAATGATTTATAAAATTCTTCTAATGGACTCATGACAATTTTATTTACATCTTGTATTACTAAATTCATTCTTTGTTCCACTTGCATTAAGTTAGCAATTAAAGGATTTTGTGAAACTCGCGCTACAATTTCTTGTCCTTGTGCATTCTCTTCAGGCGTAATTTGTTCACCTTGATACATTTTTTGTTGCATATTCTTTTGGAAATTTTGAAATTCCATAAATAAAGGCTTCGCACTTGGATCAGCTAATACTTGTGAGTATAGAGACTGTAAGTTCTTAAAATCTGGTTGTTCCTTTAAAGCGTTTTGTAGTGAGTATGCAATATCATAAATATTTACTGCCATGTTTCTACCTCCTAAATATTTGTATCTCCACTATAACAAACATTCTATTATATGTCAGTTTTTCAAAAACAAATCAAACTTTCTTCCCTAAAATTTTCTAAAAGACATTCACCAACTAGGCGAATATCACATAGTATACAACGACATTATTTTGGAAAGGAGGAGAATCATTGCAATCTTTTCCTAAAACTCAAGACACACAAACATTCGCCATTGTGACTGATTCGATTAATGAAACATCACTAAATCCACTCGGTTCAATTACTACCTTATGCGAAGAACTTTCAGAGTTATGTGGTGAATCTGAAATCAACTTTTATGTAACTTCTTTAAAAAAACTATTAACCAATGAAATGAAAGGCTACAAACGATCTGATAACGGTTGGATTTTAGTGAATGTACCTCCCCCTTCAATTATTCATAATCGTATTCACTCTAGGAAACTCGAGCGTTCAAAAGAATTTAAATTACTAAATTCTTCTTTAGAAACTAACCAAATCCCTTTTTTTAATGCACGTTTTTTAAACAAACTGGAAGTTTTTAAAGCTTTAATTGACTCGAACTATATCAAGCCATATGTACCTTATACAGAAGAATGTATTTCAGTAGAACAATTAGAAAATTTTCTCCAAAAGTATGATTCAGTTTTTATAAAACCGATTCATGGCAGTCAAGGCCGAAATATTTTTAAAGTTACAAAAGATAAACAACAATTTCGTTTACTAAATAGCCTGAATTCTGAAGTAGAACTGGAATATCAATCAGTTGCTCAGCTTTTTCAACCCATCAAGCAGCAATTAACTAAGCGATCCTTCATCATTCAAGAAGGTTTACCATTAATCACTAAAGATAATAGACTCGTTGATTTTAGATTTTTATGTCATAAAAATAAGTTTAATAAATGGGAAGTAACATCGACAGTTGCAAGAATTGGTCATCCGACACAATTTGTAAGCAATTTAGCTCGTGGAGGAGACATTCAAAAAATTGATGAATTTTTAAGCTATTATTTGCCAAAGAAAGAAAGAATTCACTTTAAAAAATTACTTATCGAATTAGCGATTGAATCCTGTATTTGTATCGACTCCTCCTTCGATGGATTATTTGCAGAATTTGGTGTCGATCTTGCTATCGATGACCAATTTAACCCATGGGTAATCGAAATAAATTCTAAACCTTCTAAGGATTTACAAGTATTAGATCCACTTCAAAAAATTAGACCTTCAACAAAGGCTATTTTTTCTCTTGTTCAATCATATTTATAAGTACAAGGAGTGAAAAGAATGAGAATTGGTTATTTATCTCTTAAGGAAAGACAAGAAGGTGAATACGTTCAGTATATGGCAAAAGAAGCTAGTAAGCTTGGTTATGAATTCGTTCAATTTACCCCTTTTGGTATTCAGCCAGCTACTGAAGAAATTGTAGGCTGGAAGTATATAGCAAAAACAGAGCAATGGGAGAAAACTTCATTTGAAATACCAAACTATATTTATGATCGCTGCTTCTATTCTCCGAGCATTAAAAGTAAACAGGCGAAACCAATTGTTGATTGGCTAAAAAAACGGAAAGACATCACTTTCTTAGGCTACGGGCTACCTGGAAAATGGGAAACTTATCAGGCACTTGCAACTGATGAAAGTTTAAATCCATATATACCTAAAACAAAAAAATTGCTCCACTTAGCAGTATTTTTTGAAGAGCTTAGAAAGTCACGCAAATTAGTTATTAAACCGATTCATGGGTCAAGAGGCATTAATATTTATTTTGTTACTTTAAGCGCATATTCAATAAGTGTTTCCACTCAAAAACAAAAGGAAGTAATTGAAACTGTCTACGACACACGAGATGAATTTTTTGAGTGGCTACAACCTATTGTTGAATCGAAAGGATATGTATATCAAAACTATTTAGATCTAAAAACAAAATCACAAGAAGCATTTGATTTAAGAATCCTTTTACAAAAAAATGAAAAAGGTGAATGGCAAGCGATTGGAAAAGGTGTACGAATTGGTAAGCCTAATTCAATTGTTGCAAATTTAAGCGCCGGTAGTAATGCAGTACCTTTTGAAGAATGGATCACTCAATTTAATCAAAGATCAGCTCTAGTTTTACAGGAGGAAATTGATACGATTTGTAAACAATTACCTATTGTACTCGAGAAGAATTTTCTTCCATTATTCGAAATTGGTTTAGATTTAGGTATCGATTCAAATCTAGCCGTCTGGATTTTAGATGTAAATTCAAAACCTGGAAGAAAAGTCTTACTTCAAACTGACCCTTCAATCCAGCATAAGCTATACTCCGCACCAATTCAGTATTGTTTACACTTACAATCGAAATCTAAAAGTGAAAGAAGTGAAATTAAATAATGAATGAAGTTTATAAAATCGTTACTCATCGACAGAGTAAGAACTTAGTATGTATTCCAGAAGAACTTACAACATCAAGAAATATTGAATATATTGCCTTCGGTCAAAAAAAGTACCCTTGTCAACTAGTTACGATGAATACACTTCACAATATCATCTCAATCTCAGAGCAGTTAAATGAAATGCTCTGCATCCCTTTTGAAGGGAAAATCGAGCCAATTATTATCGGAAACACATTACAACTTGGACCTCTCGTTGGAATTTTCACTGCTGGTTTTACTGAATCACTGCTTCGCCCAATTGGTGATCGTAGTTTTATGTTTGCAAACTTAATTGCAGAAAATAATCAAAAAAACAGCTATATTTTCGTATTTGGAACGCATGGGATTGATTGGGAATCTGAAACAATTCAAGGCTATTTCTTTACTGATAAAAGATGGACGAAAGAAGTCGTCCCTTTTCCTACAGTGATTTACAATCGATTACCAAATCGAAAAATAGAAGTTCATAAATCAATTAAACGAGTACGTCAAAAATTGGAAAAGGAATATAAAATACCTTGGTTTAATCCTGGCTTCTTCAATAAATGGGATTTATATTTAAAACTAAAAAACGATGATTCAGTAGCACATTATCTACCTAAGACAGTAAAGTTTAATAATTTTGACACAATTGAAGAGTTATTATCACAATACCAATTTGTCTATGTTAAGCCTGAAAACGGCAGTCTTGGATCAAGAGTCATTTTAATACGTTATCAAAGAGACGAAGAAATGTATTATTGTAGGTACCGTGAATTTGAAACGAATAAGCTACAAAAATTCTCTTCACTTCACTCTTTAATCAATCATGTTTTTCGTAATATTAAATTACAAGATTTTATCGTTCAACAAGGTATTCCATTGATTCGATATGAACATCAACCTGTCGACTTTAGAGTCCATACAAACAAAGATGCCTCTGGAAATTGGCAAGTTACTGTTATTGCTGCTAAAATTGCAGGAAAAGGAAGTACAACTACACATATAAATAACGGTGGTCGTGTTAAAACGGTTGAAGAAATATTTGGGCAAGAAAAAGCAAAAAGGATACATGATAAATTATCTACTGCAGCATTAAAAATTAGCGAAGCATTAGATCGTCAAGTTGATGGTCATATCGGTGAGATAGGATTTGATATCGGTGTTGATAAGGATGAAACAATTTGGCTTTTTGAAGCAAACTCTAAACCGGGTAGATCAATCTTTTCAAATCCAAACTTCCAAGAAAATGACAAACAGATTAAAAAACTGTTTTTAGAATACGCTACCCATTTGTCTAAACATGGAAATGAACTTGAGGTCTCAATGAAATGACCTCCGTTTTTTACCATCTTGAGACAAACACATGGTCACATGATACCAAAATTGAATCAAGATGCTTCATTGGATTCAATCAGCTCCCAATAGATCAAATCCCATTAAAAGGCGATTCTACAAGATTCATTAAATTTAATGTAAAAAAAAACGGTTCACGGTTAGGACCAATTGTTGGTATTTTAACAAACGAAGACCGGTTACCTTTTAGCGGAAATATTAAAACCTTTAAGAGAATTTGTAAGAGAGTATTACTTAATGGTGGAATTCCAGTTATCTTAACTCCTTCCACCTTCTCTGCTAATTCAATTAAATGTTATACATTTTGTTTTGAAACAAAAAAATGGATTGAATTATATGCCCCATTGCCTGATGTAATTTACAATCGAATTCCTTCTGTTCAATACGAATCGAACAAAATCTATAAAGATTTTCGTGATAAAATTTGTGAATTGAATATACCATTTTTTAATGAATCATATCTTTCAAAAATTCAAACATCAATGATTTTATCTTCAAATACTTTTTTAAAAAGCCATATGCCCGAAACAATCAATATAAAATCCGAAAAAGATTTATCCTTTTATTTAAAAAAATATAAATTTCTCTATATTAAAAAGCATAACTCTTCTAGAGGATTCGGGGTGTTTAAGCTTACTTTAAAAGATAATAATTTAGTAAAGATCCGAAATGCCTTTCATGTAGAATTAATTAAATCCATCAATGAATGTTGGAAATTTCTTAGTTCATTAAATGAAGAGTATATTTGCCAACAAGGTATTTTAAGTCAATTACCTGACGGCAGGAAATTTGATCTACGAATTCTTGCACATAAAAAGGAAAAAGACTATATTCTATCCGGTGTTGGAGTTCGGGTGGGGACATTTAATGCCATTACAACTCACGTACCTAGAGGTGGTAGTATAATTACCATTGAAGAGCTACCAATCGACTTAAACTACTCGATATTAAAAGAAATCGTTAGGCAAACGGGTATTGCTTTAAATATGAAGGATGCAAATTTTTATGAATTTTCAATGGATATCGGAATTCAAAACAACCACTACTATATTTTTGAAATCAATTCAAAACCTATGGTCTTTGACGAAACTCAAATTAAAGAACAAGGTCTTGAAAATTTAATCAACCTTTTTTATGAACTTTCAAATTTTACACCGTAGTTTTAAGCTACGGTTCTTTTTTATTTTTTTTTAAAATGATAAACTTAAATGAAATAATGGGATAGAAGGTATCTGAAATGATTGATAAAATGAAAACTTTATTTGGTGAAGATTCAGTTTCTGATACACCCGATCAGAATACATATTTGAATTACGTTTGGTTTACAACAGAGAATCAAGAAATTTTTGGGGTAAAGAAAACTTCACTTTCAGAAGAACAAGCGAATCTGCTGAAATGTTTATTTACAAAACTAGACGCGAATTCAATCATAATGCCATCAGCACAAAATGAGTGGCTTGATTATTTATATTTAAATAAAGGAACAAATCCTTTTGAATTAGAAAATGAAGTTACCCTTCCCGTCTCAATACGATTTATTCATTTTCACAGTAATCAGCTATTCTCTTCTAAAATTGAATTTGAGGAAGCAATCAATGCTTTTTTCCACAAAGAAGTAATTGTAGTTTGGAATACTGCCAGAAAAGGCGTCATTATTGAAAAAATTATGGATCAGCCTTTTAATAAAGAATTTCTAGAGCATATGCAAGAAATTATTGCGGCTGATTTATATCAAGATGTTACATTTTTTGTAGGGAAACGATATGATCCCCTTTCAAATTTAAGTCTTAATTTCGATATCGAATATCAATGTTTTAAAAATGCATTATCCATAAAAAAACAAAAAAATATCCTTTGGTTTTCAAAAGAAATGCTTTATTATATTCTTTCATTTTTACCCGAAAATTTACAAAAAGAATTACCAAGCTTATTTTTTAATGATATGAAAATGGATGATCCAATCCTGACAACCGTTAAAATTTATCTTCAACAAAATTTGAATGTAACGGCTACATCCAAAAAAGCTTTTTTACATCGAAACACTGTGCAATATCGACTTGATAAATTTTCCGAACAAACAGGAATTGATTTAAAGGATTTTGAGGATGGGTTTGTTATCTTTTTAGCGATTCGTCTATTAGAATTAGGCTATTCGAACTAACAAAAGCTTTTTTGTGCAACTTGTACAAATGAAGCTTTTTTTTTTGTAAACCTTTGCTATTGTTTGAAAACTTATTTGTGATTACAATTTAGTTAATGAAACCGATTACAAAACATTTGGAGGAAAGAATAATGGCTGAATTAAAATTAGATCATATTTATAAAATTTATGACAATAATGTAACTGCAGTAAAAGATTTCAATCTTCATATTGAAGATAAAGAATTTATCGTTTTCGTAGGACCATCTGGTTGTGGTAAATCAACTACGCTTCGAATGATTGCAGGCTTAGAGGATATTTCTAAAGGTGATTTTTTCATTGATGGAAAGCGTGTGAATGACGTTCAACCAAAAGATCGTGACATCGCAATGGTATTCCAAAACTACGCATTATACCCACATATGACTGTATATGATAATATGGCTTTCGGTTTAAAATTACGTAAATTCGACAAAGCAGAAATTGATCGTCGTGTAAAAGATGCTGCTCGAATTTTAGGTCTTGAGGAATATTTATCTCGTAAACCAAAAGCTTTATCAGGTGGACAACGTCAACGTGTAGCTCTTGGACGTGCAATTGTACGTGATGCAAAAGTATTCCTAATGGACGAACCTTTATCTAATTTAGATGCTAAATTACGAGTAGCGATGCGTTCTGAGATTTCAAAACTACATCAACGCCTTCAAACAACAACTATCTATGTAACACATGATCAAACTGAAGCGATGACAATGGCTACACGTTTAGTTGTAATGAAGGATGGGATTATTCAACAAGTAGGAACTCCAAAAGAAGTTTATGATCGACCAGAAAACGTATTCGTAGGTGGATTCATTGGCTCACCAGCTATGAACTTCGTTAACGGAACAGTTGAGGATGGCTACTTTAACTTAGGTAGCAAAAAAATTGCTGTACCTGAAGGAAAAATGAAAACGCTACGTGACAATGGCTACGTTGGTAAAGAAGTAATCTTAGGTATACGCCCAGAAGATTTACACGATGAGCCAGTATTTATTGAAGCTTCTCAAGGAACAGTCCTTGATCTAACAATCGAGGTAGCTGAACTATTAGGTGCAGAGTCAATGCTTTATACAAACTTTGAGGGACATCAATTAGTTGCAAGATTAGATGCTCGTTCAACTTTCACACACGGCCAAAACCTTAAATTAGCAATCGATATGAATAAAGTACATTTCTTTGACAAAGAAACTGAATCTCGTATTCGATAATTATTTAAAACATAAAATAACGCGGTACCATTTAAATTGGTACTGCGTTATTTTATTTTATCAATAATTTTAAGAAATCCTTCATTACAATCAGGACAATTAAACAAATGAATACAATATAAACTAGAATTTTCCTCTGTTAATCCGTCAGCTTTTGCTGAGATATCATAATCTAAATACGGACTATATTTATCATTATAATCAACTTCTCTTCCTTTATCTTCGCATTCATTCTCACAAATAGGGCATTGTAATTTATATTGTTCAATCCCATTGCACAGCGGACAAATTCCTTCCATTTATCTCACTCCTACTATGTATCCGTTCATTAAGAAAGGATGGAGATTAATCTCCATCCCTATATCCATACTTATTATTTTGAATAACCACCTAAGCTTTGTTCAGCCATTTGAACTAAACGTTTAGTGATTTCACCACCTACAGAACCGTTAGCACGTGCTGTAGAATCTGGGCCTAAAGTTACACCAAACTCAGAAGCGATTTCATATTTCATTGCATCTAAAGCAGCTTCTGCACCTGGAACTACTAAGTTGTTGCTGTTTCCACTGTTGTTGTTTGCCATTGTTGTCTCACCTCCTTAAGTAGTGTAATGATAGTATGACTCTAAACGATTAACATATGTATGTTAAGCTAATGTAAATTTTGGAAAAAGCTTTTCTATTTAATATCTAGCTAAACAAAAAAAAGCACTAGATAAAGAATATCTAGTACTTGATTTACTGAATTAATTGTAGGAATTGTTTTGTTCTTGCATGTTTAGGTTTTTCTAAAACTTCACTAGGATGACCTTGTTCAACAATATACCCACCATCCATAAAAATGACTTCATCAGCGACATCGCGTGCAAATTTCATTTCATGTGTAACAACGATCATTGTCATCCCTTCTTCAGCTAACTCCTTCATGACTTTAAGTACTTCCTGTACTAGCTCTGGATCTAACGCTGAAGTAGGCTCATCGAATAAAATAACAGTTGGTTCCAATGCTAAAGCTCTAGCAATACCAACACGTTGCTGCTGGCCACCTGAAAGCTGATGAGGTAATAAATTCATTTTATCCTCTAATCCAACTTTCGTAAGTAAGCCAATGGCTTTGTCTTTAGCGACTTCTTTTTTTACCTTTTGTACAGTCACTAAACCTTCCATAACATTTTCTAACGCCGTTAAATGTGGAAATAAATGATGTTGTTGAAATACCATTCCTGTTTTACTTCTTAAAGAAATGATTTCTTTTTTAGATACCTTATTTGAAAAATCAATTGAACGATCATCAATCGTAATTTTGCCGTGATTTGGATGCTCTAAAACATTAATACATCTTAAAAATGTAGTTTTACCAGAACCTGAGGGACCAATAATTGCTGTTACGGTTCCTTTTTCTACATTTAAGCTAACATCTTTTAATACTTCTAAATCGCCAAAGCTCTTTTTAATATTTTCTAATTTTATCATAAAGTTCTTCCTCCATTATTTAGCAACATAACGTTCAACTCGAGCTTCTAATCGCCCCTGTATAATTGAAAGGAAGAAGCAGATTATCCAATAGATTAAAGCAGCTTCAGTGTAAACAACTAAAAATTTATAATTTGTCGCAGCAATTTCTTGAGCTGTTCTAAACATTTCAGTAACTAGGATTAAAGAAGCTAATGAAGTGTCTTTTACTAAGCTTATAAAAGTATTTGATAACGGTGGTAATGAAACACGTGCAGCTTGAGGAATAATAATTCTTTTTAATGTCTGGTTGTAATTCATACCAATTGAATAGGCAGCTTCCCATTGCCCTTTATCGATTGATTGGATTGAACCTCTTATTATTTCTGATGCATATGCACCTACACTTAATGAAAAACCAATTATAGCTGAAATATACGGTGAAATTGTTAACCCGATAGTTGGTAATCCATAAAAGATTATAAATAATTGCACTAAAAGGGGTGTACCTCTCACAATTGAAACGTAAAATCTAGCTAAACCATTTAAAAATTTATTACTTGATAGACGGAAAAGTGCAGTAATAAAGGCCAAGACTAGTCCAACAATGAATGTTATGATTGTTAATGGAACCGTACCAATTAAAGCAGTTTTAACCATTGGAAGGAAAGAATCCTTCGCAATGGTTAAATTGTTACTCCAGTCTTGATTAAGTAAATTATTTAAGTCCATCTTTACCGAACCATTTTGTTACGATTTCATCGTATTTTCCGTCTTTTTTCATATCATCAAGAGCTTTATTTACTGCTTTTACTAATGAATCATCTGTTTTGCGGAACATGAATCCACTATTAGAAGCATCACTTTCTAATGCTGCAATTTTTACTTTATTGTCGCCAGTTTCTTTTAAATAGTTTTGAATTGATAACTTATCGTTGATTGTTACATCAGCACGGCCAGTTTCAATTAATTGAATCGCTTGGCTAAAACCTTCAACTCCAACTAATTTTGCACCATATTTCTTAGCTAAATCACCATAATTACTTGTTAATGATTGAGCCGCATTTAAACCTTTAATGCCATCAAAAGATGTAACTTTTGAATCAGATTTTACAACTAAAGCAGCTGATGAAGTGATATACGGCTTAGAGAAATAATAAGTTTTTTCTCTGTCTGGTCTAATACCAACTTCATTAGCGATCACATCAAAACGTTTTGCATCTAATCCTGCAAACATTGCATCCCATTGAGTTTCAAAATATTTTGGCTTAACACCTAATCTTTTTGAAACTTCATTTGCTAAATCAACATCAAAACCAGTTAATTTACCTGATTTATCATGGAAAGTGAAAGGAGCATATGTACCTTCAGTTCCAATTTTTAATTCTCCGCTATCTTTAACTTGAGTTAATAAGTCTTTACCCTTAGCTGTTTCTTCTTTTTTATTTGAATTACAACCAGTCATTACACCTGCTGCTAAAACTAACGAACCAAATGCTAAACCAAATTTCTTAATATTCATTTTTTAATCTCCCTTAACCTTATCGGAATTATTTGTATTAAATATATTGCATGTTTAGAAAAATTACAACAAAAAAAACTCATATTTTATTATTTTTATTTTTAAGATTTTAATTCTAACGTTCATCAATAATTTTATTGAATATCAATCATTCCACAATTAGCCTTCTCTAGTAGACCATTTTCTAATCCGCTTATAAAGAAAACTCGCCGATTGGCGAGCCTTTAGGTAACGACAGAGGCTTGGTTGCACTTATGCTTAATCCCAAAATTGGTAACTAATACGGCGAGTTGTCAACTCAACTGCCAATTACTATACTTGCTAAATGTGTAAAAAAACTCAGCTCCTACGAACCGACCTTACTTTGTAAATTTTTGTGATTAATTTTAACAATTACACTCTGTATCCTTCTATTTTGAACTTCATTAATAATGAATGTTAGATTTTTATATTGAAGTGATTCTCCCTTTTTAGGTACATGCTTAAAGCTTTCAAATAACCATCCGCCTAATGTTAAATATCTACTGAACGGCTTTTTAATTTTAAAATTTTGAAAAAAACTTGATAAATCAATTGAAGCTTGGAAGTGGAATTCATTGTCATTTATTTGATAATAATCATTTTCTAAATCGTCAAACTCATCTCTAATTTCTCCAACTAATTCCTCCAATATATCCTCAAGCGTTACGATGCCAGATGTTCCTCCGAATTCATCAACTACAATTGCTATATGAGCATTTTGTTTTTGAAGAATTGTTAATACAGCGGAAATTTTCATTGATTCAATTACAAAAATCGGTTCTCGTACAATTTCTCGAAGATTTACATCTTGATTTTGAATTAATTTAATTAAGAATTCTCTTTCAGATATTATACCGATTATATGGTCTATATCTTGTTCATAAATTGGAATTCTTGAATATTGCTCTTTTATAAAGACTTCACATATATTGTCAACTGAATCATTCACATCGATAGCAACTACTTCTGTTCGGGGTGTTAAGATATCACTAACTCTTTTCTCTTTAAATGTAATCGATCTAACGATTAAATCATCTTCACTCAACTTAGTTGGTTCATCATCAACTTCTAAAATATAACTCTTAATTATATGATGGTTTGCTTCTGAATCACCAATTTGATTAATGTTGGGAGTTTTAGTAAAAAATCGGTTAATTAAATTAAAAAAAAACGTTCTTCCTTTACTCGAGGGAGCTTCTGACAAACAATTCACACCCCTATAAAAAATTTTAATATTAGCTATCGACAATCCTTTACAAATATTTAATTAATGTGTATTCAAATAAGGGAAATTTATGCAAAAAAAAAAAATTCCTCTTTCAAAAAAGAGGAAAAATGAGGTATTGTACGAAACGATTAAAATAAGCTGATAAATATAGTTAGCGAACTAACTAGCAAAATTAGAAGAAAATCTCCTAGTATGTAAAAATAACACGGACGGAAATTATTCTTCTGCAAAAATCAACTTTACATTCTTATTTTATAACAAATAAAATGAGTTAGCTTCTGGAGTTGTTAACATTTTGTGAAATAATTTACAAGAAACGCTAAAAGTAAAGCGAGGCTTAGTTACACGTATACTTAAACCTTAAAATTGGCAACTACGTGGCGTTTTCCATACCATAAAAAAAGGATTAAAGACTTATGTCTCTAATCCTTTTAACTTTTATGAGCTTACCGTCTGTACAAACTCATTTATTTTTTTTATTTCAACTAATTTCACTTGGTGTGAATCTAATTCAACAACTTTGAATTCAAAATCATCAAATATTACAGATTCACCTTGTTGAATGTCATGATTTTGAGTTAAAATCCATCCACCAATTGTGTCAACATCATCTTCTTCAACATAAAGACCTAATAAATCATTAATTTCCGTAATTAATACTTTACCAGCAACAATTTTATGTGAATCATTAATGTGTTGAACAGTTGGCTTTTCATCATCATCATATTCATCACGTATTTCCCCAACAATTTCTTCAAGAATATCTTCCATTGTTAATAATCCTGCTGTTCCACCATACTCATCGTAAAGTATGGCTAATGGAATACGTTTCTTCTGCATTAACAATAATAAATCATGAATTGCAATTGTTTCAATTACTTGAATAACTGGTCGAGTATAATTTGCGAAATCGTATGACTGATCAACTTTTCCATCTAAATAGCGGATAAAAAAGTCTTTCACATTTACCATACCTAAAATATCATCTTTATCCTCACCAAATACAGGGTAACGAGTATATTTTTCATTTTTAATTGTTTTGATCTGTTCATCAATTGGATCTTCAGCATACAACCCAATAATTTCTGTACGAGGGACCATAATCTCTTTTGCAAGTCGGTTATCGAACTCAAAAATATTATTTAAATACTTATACTCAGCCTGGTTTATCTCTCCACTTTCAAAGCTCTCTGATAAAATAATTCTCAGCTCTTCCTCCGTATGAACCTCTTCAGACTCAGATGCTGGCTTTAAACCAAATAATCCTGTAAAAAATCTTGCAGAACTATTTAATGCCCAAATAAATGGGTAAGCTACTTTATAGAAAGCAATTAAAGGTGTAGAAAGCATAAGTGTTATCGATTCAGCTTTTTGAATAGCTACTGTTTTTGGAGCTAATTCACCAACTACAACGTGAATAAACGTCACAAATGAAAACGCAAGAAGAAACGATATTGTTGAAGCAACAGTTCCATTTAATCCTAGGTATTCTACCACTGGATGAAGAATGTGCTCAAACGTTGGTTCTCCTAAATAACCTAATCCTAAAGCTGTAACCGTAATACCTAATTGACAAGCTGATAAATATTCATCCAAACTCGTCGTAACCTTTTTAGCAGCTACTGCACCACGCTTTTTCTCAGCTACTAGTTGATCAATCCTACTTGATCTTACTTTCACTATCGCAAATTCTGCTGCTACGAAAAAAGCTGTAAGTGCGATTAATACTGCAATCAATAACAAGTTAACTATGTCCAATGACGAACCCGAGTAATTTACTCGAGTATTCACCTCCTGAGAATTTCAATCTACAAAAATATTAAGTTATAATTTTTTCTAACTATTAATAGATTACCATAATTTAGCAATTCAATAAATTGCTTATCTTAATTAATCCATCTTTAAATCTTTATTTTACAAAATGTTTTAACGTCTGAAATAGCGGAAATGTATGATGTGATAATGAATCAACTAAAGCATTTTTTTCACCATCATTCATATCTGAAATAACAGGTACTAATTGAGCCAATTTTGCTTCTAGCTCTATAATTTGATTCGATATTACTTGGATTTGTTCAAAAATACAATTTTTGGGATTATTAGTTCGCAACAAATTCTTTATCTCTTCTAATGATATTCTCATCTTTTTACAATGTTCAATAAATCTTAGAGTTTCAATTGCCTCTGTGGAATAATATCGGTAGTTCGATTCTGATCGTTTTGCTTCTAATAACCCTAATTTTGTATAGTAATCTATTGTTCTTTTTGAAACTTGAGCTATTTCAGCTAACTCACCAATTCGATACTCGATCCCAAGTGACAACCCTCCCCATTTTAATTAGTAGTACTATTATATAATTAAGAAACTGTACAGTCAAACGTTCCAGTTATGAATAAAAAAACATTATTAAAATTGTATACTATGATTAAATAAGAATATAAAATAATTACTAAATTTTCGTAAAAGAAGTTGAGTGATGTTCATTTCCACTACAGGATTCTCGCTTTCCATGGGGCGAAACCTGAGCCTCCTCGGCAAGCCTGCGGGGTCTTTAGCCTTTCCGCACTTCCCATGGGAGTCGAGCATCCTTTCGTTCCAATTAACTTATTCATTAGTAAAAGTATGTATTAAAAAACTATATAAATGTCCTTTACTTCGAACAAATTATTAATAATTTTGAAATGATCTAAGTAATATTTCGAGTTTCATGGGTAATAAATATTGTTCAAAACAGTTTAACATTTCTATTCATTTTAACACGCTGAAAAGAGTAGCTTCTTTAATAAGCTACTCTCAGTGTGTAGACAAAGTCCTATTTATCTGATTATCAGACTGACCTTTTTCTAAAGACCTTACTAATTACAAATTATTTTTTAACAGGATAGATGGTTTTCTTAGTTTTTTCATCTTTTACGACTCTGTTTTTATTTAGCTTTGCATATGAAATTGCTTCTTTACTATTTGTAAAAATATCTAGCTTATCTTTTCCTAAGTATACGCTATACCTGAAAGATGAATTTGTTTTAAAGTATACGTTTTTATTCGTTTTTGTATCGATCACCCTTCTTCCGGCTTGCTTATTTGCAAACGAATCTGAGCTCTTTCGATCGTTAAATGATGATAAGAATTTTTGATGGAAATACACTGCATATTTACTTTCCCAAATAAGTTTTCTATTTTTGCTAGCATCTACAATTGCTGTTTTATTATTTAAACTTGCTAATTGGACTGCATTATTTACATCGTAAAAAGATTTTACTAGTTTATTATTTTGGTAGACAGAAAATGTTTTATTTATGAATGAGTAAAATCGAATTAATTTATGTTTTTCATCCATTGGATAATCGCTATTTAGATATAATTTTTCGATTGTCCCTAAATTTGTTATTGCATAAATGGTGTTGTAAGAATCTACTATTTCTCCGTCAATAATAAAATTACTATTTCCGCTAAGAAATGGTTCATAGTTTGCTTGTTTAGAATTTGTAACTACACCTAAAGAATTAAATGTCACTACTTTCATTCCTACTTGGTTTAGTGCAATCTTAACATGCTGAGCTAAGTGTCCACCTAAAGAATGCCCTGTTAATATTATTTCATTATTATTTTGATTACTAATTTTATCAAGAAATGACTTAGTAAACGAATCTGCTTCCTCGTCTTGAGGATGATAAACTAATCCACTTACTTGAGTTTTATCTGAATTTATATAGTTTATTGCTTCCTGATTATCCACCCAATCTTTATCAGATAATGTTCCTGCTGAACCTTTATACGCAATGATGTATTCATTTTTAATTGAGTCAGGTGATTTTAAAACAATTGCTTCAAACCCCCGTTGAACTGATCCACCATTCTCAGATACTTTTTCAACTTTCCAGTTTCCTATCGCATCCTTAATTTCTGCATTTACACCAGGAATATCTTTTACTTTCTTTCCTTCATTTTTATACACGTTGTCAACATAAGCTAAATCTGAAGCATATAGTTCTTTATATTGTTCATTTAATAATTGAGCAGGAGTTTCAACACTCGCTTCTACTATTGGTATGGCTTTAAAAATAATTACTAAGCTTATTACGAATCCAATTACTTTTTTCAATTTTTCCTCCCATAAAACCGTTATTATTTCTCTCTAACAAAATCATAGTTCTACTTAATTCAAATTTTCCCTTCTGTATTTATTTAAAAATTTATATTATTTGTGAAATTTTTATGTTTTTATTTCATCTTTTGTTGACCAACTTATTACGGTAGTTTAAAGTTAGAATATTATAAAATATCAGATAAGGATGATGATTATGGAACGTGTTTTTAATTTCTCTGCTGGCCCTTCTGTCTTACCAATTCCAGTCCTTGAAAAAGTGCAAAAAGAACTAGTGTCATACGGAAAATCTGGAATGTCTGTAATGGAAATGAGTCATCGTTCAGTTGAATTTGAAGAAATTATAAAGAATTGCGAAAACTTATTTCGTGAACTATTAGAAATTCCATCAAATTATAAAGTCCTGTTTTTACAAGGTGGAGCTTCGACTCAATTTTCAATGGTTCCATTGAACTTATTAAACAAAAATAAAAAAGCCGCATTTATTAACACTGGTACATGGTCTAAGAAAGCAATTTCTGAAGCAAAAAAATATGGAGAAATCGATATTATTGCTTCTTCTGAAGATAAAAACTATTCATATATTCCTAATTTAGAAGACTTAAACATACTAGAACAATATGATTATTTACATATTACAACGAATAACACAATAGAAGGAACGAAGTATACTACTTATCCTAAAACGAATTCTCCACTTGTTGCGGACTTTTCTTCTAATATTTTATCTGAGCCAATTGATGTTTCGAAATTTGGTTTGATTTATGCTGGTGCTCAAAAAAATATAGGACCTGCAGGGTTAACGATTGTCATCATAAGAGATGATCTAATCGGTAACGCAGATCTTCTTTGTCCAACAATGCTCAACTATAAAACACATGTAGAGTCATCTTCTCTATATAATACACCTCCTACATTCAGTATTTATGTAGCGAAACTTGTTTTAGAATGGATTAAGGAACAGGGTATAAATAGCATTTATCAAAAGAATCTATTAAAAGCTCAATTATTATATGATTTTATCGATCAATCTGACTTGTTTTCTTCACCAGTTGAAATCGAAAGTAGATCACTAATGAATATACCTTTTACATCACCTTCTGATGCAATTAACAAACAATTTCTTGCTGAAGCAAATTCAGTTGGACTTGTAAATCTTGAGGGGCATCGATCTGTTGGCGGTATGAGAGCTAGCATATATAACGCAATGCCAATAGAAGGTGTTGAGCAATTAGTTCAATTTATGAGTCGCTTTGAAAAGAAAATTTTAGAGGAGATTGTAAGATGATAAAAATTCAAACATTAAATAATATTTCTGAACACGGAATTAAAGAATTTCCTGTTCAAAATTATACAATTGAAAATAACGTAAATGAACCTGATGGAGTTTTATTAAGAAGTTATAGTATGCATGAAATGGATATACCAAATAGTGTAAAGGCTATTGCAAGAGCAGGAGCTGGAGTAAACAATATTCCAATCGATGAATGCACTGAAAGAGGCATTGTCGTATTTAATACTCCTGGTGCCAATGCTAATGCAGTTAAGGAATTGGTATTAACAAGCCTTTTACTTTCATCACGCCGCATTATTGAAGGCGTTGAATGGACGCGTTCATTATTTGGAGAAAAAAATGTTTCTAAAATCGTTGAAGCTGGAAAGAAAGAATTTGCTGGCGTTGAGATTGCCGGTAAAAAGTTAGGGATCATTGGTTTAGGTGCTATCGGTGTACTAGTAGCAAATGATGCACTAGCTTTGGATATGGAAGTATACGGTTATGACCCTTATATTTCAGTTGATACAGCATGGCGATTATCTAGAAATGTTCAGCGAATTGATAATTTGGAACAAATCTTTTCAACATGTGATTATATTACAATTCATGTACCTTTAACTTCAGAAACAAAACAATTTGTAAATGCAAAACTTTTATCGGTCATGAAAAAAGGAACTAGGCTACTAAATTTCTCTCGTGCTGAGTTAGTAGATGATGTTGCTCTTGAAGATGCATTAGAAAATGGTACAGTTGGAGTGTATGTAACAGACTTCCCGAATGAAAAAGTAATCGGAATGAAAAATGTAATTCCGATTCCCCACTTAGGTGCATCAACAACAGAATCTGAAGAAAACTGTGCCCGTATGGCTGCCAAACAATTAAAAGACTATTTAGAAACAGGTAATATAAAAAATTCGGTTAACTTCCCAAATGTTGAATTACCTTATACAGGAAAAAAACGTATTACGATTTCACATAAAAACGTTCCAAATATGGTCGGTCAAATTACTGGATTACTTGCAAAATACCAAGTAAATATCGCTGATATGTTAAATCGTAGTAAAGGTGGTTTTGCCTATACGATGATTGACCTTGATGAAACAATTAATGAACCAGTCGAACAATTACTAAAAGAAATTGAAGGTGTCATTTCCGTAAGAGTAATTTAACGATAGAAATGAATGCGGTAGGTGCTTCCTTTCAGCTCTACCGCATTTTTTTATTTAGTCGTTAATTGTATTCACACCATTTACTCAAAACAATTTTCTATAATTGTTGCAACCCCTTGGCCACCACCAATACAAAGTGTTGCAAGGCCATATAGTGTTTCTCTTCTCTTCATTTCATGAATTAAAGTAACTAAAATTCTAGTACCACTTGCTCCAATTGGATGCCCTAGCGCAATTGATCCACCATTCACATTTACGATATTTTCATCAAATCCACATTCTTTCAGTACAGCTAACGATTGCACTGCGAAAGCTTCATTTGCTTCAATTAAACCAATATCGCTTAATTCAATTGTTGATTTTTCAATTGCTTTTTTAGCAGCAAACGCAGCTCCAATTCCCATTATACTTGGATCTACCCCAGCACTACTATTTACATTTATTTTAACTAATGGCGTAAGACCAAGTTCTCTTGCTTTTCTTTCGCTCATCAAAACAACCGCTGCTGCTCCATCATTTATACCTGAAGCATTTGCTGCAGTTACAGTTCCATTTTTATCAAACGCTGGTCTTAAAGAAGCGATTTTTTCTACTGTAGCACCAAACTTTGGATATTCATCTTCTTTAAATATAATTGGATCCTTCTTACGTTGAGGAATTTCAATCGCAACTATTTCCTCCTCAAATTTACCATTTTTTATGGCAATTTCAGCTTTTTGCTGGCTTTGTACTGCAAACTCATCTTGTTGTTCTCTAGATACTTCATATTGATTAGCTAAGTTTTCTGCGGTGTTCCCCATGTGATAATCATTAAATGCACACCAAAGTCCATCAGAAATCATACTATCAACAACTTTTTTATCACCCATTCGATATCCATCTCTTGCTCCTTGAAGTAAATATGGAGCTTGACTCATGTTTTCCATACCACCTGCAACTATAATTTCAGCGTCACCCGCTAAAATAGCTTGAGTTGCTAAATGAACTGATTTTAATCCAGATCCACAAACTTTGTTAATCGTCATAGCGGAAACTGAATGTGGAAGCCCAGCTTTCAAAGCAGATTGTCTCGCTGGATTTTGACCTAATCCTGCTTGAAGTACATTCCCCATTATTACTTCGTCAACTTCATTTCCCTGAATACCCGCTCGCTTTATTGCTTCTTTAATAACTTTAGCTCCTAACTCTACTGCGCTTACATCTTTTAGAGTCCCATTAAAATTTCCAATCGCAGTTCTGACAGCGCTTACAATTACAACTTTCTCACTCATTTTTAAATCCCCCTTTATCATTTTTCGACCGATATACAAACACTATGAATCTATTAAATGTGATAAGCTTTACATTTTTCATAAAAAGTTGATTTACTGATTTCTAATAATTTTGCTGCTTCAACTTTATTCCCCTGAGTTTCGATCAAAGCTCGCTTAATTGCTTCTTTCTCTGTATCTTCAATCATCTCTTTTAAAGATTTTAATGAACTTTGATGATTCGAAAATGATGTAGAATTTTCAAAATCTGATGCAATTTTAGGATTGACTGGATTTTCATATAAATATAGAGGCAATTGTTTAGGTGTAATCACTTTACCATTTAATACATTTATACACCTCTCAAGTACATTTTCAAGCTCTCGAATATTTCCTGGCCAATGATGTGATTTTAGAATTTGAAAAACTTCATTCGAAATTTGAATTCCATATCGGTGGAATTTCCTTTCAAGCTTTTTAATTAACGAGTTTGCAATGAGAGGTAAATCATTAATCCGTGATCTTAGCGGAGGAATGTCAATTTTAATTACATTTAAACGGTAATATAAATCTTGACGAAATTCTTTTAACACTACCATATTTTCAAGATTTCGATGAGTTGCTGCAATCACCCGAACATCAATGGAAATAGGCGAGCTGCCTCCAACTCTTTCAATTTCTTTTTCTTGAAGTACTCTCAGTAATTTACTTTGCATATGCAGTGACATATCGCCAATTTCATCCAGGAAAATTGTTCCTCGGTTCGCAATCTCAAATTTCCCTTTTTTTCCGCCACGTTTTGCACCTGTAAATGCGCCTTCTTCATAACCAAAAAGCTCTGATTCTAATAAATGTTCTGGTATTGAAGCACAATTCACCCGAACAAATGGAAAATTTCTTCTTGGACTAGCGTCGTGAATTGCATGAGCAAACAACTCTTTTCCTGTTCCAGATTCACCAAAAAGTAAAATTGCAGACGAGCTTGCTGACACTTTCTCTGCCAATTGTTTTGAAGCAATAAAGACAGGAGTGTCGCCAATAATTTGTTCAAAACTATACTTACTACCTAATTCCTTCTCAAATTTCTTTTTGTAATAGTTTAATTCTGCAACTAATGGTTCAACTTTTTTAGAATATTCGATCCAATCTTGAGCGTTTCGAAACATTACTGTACCAACAGCACCAACTAATTCATTCTCTATATACAATGGATACCGATTTGCGACCATTTCAGTATTTTTTATCGGATGAATTTCTGCTACTTCTGCTTGACCAGTTTTCGCTACTATATGCATTCTAGAATTTTCAATTACATCCGTTACATCCATTCCTATTACTTCATCTGCAGAACGTCCAACAAATTCGCAATACGATTCATTCATATATATAACTTTTCCATCTCGATTAACAACAACAATCCATTCTATAGCAAGATTAATTATCTCTTGTATCCAACTATATGGAAGACTTTGAAGCATGCTATTCATCATCTCAACCTTTCAAGACAGGATTAAAGGGGTCAGGAAATACTAGTAAAAAGAAAGGCGAAAAGCAGGGACTCTCTCCCTGCATTCCTACTCTTCCTGCTCTTAAATCTTTTACTGCACTGTATATCCTGCATCTATTACATTTGCTTGACCAGTAATTCCACTAGTATATTCACTAGCAAGAAATACAGCATAGTCTGCTATTTCTTTTACTGACAGTAATCTTTTTTGAGGTACTAACGGGTAGATTACTTCTTCAATGACACTTTCTAGTGGTACATTTCTTGATTTTGCTAAATCGGCTAATTGATTTTGAACCAAAGGCGTATCAACATACCCTGGACAGATTGCATTCACCGTAATTCCATCGTTTGCGCCTTCTAATGCTGCTACCTTTGTTAAGCCTATGACCCCATGCTTAGCAGAATTATATGCAGCTTTGCCTGCAAATCCGATTAATCCGTTGATTGAAGCCATATTAATAATTCGACCATACTTTTGCTCTTTCATAATTGGAAATACATGTTTAATACTAATAAAAGGTGCTGTTAACATAACCTTAATTAGTAATTCAAATTTTTCTGTCGGAAATTCTTCAATTGATGAAACATATTGTAATCCAGCATTATTTATTAAAATATGTAATTTACCAAAACGGTCGATTACATGGCTAAGAACTTCTTTTACTTGTTCTTCATTTGTAACGTCACATGCATATCCAATTGCATTATATCCAAGCTCTTGTAATGAAGATGCCGAATTTTTAACATTTTCTTCATTTAGGTCTGTTAAAATAACTGAAGCTCCTTGCTCCGCAAAGGTTTTAGCAATTTCAAAACCAATACCGCTACCAGCACCTGTAATAAGCGCAACCTTTTCAGAAAGCATTTGCTGCATTTTTTTGTCCCCCTTTAACTTAGTTCACATTGTTTAATAATTTGGGACTGATTGTAAATGTAGCTTCTGTCTTTTCTGTTATTTCTTGAATTGTTGTATCACCAACACATTCTACTAAAACCATACCTTTATCTGTAAAATCAAAAACTGCTAATTCAGTAATCAGTCTATGAACAACACCTTTTCCAGTTAAAGGTAATGTACAATCTTTTTTGACTTTGCTTTCTCCATATTTATTGGCATGTTCCATTACAACGACAATTTTTTTTGCTCCATTTACTAAGTCCATGGCACCACCCATACCTTTTACCATTTTCCCTGGGATCATCCAGTTTGCTAGATCACCAGTTTCGGAGACTTCCATTCCTCCTAAAATAGCTAAGTCGATATGTCCACCTCTGATCATCGCAAATGATTCAGCACTATCAAAATACGAAGCTCCTTTAGTCGCTGTTACCGTTTCTTTTCCTGCATTAATTAAATCAGGATCTATTTCAGCTTCTGTTGGATAAGGTCCAATTCCAAGTAAACCATTTTCAGATTGAAGCATTACATCAATACCTTCTGGGATATAGTTTGCTAATAAAGTAGGTAGACCAATCCCAAGATTAACATACATGCCATCTTGAATTTCTTTAACTGCAGTTTGAATAATTAATTGTCGAATATCTTTCATTTTTATTAGCCTCCTATACTCCCGTAGTCATTCTGCGTTCAATTCTTTTCTCATATGTTTCACCGTGGAAAACGTGTTGTACATAAATGCTTGGTGTATGAATTGCATCAGCATCTAGCTCTCCAACTTCGACTAGCTCCTCAACTTCAGCAATAGTAATTTTCCCAGCCATTGCAGCAAGTGGATTAAAATTACGCGCAGTTTTTCTAAAAACAAGATTTCCTTGTTTATCACCTTTCCAAGCTTTAACAAATGCAAAGTCGCCTGTAATTCCCTCTTCTAATAAATATGTTTTCCCATTAAATACCTTATGCTCTTTACCTTCTGCAATAGGTGTACCTACTCCTGTAGCTGTATAAAAACCAGGGATTCCAGCACCGCCAGCACGTATACGTTCAGCTAAAGTTCCTTGTGGTACAAGTTCTACTTCTAACTCACCACTTAAAAACTGCTTTTCGAAAATTTTATTTTCACCTACATAGGATGAAACCATTTTTTTAATTTGTTTATTTGCTAATAAAAGACCTAATCCCCAATCGTCAACTCCACAGTTATTACTTACGATTGTTAAATTCTTTGTACCTTTATCTCGTAATGCTAAAATCATTTTTTCAGGAATACCGCAAAGTCCAAAGCCACCAACTATAATAGTAGCTCCATCTTGAATTTGTGAAACAACCTCTTCAACTGATGTAATCACTTTGTTCTTGCCCATAATACTGCTCCCTTCAAAAGTAAGATTAGTAGTTTAACATGTTTAAACAAGCCCTGTTAGTTTAAATACTGCAATGATAAAGAATACTGCAACTGTCTTGATGATAGTAATCGCAAAAATATCTTTATATGACTGGCGATGAGTTAAGCCAGTTACAGCTAATAATGTAATAACTGCACCATTATGCGGTAATGTATCCATACCACCTGACGCCATTGAAATAACACGATGCATTACTTCTGGAGGAATATTGTACTTATTAATTGCTTCGATATACTTCTCTGACATTGCACTTAATGCAATCCCCATACCTCCTGAAGCCGAACCTGTTATACCTGCTAATGTTGTAGTCGTTACTGCTCCATTTACTAATGGATCTGCGAAAGTATTTGAGATTCCTTTACTAACTACTCCAAACCCTGGTAAAGCAGAAATTACTCCACCAAAACCATATTCAGCACCAGTATTCATTGCAGCTAATAATGCTCCACCAATACTTGCATTGATTCCAGATTGTAGATTTAAACGCATCTTTTTGAATCCATAAATCATAGCTGTAAGAATCCCGATCACCAAGGCACATTCAACTGACCAAATACCAACAACAGCAGGAATTTGTACTACCCCAAAAGCTTCTAATCCAATTGATTTAAAATCAAATCCATTTGGATACCATTTTGGGAATGAAACAACGAAAAATTTATTTGAAAATCCAACTAATAATAATGGTACAAATGCTAAAATTTGTTTAAAAACTGGCGTTGGAGTACCTGTCGTTAATGAAGTAACTTCAGTTTGAGTTTCTTGAGTAGCAGCAAGCTCTCCGTTAAACCCTAAATAACCTTCACCAGCTTTTTCTGCTTTTTTACGTCTTGATTCTAAATACCAAAGACCGATTGAAAATACAAAGATTGCTGCTAAAATTCCTAAAAATGGTGCAGCATATATATCTGTTTTAAAGAATGTAGTTGGAATAACATTTTGAATTTGAGGTGTACCAGGCAGAGCATCCATCGTAAATGTAAACGCTCCAAGTGCAATTGTTCCAGGAATTAATCGTTTTGGAATATTTCCTTCGCGGAATAAGTTAGCAGCAAAAGGATAAATAGCAAATACAACTACAAACAAGCTTACTCCACTATATGTTAAGATTGCGCCCATTAATACAATCGCTAAAATTGCTCTTTTTGCTCCAACTAATTGAATAATTGTTTTTGCGATCGACTCAGCAATTCCAGACATTTCAACAACTTTTCCAAAAATTGCTCCAAGTAAAAATACAGGAAAATAAAGCTTAATAAAACCAACCATTTTCTCCATAAAAATATTACTGAAGAATGGAAAAACGTAACTTGGTTCAGTTAGTAGTACTGCAAATAAAGCACAAATTGGTGCAAATAAAATAACAGAAAATCCACGATACGCAACAAACATTAATAGTCCTAAAGCCAATAAAATAATTAAGATTTCCATAATAACCTCCTCGTTATCTACACATTTTGGTACTTTTTTGACAACGCTTTCATTTAAATTGATTAACTAATTTAAATTCACTAATTGCTGTACTTTTCTCCTTTCAGATATTGTCCTTCTTCTTAAATACAAGCAAATAGTGTGCCAAGTTATTAATGGATGTGATTTAATCTATAAATCTAATAATATTAGGTTAATTTAAAATTTTCAAACTTTTTAAAGTGAAGTTTTTTTCCGAAATACCGGAATTTCACTTCGATAAGATTCCGAAAACCTGGAAATTCCAAAATTTCGGAATCTTATTTTTGAACATTTTGTGAATTTTTACAATGAAGAATACTGTTTGATTAAGTTCTTCATCCAATTATGTACTTCTAAAAATTGAAAACCTTCTGTTTTAGCTTTTTCATTACTTAAAGATTGATCACTATATGCATCAAATGGTGACTGATTTTCTTTTGGACCTTCAGTAAGAATAATCGCTTTCTTGCCGATTTCTTTTTCACATATCCCGATAATTTCCTTAAATGTAATACTGCCATTTGAACATGCATTATAAGGGCCACTTATGATTGATTCATTCTCACCTAACCAAAGTAAAAACTCAGCTGTTTCATCTGAATCAATAAATGTCATTTCTTTGTTTAAATCAGAAATAATCATTTCTTCATTATGAGTAATTTTATGAACATGAAATAGCAGTCTTTTAGTATAATCATCTGCTCCTAACACAATTGGAAATCTAGCTGCTACTACTGGAAAAGTTGCTTCTTGAAACAAAACTGCTTCAGAAAGTCGTTTTCCTTCAGCATAGCTAAATTCATCGTTCTCTTTATAATCAATAGGATAATTAAATGGATCAAAGTCTTTTTCTACATGATTTAACCCATCATTATAAACCGCTAATGATGATGTAAAAATATATTTTTTAACATGATTTGTTACTATTTTAATTATTTCTTTCGCTTCATTTGGAGTATAACAAATATTATCATAAACCAGATCCCAATTTTCGTTACTCAATTTCTTTAACGTCTCTGGATTTTTTCGATCGATTGTAATTCGATTTACTTTTTCTCCTAAGTTATCCTCTGTAATTCCTCTTGTAGCGATTGATACTTCGTAACCTTTACTGATTAATTTATGAACAAGTCTCTTTCCAAAAAATCTCGTTCCACCTAATACTAAAACTTTTTTCATCTTTTAGCCCCCAAAGAAAATTACAAGTATAACTATTCGCCATAAAACTACATTTTACCTTTTAATATAAGAAACATATTTTGTTAAATTATTCTTAATCATTATAATTCACTCCTGCTTAGGCATAGTTAAGCAATCCTAACTCATACTTGCGTAATTAACAAAAAAACATGAGAAAATTACCTTCTCATGTTTTCACGCTGTTGAATTTTCGTAAAGGAAGTTAAGTGATGTTCATTTCCACTACAGGATTCTCGCTTTCCATGGGGCGAAACCTGAGCCTCCTCGGCAAGCCTGCGGGGTCTCAGCCTTTCCGCATTTCCTATAGGAGTCGAGCATCCTTTCGTTCCAATCAACTTATTCATCAATATAAGTATTCATTAAGAAACTATTTAAATATTAATCAGTTTGAAATTTATTTTTCTAATAATTAGTATTAAATATTTTAAACTAATGAAAAAGAACTAAGTAATGATTGAGTTTGAGTGAATAAATATTGCTCAAAACAGATTAACATTTCTATTCATTAATCGATTATCAAAAATACAAACTTTTTATCCAATCCACTTAATGACCTTTTTTCATATTGATCGATATATATTAACAACACTCTGAAAAACATGAGAAAGTTACCTTCTCATGTTTTGAATTAATCTATTTGATTAAAATATAATGTGTTTCAGGTTTAGCATTTAATCTAAGCGGTAAAGCTGTTGTTCCATATCCATTACTAATAAGCTGTGTCATGCCCTTAACCTTATGTGTTTTTCCTGCTTCATATGGTCCATATCCGAAAATCCTTATTTGTCCTCCATGAGTATGTCCGCTTAAAACAAGCGATACTCCCAGATCCCTCTTTAATAACTTCATTATTCTCGGATTATGGCTAACCAATAATTTAAAACCAGTCTGGTTCGTTCCTTCAAAGGCACGATCAATATCTACTTTCCCAGTATTCAAATCATCCACTCCGATTAACGCCCATTCTGTTTGAGAATGATTTAAGATAACAGCTGAATTTTTTAAAACAACTACATTCCACTTAGTAAAAATAGTCATTAAATCCTTCTTTTCAATTTCTATATCATTATTTCCCCACACAAAATACACTTTTCCTAATCTACTTAAATTCTCAATGTTTTGCTCTATTCTTTTTAGTGGAACTCCTTTTTCTAATAAATCCCCACCAATGATCACATAATCTACATTGTTAATCATTTTTTTAATAATAGAAGAATGTACTTTTCTTCTATGAATATCTGAAATAAAAAATATTCTTATCGGCTTTTCTAATTGATTAGTTGAAAATGAAAATTCATGTTTTCTCACAATATTTAAATGAGCTTCAATAAACATATACATTAAAATCATTACAGCCGAAATGATTAGAAGTAAAATGTAGATCATGCTGTCCTCCATCTAGAGCTTTTATTTAATGTCTTTTATAATCTTAGCTGGATTACCCCCAACTACCACATTATCCGGAACATCCTTTGTTACAACTGCACCCGAAGCGATCACTACATTATTCCCAATCTTTACACCAGGGTTAATAATTGCTCTTCCACCAATCCAAACGTTATCTCCAATTGTAACGGGTTTACCAAATTCAGCCCCACTTGCTCTCTCAACTGGATCAAGCGGATGAGTAGCAGTATAAATATGTACCCCAGGCGCCATAAAACAATTTACACCAATATGCACCGGGCAAACATCAAGTATTACACAATCAAAATTCGCATAAAAATTTTCACCTACATGTATATTGTATCCATAGTCACATCGAAATGTAGGCTCAATATAGATACTATTCCCTGTAGAACCAAATAACTGTTTTAAAAGATTTTCCCTTTTAGTACTATCCGTTTCGATTGTTACATTATATTCACGAGTTAATCGTCTAGCATTAATTCGATCCTCAACTAATTGAGGATCACCAGCTAAATATAATTCACCGCTAATCATTTTTTCTTTCTCAGTCATTATACTCTCTCCTTTTACCTTCTTTTTCTGCACTTCCTGCTTTTCCTATTTTTTCCTGCACTTTTCTGTGTTAAAGTAGAATAAAAAAATCTATAGGGGGGATTAAGTTGGATTTAACTATTTATTTATCTTTTATAGGTGTATCCTTGCTATTAATCATTGCACCTGGACCTGATAATATTTTTGTTATGGCTCAAAGTATTTCATACGGTAAAAAAGAAGGAATTGCTACTGCTTGTGGTCTTTGTTCTGGAGTCACAATCCATACCCTTGCTGCTTCTATTGGATTATCTGCCATCCTATATAAATCAGATGTAGCATTTTCAATTTTAAAATACTTAGGTGCTTTTTATTTACTTTACTTAGCGTACCAAGCTTTCCGTTCAAGTAGTGAAGTAGGCTCATTCACTAAACCAAAAAAACAAACTTTACCTGCTTTATATCGACGTGGTTTCTTAATGAATGTACTAAATCCTAAAGTTTCGTTATTTTTCTTAGCATTTTTACCTCAATTCATTGATAAAAACGGAATTTCTGTACCTCTTCAAATGATTATTTTAGGTTTGACTTTCATGGTGCTTACATTACTTATTTTCTCTATTATAGCAATCTTTGCGGGTAGCTTAGGAGAAAAATTATTACAAAATGCAAAATCATCACGCATTATTAATCTGGCACAAGGTACAATTTTTACAGGCATTGGCTTAAAATTGTTTTTTATGAATAAATAAAAAAGGTTCATCTACTTTCAGAGTAAAAGAATAAAAGAAAAATCGCTATTTAAATGGATGTAGGTTTCGAAGTTTGCATTCTCGCTTAAGTGGGGGTATCTTGAAGGTACTTTTCATTTGTAGCTGAAATAATCTACCTTTTTATTTATTAGTAGATGGTTTCTATCCATCTTTCAGTTGATTTTGAAAGAAATAGAGTACAATTTGCGATTTTCATATAAAAAACCCTAATTTTTAGCTCATAATACTATAACTGGTATAGGTAATTTTTCACTTTATTTGCGATTCTCGAATTTTATTTGCGATTTTGTCAATTTTATTTGCGATTTTCGAATTTTAATTGCGATTTTGCCAATTTTATTTGCGATTCTCAGAATTTATTTGCAGTTCACCATCTTTTTGCAACATTTCCACATTTATTTGCAGAGAATCACTTCTTATTTGCGATACTTTTAGATTTAATTGCAGTTTTACTAATTTTAATTACGATTCTCGGAATTTATTTGCAGATCAAACTATACCACCACTACACTATCTTTAATTTCTGACTACAAAAAGAGGATGTCACAAACTTTTTTGGGACACCCTCTTTTTTTATACTATTTTTAGTTCTCCGCTCGAAATCATACCAGCTTTCTTTAAGAATATGTACACGATATACGAAACTATTCCTGGAACTAAAATATATGTCACAAGCATTGGCACAATAATTGAACTTCCATATGTAGATAATAAATTCATTGGTGCAACGAGTGCACATAAGCCTAAACCGGCTATTTCTTTTGGTGCTTCAATATGAAATAAGAATGCTGATACTGGTCCAGCTACAGCACTTGCTACAGTTGTAGGTATGAGTATCTTGATATTTCTTGTTACGTTAGGTAGCTGTAATTTAGGTGTAATAATTAGGAGACCTAAAATACTTCCTGGCTCGTTTTCTCTTGCTGATATAACTGCTAATCCTACAAATTGTGCTGCACAGCCTGCAAGCGCCGCTCCTCCTGCTGTTCCATCGAGATTTAACGCAATCGCAAGAGCAGCAGATGATGCTGGAGAAACGATTAATATCCCCCATACGACAGCTAATACTATCGAAGCGATTATCGGTGATCCTTCAGTCGAACCTTTAATAAAATTCCCAACGGTTATTAAGATAGGAGAAATCCACTTTGATAAATATAATCCAATTAAACCGGCTATTAAAATTGAAAATAAAGGTACAATCATTAAATCTAATTTCGTTTTACCTTGAACAGCTTTTCCTATAAAAATGGCAATTAAAGCTGACAATAAAGCTCCAACTGGTTCGCCCATTTTAATTGTCATCGCTGTATTCACCATTAATAATGCTCCAGAACCTATTAAAGCAGCGGACATTGCAGAGAATATGATTAGAGTACTTGATTCTAATAATACTGCTATACCCGCTCCAATTGCAGGTGCCATTAAAAGCTTAGTTGAAAATCCAATTGTCATTAAGGATTCAAAATGAAAAATTCTTCCAATACTTTCAAGCAATGAACCAATACCGATCATAACAAATACAGCATGAGCAATACCTTCTGATGCTCTAAAAACGCTATTTTTTTCTTTCGTGCTCATAATATACCTACCTTTTTTTAGAAACTACTTCTAGTATTTGCATAAATAAACTGAAATTATTAATTTTATAAAAAGAATTCATTTATTTAAACGCAAAAAAACGTCCAAATGAACTGGACGTTTCAGACAGCTTACAAATTATACCATATTAGACAGTTAAGTATAAGCACTCTTCAGCTTTGAGTATTTGTTTCAAAACCTCTTTTGATGAAGTTCCACCTTCACTTATTCTTGCTTCCATCACCGTTTTTGGGTCTAATGTGTGATAAATATCTTCTTCAAACACATTATTAATCTTTTTATATTCCTCTAGCTTTAATTCACCTAGAAATTTGTGGTTTTCAATTGCATATAGTACAGTTTTCCCAACAATTTCATGAGCTTGTCGGAATGGAATGTTTTTTCTCACTAAATAATCTGCAAGGTCAGTTGCATTTGAATAATCATTTTTAACTGCCCCATACATTTTACTTTCATTTACTTTCATTGAATCAATAATCCCTGATAGTAATTGTAGTGCTCCCTCCACTGTATATACTGTATCGAACATACCTTCTTTATCTTCTTGCATATCTTTGTTGTAGGCTAAAGGCAAACCTTTTAAAACAGTTAATAACCCGATTAAACTTCCATATACTCTACCAGTTTTACCTCGTAGTAATTCTGGAACATCCGGATTTTTTTTCTGTGGCATAATACTCGAACCGGTACAAAAAGCATCGTCTAATTCGATAAATTGAAATTCTTGGCTTGACCAAATAACAAGTTCTTCAGAAAGTCTTGATATATGCGTCATTAATAGTGATGAATTTGATAGGAATTCTACTATAAAATCTCGATCGCTTACTGCATCTAAACTATTTTGGTAAATATCACTAAACCCAAGTATTTCAGCTGTTCGATTACGATTAATCGGGAATGTTGTCCCAGCTAATGCGCCTGCACCTAGTGGAGAGATGTCTATTCGTTTTAAGCTATCAATATATCTTCCTTTGTCACGCTCTAACATCCAAAAGTACGCAAGTAGATGATGTGCAAATGAAATAGGCTGCGCTCTTTGCAAATGAGTATATCCAGGCATAATCGTATGCACATGTTTTTTTGCTTGGTTTATGATTTTATTTTGTACTTCCACGATTAAATCAACTATATAAGAAGTTTTATTTTTCAAATAGAGGTGCATATCAGTAGCAACTTGGTCATTTCGACTACGTCCTGTATGTAGTTTACCTCCAATTGGTCCGATTTCATCAATTAACAAACTTTCTATATTCATATGAATATCTTCATTTTCAATACTAAATTGAACTTCATTTTGTTCTATTTTACTTAAGATATTGTTTAAACCTTCTATGATCAATTCTGCTTCATCGATTTCAATAATTCCACACTCACCAAGCATAGTTGCGTGAGCGATACTTCCAGCGATATCTTCCTTAGCCATTAATTGATCAAATTCAATTGATGCTGTAAATTCTTCTACTAATTGATTTGTGTCCTTCGTAAAACGCCCGCCCCAAAGTTTCGACATAGCTTCCTCCCTTATTTCGAACGATTATTTATTTCGTTAAAACTGTATTTTTATTTGTCACTTCACTATAAACCTTTGTTGGTAATCCCCAGAGTTTAATGAATCCAACTGCAGCGTTATGATCAAACATGTCACCTTTTGAATAGGTTGCAAGTTCTTCATTATATAAACTATAATCCGATTTTCGACCAACTACTGTGTGACTACCTTTTAATAGTTTTACTCGAACAACGCCAGTAACTGTTTTTTGTGTTGTATTAATAAATGCATTTAAAGCATCCATTAATGGTGAATACCATAATCCATCGTAAAGTATTTTTGAAAACTGTTGTTCAATATTCACCTTAAAATTGGTTACTTCACGTGGTAACGTTAAAAACTCTAATTCTTTGTGTGCATTTATTAAAATAAGTGCCGCTGGATTTTCATATACTTCGCGGGATTTTATGCCTACTAATCTATTTTCAATATGGTCAATTCTTCCGACTCCATGTTTGCCACCTATTTCATTTAATTCTTCAATTAATTGAACAAGATTCATAGTTTTACCGTTTAAACCAACAGGAACACCTTTTAAAAATTCAATTTCAATATATTCATGTTCATTAGGAGTATTTTGTATTGCATTTGTCCAATCAAATGCCTCTTCTGGGGCTTCATTCCATGGATTCTCTAATACACCTGCTTCACATGCTCTTCCCCAAATATTTGCATCAATTGAAAATGGATTATCTAAATCAACTGGAATTGGTACACCATTTTCATGTGCGTATTGGATCTCCTCATCACGAGTCATACCCCATTCACGAACAGGAGCAACTACTTTAAGATTTGGATTTAACGCCATGACAGAAACTTCGAAGCGAACTTGATCATTTCCTTTCCCTGTGCAACCATGAGCTACTGCGACTGCCCCTTCTTTTTCAGCTACATCGACTAATAATTTTGCAATTAAGGGTCGTGATAAAGCAGATGATAATGGATATTTCCCTTCATATAGAGCGTTTGCTTTTAAAGCAGGTACAATATATTCATTTGCAAACAAATCCTTTGCATTAATCATGTATGATTTAATTGCCCCTAAATCGAGCGCCTTTTGACGGACTGCTTCTACATCTTTTCCTTCTCCTAAATCAAGACAAAGCGCAATCACATCATAGTTATATTTCTCTTGTAACCATTTAATACAAACTGACGTATCTAAACCACCTGAATATGCTAAAACAATTTTTTCATTTCCCATGTTATTACCCCCGAAAATAGATTTTTAGTTTTATAAATTCCCCATTAATGCCACTAAGATCGCTTTTTGAGCATGAAGACGATTTTCTGCTTCATCAAATACTACTGAATGCTTACCATCAATTACCGAAGCTGTAACTTCTTCCCCTCGATGTGCAGGTAAGCAGTGCAAAAATAAATAATCATCTTTCGCATTTTCTAACAATTGATCATTTACTTGGTACGGACTAAAATCTTTTAAGCGAATTTCAGTTTCTGCCTCTTGGCCCATACTGGTCCAAACATCCGTTATCACGACATCTGCTCTACTTACACCATCAATAGGGTTATTCACTACTTCAATGATACTTCCAGTCGTTTTTGCAACATGCTTCATCGATTGAAGGACAACTTTATTTGGTTCATATCCTTCTGGACAAGCAATTGTTAAATATACTCCAAGCTTAGCTGCACCTTCAATCAGCGAATGGCAAATATTATTATTCCCATCTCCTACATAAGCAATCTTTAAACCTTTTAATCTTCCTTTATGTTCAAGAATCGTTAAAAAGTCAGCCATTATTTGAGCAGGATGGTGTAAATCAGTTAATCCATTAATAACTGGAATTGATGAGTGCTCAGCAAATTCAGTTACCATATCATGAGTATTTGCTCGGATCATTACACCGTCTACATAACGAGAAAATACTTTCGATGTATCATGAACAGTTTCCCCTCTACCAAGTTGCAAATCCTTACTACTCAAAAAGATAGCGTGACCACCTAGTTGCAACATGGCCATTTCAAAGGAAAGTCTTGTTCTCGTTGAATTTTTTTCAAAGATCATCCCAAGTACTTTATCTTTCAAATAAGGATGGGCTTCCCCTGCCTTTTGCATACTTTTCATCTCTAAAGACTTTTCAAGTAAGAATAATAATTCACTTGATGAAAACTCACTAATTGAAAGAAAATTTTTCCCCTTAAAATCTGACCATTTTACATGGCTAAAATTCCCTTTTGTTACATTCCACTTTGTCTTATGCTTAAAGCTATTATTTTTCACAAGATTATCCTTCAACACTTTACTCATAAATCCATCCCCTTTTTAGAAGTTCAGATTTCTTATATAATGAATAATTATACTCAAATATAAATAAATATACAATTCATTTTTTTGTTTTTTTTTGGTATTTTTTTAAAATTTAATATCCGCTCCTAATTAAACCTATATAAATCCTATATTTAACAAGATAAATCAATTTGAAATATCTTCCTAAACAAAAAAAGTGAATTGACCGAATCATATTACATGAAACAGTCAATTCACTTTATTTAATATTTATTCATTTTCCTAAGAATGATTTTAGCATCCATAGCATCTTTTCTATTTCAGCAATCTTCCCTAAAAATAAATCTGCAGTTTCTTGATCATTACTTTCCTCAGCTATTGAAATAACGTCACGAGATTCTTGAACAATTTTTTCATAGTCTTTAATTAAATCGGATACCATTTCCTCTGCAGAAAAAGTATGGTTCCCTTCTTTAATTGTCGCAGTTTCTAAATATTCACGAAGAGTTGCAATAGGTTTTGCACCAATTGTTAAAATTCTTTCACCTAATTCATCGACCATAACTTTTGCTTCATTGTAGTACACTTCGAATTTTTCATGTAAAGTAAAGAAATTTTGTCCTTTTACATACCAATGATAATTATGTAATTTCACATAAAGCACGTTCCAATTTGCTAATTGTTGATTTAACATACCTTCTAAATTTGCCAAATTTGTTCACACTCCAATATCATTTGAGACTTTGTTAAAATACAAAGAAATTTTTCCCAAAAAGTGTGAGATCTATTCTATTTTTCCCATGATTCTTCCAGTGTCTTTCGAAATAATTTATTTAATTCATTCATATTCGTTTTATGAGATTCAGAAATATCCTTTACATACCCTTCAAAAAACTTAATTTTTTGTTCGATAAATTCATTTAACACTTTCCTTTTTGGCTCTATATCAAGCTCATCGCCTTGTTTCTTTCGAGCTAATAAATGATTTACTTCATCTAAAAAGTCTTGATCCAATCCTTGCATCTCTAAAAGATGATCAAATAATACTGGAGGAATTTCGTTATATTTTTCGATCCACATACAAGCTAATATTGGTCTTAAAATATAAAAATACTTCTTAATTTTTACTTCCTGTCCTTGCAGATAATCTCGATAATTTCCTTTAGCCATATGTAAATAATGATAAATACATGCTTTTTTAGAAAGAATTTCATTACCAACTTTTCTTAATTCCGCTGAAAGTGTTAATTCATCCGAATATACAATAGGTGACCTTAACCATTCTAATAATGACGGATTAGATTTTGCAAAAAGATTTAAAGCTTTCCTTAAATCCCACCCACTAAAATCTAACAGTTCATTGATTGGGTATTCGATTACACCACGCTTTTGATCAATACTTAAGTACCAATCTTTACGGTGTACATAAACAAAACGAACATCATAATCACTATCTTTTGAAGGAAATCCCCACGCCCTACTTCCAGACTCAACTGCAAATAGAATTTTCACATCATGTTCTTCTTCAATTTGTTTTAGTTTTTTGCGAATTACTTCTTTCAATTTTACTCCTCCTATAAAAGCTCCAAATACATGCTATATTAATATTAGTTTAATATGATAGGATGTGGATCGATTGGAAAACTTTATTTATGTTTTAAAACCAGTTCGTTCAACTTTTTTACATGACTCAACTGAAGAAGAAAGAAAGATTGTATCTGAGCATTTTCATTATCTCCAAAATTTAAATAATGATAAAAAAGTAGCATTAGCTGGAAGAACAGAAAAAGCAGAATTCGGTATTGTACTATTAAATGTAGAAAGCATTCAGCACGCTGAGGAAATAATGCAAAATGATCCAGCCGTAAAAAATAATGTGATGACAGCCGAGTTGTATCCATTTTTAATTGCATTAAGTTAAATAAGAAGTGCGCCGAAAATGTACTATTTATAGTCATTTTGGACGCACTTTTTTTGATATACGTTACGTTGTTTCGTTCTATTAACGTTCGAATTTTTACTTTGAAACGGTTATTTTGTTTATAGATCTCGCTCTTTAGGTTGAAATTCCCAAAATTAGTAATAAGAATCATAAATTTTATGTAGCATCTCAAAGATTACCTTGTTCAATGATTGTTAACAAAATATCTATATAAGTATATTGCCTAGCCTGTATCTAAGTGATAGTTTTTAAGAAAGTAGCATTTAACATAAAAAGGTAGTAATTGTGTTCAAAAAATATTAGGCATTTCATTGCGATAATATTCTTTTGAAAGGAGTTGGAAAAGTAGATGCTTACAAATGTAGAAAAAGATAACATAAAAATAGATGGCAAATTAAATGAAGTTCATAAATTTTTATTTTTGCTAATTATACTAATTATTTATGTAGTTCCATTTATAACAAAAAGTATTCAGCGATATCATTATTTTCCAACTGATAATTTACTATTTAAAATCATTAATTATCTACCTTTTTTAATGACTTGTTTCATATACATAAAACAAAAAAAGCTTAAGTTAAAAAATGATCTACTAATAAAAAAGACTCCAATTCAAAACTACTTGTATGCAATTCTTTTTGGCATTTTGCTTCAGCCTTTAATTTTTTGGTCAGGTTCATTTAGTGTATTTCTCCATACTGGTGAAGTCTATTTACCAGATAAAATATTAATCAATCTATCAACTAATTCTCTTTCTAAAAATATAACTGGCATACTTACCACTGGACTTATTGCTGCAATTTTAGAAGAAATTTCTTTTAGAGGTATTTTATTGAATTCCTATAAAGGGGTTAATGTATTCATAGCTATATTAATGAATGGACTATTATTTTTTTTAGCACATTTTGATTTTTTTAGGGTTTTCACCATAATTCCTATAGGTATTTTATTGACACTTCTTACGATCGTATCCAAATCAATACTGCCTTCTATAATACTTCATTTGATGCTTAATTCATTTCACTATATGTTAAGCATAATATCGTATAATTTTATGATTCATTTTTATAATTTTCTTTTTTCACCTTTAATATCTTTACTATTCTTCGCTGCTGTTATCTTGCTTAGTTCTTTCTTACTAATTAAACATATTTATCCTCTTAATAAAAAAAATAAAGAGAAGCAAAAACTTCCCTTTAAACTATTCGATCGGTATGTAATACTATTAATTATTTTGGTTATAAAACAAAGTTTGATAGATAAATATGCAAGCTTTCCATCATCATGAGAGAGCATTACACTCTCTCTTTTTTGTTGAAGGAGTACAAATGAAAAAGTTCGATTAATAAAGTTAGTTTTGAAAATTTTAAATGGATTAAGAATCTGTTCAAACTCAAAGCAATTACTGCTAAGTGATCTTAAAAATTAAAGATTATTTTTTCTATTTCTTGCAAACTAATAGCCATCTTAGCAACTTCAGACTTTTCCTGATAAAAACTAATATTACTAAAGCGATGTAGCAATAAATATGTCATTAATTCTTTTTTAAAGTCATCATTTAGTTCATTTTCTTGATAGCCATATGATTCAAGAAAAATTCGATTAAGCCCATCATATGGATAAAACATAAACGCGATTGGTCCAAGTAAATCATATTTTGAGTTCCCTACAAAGCAGTCAGCGAAATCGATTAGACCTGTGAATTTCCAGTTGCCATCTACTTTATTCATAATTAAGTTAAATGGCGTGTATTCACCGGTTAATAAAACTAATTTCTCATCACTTTGCAATGATTCTTCTTTCATATAATTAGGTAATTGGCCTAAAAGCCCTTCACTTAACCCATTATTTTTATGATGATAAGCTAACTCTTCAAACCTTTTATTTAAAAATTCATTCCAAGTATTAAAATCATCTGGATTTGTGGTGACTGTTAAATTATGGACTTCTCTAATAATATTTCCTAAATCACTTGCTAACTTTCTTTTCTCTTCAAAGTTTAATTCGTCAAAAATATCTATCAAAAGTGTACCTTTTAATTCAGTCATAATTAGATAATTCCAGCCTTCAAACTGACCAGTTGATAGAATGTGTGGAATTTCTACCGATAACTTCTGTTCATTTAAAAATTCGAGAATCTTTTTCTCTTTTACAAACTCATCATTCACATATGACGGATAGAGTTTAATGACAATTTTACCATCTACACTAAATACAATATTCCCTCCGAATGCAAATCGAGTAAGCTTCTCATAGTTTATTTGTTCTAAGGTGCAAATTTTACTAATTTTACCTTCCCAAAAACAATTTTTCTCGCGCATAATTTGATATTTATCTTTTGTAATTTTGTATAAATAAGTCATCATTTTACCTCAAGTTTTTATTTTCAGAAGTTTTCTTCAGTTGAATTTTTAGACTTTGTAGCTCTCAAGCTGAAAGATTTTGATTTAATACTGTTCTCTTTTTTATATTAAGAACAAATAGTGTAGCGAATAGACAAAAAATACCAGCTGCAATGAAAATTGATTGATAGGCATTTAGCCAAGAATAAACTAAACCACCACCATATGCAGCAGCACCGGCTCCTAATTGGTGAGCAGAATAGATCCAGCCGTAAATTACTCCTACTTTTTCTTTTCCAAAATGATCAGTCGCTAGCTTTATAGTTGGAGGTACAGTTGCAATCCAATCCATACCGTAAAAAATTGCAAATGCACCTAAATAGATAACCGAATTTGTTGATAATGCAAACGGAAGTATCAGTAAAGATAGTCCTCTTAAACCGTAATACCAAAATAATAGCCAGCGATTATCATATCGATCAGATATATAGCCTGATAAGGTTGTTCCAATAATATTAAAGATTCCCATAAAAGCCAAAATACTAGCAGCTGTAACCTCTTTATATCCATAATCTATACAAAGGGAAATAAAATGTGTTCCGATTAGTCCACTTGTAGAAAAACCACAAATAAAAAAACTACCTGCTAATAACCAAAAAACTTTCGATTTAACACCAATTTTTAAACCATCAAATGCCGCTTTCACTGGATTGATATTTTTCGATTGTTTTAAATTACTCTTTTCTGCTCCTAATGGTAATGCTCCTACATCTGAAGGATCATTTTTCATAAAAATCCAAAGTAAAATATAAATAAAAACTCCAAACGTAAAAATTGTTAAAACTGCACTTCTCCATGAATAGTTTTCAACGATGTATGCCATTAATGGTAGAAAAACAAGCTGCCCAGCGGCAGAACTTGATGTTAATAGTCCAAGAGCTAATCCTCGTTTTTTCTCAAACCATGTTGTTGCAACATACGCATTTAAAACAGTTAAAAATGTACCTGCTGTTAATCCGATGATAATTCCCCAAATAATATACAAATGCCATAACTGTGTCATAATAGTTGTTAGTAAAATTGCACATAATAATCCTCCCATGCCAACTAACAATACATTTCTAACATTAAATTTCTGATAAAGACCGGCGATAAATGGGCCTGAAAACCCGACAAGCGTAATACAAATTGCAAATGCACCGGATATTGAAGCTCTAGTCCAACCGAATTCTTGTTCGAAAGGAATCATCATCACTCCCGACATTGTGTTTGTTACCGCTGCTATAATAACTGATAGGAAAGTAACGATTAGAATAATCCAAGCATAATGTATTTTTCCTGTCTTCAATACAGATCCTCCTTTTCTAACTCTTAATTTTGTTATCTAGTAATAACATTCTTTTCAAGTGATCTACGCTATTCGCTAATGCATTTGCACCTGAATTTATTAATTCATCTTCACTACCATATCCATATGTAACACCAATAGAATCAATATTGTTAAGCTTTGCACCAATCATATCGTGGAATCGATCTCCAATCATTACTGTACTTTCCTTAACACAATCGTTCTCCCCTAGAAATAAATAGTCGATTATTTCAGCTTTATTAATTCTTGTGCCATCTAATTCACTTCCTACAATTTCAACAAAAAAATGGTCAAGTTGGAAATGACTTATTATTTGTTTGGCAAATATTGTTGGTTTTGATGTCGCTACAAATAAACGCTTCCCGTTTAAATTCAACTCTTCAAGCAACTCAGGAATTCCCTCATAAACATTATTTTCAATCATACCATTCTTTGAAAAGTATTCGCGATAAAAGCGAACTGCAATTTCAACTTCTTTTTCATTTAATTGACAAATTTCAGAAAAAGATTGTTGAATGGGTGGACCAATAAAATTTAAGAGCTCTGATTCTTGAAGCTTTGGTTTGTTCATTTTCTGTAAAGCATAATTTATTGAGTTTACAATACCCTCTTTTGGATTTGTCAATGTACCATCTAAATCAAAAAGTATACTTTCATAGTTTTTCGTTTCCATTTTCTTCATCCCTCCAAAAAAGCGTTAGCACCTTGAGCTAACGCTTTTTAATCTACTTATTTATTTTTCCATTCCTTTTTTAACATGCTATAAATCGCCAAGTCATAATAACTGTCTCGAATCTGTTGAGCTTCTCTAAGAATACCTTCTAGTTTAAAATCTAGACGCTCAGGAATCGCTCTACTTTTTTTGTTTTCAACAGCCGCTCTAATAATTACCCGATTTAGATTTAGCTCGTCATAACAATATGTAACTAATCCTTCCACAGCACGTGTCATTATTCCTTTACCTTGCACGTGTTCGCTTAACCAATAGCCAATTTCACTTGTTTGATTTGTCCAATCAATATAATGTAAACCTAACATCCCAACAAATTCACCTTTGTAAAAGATTCCAGTCTCAAAGCCATTGTTATCAGCAAATTTTTGTAACCACATTGGTATAATTGATTTTTGATAATCTTCTACAGTTGGAACATTTTCTGCCCAGATTAACCATTCTTTTAATGAGTTTTGATTTTCTAACAGTGCTTCAACTAGAACTTTTGCATATTTTTGAGTTAATAAATTAATAGAAAGGTCATCACTTAATTGCACCTTAAACATAATTCTTCCTCCTTCATTTCAAAGTTATTTCAAAATAATAGACTGGTACATTTTTATGAATCAGGAGAATAATGTAATCCATTCTTTTTTTATTAATCTACTTTATTTCTCTATTAACATGTCTAAATCCTTTCCATTTTAAAAAATATATTCCCTAAATTACGCTATTGAATTAGTTTTTTATATTGTTAACCAATTTTTCAATAAGTTTTTCTGTATTCTATTTAATGTAAAGTTATTCACAATAACTTGCAACATTACTAGTTACATAGTATATTTTGCAAAAGGAATATTAAAGATTTTTAATTTTTCCGGTTAATAAAATAGGAGGACGATTTAGTCGCTCCAATTAAAAAAGTTTATATAATTCAATCAATTACACTTTAATTAGAGCCAATATAAAAATAAATGAGGTATTTCATCATGCAAACTTGGATAACTGAAACAATGGATACATTTGGGTATTTAGGTATCTTTTTATTAATCGCATTAGAAAACATTTTCCCTCCAATTCCATCTGAGGTTATATTAACATTCGGAGGATTCATGACTACTCAAACTACACTAACCAAATTAGGTGTGATATTCTTTTCAACATTAGGATCTGTAGTTGGAGCACTTATTCTATTTTGGATTGGTACTTTACTCGACATTAAAAAGTTAGAAAAAATAGTAGACCGCTGGGGACATATTTTACGCCTGACAAAAAAAGATATCTATAAAGCGAATGAATGGTTTACAAAACATGGAGTATGGACTGTATTCTTTTGCCGATTAATCCCTCTAATCCGTAGTTTAATATCGATTCCAGCGGGAATGTCTCGCATGAATATTTGGATCTTTTTACTATTTACAACGTTAGGTTCATTAATTTGGAATACAATTTTAGTCTATATCGGTTCATCAGTTGGGGCTTCGTGGGAAAAGATTGTTGAGTATATGGATGTTTATTCAAATATTATTTATTTAATGATGGCCATTGGAGTTGCGATATTCATCTTTCTGTTTGTACGTAAAAGAAATCGCTCAATGAAACAATAGGTCTTAAAAAATTTAAATACAAAAAAAACCTAACGATTTGTTAGGTTTTTTTTGTACATTATTTAAGCCTCAGAATTCTCATCGAATTCAATACGGCTAAAACAGTCACACCAACATCTGAAATTACAGCTTCCCACATAGTTGCAATACCGATTACACCAAGTAATAAGAAAAACCCTTTAACAGCTAAAGCAAAAAAGATATTTTGCCAAACAATTCGTCTCGTATGTTTAGCAATTCGAATTGCATCTACAATTTTTGAAGGCTCATCTGACATTAATACAACATCAGCAGCTTCAATTGCAGCATCTGAACCAATTCCTCCCATAGCAATTCCAACATCAGCTCTAGCTAGAACTGGTGCATCATTCATTCCATCTCCTACAAAAGCAATTTTTTCATTTTTAGATTTCAAATGTTCTATTTTCTCAAGCTTTTCTACTTTTTGATGAGGTAGTAGCTCTGAATAAATTTCATCAATCCCTAATTCATTTCCTATCATTTTTGCAACAGATTTAGAATCTCCCGTTAGCATAACTGTCTTTTCAACACCTATTTTTTTCAGATCAGCAATAGCTTTTTTAGCGTCGCCCTTTAACTGATCCGCAATCACAATTGATCCAATAAAGTGCTTATTTTTAGCTAAATAAACAATGGTTCCAACTTCTCTAGATGGTTCATATAAGATCGAGTGACTTTCCATAAGTCTTGCATTTCCTGCTAATATTTCGTCTTCATTCATTTTAACGCTAATTCCATGACCTGCAATTTCACTATAATTTGAAAGTTTTGCTTCTACTATATCCTGCCCGTATTTTTGGCGAATCGATACCGCAATAGGATGGGTAGAATAAAACTCTGCATATGCTGCTATTTCAAGAATATCTTCTTTAGAATGTCCACGAGTAGGAACGATTGAACTTACTTGGAATTGCCCTTTTGTCAAAGTTCCAGTTTTATCAAATACGATGTATTTCAGATCATTTAACGCTTCTAAATAATTACTACCTTTAACTAAAACTCCTGCTCTTGATGCTGCTCCAATTCCTCCAAAGAATCCTAATGGAATTGAAACAACTAAAGCACACGGACAGGATATAACTAGAAAGATAAGCGCTCGATATACCCAATCTGATAATGTTTCTCCTGGAATCAAAATTGGTGGAATTACTGCGATCAACGCTGCGGTAATCACAACAATTGGTGTGTAAACTTTAGCAAATTTAGTAATAAAATTTTCGGTTGGTGCCTTTTTACTTGTTGCATTTTGAACAAGCTCTAATATTTTTGAAACAGTTGACTCATCAAATTTCTTTGTTACTTCAATTTCAAGCAAGCCCTGTATATTAATCGATCCACTTAACACATCATCACCTTCAACTATTTCTTTCGGTAATGATTCTCCTGTTAATGCAGATGTATCTAAACTTGAGTATCCTGTTTTCACTCGACCATCTAGTGGAACTCTTTCACCTGGCTTAACAACAATGATGTCACCAATTTGAATTTTTTCTGGAGATACTTGCTCAGTTTTATCTCCTATTTTTAAATTTGCATAATCAGGTCGAATATCCATCAACTTAGAAATCGAATCTCGAGATCGATTAACAGCAATACTCTGGAATAATTCACCTAACTGATAAAAGAGCATTACAGCAACAGCTTCGGGATATTCACCAATAATAAATGCACCAATTGTGGCTACTCCCATTAGAAAATTCTCATCAAATACTTGACCTCGAAAAATATTTCGTATTGCTTTAAATACAACATCAGCACCTGATATTAAATAAGCAGCTATAAAAATGATGATTTGAAAAAATGAAGGAATGCTTAGTAACTGAGCTAAAATTAGTAGGATACTACCAATTCCTAATTTCATCATTAATTTTTTTGTTTCTGAACTTAGTCCTTGCTGCTTAGACTTAAATGTATTATCGGACTTTGATACTGGATTGATATGTGGTTCTAATGAACGAATCTTATTTTTTGCATTATTTAAGATTGTTTCTTGTTTATCTTCACTCGTTGTAATCGTCATTGTTAAAGTTGCAAAATTTACTGAACATTCCTCGACTCCTTCAATAGAAGAAACACCTTTTTCAATCTTCATTGCGCAATTAGCACAATCAAGCCCTTCTAATTTTAATTCACTATTTATTCGTCTTTGCCCCGTACTCAACTATTTTCAACTCCTCTCCTAAAAAAACAACCGCTCCCTTAATCCTCTAAAATATGTTCTAATGCTTGATTAAAAATTTGTGTAACATGATCGTCCGCTAAAGAATAATAAACTACTTTTCCTTCTTTACGATTTTTCACTAAATGAGCCTGTTTTAATACACGTAATTGATGAGAAATGGACGATTGAGTCATTTCCAATAGATGAGCTAAATCACATACACACATCTCGGATTGACTTAGTGCGTGTAATATCCTAGTTCGAGTTTTATCACCAAGAACTTTAAAAAGATCCGCGACAACTGTAAGGGTTTCAGTATTTAACATTCTTTCCTTTACAGAAAGAATTGTGTCCTCATGCATAATCGTTTGCTGACAAGTTTCATCACAAATTTCTTCTATTCGTTTTTTTTCATCGATCATTCATTTGTCCTCCTATGAATATATGAGCAACCATTCATATGTTTAGTATATAATATATTATATGAGTGAATGTTCATATGTGTCAAAACATTATTTGTAAAATTTAAAGGATTATTTCATATGATAAAGAAATGACTAATAAAGCATATAAAAGGAGAAAGTTTAATGACTCTAATCGGATATCTTTTTTGGGGAATTTGCTTAGTAGCCGTAATATTTGCCTTTTTTATGGAAAAGAAAATAGGAACAATGCCCCCTTATAAAACAGAACATCAAGTGTTTTGTTTTAGGCAGGATCAAGTTTTAAAAGAAATGTCGGGAATAGGAAATTCATAAAACTTTAATAAACCTATTTACTTGTAATAATTAATAAAAAAGTCAGACAGCGGCTTATCACTGTCTGACTTTTTTATTTTAATATTAATCTTAAATACTTGGCATTGGTGTATTTGTTGGTTTGGCGTACCCGTTTTTATACTTATCATCAATTAACTTTCGAATTTCTATTGGTGTTTTTCCATCTTGGAGGTATTTAGCAGATTCAATTGCAATTTCCATACAGTTGATGCATGTAGTTGCATGACTATCCCAAACGATTGATCCATCTTTTTTAACCTCATTAATAAAACAATCTAAATTGCTTTTATGACCAACACTTTCTCCACAACCACAGTAACATGGAATATTTTTTAGTAAATCAGTATGCTGTGCTGCAACTAAATAAATTTGTTGAATTTGTTGTTCTCTATCTGCTAAAAATTTTGGTATTATATCCTTACTATTTGTTTGTTCCCTTATATCACTAGTTTGTTTATGCTCGCTATGATTTTGATGCTTTTGATGCTTTTTACTATTAGTTGTTTCAGCTTGTTGGCTATTACACCCTGCTAAAACAATAGAAACAGCTAAAACTGACAGGACATTATGAATCATTTTTCTTTTCATTGTACTCCTCCAATAAATGCACATTAATTCTATTTTATTTATTATCGGAGTGAAAAACAATTCTTACTTATTCACTTTACTATTCATTCTCAAATTTTTGATCACTATTAATCATTACCTCATTAATTACTTCATGCTTTAAAATATATGATTTACTTCTTGAAATCTCTATAGATTTTTATTTTCTGTATTAATCGTTATAGGAGATATTTTTACTGTACTTTCGTCATAGATGAATGTTTGAGGGTCATTTTTAGATTAAAAAAACGAAATGATTGGTTGAATCAATAAAGTCGTAATTAGATAGATGAATCTTAATATGAAACCTGCCCATGCAAATCGACGGTATTTTGCCCATCGAGTTTGATTATTCTTCCTTGAACAGATCCAAAGTAATATCCATACTCCTAGCGGTAAAATTGGTATTTCAATGTAAGATTGATCAAAATTAAAATTAATACTAAACACAAATAAACCTAGAAACATTGCAAGGAATGCTTTCCATAATTTTGGCTTTAAATCATTTGTTTTATAGACCCAATAAAGTACTAACCCAAAAATAATATAGTTTACTAGGGTAATCATGGTAGTTGAAACATGATGAAAGTCCTCATAACGAAATTGAAGATTCATGTAATTCTCCTTTTTAGTAATTTGTCTCTCAGTTACTTGTATATTTTAAAAAATTTAATGACGCTGATTGGGGTGGAAGGAGTGGGACAGAAGGAGCAGGGAACAGAGACAGTAAATTAAATGATTTCTAATAATTATGACGTACTTTACGATAATATTTATTTATATGACGATTTTTTTCATCTATTCGAAAGCAATAATCTTCTATTAAACTAGTTATTCTTACATTTTTAGTAAAAAAATCACCTAGTTACATTAGGTGACTTGATCAAATTAACATATACAAGTTTTTTTCTTAACACCAATCTTCCCTCTGGCTTCAACCTTTTCAATGTAATCGGTCACTAAAGGTACTTTACATGCTGTGTTTCCGACTTCCACATTTACTTTTCCAATCTTTTGCCCGACCATCATTGCTTCAACAGTAAGACTTGGTACAAAACTTCCAACTGAAATAACAAAGCCGTTCATTGTATACCGAACTCTATTTTTAGAAAGATGAATATTATTTTCTACATAATTAAGTAATGTACGAACTTCTTCCTTATCAATTTCTTCATCTGGTGCAATTGATAAATAATGACTATACGTACTCCAGCCACAATCTTCAATTAATTCAACATCTGATTTAATCCAATCTCTAGCTAGTTCAATTGCAAATTGACTTTCTGCAGCAACAGCACCTACAATACTTTCAGCAATCATATACCACTGCACTTCTCTAGCCCATTTTTGGAGTTGTTCTTTTGTCATTAACTTTGGATTAATTGATAAACCTGCTAAATACATCGCGTCGGAATTTCCGGTACTATAAAGCGCCAACGCTAATTCTTGGTCCTTTTTTACAAATTTAACTAGCTTTTTTAAGTCACCTATCTTAACTCCAAAAAATGGTTCCTGCGCTCCGTGACGTAAAAAAGTTTTTTTCGTTTGTTCAGTTCCCATTTCCTCTAATGTTTTCATAATTTCTTCTAAAGTCACTTATTTCCCTCCTTTTTCTCACACATGTTTGTCTCGTAACATCGTTGTCTAAAATGTATCGTATCATACATACCATGGAAGGAAAGTATTTAATGAACTATTTTACTCGATTCAGTTTATTATTATTTTTAATTCTAACATCCTGTTCGAATACTAAGATCGAACATGTCGTTCAGGTAAACGATTCAACGATTAGTACGACAAATCATGATGATTGGTCATACACTGGAAACACGGGACCTAGTTATTGGAGCTCGCTAGACAACGATTATTCACTTTGTTCGAATGGAAAAAGACAATCACCTGTAAATATAAACAAGGCTTCAATAAAACCTCTACCTCTTGGAATAAATTATCATCAAGAAACATTTAAAATTGAGAGAGAAAAATACACAATTAAATTGATTCCTCAAAGTAATACTAACTCAATTAATTTAAATGGTACCAAATATACTTTAATTGAATTCCATTTTCACACACCAAGTGAACATACAGTTAATGGTTTACATAGTGACTTAGAAGTACATTTTATCCATGAAAACCTAAATAAATCAATGGTTACAATTGCAGTACTAGTTAATAAAGGAAATTTAAATAAAGAGTTTCAAAAAATAATGAATGCAAACCCAATGTCCGCTCAAAGTAGACAAAGTCAATTTGTAAAACTCAATTTGCATTCATTTATTCCTTATTCAAGTAAAAAAATTACATATGATGGCTCTTATACGACGCCACCTTGTAATGAAGGTATAAAATGGATTGTATTTAAAAAGCCACTAAAATTTTCAAACAAACAAATTCTTTTCTATCAAAACTTTTTTTACCCGAGTAACCGTCCAGTTCAGCCATTGAACGGTAGAATCATATCAGAATCATGGTAACAACAACTTTATACTTTTAGAAAAACAGAAAAAGTTATCCTAAATTAAAGAATAACTTTTTTTATAATCTAATATTATTCACTTATTTTTTGGTCTCTATGAACTACTTCTAATTTCCCTGTGTGTGGGTCAATTACTAAACCATGTACTTCAATTCCATTTGGAATTAGTGGATGGTTTTTTATGATTGAAACACTATGTTTAACGCTATCATAAACATCAGTAAATCCAGTTAACCATTTGTCTAAATCGATACCTGAGAAGCCTAATATATCGATATTATCTTCTTTAATACCTCTATCAATCATTTTTTCTTTCATTCTAGATGGGTTTATATTCCCCATTCCGCATTCATGGTGACCAATTACAAATACTTCTTTTGCACCTAGTTCATAAATTGATACTAAAATACTTCTCATAGCAGAACCAAATGGATGGGAAATAACTGCACCTGCAGTTTTAATCATTTTAACGTCACCATTTCTTAAATCAAGCGCTTTAGGTAAAAGCTCAACTAGACGAGTATCCATACAAGTAACAACTACAACTTCTTTGTCCGGAAATTTCGAAGCTATGTATGGCTCATATCCCTTATTCTCAACAAATTTCTTATTAAATTCTAAAATCTGATCTAACATATTTTCCCCTCCAAACAAAAATTAAGAGCTTTTTATCCTTATATTGAAGGAAAAGCTCAAAATATACAACATATTTTATAGTATGAATCTAAAATTATGTTTTAATTTATTCGATTTAATTTATTTTTTTTAAGATTTTACAGTATCTTGTTTAAAAAAGCTTTTATGAAATAATCTTGATCGAAATTTTTTTATTTTTAAACTTTATATTGTAAACTAGACTTAGTCTTTTATAAGGAGGGAATATAAATGAAGTTTGAACATTCTATAACATTACATAATGGTGTCAAAATGCCTCAATTAGGATTAGGTGTATGGCGAGTGTCTCCGGAGGACGGTGTAGATGCAGTCCGTACAGCTATTGAATCAGGGTATCGACACATTGATACTGCAGCTGTTTATCAAAATGAAGAACAAGTTGGTGAAGCGATTCGTCAATCTGGTGTTGCCCGTGAAGAACTTTTTATTACGACTAAAGTTTGGAATGCCGATCAAGGTTTTGATACAACTTTAAAAGCTCATGAAGTTAGTCTTAAAAAGTTAGGTTTAGACTATGTTGATCTTTATTTAGTGCACTGGCCAGTAAAAGAAAAATATTTAAATACATATAAAGCATTAGAACGCCTATATGATGAAAAAATGGTACCAGCAATCGGTGTTTCGAATTTCCATATTCATCACTTAGAAGATATTGCAGCTCATTGTAATATTAAACCAATGGTAGATCAAGTTGAATTACATCCACTATTTCAACAAAAAGAATTACATGAATATTGTCATAAAAATGGAATTGCATTAGAAGCATGGAGCCCATTAATGCAAGGTGGCGAAGCTTTAACAAATCCTGTAATTACAGAGATTGCCAGTCAGTATGGTAAAACATCAGCTCAAGTCATCATTCGTTGGCACTTACAACGTAATGTCATCGTTATTCCTAAATCAATTACACCATCTCGCATCAAAGAAAACTTTGATGTATTCAATTTCGAACTTTCATCAAATGATATGGAACAAATTGCTTCACTTGATGCAAACAAACGTGTTGGACCAGACCCAGATAATTTTGATTTTTAAGTATAGCAAAGGCTACTATTCTCTTCAGAAAGTAGCCTTTCATCTTTATGCGTAAGTGTTTTAGATTATTTATACTAAATATATTTCAATGCGCTCTTTTCCTCCACCAATATTGTTACGCTTCAACTTAATTGCTCCAATTTCACTAGTTCTTCTAATATGTGTACCACCGCACGGAACTTTCCCAAATCCTTTGATTTCCCAATATCTTCTTTGGTTTTTCTCATGTTCAAATTCACTTTCTATTTCTAAATCTGCCTGAATCATTTCATTCGCTTTCTTCTCTACTACTTGAAATGTTTCTGATATATTTCCATTCCAATAAAAATCAATTCTTGCTTTTTCACTAGTAATATTCGCCCCAATTTTCTCAGGATGATTATAATTTTGATACATTAGCTCTAAAATGATCTCAGCAGCAAAATGTAACTTCATAATTCGATATCTTTTCTCCCAATCAATTGTAATCTGTACTTCTTGACCAGTTTGAATAGTATGATGTTCAGGTAATGTATAAACAATTTCTAATCCTTCTTTTTTAGCTTCTAATACTTCATACTCTCCAATTTTACCTGAATCAGATTGTTGACCTCCTGAAAAAGCATAAATAATCGTTTGGTCTAATGTAACTTTTTGAGCATCAACATTTTTAACATTTGCGGAGGTTTTTGTAAGATAAGGCTCATCCCAAAACAGTTTTTTTACGCTCATAAAATATCTCCCTTATTGATTTAATGGCAATTTAATTACTATTTGATTTCAACTTCTAATACTTTTTTCCTTTATTTTTGTTTCGAACCATCGATTGATGTTTTAGTAAGGCTCTATTAAAAAAGAATATTGATGATTTCCGTTACAGGATGCCCTAAAGAGCAGGAACAAGGAAAGGCAGGATTAAGGAAAGATATAAAAAGCCTTTAGTTTATTTTATTTCCTCATGTATTTTCGTCTTAAGCTTTTCAAGGCCTACTTTCCTGCCTTTCCTGCACTTAGAATAGGAGTAAAGATAGACTGTGAATAAGGTTCATATATTAAGAAAAAGGAACAATTTTAAGTTTATTGTCCCTTTTCTGTAAGTTACTTATAGCTTTGCTAATTCAGAGCTTTTCAATAATTCAATTCGAACTTTTGAAAGCTGATCTGCTTCATCCACGTATGTAGTAAGCTTCCAATTTGCTGCAAGCGTATTTTTAATAATGTTGATTGCCTCATTAGATAATTGTATACCTTCGATTGCAGTTCCCATATCTACATAATCTGTTTCAACTTCTATGTCAAATTTAAGTCTTAACAGTGTCATTAATGAACCTTTTGTTAAAAACTTAATTTGATAACCTTCATTAACTATTTTGTTAAAATCTTCTTCATTTTTTTTATAAAGATTGATTAATGTCTCCCAATCAGGCATTCCTTTACCAAACTGATTTAAAAACTCGTAATTCTCTTCTTTTAGAGCATCTATTATCTGACTATTTCCAACACCTGCATTACGCAGTCTTTCAATCATAATTGCATAATTGATCGCTATACTTACATTGCCCATTTTTCTTCCCCTTTCGAATTACAAGAATTTTCATTTTATTCAACTTTATCATAAATTAAAGCTTCAAACTATGATTTGATTCTTAAATTAACAAAATTAATTCAAGCTCTGTTAAATAAGAATGTTGATGATTTCCTTTACAGGATGCTCGCTTTCCATGGGGCGTGAGCTGAGCCTCCTCGGCAAGCCTGCGGGGTCTCACCCTTCCCGCTACACCCATAGGAGTCTCCCACCTTCCTCTTCAATCAATACTTTTAAATATTCTTTCTCAATAAAAAAACAGACCAAAAAATTGCGATTTGGTCTGTGATTTGGCTATTTAATTTCTAGTTTTTCCTCAAAGGAGAACTCATTGTCATATTAACAAGTTTTTTAAACCTTTTTTAAATTGTGTTTAAACTAATTACGGCAGTTGTACCCTCACCATGCTCACTCGTGATTTGAATATCTCCACCATAGTTTTCAATTAAGTTTTTGGCAATTGATAGTCCTAAACCATTTCCGCCATTTGCTCTACTTCTTGCTTTATCCGCGCGATAAAAGCGGTCAAAGATGTGATTGATGTCTTCTTCTTTAATGCCAATCCCATTGTCTTTAACTCTAATTTCAATTTTGTTTCCAATTTGTGATGTAGTAATGACAATTTTTGTATGATCCTTACTATATTTAACTGCATTATCAAACAAAATAATTAAAATTTGCATTAAGTGTTCTTTAGCGATATTAGCTTCATCCATTACATGGTCAACTAAATCGAATTGGATTTCTAAGTCTTCATGTAATAATTTATAATTTTTAACGATTTCGTTCAATACTACATTAACGTTAGTTGGCTCATGCTGTTCAATATTTTCGTTACTCTTCTCTAACTTTGTCAGTTGTAAAAGTTCATTCGTTAAAATAATCATTCTGTTTGTTTCATTAATACATGTATTTAATGAGTTTTCTAAAACAGATTTATCCTTTTTTCCCCAACGATTTACAAGAGATAAATGACCATGAATGATTGCCAATGGGGTTCTTAACTCATGGGAAGCATCTTCAACGAAACGTTTTTGTCTCGTAATTGAAGCTTCAAGCTCATCCATCATCTTATTAAAAATTAACCCTAGTTCAGATAGTTCGTCTTTCGTTTCTCCAACAATGACTCGTTCTTTTAATTGATTGTTTTTTATTTTCATCATTGTTTGGTTCAAATTTTTAATAGGGTTTAATAACTTTTTAGATAAAAAGTAACCGCTAAAAATACTTAAAATTAACGCTAAGATTGTTCCAAAAATAAGAATGATGAAAACTTCTTTAACAAAACTAGTGAAGATTTCTACGTTCATTGCTACTTCTAATATTCCGTGGAAGTTTCCGTAGTGCAATGACTTACTTGTAATTAAGATTTCTTGATTGTGTAATCTATATTTTTGAATTTCACCGAAATCATCTTTGTTAATATGAATTTTTGGCATTTTTCTAGATACAGTAAAAATAACATTACCGTCTTTATCTAACAATCGAATCATTTCATTATTTTGAATGATTTTTTCAAAATATGATTTGTTTTCGATTAATGAATTTGCATTTGGGCGTTTCGATTTATATTCTTCATCCAAATAAGCCGACGTTTCATTTAATCTTTTTTCAATTCGATGTTGCTGTTGATTGATAACAGACATTTGAATGGAAACGAGCTGAATAATATTACATATTGTAAATATAAAAAACATTAGTACAGCAATCGTAATTGTTATTTTCCATCTAAACGAAAGCTTATTTAACAAGGTAAAATCCACCTCTACATCCTCATTACATATCCAGTACCTCTAACAGTGTGAATATAGGTATTATTTTTATCTTCTAATTTTGTTCTTAAATAGCTAATGTAAACATCTACTACATTTGTCTCAATTGTCGATCCATAACCCCATACTGTTTCTAATAAAATTTCACGAGTTAATACACGATTTACATTACTCATTAATAAATACAATAAATCAAATTCTTTTTTCGTTAAATCAATTATTGCATCTTCTTTTTTTACAACTCTTGCTGCAGAATCTAATGATAAATCTTTGAATTTTAAACAATGTAAATTCGTTGAACGATCGATTCGTCTAAAAATCGCTCGCATATGTGCTAAAAGCTCTTCAATTACAAATGGTTTTGAAATATAGTCATCTGCACCACTATCTAAACCAGAAATACGATCAAAAACACTATCTCTTGCTGTAATCATAATAATTGGCGTATCTTTATGTGCTCTAATTCTTCTACAAACTTCAATTCCACTTAGATTAGGAAGCATTAAATCAAGTAAAATCAAATCATATTCTTGGTCAATTGCCTGGTTTAATCCATCTCTTCCATCATTTGAAATATGAACTTCATTTCCTTCATATTCTAATTCTAATCGAATAAAATTTGCTAATTCTTTTTCATCTTCTATAATTAATATTTTTTTCATTTATTTTATCCCTCATTTTTTTTATAATAACATATATAAAATTATTCTTTATACTGTATAAGGATATCTTTTTAAAATGAAAATGGCTTTACGGATATCTTAAAATTTAATTAGGGTTTTATTAGAAATCTTTAATACTTAACCTTAATAGTACTGATGATACTATTTATTGTTTACATTTTCTAATAATATCTCTAAAAAAAGATTAAATTTGTTTAAGAAATCATGTTTTTTTCCTCAAAGGATTATGTAACTTAGCTATCAGAATTCCACTTTAAACATAAAAAAAGACTCTAGATTTTTCTAAAGTCAGTAAATAATCTTTTCTTATTTTATTTTGTTAATTGAATTGGAATATTTAATATATGTTCAGGTTGGCCGTCTTTTGCACTTGCTACATAAAGAGTAAGAATCCCATTAGGGCTTGTAGGTTCAGTATACTTAATCTCTAATTTAAAGTTACCCCATTCAGGAGCACCCATATCAGTCATAGAGTTTCCTTCCGCTAAGACATTGTGACCATCTTCTAATCGATAGAGAAACGTTGCTTCAAATACACTTGCTTTCCCTTCAACTAGTAAGACATTTTTTTCAGCGTCATTAACAACTGATGTTACTTTAAACGCATCGTTTTCTACCGGAGTAAATACTTTTACTGGTGGCTTATGTTCTTCTTTTTTTGGTGGTTTATTATTTTCTTTGTCCGTTGTTTTGTTCTGATCAACTTGTGTTGATTTATCATCTTTTTTACCATAACCAAAGTCGCTTGATTGACAACTAGTTAAGCAAAACATACTTAACAAAGTAAGTCCAAGAAACAAAAGTCTCTTCATTCTTATCCCCCCTAATTTAATTTATTGTTACAAAATATTTTTGTTCTAATTTTAATTATTTATTTTGCAATTAAAAAAATAAAAGTATTTGTCATCATTCATAATATGACAAACACTTTTTATTTTTTACTCTTCAAGGATATTACTAAACTAGATTGTCGTTAGCTATTTGATTATTTGTTATACCACTTTTGACAGAAGTTGATTACAACGGAAGGTGCGAAACTGCTGTGGGAGTAACGGGAAGGGTGAGACCCCGCAGGCTTGCCAAGGAGGCTCAGCTCACGCCCCACGGAAAGCGAGTATCCTGGAGTTGTAATCAACTAACGCACTTCAAAATGAAAAGTTATTAATACGACAATTTTCTTAAAATAATGTTTTCACTTACTTTAAAATTAACTTTCACAAATTTTTAAAATAAAGTTCTAGCAAGTTGTATTGTGATCGGTAAGGTAATGCTGCTTAATATTGTGGAGGAAATAACAGTTTGGGCAGCGAAACTTGCATGAGGGCCTTTGAATGATAATAATGCACTGTTTCTAGAACTAGGAAAAGCACTTCCAATAAAAAGGGCTTTTGCAACTACACCTTCAAAACCGAAGAATTTAATTAGTCCGAATGCTATTAGTGGGCCACCAATTAAGCGTAGAAAATTGCTAATGGCCAAGTTATCCCAACTAATTTCTTTACCTGATTCAGCTAATTGTGCTCCAAGGGTAATAAGTGCAAACGGAGCAAATGCTTCAGTTATAGGATTTAAAATATTGATTACTTCTGAATCTAATTTCACATGAGATAGTTGAAGGATGAATCCAAGTGCAACACTATATAAAATAGGTAATTTCAGCATTTTGCGAATTGCTTCTTTAATTTGAACAGACGCTTCAGCATTATAAACCCCTACAGTAAATGTCATGATATTTTGAAACAATACAATAAGTACACCTATACTCAATGCAAAAGGATCATTTTTAAATACTAATGCATTGACAGGTAATCCTAGATTTCCAGAATTGTTTAAAGCAACACTATTGGCGAACGTTCCTCTCATCGAAGGCTCGATTCCCCTCCACTTACAGATTATTGATGAAATGAAGGACATTAATATAAATTGGATCACTAAGTATAATAAAACTCCACCTGCTACAGTTCCAGAAATCGGACTATCATATATTTTCGTAAACACTGCTACTGGAAGAAATAAATATACTAAAAGGGTCGTTAAGGTGCTTAAGTGAAGCTTAAAAATACGATTAAAAAAGTATCCTAATATTACATACATAAATAGTGGCAGCATAACTTCCAGCAATAATTTTAATAGCATTTCTTTTCCTACTTTCATTTAAAAAACGATGTTTTTACATCTCTCGGTTAAAGATTTTTTCCTTTTGATTCAGAAACTCACTTTCTGTAATGATTCCATCGTTTTTTAATTTGTTTAATTTACGAAGTTTCACTTCAAAATCATCTTTTTCCTTTGATAAGTACTCTTCAACATTTACTACATAATCAGCATATCCTCGGTCAGTAAACACGTTATAAGCGTTAACGACAGTAATCATTAAGGCAACACCAATCCAGACAAATCCGTATAGACCTATATTCGGTATTACGAATGTAAATCCGAGAACGACAAAAATAAGTCCAATCAATAAACCAAAGAAAGACTGACCTTTACTCGGTTTAACACGTATCTTTCTCAAATCTCCACCTCAATTCTTAGTTATTCTCTAAGCTTCTTCAAATGGATTCTTGTTTTTTAGTTGGTTTGTTTAACTAACTAGTAAATTAGAAAAAACGTTCGAGTGGAAGATGCGAAATTCTTGTGGAAGAAGCGGGATGTTATAAAGCCTACTAAGGTGATTACTATGATTTTGACGAATAATCTTTATCATACAAAATACTATATTCGACAAAATCGTTAAAATACCTATTTCATAAATAAAAAAACCACCTAGAATAGATGGTTACAGTGTATAGACAAAGTCCTATTTATCTGATTTTAGTCTGATTGAAAACACTTGTCTTTCGAGGCGCAAAGCCTGACGAGGAGCGGAGTTACCTTTAGACGGTAATGAGCACCGCTCAGCAGGCGAAGCAACGAAAAAATGGAGCGTTTTGCGGGCAGTCTAAAACAACCTAGAATAGATGGTTAATTCTTTCCAAAAGAGCTAGTTATTTTTGATATTTTTTTCTCCAATCACTTAAATAGAGAATTTCATTTGTTTTTACTGGTTCTCCATCGAGCAATGTAATAAACTCTAGACTATTCCCATCTGGATCACGGAAATAAACGCTTGCTGCTGGCATCCATGTATGTACAACTGGTTCGATTGGATTTAGTCCAAAAAAGTTTTCAGTAGGTTGGATCCCTCTTTCTTTTAACCAACCAATACTTTTCTCAAGTTCTTTTAGACTAACTCCAAAAGCAAAATGCCCTTTATGAAATTCTTCTCCATCTGTAACTTCCCATAGTCCAAGCATTTGTCGATTTTCACCAATGAAAAAGAATGCTACCTTCCTTTCTTCAATTTTATGGGCTAATTTAAGATCCAGCTTTTCATAAAACAAAATTGATTCTTCTAAGTTTCTAACTTTTAAATGAGTTTCCTAGATACTTTTTATCATCGCTTCTCCCCACTTTCCCTTACGAATTTACTTTAAATTACTTCGTTGTCCCAATAACTTTTACCTCTCCACGATCGTTTACTTCTATCATCATTTTATTATCAACAGTAATGATAACTGGAAATATTTCAGCTTCCTTAGTTGAAAATAGGCCATTTTCGCTTTGGTGGTCCTAACAATAAAAAACAGCATTCAGCTCTCATAAAGTTTAAGGTATTTTGAACTTCTTTATTATCCCTTGCTAGAATACCATTCGAGATTAGTAGTTTACCGCCTTTAATTATTTCAGCCGTAGTTAGATTGATTTCACCAATATTAATAATGGAGTCAATTGAAAAAGATATGTCTGATGATGGTGAAACTGAGTGTCTTGAAATAATTTCGACAATATTGCCAGAAGTGTCTTCAATATAAAATGAATGAGCGTCTATAAATTCAAAATAGATTCTTGTTAGTTTCTTATTCGAATAAGTATTATTATTTTAATACTTAAATGCTTTGTTAATGATAATTGTTGATACTCAAAAAAAAACACATTTTGGAAAAAGATTAAATAAAATTTAAGTATAGATATTAAAAGACATTGATTGGAGTGGAAGGTGTGAGACTCCTATGGGAAGTAGCGGGAAGGGTGAGACCCCGCAGCCTTGCCGAGGAGGCTCAGCTCACGCCCCATGGAAAGCGAGCATCCTGGAACGGAAATCAATCTTCTTTTTAAACAGTGCTTATCAAACAAAAGAATACATAAGAAGAAATGTTCATTAATTTTTTCAAAATAGTGCTATGATTTGCTTAAAACCTACATAAATTTTAAACTTTCTTTCATTTCTATTTAAGGAGGATTAACATTGATTTTAAAAAATAATAAGCTTATGGTTCGTCAATTAGAAGAGAATGATATTCCCCTTTTATCAAAATGGCTCTCAGATCCTAATGTCCTCCAGTATTATGAAGGTAGAGATAATCCATTTGACAATGAAAAAGTTCAAAATGTTTTTTTTAGTAAAGATCCTTCGATTCAAATGGGCATTGTAATTTATGAGAATAATGAAATTGGTTATATTCAATATTATCAATTGGATTCTGAGTCAAAAAGTGAATATGGATTAAGCGATTCTACTGAACTAATCTATGGAATGGATCAATTTATTGGAGAGATTAATCATTGGAATCGAGGGATTGGTAACATACTCGTATCATCAATGGTAGATTATTTAGTGAATAATAAACATGCAGATAAAGTAGTAGTAGATCCACAAACATGGAATATCCGTGCAATTAAATGTTATGAAAAGTGTGGGTTTATAAAGACAAGATTGCTTCCAAACCATGAATTACATGAGGGTGAATATAGAGATTGTTTCGTAATGGAATATAATAAAAAACTACAAAAAAGGCTGCCAAATATTCAATAGCAGCCTTTTATATTATTTAAATTTGGAATATCACTATTTTTATTGAACAAAAACCTGTTTTAACGGTTGATCGGCTGGACCTTCTAAAACTTCACCATAAATTGAAAACCTTGATCCATGACAAGGACAATCCCATGATTTTTCTCCATTGTTCCACTCGACCTCGCACCCTAAATGAGTACAAGTTGTGTCAACACAATGTACTTTTCCATTTACATCTTTATAAGCTCCAACTCTTTTTCCATCTAATGTAACTACTGAACCTTCATCATTGTATAATTCTTCTATTTTTCTAGAAACAGGTTCTAATTTCCCTTCAATTAAATGTTTAGCGACATCAAGATTTTGCATTAAGAAATGCTTAATACTTGGGTCAGCTTGAAATCTTGAGGGAGTAAAAAGATCAGCATCTACAGCTTCTTTTTCTAGAATTAAATTACTAATTAATTGTGCAGAAACTGTTCCACTTGTCATGCCCCATTTACGGAAACCTGTTGCTACATATATATTTTGGTTTTTCGATGACAATCTGCCGATATAAGGTAAGTTATCTAAAGTAATTAAATCTTGGGTAGACCATCTAAATTTTACATCTTCTATTCCAAAAGTCTCTTCTCCAAATTGCTTTAAATTTTCATAAAAGCTCATTGTACGAGTTTCTACACCAGTTTTGTGACTCTCTCCACCAATTAAAACTAATTCTTCGTTATTATATTTAATCGATCTTAATGACCGTTTTGGATCTTCCGCACTTATATACATTCCTCCAGGAAATGCTGTTTTTACCTTTGCAGCTAATACATATGAACGATCTGCATGCAATTTTGTAAAAAAGAATTGATTTCCATCATAAAAAGGAAAATGAGATGCACTTACAACGTGCTTACATTTAATTTTTCGTCCACTTTGCGTTACTACAACTGGACGATCGCCAGTTTCAACGTCAATCACAACAGTTTCTTCATATACTTTTAATCCTTTTTCGACTGATTCTTTTAATAAATGAATCAAATATTTCAAAGGATGAAACTGTGCTTGATTCTTCATTGTGATTGAAAATTTACTATCAACTGGAAGTAATATTTTTTCATCTCCGAATGATTCAATTCCTAATAATTCATATGCCTTTAATTCTTTATGAAGTTTACTTACATATTCATCTGAATTTGTATAAATGGTTGCATCTTGAATCTCAAAATTACAATCTAATTGATTATCATTACAGTATTTCTTAATAAAATCCATTGCATTTTTAGTAGAGTGATAAAAGATTTTTGTCTTTTCCAATCCGAAGTGCTGAATTAGCTCATCATAAATTAAATCATGCTGTGCCGTTACTTTTGCTGTAGTATGGCCAGTAGTTCCATTAATGATTTTATTCGCTTCAAGTAAAGCAACCTTCATACCAGCTTGAGTTAAAAAATATGCGGTTGAAATTCCAGTAATACCAGCCCCAACGATTACAACGTCAAATTCTCCATCATCATTATATGGTTCGAACGAAGGAATATTTAGTCCACTTCTCCATAATGGCTTTGAGTGTTTAGGTAAACCATTATAATCAATCTTTTCATTCATTTGAAAACCTCCAAATTTGTTATATGGCTATTATTACCAAATTGAAGACTGTTCATGATATTTACTTTTTAATTCTACTATTTAGTAAATATTGTTAAAATGGACATAATGATGAATGCTAATTAAATCAATTCATTCAAATAGGAAAAATATGTAAAGAGGGTAATTTTCATGTCATATAGAATTAAGGATACTTTAATTTCAGAATCTGATTTAAAAACAAGAGTAAAAGAACTCGCTAAACAAATCGAAAATGACTTTAACAATGAACCACTTATCTTAGTGGTAGTATTAAAAGGCTCATTTGTGTTTGCAGCTGATTTAATTCGTGAAATGAAGAACGACATTAATGTGGATTTTATTTCTGTATCTAGCTATAGCAACCAAACTGAATCCACTGGTAAAGTTAAACTACTAAAAGATTTAGACGAGAATATCACAGATAAAAATGTTGTGATAATTGAGGATATTATTGATAGTGGTCTAACATTGCATTTTCTGCGCGACCATCTAGACATGCATAAGCCAAAATCAATTAAGATTTGTACATTATTAGATAAGCCAGAAAGAAGAAAAATCGATTTACCTGTAGACTATGTAGGGTTCGTTATTCCAGATGAGTTTATTGTCGGTTACGGAATTGATTATGCACAGCAATATCGTAATCTTCCTTATATTGCTACGGTAGAAAAATATTAAACAGAAAAGCTTTGTTTAAGAAGGTAGGGGTAAAAGTATGGAACAATTTTCTGTCCACTCCTTATTAACCTACCTTTCTAGCTATTAAATTAAAAAACCATTTTTTTATTTATTAGCTCTATTAGTAAATTGCGATCTTCAGGAAAAGAAAGCTCTAAATCCTTTATTTCATCAGCAGATTTCCATGCTATATCATAAATCAACTGATCAGGATCTTGTATTTTTGCGTTACCACCTACGACTTTAACTTCAAAATAGTGTACTTCTACTTCAAAACCATATGAAACTCCTTCTTTTACAAACAATCGTTTAACAATTTCAGCTTCATATCCTGTTTCCTCAAAAATTTCTCGAATACAGCACTCTTCAATCGTTTCATTTTTTTCTAAACCACCAGATGGTACCGACCAAACCTTCTTTTCCTCAGGTTTACCTTGGAGCACCATTAAAATTTGAGCATTTCGATTAATACAAACACCAGAAGCGCCAATCCATTTCTCCATTTATTATCCCCTTCCCTTTTTACTTTTCTATTCGTTAACTTGAATGCTTTTCCTACCTAAAAATCGATTCTCTATTTATTAATTACGTTTCAAACTTAGTTACTTGGGAAAAATAAAACAAATTTAAAGAACGGAGTGATTTTGTGAATCGAAAAATCTTTTTAATCATCCTCATTATTTTCAGTTTTATTGTTCCTAGCTTTACACACGCCGAAACGACAGAAAAACCATTAAGAATTGCTTTTGTACGCGATGGATACGTATGGATAAAAATAAACAATAAAGAAACAAAGATTACCAAAGTAAGAAGTGTATACCTGAATGCACCACAATGGTCTTATGATGGTAGTTATTTAATGTACGAAAAAGAAATACCAACAGGTCCTACCGCTTCTTATCCTACTCGTTCTGAAATTTGGATATATAATTTAAAAACTAAAAAAGAACAAAAAATATTTAATGATGGCAATAATCCGAAATGGTCACCGACTAAAAATATTATTGCATTTCAAGATAGTGGCGTGTTGAATGTTTCCGATTTTAAAAACTTTTATAATGTTGCATTAGGCGTAGACGACTATAATTGGTTTCCTAATGGACAAGGCTTTATCGCTTCTTCCGCTGCATCACTTAATCCGGACGGTTGGACAAACCCTGTTTTGTATAAGATCACTCTACCAAATGACTTAAAAAAAATTCCCGGTTTAACGAATCATGTGAAGCAGTTTTTCGTTGTTCCAAAAACTTTAACAAAAGGAAATACTTCAATTCCATCTATTAATGCAAGATCCTTTCAATTTTCACCTGATCAAAAGTGGATTTCATTTATCGTAAACCCTACAGCTTCTTGGTCAATGGATAGTGATATGCTTTGTATTATTTCGTCAGATGGTAAGGTTTTTGAAGTTCAGGATGAAATTATTTTAAATTTAGATGATCCGAAATGGGCTCAAACCAAAAATATTTTAGGATACATAGCAGGCGGAGGAAGATTAGTTTTCGGATATAAAAATAAAAAGATGAAAATCACCGAAATGCCTGCTTTTACATCAACAAATTTAACTCCACCCAAATATGCTGAATTAGCATTTACTTGGTGTGATGATTCATCAATCGTTGTTTCAAGGGTAAAAGAAAGTGAGTGGTCTAATGATGAAAAAAAACGTCCGAAACCATCTTTAAATCGAATCAATCTTCATGATCATAAACAGTTAAAAATTACAAGTCCACCTACCGGAAAGGGTGATTATAATCCTATTTACTCCAAATCTACGAATAAAATAACATGGTTAAGAAAAGGTGAGCTGGATGTAATAGGTAATCTGTGGATTTCTAATTTGGATGGCAAAAATGCTAAAGTTCTAATAAAGAATGTTAGTTCCTACTCTATTTTTAACCGTTAGAATAATAAAAAGGATGAATAGTAAATTCATCCTTTTTCACCTGTTGAAAAACAATTACCAAATTTTCGTAAAGGAAGTTGAGCGATGTTCATTTCCACTACAGGATGCATGCTTAAGAGCAGGAAAAAGGAAAGGCAGGATCAAGGGGAAAGTGAAAAGAAAAGATATTAAAAGACTTTAGAGTATTTTATTTAATTCCTATATATAATATATTTCTTATCTGCTTTACCTACTTTTCCTGTTTTCCCTGCCTTTACCATAGGAGTCGAGCACCCTTTCGTTCCAATCAACTTACTCATTAATAAAAGTATTCATTAAATAAAAATTTATATATCCTTTACTTAGAAGAATTTATTAATTTGTTTGAACGACAAATTCAAAAAAAGCATCTTCCATTATTCATTAATAGAACGTTTAAAAATACTAACTTTATCATCTATAGTTTTCAATTAATGACCTTTTTCATATTGAACATACTATATTTCAACACACTGAGAATAGATGAATTAGTGAATTCATCCTTTTTCTATTTTTAATGCATCAACAAAACAATTATTCTGCAAAACTGGGACTACATTAAATCGATTGATTTGACTACAATGCTTAACATCCTCTTTAAAACCTTTCATTCTAAGCTCTCGTCCGCTTCCACATTCCCAAATTAGCTCTTTTATTTTATGTTTAGAATAAAGAAATGCTCCTAAACAAACTTCCACTTCTGGTGATTTTGTTCCCTCTAATTCATTCAAAATTGCTCCTGCACCTAAATAATCTTCAATCGAAGGTCGTAATGCATCTTCGTTTTCTTGAATTTCGTTCCAAACCTCACCGCAAGGAATAACTGTGATATTTGCATTTAATTCTTTTCTTAGACGATTAGCATAGGCTGCAACTGATGAAGCGTTTAGGAAAGAACCAATTAATAGTGCAGGCACTTTTGAAGCAATCCAAGAGCAAAATGCTCCATTTAGTGAACATAAGACGTACTTATTATTTGCATGACTTTGATTAAAAGAAACTGGTGAAAGAGTGGCCTTCCCTATTACAGCTGCTTCATTTCTACCTAATATATACTCTGCACCAATTTTTTCTGCATAAGCTTTTCCATCTAAATTTGGTGGATATGGGTAGATAAGTGCATCCTGACTAATTGCGGATACAACAGTTGATGAAAAGCTAAGAATATCAACAACAATTGTAATATCGCCTCGCTCCGCTGCTTCTCGAGCACCTCTTTTTCCCCATTCTACACGACATTCAAAATAAGATTGATCGAACACATTCTCAACCTCCTTAGGACCTTACTAAAATTAATACTTTGCTGTAGACAAATAACATATATTTCGGACTGATATAAAATGTAAACCTATTTAACGATAGGTTACTTCTGTAAAACCAAAACTATTTTTAGTAGTATTCATCGGTTTGTTTGGATAATAGAAAGCTAAATTTTTATAATTCATTTGATATTTACTTTTTGTAAAATACTTATTTAGTTGTACTACATTCATTTTTTTATTGTCTATATAGATTCCTTTACCAATTGGTCGATCCATATCAAAACCATAGATTAATTTATCATTTAAAAAATGCATTGCTTTTCCATCGCCAGCGTACAAATGTGCAGCTCCTGAAATCGTTGCATAATTCACTGTTAAAAATGTTGTAGTTTTATATATATAAATACTATGTGGAACATTGGTTATACATAGAGTGTAATGACTGTTTGGGATATTCACTAATTGGTAATTTTCTTTCTTTAATTCAGGTAAATCTTTATGAATTGCAAATTTTATGGCTTTTTCTTTTGTATTAAAATTTATTGATATGTAAGTAAATATGCTGACAATCGATACAAAAATTAGAATTAGTGTAATTATTTTTTTATTCATTTTTGAACCTTTCTTCTAAAATGATCATTATTCAGGAAAAGAACATACACCTAATCGATTACCATCTAAATCATAAAACTCGAACCATTTAAACGTTCCATCTTGGTTTACTTTCTCTACTTTTACATCATGTTGAACGAGATGTTGATATGCTTTCTCTATATCAGAAGTATAAAAATTAAATTGCATATGCTTATTGGTATGACCTACTTCTTGTTCGTTCTTTCTAACGAGTGTTAATGGAGTTTCTCCTATATTTAAAGTTGCATATCCATTTGTTACATCATTCCATCTAACCGTAAAGCCTAATACTGAACAATACCACTCTACTGCATTCTCAAAATCAGTTACTTGTAGGAAAACAGTATCAATTCTTTTAAATAAATTTGACATAAAACCCCTCCTTTTTTTCAACCTTTACATATTCACCATTTATCTACTTTTTCCTGTTACTATTTAAATTTCATCATTTTGAAAAAGCCGAGCCTGAGGCGAAGACAGTGACTTAGTTGCACTTATACTTAATTCCGCCAACTACGTCGAGTTTTCTAAATAGCTGCCAACTTTCTTAACGTAAAAAAGTCCACCATTAAAAGGTGGACTCAGTGTGTAGACAAAGTCCTATTTATCTGATTTTCAGACTGATTGAAAACGCTTGTCTTTCGAGGCGCGAAGCCTGGCGAGGAGCGGAGTTACCCTTAACGGTAATGAGCACCGCAGACAGGCGAAGTAACGAAGAAAGCGAGCGATTGGCGGGCAGTCTGAATCCACCTTTAAAAGGTGGACTTAAGAACGATTAAATGCTTTTGTAAATCGCTTTAATCTAAACGAGTTTTATTTTAGATTTTCTAAATTTAATGAATAAGAAAAAAATTCTTTATCAACTTGATAGCCATTTTTTTCATATAGAGCTTGAGCTGATTTATTATCAATAGCAGTTTGTAAGTCTAATGACTTTGCTTTTGATTCAATTGCAAATTTCTTTGCAGTATCTAGCAGCATTTGAGCTACTCCTTTTTGTCTTGCAGCTTCAGTTACATATAAATCATTTAATATCCATAACCTCTTCATCGATACAGAAGAAAAAGAGGGATATAACTGAGTAAACCCTAAATATTTATCTTCATCTTTAACAACAAAAATAATTGAATCTTTCTTTTTGATTCTCTCTGTAATAAATTCAATTGCACCATTTAAATTACTTTCTTGTTTATAAAACATTCTGTATTGATTAAACAATGTTGCCACTTCTAAAATATGCTCTAAATTTGCACGAACTGCTTCCAAACAAATCCCTCCAACGAACGATCGAATATATCCTTAGTTAGTTCGATACATTTCCAAAAATTCCTCCATAAAGCAACAATAAATACGAAAAGGGAAATAATCTAATTAACCAGATTTATTAAATTTCCAAAATATAGGTTTTCACTTATAATGATATTGTAGTTGAAAAATTAATTTGTTTTAACCTATTTTGTGAAAGAATTAACATTCATAATTACTAGGGGTGATTAGAAAGTGGATAAAAAAGCGCTTATTATTATTGATTATACGAATGATTTTGTAGCAGATGCAGGTTCATTAACTTGTGGTAAACCAGCTCAAGAAATTGAACATAATATTATGCAATTAACAAAAGAATTTATTAAAAATCAAGATTTTATTGTATTTGCAATAGACGTCCATGATGAGAATGATCCTTATCATCCCGAGACAAAATTATTCCCTCCTCACAATATTAGACATACTAAGGGAAGAGATTTATATGGTGGATTACAGAATTTATACAATTCAGTGAAGAATGATTCAACCGTTCAATGGATTGATAAGACCCGCTATTCTGCTTTTGCAGGAACAGATCTCGAAATTAAACTAAATGAACGTGGAATTAATGAGCTTCATTTAATTGGTGTATGTACTGATATTTGTGTATTACATACAGCAGTCGATGCTTATAATAAAGGTTATAAACTAGTCATTCATCAAAAGGCTGTTGCTAGCTTTAACGAAGCTGGACATGAATGGGCACTAAGTCATTTTAAAAATACTTTAGGGGCGGAAATAAGATGAATTACAACTTTCAAGATGATAGCTTTGCACTACATACTGACCTATATCAAATTAATATGGCAGAAACGTATTGGGGAGACAATATCCATAATAAAACTGCCATTTTTGAATTATACTTCCGAAAGCTCCCATTCGGTAATGGGTACGCCATATTTGCAGGTTTAGAAAAAGTAATCAATTATCTCCAAAACTTTAAATTTAGTAGTACAGATCTGGAATATTTAAAAGAAGAGTTAGGGTATGAAGATGATTTTATTCAATATTTATCTGGAGTACGATTCACTGGTTCGGTCCGTGCAATCCAAGAAGGCGAATTAGTTTTTGGAAACGAACCAATTTTGAGAATTGAAGCTCCATTACTTGAAGCACAATTAATTGAAACTGCTTTATTAAACATAATAAATTATCAAACATTAATAGCAACGAAAGCTTCACGTATTAAACATATCGTTGGTAATGATACGCTTATGGAATTCGGTACAAGACGTGCTCAAGAATTTGATGCTGCAATTTGGGGTGCTAGAGCCGCAATTATTGGTGGATTTCATGCGACTAGTAATGTTCGTGCTGGCAAATTATTTAATATACCAGTTTCAGGTACACATGCTCATGCACTTGTACAAACATATCGTGACGAATACACCGCATTCAAGAAATATGCGGATCGACATTATCACTGTACATTTTTAGTCGATACATACGATACGCTAAAAAGCGGAGTCCCAAATGCGATTAAAGTAGCAAAAGAATTAGGTGATAAAATTAACTTTGCTGCAATAAGACTTGATAGTGGTGACTTAGCCTATTTATCTAAAGAAGCTAGGAAAATGCTTGACGCTGCAGGCTTCGTTAATACTAAAATCGTTGCTTCAAATGATTTAGATGAATATACAATCTTAAACTTAAAATCACAAGGTGCGAAGATTGATTCTTGGGGAATTGGTACAAAACTGATAACCGCATATGATCAACCTGCTTTAGGTGCTGTATATAAACTAGTAAGTATTGAAGATGAGAATGGGAATATGGTTGACACCATAAAAATTTCTCAAAACCCTGAAAAAGTTACAACTCCTGGATTAAAGAAATTGTATCGAATCATAAATACGATTAATCATCACGCAGAAGCGGATTATATTGCGCTTGAAGATGAAAATCCTCAATCAGAGGAAAAAATTAAATTATTCCACCCAGTTCATCCTTATATTAGTAAATTTGTATCTAATTTTGAGGCTAGAGAACTTCATCATCAAATTTTTTCAAATGGCGAATTAGTCTATAAATTACCATCGATTACTGACATCCAAGCATTTGCCGAAGAAAATTTAGGATTACTTTGGGAAGAATATAAGCGCGCTTTAAATCCCGAAGAATATCCTGTTGATTTAAGTCAAAAATGCTGGGATAACAAAATGGAAAAAATAGCAGAGGCTAGAAAGAAAACAGAGGAATTGAAAAATGGCTAAAATTGGGATTTATGGCAGTTCATTTGATCCGATTACAAATGTTCATTTATGGACTGCAAGTACGATTGCTCATCGTTGCCAATTAGACAAAGTAATATTTTTACCTTGTTCTTCTAAACGAAGAGATAAAAAATTACATAATACAGATGAACATCGATGGAATATGTTAAAACTGGCAATAAAGAACAACTCAAAATTTATTGCAGACGATTATGAAATGAACAAAGATGCTTGGGAAGTATTTACTTACTATACAATGAACCATTTTAAAGCGAAGTATAAGGATGATGAGGTTTATTTCATTATGGGAGCAGATCTTCTTGAGGACATAGCTGACGGAAAATGGAAATACGGTGATCAGTTAGTTTCCGAAAATAAATTTATTGTAATGGCTCGCGATGGAATTGATATGTTAAAGACGATTTCTCGTTCGCCATTATTAAGAAATAATGATAATGGATTCAGATTCCATCTTATAGATAAAGGATTGGCGATGGAAATTAGCTCAACTTATATTCGCGAGGAGTTTGCAAAAGGCGGAGAGCCAAGATATTTATTACCTGAGGATTGCTATGCATATATTAAGAAATACAATCTGTATCAAAAGGAGAATGAAGATTGAACAGTTTACAAAAAGAAATAGTTGAAGAAATGAAAGTAAAGCCTGTTATCGATCCGAAAGAAGAAATTCGAATTAGTGTCGATTTTCTTAAAAGCTATCTAAAAAAACACCCATTCTTAAATGGTTTTGTATTAGGTATTTCAGGTGGTCAAGATTCCACTTTAACAGGCAAACTTGCGCAAATGGCAATTAATGAATTAAATAGTGAGCAATCGGAAAAGAATTATCAATTTATTGCAGTTAGATTACCTTATGGGGTCCAAATGGATGAAGAAGATTGTCAAGAAGCTTTAAAATTCATTCAACCAACGAAGACATTTACAGTAAATATTAAAGCAGCTGTTGATGCTAGTGTTGAAACATTAAAAAGCATCGGCATTGAGCTTACTGATTTTGCAAAGGGTAATGAAAAAGCTCGTGAAAGAATGAAAGCTCAGTATAGTATTGCTGCGATGAATGGCTGTGTTGTATTAGGAACGGATCACTCTGCCGAAGCAATTACTGGTTTTTACACGAAATATGGCGATGGAGGCGCTGATCTTTGTCCGATTTTCCGTCTTAATAAACGTCAAGGGAAAATGCTATTACAAGAATTAAATTGCCCACCAAAATTATATGAAAAAGTACCGACTGCTGACCTTGAGGAAGATCGTCCTCAACTAGCTGATGAAGTCGCTTTAGGTGTTACATACAATGATATTGATGACTATTTAGAAGGAAAGGAAATTAGCAGTGATGCTCAAGCAAAAATCGAGTCATGGTTTAATAAATCTAGACATAAAAGACAAATGCCTTACACTGTTTTCGATAAATTTTAATTTAAAGTTTATCAACAGTCTAAAGCTGCCAATTATGGCAGCTTTTTTAATTGTTAACGTAATCTTGGATATGAAATAAAAAATTGGACAACGTAATAATACAGTCATAAAAGAAAGGAATGTTCATTAATTATGTGGATTCTATTTTTTATTCTTTTAATCTTATGGTTTTTAGGATATTTTACATTCCATATCGCTGGCGGATTAATTCATATTGTATTAATTATCGCAATCATTGTCTTTATCGTTAATTTATTTAGACGTAAAAAGTAGTTAGTTTTCGTCAAATGTGAGCTTGAATCTTCAAGCTCTATTTTTTTGTTAATCCAAAACTAAATCACAAAATCTCTTCTATCTCTCCCTATTATTGAATAAAATTTCTTGAATGTCTTAATAATAGAGGAGCGTCTGTATGACTGTGAGCATGGAAAGTCCTTTAACAATGGAACAAATGCTTCAAACGATTCGTACAGGACTACCAAAAACACATGAGCCAAAAAATATAATCATTGTAGGAGCAGGTATTTCCGGCTTGGTAACTGCATCACTTTTAAAAGGAGCAGGTCATCAAGTAACCGTTATTGAAGGAAATAATAGAATTGGTGGTCGGATTTTTACTAATCGTTCTTTTTATGCCGGACAATACATGGAAAATGGTGCAATGAGAATCCCTTCAATTCATTTGCTAGTATTAGAATATATTAAAAAATTTAACCTTCCATTAGAAGAGTTCATTAATAGTACTCCAAACGACATTATATATGTAAACAATGTACGAACAATTCAAAAGATTTATGAAGAAAATCCAGATATTCTTAACTTCCCCACATCACCGTCTGAAAAAGGTAAAACTGCTGAATATTTAGCACAATATGCCATGCAACCTGTAACTGACTTTATTAAACAAAATCCAAAAAAAAATTGGGAAATCGTCATTAAATTACTTGATCGATACTCTATGGATTATTATTTGAAATACAATCCTTATGGCAGAAGATTATCAGTTGGAGCAATTGATATGATTAAGGTAATACTAGGTTTGGAAGGTTTTCCGGAGCTCTCATTCACTGCCTTACTTCGAGAAGTAATGATTTTATTTACTCCAGGACTTAAGTTTTATGAGATAAAAGGTGGAAATGATCAATTACCATATGCATTTTTGCCAGAGTTACAAGAAAACATTTATTATAATCTAAAAATGAAAAAAATCGAACAAAACGACTCTCAAGTAACCATCCATACTGAAGATACTCAAACCTCACAACAATACAATATTACAGGCGATTTAGCAATCATTACGATACCCTTTTCTTTAATGAACTTCGTTGAGGTAGTTCCTCGTGATTTATTTTCCTATAACAAATATAAAGCAATTAGACAGTTGCACTATGTAGCTTCGACAAAAATAGGTTTACAATTTAAGACTAGATTTTGGGAAAAAGAAGGATATGTTGGCGGAAAAATGATATCAGATTTACCTGTTCGTTACTCATATTTCCCTAGCCAATCTATTGGTACAGAAAGTCCCGGTGTCATTTTGGCAAGCTACACCTGGGAAGATAACGCTACAATTTGGGATAGCTTAACTGAACAGGAACAAATTGAAAATGCACTTGAAGATTTATCTAGAATATATGGAAAAGAAATTTACAATGAGTTTATGACTGGGAATTCTTTCAGTTGGGCAAAAAATCCTTTTTCTGGTGGTGCTTTTGCAATTTACAAACCAGATCAACAAACTGAAATCGCTCCTTATATTTCCACTCCAGAAGGAAATGTCCATTTCGCAGGAGATCATACTTCTACTGCTCCTGGTTGGATTCAAGGTGCAATTGAATCTGGAATTAGAGTTGCATACGAAGTTAATGACCTCCCTATCTCATCAGTAAATGAGAAGATACATGATTAAATCAATCAGTCTGAAAATCAGATAAATAGGACTTTGTCTACACACTGACATGATTAAATCATGTATATTACCAAAAGAAAGGGGCTGAGACAGCCCCCATTTTTATGTATTTTATTATCCAATTTTTAAATAACCGACCGTTGGAACAAATGAATATCCTTTATTAATAACCATGTCCGTTATTTCAGTTGAGTCTGTATCCTTAACTTGGTAAAACAATTTATATTGAATTGATTTCGTTTTCTTACCTTTTAATACATTATTTAAATAAACTAATTCAATGTCCAAAAAAGGTATTCTGTACTTTAAATTATTCGTTAATCTACTTGTAATTAATTTATTAAACTCGATATCTGCATCGTTTATTGTTTTATTGCTCTTCATCTCATCCATTAATTGAGCTTGCTTACTCACAAGTTCATCAATTATAAATTCGATTTCCACTTTCGAAAGAGAGCGAGTTTCTTTTATCGGTAATATAGGCTGATTTGTCGTTTCCTTACTAAATAATCTTTTTAAAAATTTAATCATAATCCTTACCTCTTCATTTTTCTCATATTTACTTTTAATCATTTAAACAAAAGCATTTTTTTAAACTTTAACAATTAAACAAAGGATGTTTAGCTTCATTATCCCAATAACAGCCTTTTTAATAAAGCTTAAATATTTTTCGCATTAATACTATTCTCTTCTTAATTCAAAAATCCTTTGAAGAATTGATTATCTTTAAAAATTAAAATTTCTGCCTTTGCGATGCCATGTTTTAATTAGATATTATTTTAAAGAATTTAGCGTTAGGTTTATAGAAAACTCGCAGATTGGGGCCTTTATTGTACTTATAACTAAAATTGGGAACTACTTCAAGTTTTCTTCACTACTACAAATTATACTTTTTTAAAATGTAAAAATAAAAGGGCGTCTTAATGTAGACAGCCCCTTACTTTTTTTCACATGCATAGTTATCATGATTCTGATTCATGTGAGTATGACATTTTTTGGTTATCAATATAATGATCTCCATAAATAAAAGGTTACATAAGCTTCCCAACCATTCCATTTTGTTGCTAATTTCTTAATTTCCTCAATGGTAGGTTTTTTATCTAATGATAGTTGATTCTTAAGGGCATTATGTATTCCAACATCTGCAATCGGAAATGCACGTGTCTCCTTTAAGCATTTCATTAGAACATAATCAGCCGTCCAATTTCCTACACCGCGAATTTCTATTAGCTTTTTTAATTTTTCCTCATATGAACCTAGACATACTATTCCTTCTTTTGAAATGAAACCTTCCTTCATTAATTTCGCAATCCCAATTATATATTCAGCCTTCCTAGTCGTGAATTTTAAACTTGTTAAATCGGAGACTTCTAGCTCATCAATGTCTTCAGGAGTCGGAAATAGCCAAAAGTCTTCACCATTCCATTTAAAACTCTCGCCATATTTTTCTACAAAGCTTCTTTTCAATGAAAAGGCAAATGTTAAATTGATTTGTTGGCCCATAATCGCCCAAGTGAATGCTTCAAATAAATCTGGTATTCCAATTATACGAAGTCCATAATATTGCTGAATTAGCTGTTTTAGCATTTGATCATTGTTACTTAGTTGATAAAAACCACTTAAATCCCTTCCCATATCAAATAAATCCCAAATATAACGTGCTGCAGCTTTCTTAATGACTTCACTCGGATTTTGATCAGGAAACTCAATTAATATTCTCTTATCTTCACTACTAACTTTTAATAATAGTAATTCATTATCTATTTTAATAAGCTTAAAAAAAAAGTCCTCCTTAACTGCATGAAGAACCTCATTATTTGACCTTGCTAAAAACACTAAACATTCTTTAAAACTAAAATCATCTGGGGATAAAATTGATATGGCATTCTGCTGATTGTCTATGAATACTCTATTATTTAATTCAATCTGCTTATTAACCAAGTTACTCAACTTCTTTCAGTTTTTTTAATTACGATATTTTTATTTACTCTTTTATGACCTGCTATTCCTTTTCCCTGCTCTTATATTCCTAATCACAAGTTAACTGTCTCCTTACTTTCTTTTACAATCTTTATCTTTTGAGAAAGATAACTATGTAATATCATTCCAATCATGATAATCATCATTCCGAACCAGGATATGATTGATGGAATAGGTGAAGATAAGAAAAAGATCTCGCCTATTACTGTAAATAAAACTTCCATTGACTGAGTTGCTTCTACTGCACCTAATTTTTGCATGTTCCCCCGAACAATGTCAGTCGCTTGAAAAAATAATACTGTTGCAATTACTCCTGAAGAAAGAGCTACAATTAATGATTGTGAGATTTGTCCCTGACTTGGTAATCCTTCCGTAAATAAACCATAGATCGACAGAATGATCCAAAATGGTAAGCTTGCAATGGTCATGCCTAAAACTCGTTGATATACATCCAACTTTCCATCACAAATTTCCATCATTTTTCGATTACCAAGCGGATATGCAAAAGAGGCAATGATAATCGGTATAATGCCTATTAATACCGTTGAAATCGTAAGTTTTTTAGCTAATTCAGTCTGCATTAATACTATTCCGAAAATGATTAACAAGGACATACCTAACCCTTTAAACGGAATTTTCCCACGTATTTTTCGAGGTCCATTAGGCGTTTGAACTGTAAGGAAGAACAAAGGCGCTAATAGAGATCCTGATAAAATTGTAATTTGCCATGAGCTTGCAATAAGCCATCCAGGTGAATAGACTGCTGCAAAACAGATCGGTGCATAAAATAATCCAAATCCAATTGTAGACCAACTAATCCAAAGTTTTAATTGACTCTTCATTTCTTCGAATAATTCTGTTAGATTTTTACGACTGATCACGATAATAAGTAAAAAAGGGAGCATAAAAAAATACCTTAGTGACGCACTCCAGATCCAGCTACCGCCAGATAATTCCATTGATCTGTTTAAAATAAACGTAATCGAGAAGAAAAATGCTGCTAATATTCCTAGTAAAATTGGGCGCATGTTGATCCACCTCATTTCCTTAGCACCACAATAAATTCAATCATTATTTTACGATTCATGGTTTTGTCCTGAAATTTTCTTTTAAACTAGTACGTAGAAACTCAGGATAACCTTTTTATCTATTTAATGAGAACAATTAAGTAGCAATATTCTCAAAAATGTGAATGCCGCCAATCCACCAGTCAATACCAATTAAATCAACCCGGTTTGACTTTCCTTTCAATACTTCCATTCCCCATTTTGTTAAACTCAACTCTGCTTGAGGGCTATATTGATTATAATTTGGTAGCGTTTTATTACTACTTATTAAAGGATATTCACCGTTCATTAATTCATTTAAAATAGCTGCGAAATATAAATCACTTAACCCATCATTTATCCTCTCGTTAGAGACTTTAGTGAATAACTCTGCAAATGATTTCGCACTCTCATCTAACATTGATAAAGCTAAAAATTCTACTTCATTTAAACCAGTCTTTGGAGATGGAAAATAGGTTTTATGGCATATTAATGCTTGTTTTAATAAAGGCAATGTATAACAATTTTGAATAAATCTATTTAATTCCTCATAATGATCTGATTGATATGCATTCCATCCTGCAATTGCTTCTTTCATTTGTTCATTCGAAATTTTTTGTTTCATATTAAGTAACTCGATTAATTGTTCAGAAGTCAACTGCCCTAAACCATGAAAAGGTTCAATTCCTTTATATTCATTTATGCTTACCATTGAGACTTTTTGAAAACCTAGTATAGATAATTGTGTTAATAAAAAAATGAACATTGTTTGATCGTAACGATCATGTTCAAACCATAATACAACTTCCTCAGATCGTGATAAGTTATTTAATAATTCGTATTGTTTTTGGCAATTTTTAATAAAAAATTCTGCCGGAATCTTTAGCTTTTTCTCAAAAAAATTCGCTCTTCTTCTATAAGTTTCTTCTAAAGACCATGCCTGATTAAGTGGACCAAAATCGTACATTTCTCTCCAAACAATAATATTTCCATTTAGTTTTTTAATTTTATCTCCTACAACATCTCCATTTACAATATGATTCATCACTTCAGCTACTTTCTGATTGATTTATTAGTTACGACAAAGAAAATACATTACAATGAAATGATGATGTAATGTATTTCATCAAAAATGGCTAATTAAGTGTATAACGTTAGCGACAAGTTGTAAAAACATAAAAACTTTAATGAACAATAGACAAAAAAATCATTGATAATATAATTCTTTATTCTCTTTATAAAGGGGATATCCCTTTAAAATATATGTTTGTATGCGTTTATTTAAAAGCTATGTAAAAAAGTATGATGATTTCCGTTAAAGGATGCTCGCCTTTATTAAGAGTAGGATCGAGGAAAGGCAGGATCAAGGGTAAAGTAAGAGATTAAAATACTTTAGAGTATTTTGTTGATTTCTTTTAAATAACTCACGTCCTTTATGCTTTCTCTGAAATATGTATTGTTAAATACCACAAAAAATTGCGAAAAAAAACGCTAACCACCTTATAGTTAGATGGTTAGCGTTTAATTAAGATTGTTTTTGTTTTTTTCTTGAGGAAGACATTTCGATTCCAGTCTCAGAAGTAGTTGTTCCTTGACCTTGTACATGTGATGAACCTAGTCCAACTCTAGATGGATCTTTTTTAGTTTTTCCCATTAAAAACACCTCCATATTTACTTTTTCTAAACTTAAACTTCTTTATTCTAAGAATATTTTTCCTTAAAATAGCAAATCTTATATTCTGAGGAGGTGTTATTTATGGCTAGAATTGGAGTAGAACAATCTTTAACAAATGTTCAAGATGCACTGCGTTCTGCAGGACATGATGTAGTTGAATTAAAACAGGAATCTGATGCAAATGGTTGCGATTGCTGTGTAGTAACAGGTATGGATTCAAATGTAATGGGAATGCAAAATGTTGCAACACAAGGATCCGTGATTGAAGCTAGTGGCTTAACTGCGGAAGAAGTTTGTCAACAAGTTGAAAGTAAATTACAATAATCGGACCTTATTTACCAGCCAATTAAAGAAATAAATATGGTTTCAACCAAAAGGTAAGCAAACTTTCACGAAAATTTGCTTACCTTTTTTCATAGCCTTCGTTGTACTATTTTTCATAAAATAATATTTTAAAATCATTTTATTCTCCCTCTTATTTCTACATGTTAAAAATCGACTTTCCATTAAAACATTATACTAATAAGTTTTTTTACTCGTTAAACAACTTCATATTCTTTTAGTAAGTAAATACTATTCTTGTCATATCAATCGTTTATGGATAATTTGTAAATTAATTGAACTTTTCGATTCAACTTTTTGGATAATATATTTTTTCCATTTTCCAAATAAAATATTGTTTTTCTCAACTTTTATAAATTTATAGGACTATTTATTTATTTTCCTGCTAAATTTTCCGAAAAATTTTAATAATAGAACTTTACTTTTTATAGAGATTTTTTTAAATATAATGTGTATTATATGAAATTGTGTAATTAAACAATGCTGGAGGACTTAAAGAAAATATGAAAGTAAGTAAGAAATATGTAAATTTACTCAATGGTATGACTTACACTTCTCTTGAAAAAGAAAAAGAAAGTATCATACAAATTCTTTCAAACAAAGATACATTAGACACTGATTTCTATAATTTAATAAAAAAACTCGAACTAATTTATCAAATTACATTAAAAAAGTTCAAAAAAAGTGTTCAAAAGAAATACTCCTAATGAAACCTACATCATAAGAACATTCAATAATACAGTTCTTCTCCTTCAATTTCAATTAAGCACCAATTCATTTTCGTCTAACTATTAATCAAACTTTTTAAATTAAAAATGTCCATAAACCCACCTTGTATAGAACACTAATCATCTTGTACCAATTATTTTATAAGTAAGAGGACTGTATTATTCTAAACCGTTCAAGACTTTTAGGAAAAAGCATAACTATTTCCATAAATTACAACTTTTTAGAATCTACCGAAGACTTAAAAAATTCAATTAATATCCGAAATAATGAACAACACTAATAAATTTACTATAAGAAAAAGGAAGAGAACTATGTTTAATTTAAAAATTCGGACTAAATTATTATTATTTTTAGCAATTCTAATTGTATTACCAAGTGCTGTAATCGGAATATCTTCTTTTATAAGCGCAAAAAATAAAGTAGAAGAAAATATTGTGAAAAACGCTACCGATAATGTTTCATTAATAAATGATAATATCAATAGTACGATATCAAATCATTTCAAATTAATTGATTTATTATCTAAATCAATTAACCAATCGAGTTACGAAGAAAAAAATCTTCCGACATTAATTAATCAATTCCAAAATGTTATTGATTCACATGACGAAATAGGTACTTCATATGTCGGTACTGAGAGTGGCAATATTTATATTTATCCAAAAGTAGAACTGCCTTCAGGTTATGATCCAAGAACAAGAGATTGGTACAAGGAAGCAAAGGAAAAGAACGGGAATATCATCATTACTACTCCTTACGTAGATGCAGCAACAAAATCAGTAATTGTAACGATTGCAAAGGCATTACCAGATGGAAGTGGAGTAGTTGCAATTGATATAACATTAGATGAATTAAAGAAATTAGTATTAAATGTTAAAATTGGTAAAACTGGCTATCCAGCGATGCTAGATCAAGATAATAAAGTTATCATTCATCCAACGATAAAGCCTGGTGATTCTCTACCTAATGCCATTACTTCAAAAATTGCCCAAAAGGCTAAAGGTAGTTTTAGTTACACATATAAAGGCGCTTCAAAACAATTGATTTATATTACAAATCCTATTACAGGTTGGAAAGTTTTAGGAACAATGGATCAAAAAGAATTCATGGACGAAGCTATGCCAATTTTAATTACAACAGGCATTATCGTTTTCATTTTCTTATTAATTGGAGCAGTAATTAGTTATTATATAATCCGAATGATTATGAAACCAATCAATGAATTAATAACTGTAACTGAAAAAGTTAGTAATGGAGACCTTACAGTAATAGTACCAGTAAGAGCAAATAATGAATTTGGAATTTTAGGTAAAGCATTCAATCAAATGATCCAATCTTTAATCCAGTTAATTTCAAAATTAAATTTAACATCAGATAAATTAGCTGTTTCATCTGAAAAACTTGCAATTACAATTACTCAAGTAAGTGAAATCACTTCAAATGTTAATAGATCAATGGAAGAAATGGCGGCTGGTGCTGAAATCCAAATGACCAGTACAAATGAATCATCAATTGCAACAGAAGAAATCGCTTCTGGTGTTCAATACGTAGCAGAAAAATTAGCTGAAGCAAGTGAATCTTCTTCTGAAGCAACAATTAATGTTGATGAAGGGAATAATTATATTCAACAAGGTATTATTGAAATGAGAAATATAAACGATACCGTAAAGAATAATTCATTATTAGTCCAACAACTAGGAAAGAAATCTTCTGAAATTAACGTTATTATCGATGTTATTAAAGGGATCTCCGAACAAACAAATTTACTAGCACTTAATGCATCAATTGAAGCTGCTAGAGCAGGAGAATATGGAAAAGGATTTTCAGTTGTTGCCCAAGAAATTAGAAAATTAGCTGAAGCAAGTGAATCTTCTTCTGAAGCAACAATTAATGTTGATGAAGGGAATAATTATATTCAACAAGGTATTATTGAAATGAGAAATATAAACGATACCGTAAAGAATAATTCATTATTAGTCCAACAACTAGGAAAGAAATCTTCTGAAATTTTTTATCGATGTTATTAAAGGGATCTCCGAACAAACAAATTTACTAGCACTTAATGCATCAATTGAAGCTGCTAGAGCAGGAGAATATGGAAAAGGATTTTCAGTTGTTGCCCAAGAAATTAGAAAATTAGCTGAAGCATCTAAAAAATCAACAAGTGAAATTTCTGAAATACTTTCTTCAATTCAAGGTGAAACTTCGTCCTTAATTCAAGCAATGGAATTAGAAGAGAAACAATCATTACAAGGCTTAGAAGCAATCACTCAAACAGGCGAAAGCTTTAATAAGATCCTCCATTCAATTACTGAGGTTAATAAACAAATTCAAGAAGTATCAGCAACTTCTGAAGAAATTTCAGCTTCTACTGAAGAAATATCTGCTTCATTTAATGAGATTTCGAACATTGCAACAAGTTCGTTTAACTCAACAAAATCGACTGCAATAGATACAAAAGAGCAATTACTCATGACTGAACAAACAAGTGTCGCAGTCGGAGAATTAGCAAGACTAGCATTCGAATTAAAAGAAGAAATTGCATTATTTAAAACAACTAAAGAAGAATAATAAGAAAACCTTATCGATTGAATTCGATAAGGTTTTCTTTAAGTTATACCTTAAGATTGAAACAAAAATAACCAATTAAAATAAGTATCAATCCTCTTATTAATGTTAATCATAACTTTAAAGGAGGTGTCTTTAATATGGCAAAAGATGTACTTTGCGAAGTGAATAACTGTAAATTTTGGGCTTCTGGAAACAAATGTAATGCTGATTCCATTTATGTTGTGAGTCATAAAGGGAAACAAGCTTCAAACAATGCTGAAACTGATTGTAAAACATTTGATCCAGAATTATAAGTATGTAAGGGTAGCCCTTGACGGTTACCCTTTCTTAATACTAGTATTGATAATAACTCTCATTTCCATTCAAATATATTCCATTTATTTTATATTTTTTACAATAAATCGTTTCGAACAACAAAAAAACCAACTTAATTAAGTTGGTTCATGGAAAACTTTTAACTCATTGATTAATTGCTTTCATTCCTTCTAATATGACCTTTGCATCTGCATTTAAAAAATCAAATACATCTTTCTTTACTAAGAGCATAGCATTTTCTTTTACTAATTTTTTTAATTCCCTTAAATCAAATTTAGTCGCATTAGTATTAATTGCATGGATGATCATCAATTCATTTCTAGTTAATTGTTCATAGCCATCTTTTTGGCGATTTGAAATAAAAACCAATAATTCTCTTGAATTACTGTTTAAAAGTGTTTTATTTTCTTTTAAAATTTCAATGTTCTCTTCAATGTACTTTCTAGCAATTGATAGTTCTAAGTTGTCCACACTTTTATTTATATTTGAAATTAATTCTTGTAGGATCAAATTCTTTCTCCCCTTTTAAGTTGAACTTATTTAATATATCGGACTAAAATTAAATAAGTTAATTTGGGAATAGAATCCCTACATATAAATCGAAATTAAAATCTTAACAAATACTATTCAATCTTGCTCCTTTTTAATTTTATCTTTCACATTAGCCTTTTAGTTCACATCTCAAAAAAACTATCCCGTTCGACTTTACAAACTCTTATAGCGAAAGATTCATACCAATCTTTTTTCCCACGATTTTGAGCTAGTCTATGTGTTGCATGCTCTTTCCATGATTTAATTGCTTCCAATGAATCCCAATACGAAACCGTAATACCAATTTCTTGATCACGTGCACTTTCAATTCCTAAAAACCCTTTTTGAGTTGAAGCTAATTCAACCATTTTTTCGGACATTTTTCCGTAACCATTATCTCCATCTGTTCGAATTGAAGAAAAAATGACTGCATAATATGGTGGCGTAGGTGTTTTTGCAAATGAACTCATTTAGAAAACTCCTTTTTATATTAATCATATTTGATTAAATAAAAATAATATATCAATTTTCCAAAAAATATTTTTTACACTTACTCTTAAAACAGCAAAATAAAAAAAGCGATACCGCTGTGGTATCGCTCTAATCATTCATTCGAAAATATAAGGGTTTCCACTTATGTTTGTTCTCATATCATTCGTTAATTCAAAATCATTTTGAAGATAACTATCCTTTGTCACTTCATCATTCAAACTTACACTACCATCATAATGTATTGGTTTATTTTCCATTTGTATCACCTTCTAATAAATTTAAGATTTATGCTTGAAATCTTATTATTAGAATGTCCAATTAATTTAAAATAATTGCTTTGTTAAAAAAAATGTTGATTTCCGTTCCAGGATACTCTTAAGTGCTTGAACAAGGAAAGGCATGACTAAACATCAGCTAAAATAATAAAAAAACGATGTTGTTATCCCCAACATCGTTTCGATCTAATTTAATTTGTTTTTGCAGTAACTTTATTTGTTTGAACAAAAGAGTAAATTGCAGAAAATAAAGCTAATATGACAATAATACCGCCAACTACTGCATTCATTGTTACTTGATATTGACTAATAAGTATACCACCTAAACTTGAACCTAAAGCAATACCAGTATGAGAGAAAGAATTATTTAAACCAACTTGAATATCAGCTGAGTCTTTTGCCACTTTAGCAAGGCTATCTTGAACAGCAGGACTAATAGACCAAGAGACCGTTCCCCAAATAATAACAATAACAAATAAACTAATCATTGAACTTGGCGCAAATGAAAGTGTTAAAATCGTAATAGCTAGTAATCCTAAATTGAAAACAATCGTTTTCCCTCCACCGAATTTATCAGTAGACCAGCCACCGATCCATCCACCAAGAATTCCTGCCATACCAAATACAAGTAACACGATACTTATCATTTTAGTAGATAGTCCCATTGTATTAATAAGATAAGGTGCAAAATACGTATAGATTGTAAAATGTCCTGTTAATTGTAAGAAAGAGATTAATTGAACTGATAAAATCCTTTTATTCTTAAGCGTTGCTACTTGCTTAATCAAAGGTATTGTCGGTTGAGAATCAACTTTTGGTAGAAATTTATAAATTCCCGCCATAGCGAATAAACTTAATCCCCCTACTAAAACAAATGTCATTCTCCAACCAAAATTTTCTCCGATAAGAGTTCCTAATGGGACACCAAAAACTAAAGAAGAACTAATTCCCATAAATATAATTCCAATTGCTCGACCTCTAATTTCAGAAGTAACGATATTCGCAGCAGTAGTGATAGAAACCACTATTACAACAGAACAACTTGCTGCAAGAATAATTCGAGCAATTAATAAAACGATAAAATTTGGACTTACTATTGAAAGTACATTTCCAAAGAAGAATACTGTTAATGCAATTAATAATAATTTCTTTCGCTCCATTTTCGAAGTAATTGCCATTAATACAGGTGCACCAAATGCAAATACGACTGAAAAAATTGAAACTAATTGTCCTACGGCACCAACCGAAACATTTAAATCTCCTGCAATCATTGACAGCAAACCAGTAATAATAAACTCTACCGTCCCTGCAACAAAGGTTGCAATAGCTAATATATATATACCTTTATGCATTGTTTAACTCCTCAAATTTTAATACATTTCATCTCTAAAGATTTCGTCACATTAGTTTATTATATAGATATAATTAGAAATGTCCACGTAAAAAAACGAACCTAATGAAGGTTCGTCTCGCTGTTGAAAATTAATTTTGTAAAATAAAGACCATATTTTCATAAAGGAAGTTGAGTGTTGTTCATTTCCACTACAGGATACATGCTTAATAGCAGGAACAAGGAAATGCAGGATCAAGAGGAAAGTGAAAGGAAAAGATATAAAAAAACTTTAGAGAATTTTATTGAATTCCTATATATAATATATTTCCTATCTGCTTTTCCTGTTTTTCCTGCCCTTCACATAGGAGTCGAGCACCCTTTCGTTCCAATCAACATACTCTTCAATAAAAGTATTCATAAAAAAACGATTTAAATAACCTTTACTCAGAAGAAATCTAAAGTCTCGAATTAATCATTTTTATTTTCTATTTTAGAATGAACTAATTTTATACTTTGGTCGTCTTTATTCTCAACAAGATGCTGTAAAATGGATAATTTATTCGCCCAAAATTGTTCGTAATAAGATAGCCAGTCTTTGATTTCTAAAAAGGCTTCTGGCTGTAATTTATATCGTTTTTCTCTGCCAACTTTTCTTCCGCTAATCAATTCAGCTTCTGAAAGTATATGGAGATGCTTCGCAATTGCTGTTCGACTAATTGGAAATTTATTTGTTATTTCGGAAATAGGTAGTTCCTGATTAGCTAATAATTTTAGTACTTCTCTTCTAGTAGGATCGGCTATCGCCTGAAAAACATCGTATTTTTGAGCTGAACTAGTCACTGATTTTCAACAACCTGTTTTAGTTTTTGAACAATACCTGTCCATCCACCATTCATCTTGTCGCGAACAATCGCACTCTTTTCGTTTGCTTTTGGAAGAATTTCGTCAGCTGTTTTCCAACCGCTATGAATTAATGTAAATTCCGTTTTATCTTCTAATTCTTTTAAATTAAAGGAAACTACCCATCCTTCAACATCCCATGTAAACGATAGATGATTAGGTTCATTAATTTCTAATACTTTACAAGGTGATGGACCAAATGGTGATTGCAAATGAAACTCATGACCTACAATTGGTTGAAAATCATTTGGCATAAACCATGCAGCAATCCCTTCTGATGTTGATACTACTTCCCAAACTTTTTGAATTGGTGCATTGTATACAACGGTTTGTTTAATATCTTCAACTTGATTTTGAACTCCCATTAGATCACTCTTTCAAATTTAATATAAAACCTTTTGGTTACATTTCAGATTATAGTAAACCAATTAGTTTTATGTCAATTGCCTAGTACTTAATTATTTTTACCAACAACCATCTATTTATTAGGACCAGGGTCAAGGAAAGGCAGGATCAAGGAGACTTTAGAGAAATTTCCTGTCCTATTGTTTCCCCTGCTTTCATCCCTAAATGTTTTCCCTGTCGTCCCTGCTCTTACCTGTCCTTCCTGCTCCTAATTTCATCGTTATAAAATCAGCCCGATCCGTGTAAAATTCTTTGTCTATTTCAAAGCTAAACTTTTTATATAAATTAATTGCTCTTGTATTAAACTTTGCTACTGTTAATCTAACTGATGATTCAATTGTTTTCTCTTGAATATGATTTAGGATAAATTTCAAAAATTGACTTCCAAAACCTTGTCCAGTTAATTCTGGTTTGATGCCAAGTCCTAAATCAATTAATTTTTCGTCATAGACACCAAAGTCATATCCTTTCGGTACTTGAGCTGCTTGTCCAATGCAGAAAAAACCAATTAATTGTTCATTTTGATCTACGACTGCATCATAATGATTATTCATTAATTCATTAAGTCCTTCTATACTTATTTCATTATTATAAAAATCGTACGGATGCTCATATTTCCAATTAAGTATTTCTATGGCGTTCGCCTCTATCATTTTTCGAATAAATAACTCCATCATTTTCCCCTCATGATACCATCTTTCTTTCAATCTTTACTTACTTTTTTGCCAATAAATAGCAGGTGCGATGACAGTCCAAGTACTGTTGGATCATTTGCTCTTTCAATTAATAGATTCATTACTTCATTGACTTCATCTTTCTCTTTCCAATAGTTCCAGTTTTCATTTGATAAGAATGTACCAATATTTGATCCGATTAACTCGATACAATCAAATCCATTTGCAGTCATAAATTCTTTAATTTCATTGATTTCAAAGTAGTATGCTCCAGTAAAGCGCCCTTCATCACGATGATCAAATTGGCCTGTTTTGGAAAATTTATCAATTTCTCTCATAGAATTATTCGGTTTCCAATTTTCTGGATTACTCAATGAATTCATAATATGTCTAACCCTTGACATAAACGCTACAAAAACGAGACCATCATTTTTTGTTACTCTATATAACTCTTGAACTGCTTTTTTTCGATCATATTCGTCTTGTAAATGATACATAGGTCCAAGCATTAAGGTTGCATCAAATTGCCCATCATCCAATTTATAAAGATGTCTAGCATCCATTGTATAAAATCCCTTAAATTGATTATGTAAGTTAAGTTCTATCGCCTTATCTTTAGCAATATCAACTAATTTTGGTGTTAAATCTGTTAACGTGACTTGATAACCTTCTTTTGCTAATTTCATTGAGTATTTCCCAGGTCCGGCACCATTATCTAAAATCTCCCCAGTTTTTGGCATATATTTTTTCATAAAATGCCAATTCACTTGAAATTCTATCGGTTCTCGATCCAGCCTACCCCATTCATCGAATTGATTATAGTAGTCAATTATTTTACTCATAATACCACCTTCTTTTTGAGAAATATTGAAAAAGCATTACCCTATCTAAGAGTAATGCTAGAAGTTAAATGAAATAATTTCTATTGCATAAAACTTAATCAACTTAAGAAATTGCTTTACTCCTAATAAAAAACATAACTACTATATTTATAAAAAAAATACCTAAAAAGCATGCTGCTAATAATTGAACCCCGGAAATCACACTAAACCCATCTCCAGCATTAAATAACCACCATACACTAGCAAAACCAAAGGCGAGAAGATTAATATTAAATGCAATTGACATTGTAGCTAAAACATTTTGTGTTTTTGTTTGCATTTTAATCTCAAACCAAACTGATAATATCAACGATACGAAAATAAAACTAAGGAAAGCAATAAATTTAATATCCATTATTATTCCTCCTATATTTTATTTGGTCATCATCTTACTTTATGGTTATTCATTTGATTCGCTATATAGAGTAGAAAATCCTTCCAAAAAAAATAACATCGCTACTCTAATTTAAGAGTTACGATGTTATTTTATTACTAGGATCTGTTAAAAAAGAATGTTGATGATTTCCGTTCCAGGATGCCCTAAAGAGCAGGAACAAGGAAAGGCAGGATTAAAGGGAAAAGAGATTATTTGTTATTTTTCAAATTGCGTCCAATTAGAACCATTTATTTTATTTGAAGTATAAATTATTTTTTTCTTTACCCTTACTGCTTCAGGACCTTTTAAAAATAATGGTTGGTAATTATTGCGACTAGCGACTGAAGAAATCGAAAATGGTACAACTCTAATCTCTTTTTGATTCGTAAGTACTCCATTTTTCAAATGGAAAATTTGTTGAAATACAAAGGTATCTTTATCTTTGGGATTCTTATTTCCACCAAACATAAAATTCCCTAAGCTATATGCAATAAATTTCCCTTTATAATCCTCAATACCTTGTATAACATGTGGATGATGACCAACTATTAAGTCAGCACCATGATCAATCGCATAATGGGCTAAATTCCTCTGAGTAGTGTTTGGAACATAGTCTCTCTCAATCCCCCAATGAAAATGAATTAAGATAATTTTCACACCATTTTTTTTCAAATTCTGAATATCATTATTAATTTTAATTCGAAGGTTAGGAGAATCATTCCACCCCTCATAGCCAAGTACGCCTATTTTAACTCCTTTAATAGTCGTTACAAATTGATTGTTATATCCAAAGTAACCGATTTTTTGTTGCTTTAATGAATTAATTGTATCTTCATACCCTTTTTGTAAATAATCATGACTATGGTTGTTCGCAAGATTTACTGCTTCAATGCCGCTTAAACTTAAAATTTTTGCGTATGATGGACTACCTTTAAATCTAAATGTTTTGGTAGCTTTCTTTGATGCATTTGTTAACGTTGTTTCTAAGTTAACAGTTGATAAATCATCTTCTTTGAAGATATTGTTTAATCCTTTTGTAAAATAGTCTAAACCATTTTTATTTGCTTCCGCTGGAAAAGAGTTAACATAATGAAAACCTTCATCAGACCCAATTGTAAAATCACCAGCTGCACTGATCTTAATCGTCGTTTCTATATTTTCTGGTTTAGCCGTATTGTTATTCTCTGGCTTCTGAACAGGTGGTTTAACAACTGGTTTTTTTATCGGTTTTGGTACATCTTCCACAATATTTTTCGAATCATTCTTTATGAAGCTGTTATCCACTTCATAAATCGTCTTATAAACATAATAGCTAATGGCTGAAACACATCCAAATAAAGCTAAAATAAAAATCCAAATAATTACTTTTTTACTTTTTCTTTTTTCTGTATTTTCTCTCCGACTCCTCATATAATTTATTTCTCCTTTTAATACATTTAACTAATAATAGATTTCCCCTGTATTGCTTAGTTTATTGACCTGATTTTACAAGAGCTGGAACTAGGAAAGGCAGGATTACGGTGAATTGAAAAGCTACAGACTTCAGAGAATTATATTCATCTTCTCTAATTAATTCTCGTCCAACATGCCCCAAGCTTCCTACTCTTAATTCTTGCTCTTCAAAGTTAATACATAGGCTACAAATTCATTTTTATTTTTTTTCTCAATTACTGTTGAAACTAATAACTTTTTACCAGAAGGGCTCCAAGTTATCGGTCCTGCAATTTCATCTAAGTCAGTAGATAATTGTGTTATCTCTCTAGTTTTGACATCAATAACAAATAATCCTCTTTCTCCTTTATCTTCCGAAATAACGGAAAAGGCTAATGTTTTTGAATTTGGCGACCAACCTGAACCAAATATCTGTGTACCTTTTGCTAAAGATACAGTTTTTCTTCCATTTGCATCCGTAATAAATAACTCTCTTTTAGTCGGTGTAATTTTTCTTACGATCGCGAATTTCTTTTGGTTAGGTGAAGGAATAACCCATTCAACTTTTTGATCACCGTACATTTTCCTAATTATATTTATTATGTCGGAATTAGAGTCAATCTTATTAACATGACCATTTAGATCGGTAGAATACGTTTGTTGGAATAATGTTGAATAAATTAAATGCGAATTATCTATCCATCTGCCTTCTGTTGGGATTGCAAAAATCGTATCTGGTTCAGATACTTTAACTTTATTACTGCCATCATGATTCATAATATATCCAGTTCCTGTATTCCCATCTTCCGTTACCTTGAAGAAAATATGTTTTTTATCCGGTGAAATAACTGCACCAACTTGATCACGTTCTTCACTTACTAATGCCTTTGATTTGTTTGATCTTACATCATACGCATATAAGTTTATATGATAAGTAGGTTGACCATTATCTGTCATAGCCGATTTTGGTAAACTTGTATTTTTTTGTTCAATCAAAATTGTATTTTCATCTAACCAATCTGTACCACGAATTCCCTCATACCGATTTATTTTTTTAAGTGCTAAGTCATTCGTAACTACCTCTTCATTCTTTGTTAAAACTGTAATTTTCTTATGTTTATTTTCAATGACAATATTATCTTTTTGATTTTGCAAACCACATCCAGATATGAATAAAATTGTGCAAAGTAAAAAGATTATTTTTATCAACATCTTCCTAAACACCATATTACCCTCCTATTATTCGAGTACTATTTGTATGATAAGAAAAAGTTGTTTCAATTTTTAGCATGAAATGTTTCCAAGTTGTAAACATTTAGATGAATAAAGGAAACGTAATAATAAATTTCGATCCGCTCCCTTCGATCGAATCCACGCAAATTGTACCGTTCTGTTTTTCAATCAAATCTTTTGTTAATGCAAGTCCCAATCCAGATCCACCCGATTGACGAGAGCGATCCTTATTTACAGTAAAAAATGGTTCAAATATTTTACCTAATACAGTAGAAGGTATCCCGATTCCTGTATCGCTAATGATGATGACTACATGATTATCCTCAATTTTATTTGATACTGTTATCTCACCGTCTTGTTTATTATACTTAATTGCGTTATCAATTAGATTCATTATGATTAATGTAAAACTCTCTTTATCAATTAAAATAGATGCATGTTCAAAATTTGTAACAATAGACAAACCAAACTTTGTCATTTTACCTTTCATACGTAAACATAAATCTTCAAGTAATTCTTTTACATCTACCTTTTCATTCACTATTTCAAAGTCATATTTTTCAAGCTCTGCCAATTTTAATATTTTTTCAACCATATCATAAAGACGCAGCGATTCTTTCCCAATATTACTGACTGCTTCTTCTAACAATTTCGGATCATCCGAATACATATCTAATAAATCAATATAGGCTCTTATAACAGTAAGTGGTGTTTTAAATTCATGTGTAATCGATCCAATAAACTGCTTTTGCTGTTTTTCTAATATTTTCAGCTTTTCTACAGCTAATTGAAGATTGTCTTTTTCTAGTTGTATTCCTTTCATATTTTGTTGAATTTGATTACTCATATAAAAGATTGCTTGGCTTAAATAACCTAATTCATCATTTCTTTTTAACACTGAGTTCTTAGGATAGTTACCTAATTTTATCTCCTCAGTTACTCTCCTTAGTTTCAAAATACTCGTAACAAGGGCGTTAAAGAAAAAATATCCAATAATAAAACTAAGGATCGTTGTAATTAGACCAATCTTTATAAATAAATTAATCGTATTATCGTAAAATTTTTGATTACTTACTAATGAGTAATCAAATTGAACAACACCTATTTGTTTATTTGCATTATAAATTGGAGCGAAATATGACAAAGTTTCACCAATTTCTTGATATGCACTTTTGCCTTTTAAAGCATAATTTAAAGTATCCTTTACATCCCTAGAAGTTTCTAAAGGAAGAGAATCGCCAACAACTTTTCCTGACATATTAAATATTGTGACATGTAGACTACTAATGATTCCAATTTGTCTAGCAATCTCATGACCATATTGCTTAAAAAATTGTTGAGGGTTCACATCAGTTTGGCTTAAGTAAATCTGCTTTACATATACATTCGCTAGTTTACTTTGCCTGGCGAGCAATTCTTCAGTTTGTTTTTGCTGATTTTGTTTTATTCCTTGAAGGACTAAAATACTCAAAACAATTACTGTACCAATTAATAGAACGGCTAAAAACAAGCTAGACTTTAATTTGATGCTTAATTTCATTACTGCTCACCTGACATTTTGTATCCAATTCCAAATACAGTTTGAATTAGATGTTGATAAGATGGACCTAATTTTTTTCGTAAACGTTGTATATGAATATCCACTGTTCTTGTACCGCCAATGTATTCCATACCCCAGACTAAATCTAATAATTCATCCCGACTAAAAATTCTCTCAATATTTGAGATTAATAGTACTAGTAATTCGAATTCCTTTGGCGTCAATTCAATAGTTGTTCCACTAATCGTAACTTTTCTTTGAAATGGTATTACTTGTAATTCTTTAATTGAAATAATCTTTTTTTCATCAACTGACGACTGTTTTATAAGTCTTCTGAGTAAAGACCTAGCTCTAGCAATTAACTCCCTAATATCAAATGGTTTTGTTAAATAATCGTCTGCTCCAAACTCTAATCCTAATACTCGATCGATTATGTCATCCTTAGCTGTAAGTAAAATAATCCCAAGACCATCCTTATGACCAATTTGTTTACAGAGATCCAAACCATTCATTACAGGCATCATAATATCTGATATAAGAATATCCGGTTTAAAATTTGAAATTTTTTCTAAAGCTTCTTTACCATTAAACGCGTTTTCTACTATAAATCCCTCTCTACGGAAAGCATATGTCAATGGATCTACAATACTTTTTTCATCGTCTACGATTAGAACTTTCGCTTGCATTTCCTCACCTAAATTCATATTTTATGTTTTTATTAACATCTTTTAACTAATTTTTATCCTTAGGATAAAATTATAGATGGCTATCTATTCAATTACTAAATGTTTTTTATGAAAAATAAAAAATTTTACATTTTTGAAACATCTCATTCCCATTTTTTTAATCTGTTCGTATTAATCAATTACTTTGAACAACTTTCTAGTCCATTATCTATTTTCATACATTATGTAATTTTGGGAGTACAAAAATGGAGCATGACTACATTCGCAATGTAAAACAAAAAAATGCAAAAAATACACTGCCATGTAATTTTTATTACGATCCTAATTATCCATATATTTACCAAAGAAATGATCATCATCAATAAGAAAGAAAAGCATCTAGATATTCTAGATGCTTTTCTTTCTTATTGAAGTAATTTAATGTGGGCAATATTGAAAAATCTAAAATGACCTACTTGCCACAAAACTATAAATTGATAAGGGCTTAATTTCATTAGAATGAATAAATTTGGCAGAATGGGACACTAGAATTAGTTCAATTGAGCAATATCCACATTTATTAGCTATTTTAATACAAGCGCAGTATGAATCTTTTAAACAAAATAGTGAATCAAATATTCGCACGCTTTTTACACCAAATGATATTAAAATTAGTTTGTGAAGAATCAGGATGGAAAATAACAGATGAAACCAGATGGTAGCTGGGAAGTTTATAAAACTTTAGAGGAAACTAATCTGGTGTTCAACGTCATTTTTCCCCATCAGATCCCACCTTAATTGAAGAAAGTTCTACTTCTCTACTAACTTATTATTTTAATCTACTTTAAGGTTTACTTCTCCAACCCCAAGTTCCATGTTTATAGTTACTTTAACTTTTGAGTCTTCATAAGCCTTATTAACATAAACACCATTTCCTTTTGAGATTAAATCAACTACGTTTGCCTTACCAATTCCTTTGCTAGTTTTGACTTTCACTCCAACATTTGAAGGAAGAATAATTGTCGTTTTTCCAACTCCTGATTCAATATTTACATCAAAACTGTTTTTCCAATTCCCACTTAAATTGACATTAAGCTCCCCAACACCAGTCTCTATATTTAATTTCTTAAGTTTCAAACCACGTAAATCGAGATTAGTCTTTGAAGCTCCTGTATTTACATCTAAATCTAACGGGACTTTATTTGTAAGCTTTAAATCCCATTCATTCTTAAATTTTCCTATTTTAAAATTAGGAAAATGTTTTTTTGATTGATCAATTTTAACTTCCCCTGTAGTGTCCTTAAGACTATACGAGACGGTAGGCTCAAGTTTCCTATTATAATCAATACTTCCATCAATCCAGTTTTTGGCACCTTTTGAAACCGTCATTTCGCCAGCACCTAAATTTAAATCAACATGCAATTTTTTTGCTTTATCTTTCTTTATTGAAATTAATTCATTTTTTACATTGTCATTATTACCGATTGAAAAACCAACAACAATAAATAGTGTAGTTAAAACAAATAAAATAGAAAATAAAATTTTTTTCATTATAAAACCTCCATAATTGCAATTCTTATATTCTCATTTTATGGAAATTTAAAAATCTAGATAACATTCCGTAGCATTAATTCAACTAAGTCTTAAGTCTGAATGTAATTAATTCCAATCAGTTATTGCCTCACGATCAACTTCCTTAATTTTCGTTATGATGCATTTTAGTTTTTCTCCAAATAATTGACACTAACAAAATGATTATGCCAATCGAAGTACCAATTAGTTGGTCTATTAAAAAATCACCAGTTCTTATTAATCGAATCGTAAATGTTCCTCCAAAAATAATGAGGCACATACATGTAAATTGGATTAGATATGTATTAGCTTTCATTTCAATCTCCTTTTATTTCATAAATCAATAGTAATCTATCAATTTTGTTAACAATAAAGATCATGTGATAGTTATTAAACAGTTACTCTAACAACGTAACGTGAAAAGGTAATTGGCAAACCATTCGCTGTAGCATTTTGTTCAAAAATTTGTTTTACTCGTGTATAGTTTTCTTCCATTAAATATTGAAAAATTGATTGTTTTTGACCAAAACAGCGTAGTTTAAAAACATCTTTAGGAGTATGTAAAATTTCTATACTTTTTATAATCTGTATTTCCGAACGCTCGAACATACTAGTATCAAGCCTTCTCATTAACGTATCTAAAATTGGAGTCCCATTAGAAATCGTTTTAAAAAGATTCGGAAACAATATAGGTAATTCAGCTCCTATTTCGTCACCGGGATGAAGTCCAAGTATTTTGCCACCTTTTTTAACTACTTGCTTTAATTCAGGATATGCAGACGTCGGTCCCTTTCTGTTATAAGCACAATCAAATTGACCAGCTTCAAAAGGCAATCCTTTTTTCGTATTCCCTACTACAAAGGATATATTTTGTTTTTGGTTTTTACTTCCACTTTTAATGAAGTCATTCGTCACATCAAAACCTATTATTTCTTTTGCATGTGAACTGCATTGAATAGTGAATTCTCCATGCCCACATCCTACATCTAACACTTTTTGGTCTTTTATCATCAGGAAAACTTCTTTATTAAAAATAGACTCTCCATTCGGTTCCATGACCGTTGATCTCCATGGATATGAGTATTCACCATATAATTTTCCAAGCTGTTCATACCACTCTATAGAATGCGGGGTTAACCATTCCTCAATCAAAGTAGGGTCAAGTAATTCCATCTAGTTTAAACCTCCTTTGCTTATTTTCCAAACTAATCGTTAATCCTTGAATTAATTGAAATACCTTCTATATAATAGTCATAATGAAAAAAGAGCAGATTATCTGCCCGTAGTGTATAAACAAAGTCCAATAAGTTTGATTTTTAGACTGATTAAAAACGTTTATGATGATTGAATTTCACCACCTGGGCGAAACCTTCCCATCATAATTTCATCAACAAAACGCCCGTTTGCCTTTATATTCCCTTTCTTAACACCTTCAACTTTAAATCCAAATTTTTCATATAATACTTTTGCAGTTGGATTTGTTTCTAATACGCCAAGTTCTACCCTTTCCAGTAGCAACCAATTATCCGCTAAATCTAACATTTTAGTTAGCAAGGCTTTTCCAATCCCTTTATTATGATAAGCACTATCAGTCGCGATAAATAAATCTCCAACATGTGACCTACGTCCGGTTCTTTGTGCTAAACCGATAAATCCAACAACATCACCATTGTACTCCGCGACAAATTCATATTCGTTTTGTTGTAAATTTTTAATTCGATTTTCCATCATCTCTACTCTCATACTAGGCAAAAAAATCATATTCGGAAATACTTTGTCTTGTGTACAAATTCGATGAATTGCTCTAGCGTCAGTTAATTCCACTGGCCTTATTGAGATTTCCATAAATCTTCACCTCTACCTTAATTTTTTAGTATAAAACTTATGATAAATCTTGGAGCCACTCATGATCAGGATGATGGCGTAAGATTGCTTCTCGTAGCCAAGTTTTTCTTGATTTCTCTAAACTATTTTTCACATAGTCAAAATCATGTCGATCTTTTTCTCTCGTATTTTTTACTTTGTATAAAAGAACGATTTCTGGATTTAAGTAAGGTATGCCTTGAGTTGAAATACTAAAAAACGAGTCTAGTCCACAAGTAATAGATACATCTCTCCTAAAACGCCACTCATTATTTTCGATTTCATTTAATAGCACCTCTAATTCACTATTGGATTCATGAGTACTTCCGTGAATTTCATGAATAGGAAGTTCTAAATATTCATTCTCCCAAAGTGATAATTCTCCTTTATTCACTTTATTAAACGTCCAGTTCTTTAAATAATGCTTTAGACTTAGTTGATCCTTTCTTGCAATTGCGATTTCTATATCATGATGATTTCTTGTTTGTTTATTTAATTAAAGATCGATGGCCCATCCACCTGCTATATACCATCCATTATTAAATCCGCTCATTATTTCCCTTATCTTAAGGCATTCCTCAAATGACATAACCTACCTCCTATTTGGCAAATATTACACCGCTACCAATTTACACTTTCAGTATTAAAAAAAGTACCACACTAATGTATGATACTTAATAATTTAATTACGTCAGTCATCTTTTTGTACTCTCGGATGTATTGGCTCATCAATAAAAGAACGATTTGAACGATGATGTGGAGCCTGGTCATCTATGTAAATAGATGGTTCAATATTAATCGTTAATACAGCAAACAAACATAATACTGTAATAAACTTAACAAGTCTTTTCATCATGCTATTTCCTGCTTTCAATAATTTTTAATAGAATAGTATTGTATTCTTTATATAACGCATTTTGCTCTTCGATTGTTTCATGTTTTTGATAGTAATCTATCACAATTCCATAATATTTAATTAATTTATCTGAGTCCTTGCTTTTAATCCACAATGGTAATGCTACTTCACGTAAGTATGCTACTAAACTTTGTTCGTCCTTTTTAGCTTCAAATAATAAAACTTTCATTCTAATATAAATCGAACTATTTTTATCCTTAATTTTGGACAGGTTTTTACATAATAGTTTAATAGCTGTTTCGAAATCATTCAAAATCATCATATTGTTTGCTATATTCGAAATGACTGAAAAATACTCTTCAGTATCCTCTTGAATATTTGCTAAGTATTCTTGATAATATTTAATTGCTTTTTTATGTTGATTAGAATGATAGTATAAAAATCCTAAATTATGTAAAGCACTCAAATGGATTGTTTTATCACTTAATATTGAGGAAATATCAAGTATTTCTTTTAGAAATGTCTCAGCTTTATCTAGAAACTTACTCTTTATTAACTGTAGTGAAAGTAACATTTTAGCATCAAGAATACGTTTTATATTATTATTTTGTACAAAAATAGGTATCGCTTTATTACAAAAATACATTGATAATGACGTTTGATTTATGAAACTATATACGAGTGCTCTATAAAAGCAATATTCCTGAAACTCTATTTCAAGATTAGGAGTAATTTCCTGGACTTCATCCATTACTAGTAAAGAATCATCATATCTTTTATCTTTTATGTAATATATTGATAGTGTAAACATATATTTTATAAATTCATATTGGGAAAATTTCTTCTTTTTTGACTCAAGTTTTTTCAACATTTTCTTGGCCATTTTTAAATCTTCGATAAAAATATAATATCTCCAAATCGTTATAAAAAAATCATTTGATATATTAGTATAATTAATAGAATCCTCTTTCTCTTTTAATTCTTCAAATAGAATTTTACTTGAATCGTAATCAGCACGTTCGATGGAATTCCATAATCGTTTAAGCTGAATCATTACTTCATCTAACTTAATTTCGTTGTCATCTATTTCTACTTCCATTTTTCTTAATAGCAATTCAATCGTGTCAATGCCTGCCTCTTTAGTACCGTTTTCAATTTTACTTAAATGAGAAACAGAACATATTCCTTCACATAATTTCTCCTGGGTCCATCCTAATTTCTTTCGATGATGAAAGATCATCATGCCATAATTCATATTAATATCTCCTGTTCAACTTTATTTAAAACTGATTTGTTACATTTCTTAATGAACATATTTTCTTATATTAATATTTTTAATTTTTTCTTAATATATAAATTTTATAAGATTTTTCGTCATATTAATATACTTTTTCACTTAAATTCTGACAAATTATATTCAAAAAATTTTCCCAATACAAAAACTTTGAACTGAGTGGTATGATTTTGATACACGCAATTAAACAATACTAGCGATTTAACTTCATTAGTATTATTTAAATGCACCCCCATTTAATAACCAGTTTAAAGCAAGATGTAATCATTACATCTTGCGATTTTTTTATGGAATAACCCTTTTTATATTGTAATTAAATAATTTAAATATAGTTTCCTTCTTAAAAGTGAACAAGTATTTAACTAATTATACAAACTAGTAGTCTTTCAAATTAATTTATTCTAAGGGGTCTCATATGGTTAAAAAGCCACGTTCTTTCCTTTTGGTAATTTTTGGTATTATTGTCTTTTTTATATTATCATTAAATCTATATATTGAAAAAGAAAAACAGAACAGATTTGACAATGAAGTAGCCGCTGAAATTTTAGTAGAGCAAAGTGTTCAAGATTCAGCAAGAATGTATATTTCTGCATTAAGATGGAGAGATATTGAGAAATATAACTCAGTTGTAGTAGCCCCACTAAAAATAAATAAATACTCTAACTACTTTAATAACATAATAGCCCATGTCATTGATGCGAAGTTTATAGGAGATAATCTTTCCGCTATCCACTTAAAAAATAATGATCGCTCAGCTACAATCCATGTTAAATATGAAATCACTTTTGATGAAAGTGTTAAATCTGATGGTATTTATACAACCGGTAGAAATATTTGTAAGGTTTCACTTGATTTAATAAAATTAAAAAATAAATGGGTTATTACGAATATTTATGATTTAAAAATGATTTGATATCGAAGTTTATAACTTTATCGGAAAGAGTAGAAAATACTAATTATTACATATAGAAAACTCCCTGATTGGCGAGCCTTAGGCCGAAGATTGAGACTTAGTTCACATAAACTTGATACCTAAAATTGGCAACTACGTCGAGTCTCCTACACTGCTGCCTAAAATAAAAAGGGGTGTCCCAACGGTCAATATTTTGACTTTTGAGCCACACCCCTTTTTTTAATGTTAAAATTACGGTTTAATTGTTTCTAAATCTTTCATTAACCAGCTCTTACTTTTTTCATCCTTAACATCTTGTGCATACTGTATTGCCTTATTTTTAGCTTCTATGCTTTCAGTTGATTTATTTAGTTTAGCGTGCGCCCTTGATGAAGCCTCGTATGCATAAGCTATGTAAAATGGTTCTAACTCTGCATTAATACTTACATCGATGCATTTTTGAGCGTAGTTTAATGCAATTTCACCTTGTCCAATAACAGCATAAACTCGTGATAATTGCCAATAACCAATCGATAAATTTTTCTGAGTATGCTCCTCTACCTTTGTCCAGTGCCAAAAAGAGCTATGACATAAATGGACCATTTCTTCTGTTTGGCTTTCCGATCTGATATCTAATTCTAGTAAGTCCCACACTTTATTAAAACACAATACTGCAAAATGCCTATGAGTAGAACTAGTTTCAATGGTCTCTTCCATTCTATTATCCTCCTTCATTAGATACTACAATTAACAAGTGAATTATAAGAAAATTTAGACTATATGTAAACTGTGATATTTCCTATTTACTTTCTTTACCAGTAACTGAGCAAAAAAAAAAAAAACGGTTCTTTATAAGCTTAAAAGAACCGTTTTTATAGATTTTCAATAATTAATTATTCACCTAAGTCTACATTATGGTAAACTCGTTGAACATCTTCTAAATCTTCAAGAACATCTAACAATTTTTCGAACTTAGCTTGGCCATCTTCTGGTAAAGTTACATCGCTTTGTGCAAGCATTGTTAGCTCAGCTACAGTGAATTCAGTAATACCAGCATTTTTAAATGCTTCTTGCATTGCGTAGAACTGATCCAGGTCACCATAAACGATAACAGCATCATCTTCTTCTAAAATATCGCGGACATCAACATCTGCTTCCATTAAAATCTCTAGAACTTCATCTGAAGTTTTACCTTCAAGTCCAATTACTGCAGTTGCGTCAAACATATATGATACTGAACCAGTTACACCTAAATTCCCACCATTTTTACTAAATGCAGCACGTACTTCTGCCGCTGTGCGGTTAACGTTATTCGTAAGTGCATCAACAATAACCATTGATCCATTAGGTCCAAACCCTTCATAACGAAGCTCATCAAAGTTCTCTTCCGAACCACCTTTTGCTTTTTCAATAGCTCGATCAACAATATGTTTTGGTACACTATATGTTTTCGCACGTTCAAGTACAACTTTTAAAGCTTGGTTTGATTCTGGATCTGGCTCACCTTGTTTTGCCGCTACATATATTTCGCGTCCAAACTTTGCATAGATACGACTAGTATTCGCATCTTTTGAAGCCTTCTTTTCTTTAATATTATTCCATTTACGCCCCATCTTGTTCCACTCTCTTTCAACTTCGAATCTACGATTAATTTACTATGTATTAGGTATCTTTTCAACAACAAATCAATGACGATATGTTGTTGCATTCTTCTAGATTACCAAATACTCACTATTCAATATTATACCTTATTTGGTCAATTTCAAGAAATTAATCGTTACTAAAAAAATGTGGAAATAAGAACATTACCCCAATATTCAGGGAAAGTATCGATCAATTCAGATCAAAGTATCTTCAATTTAATGAGATACGTAAAATAATTGTTCCCTTTCCAAGTTCCCTTCACTTCATAAATTCGCTCACCTTTTTTGGAACCTATATGAAAAGTATAATCCCCATAGCCTTTCGAATATTGGTCATATACATATGATTTTTTTGTAGCTGAGTGCTCTACTATTTCTACATTCTCTGGTTGTTTTGAAAAATGAATTTTTACTGAGTCACCTTCGAAAGCTGCAATAGCCACTTCTTTCTTTATAGCAGTGAATGTATCTTTAAATGTTGTTCGGTCTTTCATTCTTTTTCCCCAAGAATAATTTGCAATTTTATAAGGAATTGTTTTATCTGCTAATTCAAATTTAACTTTCGGCTCTTCTTCTTTTGAAAGTATTGTTTGGTTTATTATTAAATACATCGTAAAGATTGCTAATAAATACATTAATACGCTTTTAACCATCTAACTTACGCTCCGTATTTTCATTTGTTATGTTAAATTTAATCTATTTCCGCAAAAATGTCATCGAGAAAATTCTGTGTTTTCAAAAAGTTTTTTCTTCACATAAATTAATCTTTTATTATTCAAAGGTTTGTTAAAAAAGAAGGTTGATTTCCGTTACAGGATGCTCGCTTTCCATGGGGCGTGAGGCTTTAGCCTCCTCGGCAAGCCTG
>NZ_NCTA01000015.1 GCF_002156865.1 Gottfriedia luciferensis | reverse complement strand
GGCTGTAGTCGGTCCCAAGGGTTGGGCTGTTCGCCCATTAAAGCGGTACGCGAGCTGGGTTCAGAACGTCGTGAGACAGTTCGGTCCCTATCCGTCGTGGGCGCAGGAAATTTGAGAGGAGCTGTCCTTAGTACGAGAGGACCGGGATGGACACACCGCTGGTGTACCAGTTGTTCTGCCAAGAGCATGGCTGGGTAGCTATGTGTGGAAGGGATAAGTGCTGAAAGCATCTAAGCATGAAGCCCCCCTCAAGATGAGATTTCCCATAGCGTTAAGCTAGTAAGACCCCTGAGAGACGATCAGGTTGATAGGTCAGAGGTGGAAGCGTGGTGACACGTGGAGCTGACTGATACTAATCGGTCGAGGACTTAACTAACAAGTTTGATAATGACATTATCTAGTTTTGAGGGTACGAAGTACAACTCAATCAATCAGGTGATTATTGCGAAGAGGTCACACCCGTTCCCATACCGAACACGGCAGTTAAGCTCTTCAGCGTCGATGGTAGTTGGGGGTTTCCCCCTGTGAGAGTAGAACGTCGCCTGGTAAACAAAAAACATCAGCTTATAGGCTGATGTTTTTTTGTGCTATTTTCTAAAATCAGGATCAATATAAGAGATAGATTATTTATGAAAAAGAATATAAAGGAAAATTTGCTTCTTAAAAGAATTGTATTACATATATATTTATATAGTACAAAAAAAGAGGTTAAGAGAGCTTTGGTTTGGAAAAAATGATACAAGAGATAATAGTTGAAATTTTTTTCGAAAAGAATATAATAATAGTCAAAGATAGTCAAAGTCAGTAAAGGTGGTTAATAGATGAAAAACATATCAGATATTATTGAACAGTATCTAATGAACTACTTTGACATATCTGATAAAGATTATGTCGAGATAAAAAGAAGTGAAATAGCCAATAAATTTGACTGTGTACCTTCTCAAATAAATTATGTAATTAATACTAGATTCACGTTAGAAAGAGGATATGTAGTAGAAAGTAAACGTGGTGGAGGAGGATATATCCGAATCATTAAAGTCCAGTTTCATGATAAAGCAAGCGTTATAGATCAAATATTAAATAGCTTTAGTAATAACATTGCGCAATCTAATTCTGAGGACTATATACACTTACTACTAGAAAAAAACGTGATAACTCAACGTGAAGCAAAAATGATGTTAAGTGTACTAGATCGTTCGGTAATTATGGTTAATTTACCATATCGAGATGAGTTAAGGGCTCGAATGTTAAAAGCAATGCTAAGAAGCTTAAAATATAAATAGAATATGGAGGTTGCCCATTATGATTTGTCAAGAATGCCAAGAGCGTCCGGCAACATTACACTATTCTAAAATCGTTAATGGTGAAAAAACAGATATTCACTTATGCGAGCATTGTGCAAATGACTCAAACAATAAATATATTTTCTCTGAAATAGGTGGATATTCCGTAAATGATTTGTTAGCTGGATTATTTAAAGGCAATACTGGTATTTACGAAATGAAGAAAAATAAAGTTCATCATGATCATCAGATTGAATGTCCAAGGTGTAAAATGACTTTTCAAAAATTTACTAAAATAGGACGTTTAGGTTGTTCAACATGTTATGAAACATTTGAAGACCAGATGAAACCAATTATTAAAAGAATTCATAGTGGCAATGTTACACATACAGGCAAATTACCTCAAAAGAATAGTGGAGCCATATCATTGAAAAGAAAGTTACAAGACTTAAAATCTCAAATGAAGAATTTTATTGAGAAAGAAGATTTTGAGCAGGCAATTCAGATTCGGGATGAAATCCGTAAAATCGAACAAGATTTACAAATCCTTCAAAAGGAGGTGGAGTAAGTTTTATGTCTATTGATCGAATCATTAACGATGCAATCAGTCCATGGATGAAAGTAGAAGGCCCTGATGATGACATTGTTTTAAGTAGTCGTATAAGATTAGCTAGAAATTTTAGTGCTTATTTGTATCCTACACTTCTTAGTGAAGACAAAGCGAAAGAAATTTGTCACCTAGTTAAACATTATTTTGAAGGAAGTACAGCTTTACCAAATGGACCTTTTGAATATATTGAAATTAATAAGTTAGAACCCGTAGAAAAAAGAGTTTTAATTGAAAAGCATTTAATCAGTCCTAATTTAGTTCAAGAGTCAGTACATGGTGCATGTATACTGTCTCAAGATGAACAAATTAGTATTATGATAAATGAAGAAGATCATTTACGTATTCAAGCTCTATTTCCTGGGTTGCAACTTAGAGAAGCATTAACGCAGGCGAATCATATTGATAATTATATAGAAAGTCAGCTTGAATATGCTTTCGATGAAACGATAGGTTATTTAACAAGCTGCCCGACCAATGTTGGTACTGGTTTAAGGGCATCGGTCATGATGCATTTACCAGCATTAGTCATAACGAAACAATTTAATCGTTTAATTCCAACAATTAATCAACTTGGGTTAGTTGTAAGAGGAATTTACGGTGAAGGTAGCGAAGCTTTAGGTAATATCTTTCAGATTTCCAATCAAATTACATTAGGGAAATCGGAAGAAGAAATTATAGAAGATTTAACAACAATCGTACAACAACTGATTAAACATGAAAAATCAGCAAGAGATGCACTCGTAAGAACCTCATTAATTCGATTAGAGGATCGTGTCTATCGTTCTCTCGGTATATTGAAATACGGAAGAATAATAGAGACAAAAGAAAGTGCCGGTTGTTTATCAGATGTACAGTTAGGTATTGATTTAGGGTTAATTCAAGGGTTATCCAAAAACTTTTTAAATGAATTAATGATATTAACTCAACCTGGTATTTTACAACAATTCGTAGGTGATCAACTTACTCCTGAAGAACGGGATGTTAAGAGAGCGTCATTAATACGAGAAAGACTATCTGACAAAAATAACTAATTATATGGGAGGAACCAATTATGATGTTTGGTCGATTTACAGAACGTGCTCAAAAAGTATTAGCTCTTTCTCAAGAAGAGGCAATCCGAATTGGACACTCAAATATAGGTACAGAACATATTTTATTAGGGCTAGTTCGTGAAGGAGAAGGTATAGCAGCGAAAGCGTTACTTGCGCTAGGGTTAAGTCCTGAAAAAGTACAACAAGAAGTTGAAACATTAATTGGCCGTGGTCAAGGTGTAGCTCAAACAGTTCACTACACGCCAAGAGCTAAAAAAGTAATCGAGTTATCAATGGATGAAGCTCGTAAATTAGGTCATTCATACGTAGGAACAGAACATATCCTTTTAGGACTTATTCGTGAAGGAGAGGGAGTAGCAGCAAGAGTGTTAAATAATCTTGGAGTAAGCTTAAATAAAGCACGTCAGCAAGTACTTCAATTATTAGGCAGCAACGAAAGCTCTTCTAATCATCAAAATGGTTCAGCAAACCAAGCAAATACACCAACATTAGACAGTTTAGCGCGTGATTTAACAGTATCTGCTCGAGAAGGACGTTTAGATCCTGTAATCGGACGTTCGAAAGAAATTCAACGAGTTATTGAGGTGCTTTCTCGCCGTACAAAAAATAATCCTGTGTTAATTGGAGAGCCTGGTGTAGGTAAAACTGCAATTGCTGAAGGATTAGCTCAACAAATTGTTAATAATGAAGTGCCTGAAATTTTAAGAGATAAGCGCGTTATGACACTTGATATGGGTACAGTCGTAGCAGGAACTAAGTATCGCGGTGAATTTGAAGATCGTTTGAAAAAGGTAATGGATGAAATTCGCCAAGCAGGTAATATTATTCTATTCATTGATGAGCTTCATACATTAATTGGTGCAGGTGGAGCAGAAGGCGCAATTGATGCTTCAAATATTCTAAAACCATCATTAGCACGTGGTGAACTACAATGTATCGGTGCAACAACAATCGATGAATATCGTAAATATATCGAAAAGGATGCAGCGTTAGAACGTCGTTTCCAACCAATCCAAGTTGATCAACCTAGCGTAGACGAATCAATTCAAATTCTTCAAGGCTTACGTGATCGTTATGAAGCACATCATAGAGTATCAATTTCTGATCAAGCTATTATTGAAGCTGTAAAGCTATCAGATCGATATATTACAGATCGTTTCTTACCAGATAAAGCGATTGATGTGATTGATGAGGCAGGTTCTAAAGTGCGTTTACGTAGCTTTACAACACCACCAAATTTAAAAGAATTAGAGTTAAAATTAGAAGAAGTTCGCAAAGAAAAAGATGCGGCTGTTCAAAGTCAAGAATTTGAAAAAGCAGCATCATTAAGAGATTCAGAACAAAGATTACGCGAGCAATTAGAAGATACAAAGCGCCAATGGAAAGAGAAACAAGGTAAAGAAAATTCTGAGGTAACTGTTGAAGATATTGCCAATGTAGTGTCATCATGGACGAATATCCCAGTTACAAAATTAGCACAAACTGAGGCTGATAAACTGTTAAATATGGAAAGTGTTCTTCATAAACGAGTAATTGGTCAAGAAGAAGCAGTAGTAGCAGTTTCAAAAGCAGTAAGACGTGCTAGAGCAGGATTAAAAGATCCTAAACGTCCAATTGGTTCATTTATCTTCTTAGGACCTACAGGTGTAGGTAAAACAGAATTAGCTCGTGCATTAGCAGAAACAATTTTTGGTGACGAAGATGCAATGATTCGAATTGACATGTCAGAGTACATGGAAAAACATGCAACTTCTCGTTTAGTAGGGGCGCCTCCAGGATATGTTGGATATGATGAAGGTGGCCAATTAACTGAAAAAGTTAGACGTAAACCTTATTCAGTTATTCTACTTGATGAAATTGAGAAAGCTCATCCAGACGTGTTTAATATTTTACTTCAAGTATTAGAAGATGGTCGATTAACAGATTCGAAAGGTCGCACAGTCGACTTTAGAAATACACTTGTTATCATGACATCAAACGTTGGAGCAAGTGCTTTAAAAACTAATAAATATGTTGGATTCAATATTAATGATGGAGCAAAAGATTATAAAGATATGAAAGGAAAAGTGTTGGAGGAACTGAAAAAAGCATTCCGTCCTGAATTCCTAAATCGTATCGATGAAACAATTGTTTTCCATTCATTAGAGAAAAAACATATTAAAGAAATTGTTCATTTAATGGTTAATAGCTTAACAAAGCGTTTAAAAGAACAAGAAATCGAGTTAGAATTATCTGATGCTGCAATTGATAAAATCTCTGATGAAGGTTTTGACGCTGAGTACGGAGCTCGTCCGTTAAGAAGAGCAATTCAAAAGCAAGTAGAGGATCGATTATCTGAAGAGTTATTAAAAGGTACTGTTGAAAAAGGTCAAAAGGTTATTCTTGATGTGAAGGATAACGAGTATGTCATTAAATCAGCAGCTGAAATTGTAAACCAATAAGCAATTACAAGTTCATACCTTTTAATGAAGGATAATTGAACATTTAATTGTAAAATTATCTAATTTGTGAAAAAGGGCGTGAAGCCCTTTTTCTTATACCTTAAAAGAGTTAGGATAGAGTTAGAGAACATACTCTATAGATAGAAAATAATGTAACAAATGAGGTACTATACATATGGCTAAAAAGAAAACTAAATTTGTTTGTCAATCATGCGGGTATGAATCAGTTAAATGGGTAGGTAAATGCCCTGCGTGTAACGAATGGAATACAATGGTTGAATTTGTTGAACAGCCTGCCAGTTCAAGACGATTAACATTTAATACAAATGCATCGGTAGAAGGGACAAAACCAATTTCGATTATGGAAGTGGAAATTGGCACTGAAACTAGGATTGAAACTTCTTTTGAGGAGTTTAATCGAGTTTTGGGTGGTGGTATAGTTCTAGGTTCTTTAGTATTAATTGGTGGTGACCCTGGAATTGGAAAATCAACAATGCTTTTACAAGTTTCCTCGCAATTAGCAAAAAAAGACTATAAAGTACTGTATGTTTCTGGTGAAGAATCTCAAAAGCAAATAAAATTAAGGGCAGAACGATTAGGTGTAGCAACCCAAAATCTATACGTTTTATCCGAGACAGATTTATCTTATATTGCTAGATATATGGATGAAATGGCACCAGATTTTGTGGTAATCGATTCGATTCAGACGATTTATTTGCAAGAAGTAACATCTGCACCAGGAAGTGTTTCCCAGGTTCGAGAGTGTACTTCCGAATTAATGAAAATCGCGAAAACAAAAGGAATTCCAATCTTCATTGTAGGTCATGTAACAAAAGAAGGTTCAATTGCTGGTCCAAGATTATTAGAACATATGGTAGATGCAGTGTTATACTTTGAAGGTGAAAGACATCATACATATCGTATACTAAGAGCAGTTAAAAACCGTTTTGGTTCTACCAATGAAACGGGTATATTTGAAATGAAAGAGTTAGGATTAGTAGAAGTATTAAATCCTTCTGAAATATTTTTAGAAGAGAGACCTTTTGGAGTAGCGGGCTCTACGGTTGTTGCTTCAATGGAAGGTACTAGGCCTGTACTAGTTGAATTACAAGCGCTTGTCTCACCTACAAGCTTTGGAAATGCTCGACGAATGGCAACGGGTGTTGATCATAATAGAGTTTCTCTAATTATGGCTGTTTTAGAAAAGAGAATGGGACTTTTATTGCAAAATCAAGATGCTTATTTAAAGGTTGCCGGAGGACTGAAGTTAGACGAGCCAGCTGTTGATTTAGCCGTTGCAGTAAGTATTGCTTCCAGTTTCAAAGATAAACCTACGAATCCGACAGATGTAGTCATTGGAGAAATTGGTTTGACGGGAGAAGTTCGAAGGGTATCTAGAATAGAGCAAAGAGTACAAGAGGCAGCGAAACTTGGATTTAAAAGAGCAATAATTCCATCAAAAAATATCGGAGGGTGGAGTTTTCCTGAAGGAATGGAAATAATAGGGATAAATACGGTACATGAAGCATTAAAACATGTATTAGGAGGGTAGAAATGGAAGATCAAAAACAAAAAGCTAAATCAATGTTACCCGTTTTAGAGATGATTGCTCCCGGTACACCATTACGTGACGGTATTGATAATGTACTAAGAGCGCAAACTGGTGGTTTAATTGTACTTGGCTTTAATGATGAAACAAAAGAAATGGTAGATGGTGGCTTTCATATCAATGACCCATTTTCGCCAGCTAGCTTATATGAATTAGCAAAAATGGATGGGGCACTTATTTTAAATGAAAGTGGTACAAAAATACTATTAGCTAACGCGCAATTAATTCCAGATCAATCAATTTATACAAAAGAAACTGGGATGAGACATCGAACAGCGGAGCGAGTATCTAGACAAACAGGAAACTTGGTTATTGCTATATCGCAAAGACGTAATGTTATTACTTTATATAAAGGTAATTTACGTTATACACTTCGAGATATCGGTGTCATTTTAACAAAGGCAAACCAAGCGATTCAGACTCTGGAAAAATATAAGAGTGTATGGAACCAAGGTATTACATCACTTAGTATTCTAGAATTTGAAGAGTTAGTTACATTATTTGAAGTTGTAAATGTATTACATAGCGTTGAGATGGTATTACGTATAAAAAACGAAATAAATAACTATGTAATTGAGCTTGGAGATGAAGGAAGATTAATCGAATTACAATTAATTGAGATTATTTCGGACCTTGAGGAGGAGGCATTACTTTTAATAAAGGATTATCATTATAACAAAGAACAAGATCCTAAAAGTATTTTGCAAAAACTTCAAGAATTAGCAAATGAAGAATTATTAGAAGATCATGTCATTATAAAGCTACTAGGTTATCCGAATAACACAAATCTTGAAGAGATGGTAGAGCCTAGAGGTTATCGTATGTTAATGAAAATTTCTAGATTACCACCATTAGTAATTGAAAACTTAACACAACGTTTTAAGCACCTGAAAGGTATCTATAAAGCTACTCTTGATGAGCTTGATGATGTTGATGGGATTGGTGAAATTCGCGCTAAAAAAATCAAAGAAGGGCTTAAACGAATTCAAGAACAACTGTATATCAATAGACATAACTAAGTTATATCGTCTAAGATAGATAATATCATTATTTAATTAAAGGAGGTGGCGAAGTGATAAAGAGGATCGTTCAAGTTATTTACATCTTTGTCGGAAGTACTCTTTCTTTAGTACTTTTTCCATTAGTAGATAAATTGTTAAAAACAGAGATGCCTAATATTTTGCATAATTCATATGTGCAAGCTTTAAGTGGTGCAGTGATCTTTTTTATTTTGTCGCTTTGGTTAGTAGACCCAACAGTAAAGTTTATCAAGTATATTGAGGAGAAATTATTAAAAGCTCCTATTTCAATGATTTTGTTTGGTAGTTTAGGACTTGTTTTTGGACTTATTCTGGCATTTCTTATTTCATTGCCAATTGACTCAATTAGATTGCAGTATGTTTCATCAATTATACAAATAGTAGTTACAATTTTATTAGGTTATTTAGGATTTCAGGTTGGGATTAAGAAAAGGGAAGAATTATTAAGTTTATTCACTTTATCTTCAAGAGCGGCTAAGAAAAAAGCTGCTGAAGAACAGGAGAATAACGATATACCAGTTAAAATTCTAGATACTAGTGTAATCATTGATGGTCGTATTGCTGACATATGTCAGACAGGATTTATCGAAGGAACAATCGTCATTCCACAGTTCGTATTAGCAGAGTTACAATATATAGCTGATTCTTCAGATACTTTGAAACGAAACAGAGGACGAAGAGGATTAGATATCCTTAATCGCATTCAAAAAGAGTTAGCTATGAAAGTAGAAATCTACGAAGGCGATTTTGAGGATGTTCCTGAGGTTGATGCTAAATTAGTTAAGCTTGCTAAATTAAGAAATGGTATTTTAGTTACGAACGACTTTAACTTAAATAAAGTGAGTGAGCTTCAACAAATAAAAGTTTGGAATATTAATGACCTAGCAAATGCAATTAAACCTGTAGTATTGCCTGGGGAAGTGTTAACTGCATTTGTAGTGAAAGAAGGAAAAGAAAAGCTACAAGGTGTTGCTTATCTTGATGATGGTACAATGATTGTTGTAGAAGATGGGAAAGAATCCATTGGAAAACGAATAGATACAGTGGTTACGAGTGTACTACAAACTTCTGCAGGTCGTATGATTTTTGCAAAAGTAAAGTAAGGTAGAGGGGTATACGTAATATGCAATATAAGGTCATCATTCCAGCAGCGGGTTCAGGCTCACGTATGGGTGCAGGCTTCAATAAATTATTTCTTAAAATAATGAACTCACCTATTATCGAATTAACTTTAAAAGTATTTGGTGAAGATGAGCGTTGCAATGAGATTATCTTACCGATAAAAGAATCTGAACAACATTTCTTTCATTCTTTAAATTTGCCAAGCTTTATTCAAAATAAGATTACTTATGTAAAAGGTGGATCTGAAAGGCAAGAAAGTGTTTTTAATGGCTTAGTTTCTATTAAAGATACAGAAAGTTTAATTCTGGTTCATGATGGTGCAAGACCTTTTGTAACGAATGAAGTAATTGAACGAATTCTTGTAAAGATGAATGAACATGAGGCAGTCATCTGTGCAGTTCCGATGAAAGATACGATCAAAAAAGTTATTGATGGCGTGGTCGTTGAAACAATTGATCGTTCTACACTATGGGGGATTCAAACTCCTCAAGCTTTTACATATAAGTGTCTGATGGAAGCTCATCAAAAAGCTATTGAAAATGGATTTTTAGGCACTGATGATGCAAGTTTAGTTGAATGGAATGGAAGTAAAGTTTCTGTGGTAAATGGTGATTATAATAATATAAAAGTAACAACAAAAGAAGATTTGTTTTTTGCGGAAACAATCTATGAACAATATAGAAGTTAGAAGGTGTTTACATGTTTAGAATTGGACAAGGGTTTGATGTACATGCTTTTGCTGAAAATCGCCCATTAATAATTGGTGGAATTGAAATTCCGTATGAATTAGGTTTACTAGGGCATTCTGATGCGGATGTACTTCTGCATACAATTTCGGATGCATTACTAGGAGCTATTGGAGAAGGGGATATAGGGAGACATTTCCCAGACACTGATCCGGCTTTTAAAGATGCTGATTCTGCAAAACTACTTCAACATGTATTTAATATCGTAAAAGAAAAAGGTTATGAATTAGTGAACGCTGATTGTACAATTATTGCTCAAGCACCAAAAATGGCGCCATATATTCAATCAATGAGAGATAGAATAGCAGAATTGTTAGAAACAACGTCTGATTGTATTAACGTAAAAGCAACGACAACTGAAAAATTAGGTTTTACAGGAAGAAAAGAAGGAATTGCTTCACAAGCAGTTGTATTGTTAAAGAAGAAGTCTTAAACTAATAAAATAAAGTATATTAATTATTCAGTGGAGAGTGTCTATAAATGTCAAATAGAGTAAGAGTTCGTTATGCACCTAGTCCAACAGGGCATTTACATATTGGAAATGCACGTACTGCATTATATGTATATTTATTTGCTAAACATTTTAATGGTGATATGGTTTTACGTATTGAAGATACGGATATCGAGCGTAATGTTGAAGGTGGCGAAGAGAGCCAAGCGAAATATTTACACTGGTTAGGTATTGATTGGAATGAAGGTCCAGATAAAGGCGGCAAATTCGGTCCTTATCGTCAATTAGAAAGATTAGACTTATACAAACAGTATGCAAATGAACTGATTGAAAAAGGACATGCATACAAATGTTATTGTACAGAGGAAGAACTAGCAGCGGAACGTGAAGCGCAGTTAGCTTCTGGACTTCCAACTACTCGCTATAACGGAAAATGCCGTCATTTATCAGCTGAAGAAAGAGCTGCAAAAGAATCTACAGGTGCGGAATATACAATTCGTTTTGCAGTACCAGCTAATGATACGTATGAGTGGGAAGACATCGTTCGTGGAAACATTAAATTCGAATCAAAAGACATTGGTGACTGGGTTCTTGTTAAAAAGAACGGTATTGCAACATACAATTATGCAGTAGTAGTTGATGATGCATTAATGGAAATTAGTCATGTCCTTCGTGGAGAAGAGCATATTTCAAACACGCCTAAACAAATAATGGTTTATCGTGCATTAAATTGGAATGCTCCAGATTTCGGTCATATGGCAGTTATTGTAAATGAAAACCGTAAAAAGCTTTCAAAACGTGACGAATCTGTATTACAATTTATTGAACAGTATCAAAATCTTGGTTATTTACCAGAAGCTTTATTCAACTTTATTGCTCTACTTGGTTGGTCACCTGTTGGTGAGGAAGAAATTTTCAGCAAGGATGAATTTATTAAAATTTTCGATCCTAGCCGATTAAGTTCTGCACCAGCTATGTTTGATAAACAAAAATTAACTTGGATTAACAACCGATACATTAAAGAACAACCATTAGAAAAGGTTGTAGAAATTTCATTACCTCATTTAATTAAAGCGGGTTATGTAAAGGAAGAGCGTACTGCAGAAGAAAATCTGTGGGTAACAAATCTAGTTGCTTTATACCAAGACCAAATGAGTTTTGGTGCTGAAATTGTAGAATTATCTAGCTTATTCTTCAAAGATGAATTATCATTTGGAGAAGAAGAGCAAGCTGTTATTTCTGAAGAGCAAGTGAAGGAAGTACTTTCGACATTAGTTGGAGAACTTAATGCTTCTGAGGAATTCACAGTTGATTCAATTAAAGCGGCAATGAAATCAGTTCAAAAAGCAACTGGTCAAAAAGGTAAAAAATTATTCATGCCAATTCGAGTTGCTACAACTGGCCAATGTCACGGTCCTGAATTACCAGCTGCAATGACTTTATTAGGAAAAGAAAAAGTAATTGCTCGTTTACAACAAATAATTGGTTAACATTTTGAAACAATTGTAATATATATAAGTAATATTCATACAGGTAAAATGTTGATAGGGAAAAGTACATGGATACTCGTTACTCAGAGAGAATCACATTGGTGGAAGTGATTTTAACGATAGTCATGGAAGTGCCCCCTTGAGTCCTTAGCCGAATGTTTTAGTAGGCTAGGGCGGTGGAAACCGTTACATTACATGAGTTGAGATAATGCAAAATTATCTAAACAGAGTGGAACCGCGCATCAAAGCGTCTCTGTGTATTTATTACACAGGGACGCTTTTTATTTTTAGACAGAGATAAAGATTAGCAAGAATCAATTTTTAATAAATTCTTTAAGGGGAAATGAAGATGCTAAGGTACATGAAGGAAGATGTAGCGACGATATTTGAACGCGATCCAGCCGCTACTAGCTATTTAGAAGTTATTCTTACGTATGCCGGCTTACATGCATTATGGCTTTATCGATTTGCACATTATTTCTATCGAAAAAAATGGTACTTTATTGCAAGAAGTATTTCACAGTTTGCTCGATTCTTAACAGGTATTGAGATCCATCCTGGCGCAAAAATTGGGAGAAGATTTTTTATTGATCACGGTGCAGGGGTTGTTATTGGAGAAACTTGTGAAATAGGCGACGATGTTACAATTTATCAAGGAGTAACATTAGGCGGAACGGGGAAGGAAAAAGGTAAGCGACATCCAACGTTATTAAGTGGTGTACTAGTTGCTACTGGAGCAAAAGTACTAGGGTCAATTACAATCGGAGAAAATGCAAAAATCGGTGCAAATTCAGTTGTACTAAAAGATGTCCCAAATAATACGACCGTTGTTGGTATACCTGGTAAGATAGTTGTTCAAGATGGAATTAGAGTAAATAATCAATTTGATCACTGCGATTTACCTGACCCAGTAGCGGATCGATTACTTCAACTAGAAGCAGAGTTAGAAGAACTAAGAAGTTTAATGAGTATAACTGAAAGGAAGTAAATCAAATGGCAATTCAAATTTATAATACGTTAACAAGGAATAAAGAAGATTTTAAACCTTTAGAAGAAGGTAAAGTGAAAATGTATGTCTGTGGTCCTACCGTTTATAATTATATCCACATTGGAAATGCAAGACCTGCTATCGTATTTGATACAGTAAGACGCTATTTTGAATACAGAGGTTATGAAGTAAACTACGTTTCAAATTTCACGGATGTAGATGATAAGTTAATTAAAGCTGCAAATGAATTAGCTTCAGATGTACCTACGATTGCAGATCGATTTATTAATGCTTATTTTGAAGACGTTCAAGCTTTAGGTTGCAAAACAGCAACAAATCATCCTCGTGTGATGGATAATATGGATATCATCATTGAATTTATCGATGAATTAATTAAAAAAGGGTATGCATATGAGTCTGAGGGCGATGTTTACTATAAAACAAAGGAATTTAATGGTTACGGAAAACTTTCTCATCAATCAATAGAAGACCTTCGTATAGGTGAAAGAATTGAAGTTGGTGAAAAGAAAGAAGATCCATTAGATTTTGCATTATGGAAAGCTGCGAAGCCAGGCGAGATTTTCTGGGAAAGCCCATGGGGTAAAGGTAGACCAGGATGGCATATTGAGTGCTCAGCAATGGCTAAAAAGTATCTTGGTGAAACAATTGATATTCATGCAGGTGGTCAAGATCTATCTTTCCCACACCATGAGAATGAAATTGCTCAATCAGAAGCTTTAAGTGGTAAAACATTTTCTAACTACTGGATGCATAATGGTTATATTAATATCGACAATGAGAAAATGTCTAAGTCACTTGGGAATTTTGTTTTAGTACATGACATTATTAAGTTAATTGATCCAATGCTTTTACGTTTCTTTATGTTATCTGTACACTACCGTCACCCGATTAACTATAGTGAAGAACTTTTACAAGAAGCTCGTAATGGATTTGACCGAATTAAGACTGCTTATCAAAATCTTAAGCACCGTCTAGAAAGTAGTACGAATTTAACAGAAGATGACAATAAGTGGATAAAAGAAATTGAAGATGAAAAAGCTGTTTTCAAAAAGGTAATGGACGATGATTTTAATACAGCTAATGCGATTTCAGTATTGTATCAATTAGCGAAATCAGCTAATCAGTACTTATTGGAAACACACACTTCTACTAATGTGATCAATCAATTTTTAGGTGCTTTTGATGAATTATCTAGTGTACTTGGCATTACGCTAGTTAAAGAAGAAGCGATTTTGGATGATGAAATTGAAGCGTTAATTCAAAAGCGTACAGAAGCTCGAAAAAATCGCGATTTTGCTTTAGCTGACCAAATTCGTGATCAATTAAAAGAGTTGAATATTATCATTGAAGATACTCCACAAGGTATTCGTTGGAAAAGAGGATAACTTCATGATTGAAAGTAGTCATAATATTGATGTTAAACAACTTAATAGTTTAGCACTTGCTTATATTGGTGATGCTGTGTATGAAATTTATGTACGCCATCACCTCCTTGAAAAAGGAACGGTTAGACCAAATCAACTTCATAGAGCAGCAACGAGATTTGTTTCTGCGAAAGGACAAGCTAAAGTAATCAGAGAAATGCTTTCAGCGGATTTTTTAACAGAAGAAGAAATTGCTGTTGTAAAAAGAGGGCGTAATGCGAAATCGGGAACAATCCCAAAAAATACTGATGTTCAAACGTATCGATATGCGACCGCAGTTGAAGCGTTAATCGGTTATCATTATTTATTAAAAAATGAAGAAAGACTCAATATAATTGTCCAGTATGCTATTCAATTTATTGAGAATGAAGGAGTATAACATGTCTGAGGAATTTATTATTGGGCGTAATCCTGTTATGGAAGCAATACGTTCAGGTCGAGATATTAATAAAATTTGGGTAAGTGAAGGCGCAAATAAGGGACAAATCCATAAGTTGCTAGAAATGGCAAACCAAAATAAGGTTCTTGTCCAAACAGCTCCAAATAAGAAGTTAGATGGAATGGTTAAGGGGAATCACCAAGGTGTTATTGCTCAAGTAGCTGCATATGAATATGCGGAAATTGACGATTTATTTGAAATTGCAAATAGTCGTAATGAGCAACCATTCTTTTTAATTCTTGATGAAATTGAAGATCCGCATAATTTAGGTTCAATTATGCGAACTGCCGATGCAGTTGGTGCTCACGGTATTATTATTCCAAAAAGAAGAGCAGTTGGTTTAACTTCAGCAGTTGCTAAATCTTCGACTGGTGCAATCGAATACATCCCAGTTGCACGAGTAACGAACTTAGCTAGAACAGTTGATGATCTAAAACAAAGAGGAGTTTGGATTTTTGGTACAGATGCAAAAGGTGCAGATGACTATCGAAACATGGATGGCCAAATCTCACTAGGGTTAATTATTGGTAGTGAAGGTAAAGGTATGAGCAGGATACTAAAAGAAAAATGTGATTTCCTTATAAAGCTACCAATGGTTGGTAAAGTTACATCATTAAATGCTTCAGTTGCGGCTAGTTTATTAATGTACGAAATCCATCGAAAGAGACATCCGCTTGGATCATAAAAAGAAAGAAATCCTAATCGTTGATGGTTATAACATGATTGGAGCTTGGCCGAATTTAAGAAAACTTCGAGAAATTGATTTTGATAAATCTCGAGATTATCTTATTACACTGCTTGCTGAATATAAGGCTTATACAGGGATGTATATTATCGTTGTATTTGATGCTCATTTTGTAAATGGGATTGAGAAAGTTGATAAACTTTCTAAGGTAGAAGTGATTTTTACAAGGAAAAATCAAACGGCTGATGAAAAAATAGAAAAGCTTGCAATCGAGCTTCGTCATGTTAATCATCAAATTTATGTCGCGACATCGGATTTTACTGAGCAATGGCAAATTTTTGGACAAGGTGCACTACGTATACCTGCTATGGAGCTATATCGATCGGTGACACAAAATAAAAAAGTGATAAGTCACCAAATTAATGAAATACCTGACCAAAGACTGACAATTAGCAAAACTTTAAATTCAAAACAAACAGAAATTTTAGAAAAATGGCGAAGAGGGGAACGATGACTTATTGTTTCCTTTTTCTTTGTGCGTTATAATTGAATAAATTGTATGGTCGGGGGTGCTAATTTTGAACGTTGAGCAGGAATTGAAGCTAATGGTAGAATATGGTCCTTTAGAAGATGAAGTAATTCTCGAATATGTTCGAGAAGGTGATCAAGAAGCACTAACATTTTTAATCCAAAAGTACCGCAATTTCGTAAAAGCAAAATCTAGATCTTATTTCCTAATTGGTGCTGACCGCGAGGATATTATTCAAGAAGGTATGATTGGATTATACAAGGCAATTCGTGACTACAAAGAAGATAAGCTTTCGTCCTTTAAGGCGTTCGCAGAATTATGCATTACCAGGCAAATAATTACAGCAATTAAAACCGCAACAAGACAAAAACATATACCACTAAACTCATATGTTTCGTTGGACAAGCCTATTTATGATGAAGAGTCTGACCGAACATTATTGGATGTGTTAACAGAAACAAAAAATATGGATCCAGAAGAACTTGTTATTAATCAAGAAGAGAATGTGGACATAGAGCTTAAAATGTCTGAATTATTGAGCGATTTAGAAAGAAAAGTATTATCACTCTATTTAGACGGCCGTTCTTACCAAGAAATTTCTGAAGAGTTGAATCGACATGTAAAATCGATTGATAATGCATTGCAAAGGGTAAAAAGAAAACTTGAAAGATATATGGAGATAAGAGAATTATCAGTATGAAGCCAATAGAGAATTCAGTTTGACAGTTCAATGCACACATGGTACATTTTTAATGGATAATTATAGATGAAATAGGTTGGTGTCACCATGAGAAAAAAAGTTGTCCTGTCGTGCACTAATTGCAATAATAGAAACTACTCCACGATGAAGAACTCCTCTTCTATAGAACGTTTGGAGATGAAAAAATTTTGTAAAACGTGCAATGAGCATACTACGCATAAAGAAACGAAGTAATTGAAGTAAGATAAATGCGGACAAAAGATGGGCTGGTACGCGTTTCTCTGAACAAGTATATATATGGGGGTTGCATCAGTGGGTCGTATCGGTAAGTTTTTTCGTGAAATAAAAAGTGAAATGAAAAAAGTTTCATGGCCTAAAAGAAAAGAATTAGTTAATTCAACAATTACAGTAATAGCTACAGTATTTTTCTTTGTAGTGTTTTTCGCTGTACTTGACACAGGGATTTCTAATTTAATTCGACTTATTCTTGAATAAGTTAAATCTAATTGTGCTATAATGAGTGATAATGTTTAAAAAAAGCCCGGTGACGGGTTTTTTAATTTGCAAAGAAAGTTGACCGGGGAGGGAAGGACGAGTAGTCCTCTAACATGGAAAAAAGATGGTATGTAGTTCATACTTACTCAGGATATGAGAATAAAGTAAAAGCGAATTTAGAAAAACGTGTAGAAACAATGGGAATGCAGGATAAAATTTTCCGCGTAATTGTTCCAGAAGAATCTGAAGTAGAAATGAAGAACGGTAAAGAGAAAGTTACGAAACGTAAAGTGTTTCCAGGTTATGTACTAGTTGAATTAGTTATGACAGATGATTCTTGGTACGTTGTTCGTAATACACCTGGTGTAACTGGTTTCGTTGGTTCAGCAGGATCTGGTTCAAAACCGACACCACTTTTAGAAGAAGAAATTACGCACATTCTAAAACACATGGGTCTTGATGAGCAAATAATTGATGTTGATTTAGAAGTGAACGAAGTTGTTCGTTTAAAAGAAGGACCGTTTGCAAACTATACTGGATCAATTAAAGAAATTGATTTCGAAAAGAAAAAAGTTACTGTATTAGTAGAATTCTTTAACAAAGAAACTCCTGTTGAGTTGGATTTACATCTTGTTGAAAAATTATAATACTAGACCTTGCATTTTTATTTTGAAAGTGTTAGACTTTTAAAGGTCAATATGCATCGAATAGATGGTATTAACTTCTGTATAAGAATATGCATGAGAATGCAAAACGATATGAGTGGGAGGGGAATCCCCTATTACCACATCACGGACTTAAGGAGGTGTGTCTCGTGGCTAAAAAAGTAATTAAAATGGTAAAATTGCAAATTCCTGCAGGTAAAGCAAACCCAGCACCACCAGTTGGTCCTGCATTAGGACAAGCAGGTGTTAACATCATGGGATTCTGTAAAGAGTTCAACGCTCGTACAGCTGACCAAGCTGGTCTAATCATTCCTGTTGAAATCACTGTATTCGAAGATCGTTCGTTTACATTTATTACGAAAACTCCTCCTGCTGCTGTACTTCTTAAAGTAGCGGCTGGTATCGAGTCTGGTTCAGGTGAACCAAATCGTAAGAAAGTAGCAACAGTAAAACGCGACAAAGTGCGTGAGATTGCTGAACAAAAAATGCCTGACTTAAATGCTGCTTCTGTAGAAGCTGCTATGCGTATGGTTGAAGGTACTGCACGTAGTATGGGTATCGTTATTGAAGACTAATCCCATCTTCAATAAGGTGTGATTGAGGAGGTTGCGAACATCTTTTGATGTATTTTATCGCAACCTTTATTCGTGGGAGGAAAATCCGTTAAAACCACATTAGGAGGAATAAAACATGGCTAACAAAGGTAAAAAATACCAAGAAGCTATTAAATTAGTAGATCGTACAGCAGTTTATGCAGTAAACGAAGCTGTAGAACTTGTTAAAAAAACTACAACTGTTAACTTCGATGCAACAGTTGAAGTAGCGTTCCGTTTAGGAGTAGATCCAAAGAAAGCTGACCAACAAATTCGTGGTGCAGTAGTTCTTCCACACGGTACTGGTAAAGTACAACGTGTATTAGTATTCGCTAAAGGTGAAAAAGCTAAAGAAGCTGAAGCTGCTGGTGCTGATTTCGTAGGCGATGCTGACATGATCAACAAAATCCAACAAGGTTGGTTCGACTTTGATGTAGTAGTAGCAACTCCAGACATGATGGCTGAAGTTGGTAAATTAGGACGTGTATTAGGACCTAAAGGTTTAATGCCAAACCCTAAAACAGGTACAGTTACATTTGATGTAACAAAAGCTGTTAACGAAATCAAAGCTGGTAAAGTTGAATACCGTGTTGATAAAGCTGGTAACATTCACGTACCAATCGGTAAAGTATCTTTCGAAAACGAAAAGTTAGTAGAAAACTTTACAACAATCTTTGAAACAATGTTAAAAGTTAAACCTGCTGCTGCTAAAGGAACATACATGAAGAACGTAGCAATTACTTCAACTATGGGCCCTGGTATCAAAGTAGATACAGCTAGTTTCTAAGATAAAAACAAAACTTGACAATTCGACAAGAACTCTCTATAATGGAGATTGTCTTGCTAATTAAATAGACTACCGTAGACAGTAGGTGCTTTTGCTTAATATCCTACCGAGGTGTATAACTGATAAATTCGTGCATATACAACCTCCATGTCTTTTTTTGAAAAATTCGTGGAGGTTTTGTTATGGGTTACACTTTTGCGGTATACACACTAAAATCCACAGGAGGTGTAATAAATGAGCGCAGTATTAGAAGCAAAAAAACAAGTTGTATCTGAAGTAGCTGCTAAATTACGTGATAGCAAATCAACAGTAGTTGTTGACTACCGTGGTTTAAATGTTGCTGAGGTAACTGAATTACGTAAGCAATTACGTGAAGCTGGCGTTGAGTTCAAAGTTTACAAAAACACTTTAACTCGTCGTGCTGCTGAAGAAGCTGGTTTAGCTGGTTTAAACGAATCATTAACTGGTCCAAACGCAATCGCGTTTAGTATGGAGGATGTAATTGCTCCTGCTAAAGTAATCAACGATTTCGCTAAAAAACATGATGCTTTAGAAATTAAAGCTGGTGTAATTGAAGGAAACGTTGCTACAGTTGAAGAAGTTAAAGCTCTTGCTGAACTTCCATCTCGCGAAGGTTTACTTTCTATGTTGCTTAGCGTGCTACAAGCACCAATCCGCAACTTCGCTCTTGCAACTAAAGCAGTTGCAGAACAAAAAGAAGAACAAGGCGCTTAATGCCAAGATCGCTTAAAATATATTATAAGGTATAAACAAGGAGGAAATTTACAATGACTAAAGAACAAATCATTGAAGCAGTTAAAAACATGACTGTATTAGAATTAAATGACTTAGTAAAAGCAATCGAAGAAGAGTTTGGCGTAACTGCTGCTGCTCCTATGGCTATGATGGCTGGTGGCGGTGCTGAAGCTGCTGCTGAACAAACTGAATTTGATGTAGTGTTAGCTGGCGCTGGCGACCAAAAAATCAAAGTTATCAAAGTAGTTCGTGAATTAACTGGTTTAGGATTAAAAGAAGCTAAAGAATTAGTTGACAACACTCCTAAAGCTCTTAAAGAAGGAATCAGCAAAGAAGACGCTGAAGAAATGAAAGCTAAACTTGAAGAAGTTGGCGCTTCTGTAGAAGTTAAGTAATTTCGAAATACTTTTTTAAAAAAGCTCGCATTTATGCGAGCTTTTTTTGTACATATAGAATTACTTTTGGGAAAACTATGGATAAGAAGTATATATGGAAGAAGGATTTATAATGGCAGATCATTATTTTACAAATCAACCAAATAGTAAGACTGATAAAAAAATATTTTCATTTACTTTGAGAGGTAATGATTTAAAGTTTCAGTCAGATTCGGGTGTCTTTTCGAGAAATGAAGTTGATTTTGGGTCAAGAGTACTGATAAATGTATTTACATTCCCGGAAATTGAAGGGAATATTTTAGATGTTGGTTGTGGTTATGGTCCAATTGGTTTGTCGATCGCCAAAGACGATCCTGATCGTACAGTCGAAATGATTGATGTAAACTTAAGAGCGATCGAATTAGCGAAAGATAACGCTAAAGTGAATAAGATTGAAAACGTGAATATCTATGAAAGTAGTATTTATGAAAATGTAACTGGTAAATATGCGGCTATTTTAACAAATCCGCCAATTCGAGCTGGGAAAAGTGTTGTTCATGAAATTTTAAGAGGTGCACATGAAAAATTGCTTCCAGGAGGAGAACTTTGGGTAGTAATTCAAAAGAAACAAGGGGCGCCTTCAGCAATCGATTTAATGAATGAGATCTATGATGAAGTAGAGGTCGTAAAAAAAGATAAAGGGTATTATATCATAAAAAGTAAAAAAGATTGACTCTAAATTTCCCTTGTGATAGTATTATTAAATGCCAATATATATTTATTTTCAAAAATGAATTTTTTGGAAATGGGTATATTTCTATATTCTTTGGAAATGATAGTAAAATGACTGTCGTTTGAGTTTAATAAATGGTTTTCATTTTGAAACCATTTTATTTTTTGTTTAACAAGTGAGTAGTTTTTGTACTTATTTGTTACTATTTTTTTGTTTTAAATACTCTTGATTTAAGGGGTGAAATATGTTGACAGGTCAACTAGTTCAATATGGACGACACCGCCAACGCAGAAGTTATGCTCGTATCAGTGAAGTTTTAGAGTTACCTAACTTAATTGAAATCCAAACTGCATCTTACCAATGGTTCTTAGATGAAGGTTTGAGAGAAATGTTCCAAGACATTTCACCAATTGAGGACTTTACAGGTAATCTATCATTAGAATTCATTGATTACAGTTTAGGTGAGCCGAAGTATGTTGTAGAAGAATCAAAAGAGCGTGACGTAAACTACGCTGCTCCACTTCGAGTAAAAGTTCGCCTATTAAATAAGGAAACTGGCGAAGTTAAAGAGCAAGATGTTTTCATGGGAGATTTCCCATTAATGACGGACACTGGTACATTCATTATTAATGGTGCTGAACGTGTTATCGTTTCACAATTAGTACGTTCTCCAAGTGTGTACTATAGTGGAAAGATTGACAAAAATGGTAAAAAAGGTTATACGGCTACAGTTATTCCAAACCGTGGTGCTTGGTTAGAGTACGAAACGGATGCGAAAGACGTAGTATATGTACGTATTGACCGAACTAGAAAATTACCTGTTACTGTCTTACTTCGTTCGCTTGGGTTTGGAACGGACCAAGAGATTCTAGACTTACTAGGCGAGAATGAGTACCTACGTAATACACTTGAAAAAGATAACACAGATAGCACTGAAAAAGCGCTTCTTGAAATCTATGAAAGATTACGTCCAGGGGAACCACCTACAGTAGAAAATGCTAAGAACTTATTAATTACTCGCTTCTTTGATCCGAAGCGTTATGATTTAGCTAGCGTAGGTCGCTACAAAATCAATAAAAAATTACACATTAAAAACCGATTATTTAATCAACGTATCGCTGAAACACTAGTAGATCCTGAAACAGGTGAAATTATTGTTGAGAAGGGGACAACTCTTGATCGTCGTACGTTAGATCGCATTCTTCCGTTCTTAGAGAAGAATATCGGTGAAAAAGTAGCTCAACCAGCTGGTGGCGTTTTAGAAGATGAGATTACATTACAATCTATTAAAATCTACGCTCCTGTTGAAGGTGATGGCGAACAAGTTATTCAAGTTATCGGAAATGCGAATGTAAGTAAAAGTGTGAAAAACATTTCACCTGCTGACATTATCGCTTCTATTTCTTACTTCTTTAACCTGCTACATAATGTAGGTGACACAGACGATATCGATCATTTAGGAAATCGTCGTTTACGTTCAGTTGGAGAATTACTTCAAAACCAATTCCGTATCGGTTTATCTCGTATGGAACGTGTTGTTCGTGAACGTATGTCAATTCAAGATACAAATGCAGTTACTCCACAGGCGTTAATTAATATCCGCCCAGTAATTGCTTCAATTAAAGAATTTTTCGGTAGCTCACAGCTATCTCAATTCATGGACCAAACAAACCCACTAGCAGAACTTACTCATAAACGAAGACTATCAGCGCTAGGACCAGGTGGTTTAACACGTGAACGTGCAGGATTCGAAGTACGTGACGTACACTACTCTCACTATGGTCGTATGTGTCCGATTGAGACACCTGAGGGACCGAACATCGGATTAATTAACTCACTTTCTTCTTATGCAAAAGTTAATCAATTTGGTTTCATTGAAACACCTTATCGTCGTGTAGACCCTGATACAGGTCGTCTAACAGATAAAATTGATTATTTAACAGCTGATGAAGAAGATAACTACGTTGTAGCCCAAGCGAATGCTCGTTTAGGCGAAGATGGTAGCTTCTTAGATGAAGATGTAGTAGCTCGTTTCCGTGGAGACAACACTGTTGTTAAACGTGAACGTATTGACTACATGGATGTATCTCCAAAACAAGTAGTATCAGCTGCGACAGCATGTATTCCTTTCTTAGAGAACGATGACTCGAACCGTGCCCTAATGGGAGCGAACATGCAACGTCAAGCAGTTCCATTATTAAATCCTGAATCACCAATCGTTGGTACAGGTATGGAATACGTTTCAGCAAAAGACTCAGGTGCTGCGGTTATTTGTAAACACCCTGGTATTGTTGAGCGTGTTGAAGCGAAAGAAGTTTGGGTTCGTCGTTACTTAGATGTAGATGGACAAAAAGTTAAAGGTGACCTTGATAAATATCGTATGTTAAAATTCGTACGTTCTAACCAAGGTACTTGTTATAACCAACGCCCGATTGTAAGTGTTGGTGACGAGGTTGTAAGAGGTGAAATTCTTGCAGATGGACCTTCAATGGAAAAAGGTGAATTAGCACTAGGACGTAACGTATTAGTTGCATTCATGACATGGGATGGTTACAACTACGAGGATGCGATCATTATGAGTCGCCGTCTTGTTAAAGAAGATGTTTACACTTCAGTTCATATTGAAGAATATGAATCAGAAGCTCGTGATACAAAATTAGGACCTGAAGAAATCACTCGTGATATTCCAAACGTTGGTGAAGATGCGCTTAAGAATCTTGATGAGCGTGGAATTATCCGAATTGGTGCAGAAGTAAAAGATGGAGACTTATTAGTTGGTAAAGTAACACCTAAAGGGGTTACTGAGTTAACTGCTGAAGAACGTCTTCTACATGCAATCTTCGGTGAAAAAGCTCGTGAAGTTCGTGATACATCTTTACGTGTTCCACACGGTGGAGGCGGAATTATTCTTGATGTTAAAGTATTCACTCGTGAAAACGGTGATGAATTACCACCAGGAGTAAACCAACTTGTTCGTGTTTACATCGTTCAGAAACGTAAAATCTCTGAAGGGGATAAAATGGCTGGACGACATGGTAATAAAGGGGTTATTTCTCGAATATTACCAGAAGAAGATATGCCATTCTTACCTGATGGAACGCCAGTTGATATCATGTTAAATCCTTTAGGGGTACCTTCTCGTATGAACATCGGTCAGGTATTAGAGCTACACTTAGGTATGGCTGCAAGATATCTTGGCATTCATGTTGCTTCTCCAGTATTTGACGGAGCGCGTGAGGAAGATGTTTGGGGAACAATTGAAGAAGCTGGTATGGCAAGAGACGCGAAAACTGTACTTTATGATGGACGTACAGGTGAGCCATTCGATAACCGTGTATCTGTAGGTGTCATGTATATGATCAAACTTGCGCACATGGTAGACGATAAGTTACATGCTCGTTCAACAGGACCATACTCACTTGTTACGCAACAACCGCTTGGTGGTAAAGCACAATTCGGTGGACAACGTTTCGGTGAGATGGAGGTATGGGCACTTGAAGCATACGGTGCTGCTTACACATTACAAGAGATCTTAACAGTTAAATCTGATGACGTAGTTGGACGTGTGAAAACATATGAAGCAATCGTTAAAGGTGAAAACGTACCGGAACCAGGTGTTCCTGAATCATTCAAAGTATTAATTAAAGAATTACAGTCACTTGGTATGGATGTTAAGATGATGTCTGCTACAGATGAAGAAATTGAAATGCGCGATACTGAAGATGATGATGATCAAGCTTCAGAGCATTTAGCAATGGATATGGAATACGTAAAAGAATAAGTATTATATAGGGTAAAACCTTAGGACAGAAAGGGAGGTAGGCCCCTTGATAGATGTAAATAATTTCGAGTATATGAAGATCGGACTTGCATCGCCTGACAAAATTCGCTCGTGGTCATACGGGGAAATTAAAAAACCTGAAACAATTAACTACCGTACATTAAAACCTGAAAAAGATGGTCTTTTCTGTGAACGCATTTTCGGTCCTACGAAAGATTGGGAATGTCATTGCGGTAAGTATAAACGTGTACGTTATAAAGGTGTAGTTTGTGATCGTTGTGGAGTTGAAGTAACTCGTGCTAAAGTACGTCGTGAACGTATGGGTCACATTGAATTAGCTGCACCAGTATCACATATTTGGTATTTCAAAGGTATTCCAAGCCGAATGGGACTTGTTTTAGACATGTCCCCTCGTGCCCTGGAAGAAGTAATCTACTTTGCTTCTTACGTAGTAACTGAAGCAGGAGATACTCCTTTAGAAAAGAAACAATTGCTTTCTGAGAAAGAATTCCGTGCTTATCGTGAGCGCTACGGTCAATCTTTCCAAGCATCTATGGGTGCAGAAGCGATTAAAAAATTATTAAGCGATATTAATCTTGAGAAAGATGTTGATTCTTTAAAAGAAGAATTAAAAACTGCTCAAGGTCAACGTCGTACAAGAGCAATTAAACGTTTAGAAGTTTTAGAAGCATTCCGTAACTCTGGAAACGAGCCTTCTTGGATGATCCTAGATGTGCTTCCAGTAATTCCACCTGAATTACGCCCAATGGTTCAATTAGATGGTGGACGTTTTGCAACTTCAGATCTAAATGATTTATATCGTCGTGTAATTAACCGTAACAACCGTTTAAAACGTTTATTAGACCTTGGTGCACCAAGCATTATCGTACAAAACGAAAAACGTATGCTTCAAGAAGCTGTTGATGCGTTAATTGACAATGGTCGTCGTGGCCGTCCAGTTACTGGACCAGGTAACCGTCCATTAAAATCTCTTTCTCACATGCTTAAAGGTAAGCAAGGACGTTTCCGTCAAAACTTACTTGGTAAACGTGTTGACTACTCTGGTCGTTCGGTTATCGTTGTAGGACCAAACTTACAGATGTATCAATGTGGATTACCTAAAGAAATGGCGATTGAGTTATTCAAACCATTCGTGATGAAAGAATTAGTAGAGCGTGGATTAGCACACAACATTAAATCTGCGAAACGTAAAATTGAACGTTTACACCCAGAAATTTGGGATGTATTAGAGTCAGTAATTCGTGAGCATCCAGTGTTACTTAACCGTGCCCCAACTCTACACAGACTTGGTATTCAGGCGTTTGAACCTACATTAGTAGAAGGTCGTGCGATTCGTCTACATCCGCTTGTATGTACTGCATACAATGCCGATTTTGACGGTGACCAAATGGCCGTTCACGTTCCGTTATCAAGTGAAGCTCAAGCAGAAGCTCGTATTCTAATGCTTGCAGCACAGAACATCCTGAATCCGAAAGATGGTAAACCAGTAGTTACACCATCTCAAGATATGGTATTAGGTAACTATTACTTAACACTTGAGCGTGCAGGCGCTGTCGGTGAAGGTATGGTATTTAAAGATATCAATGAAGCTTTAGTTGCTTACCAAAACGGATATGTACACTTACATTCACGTATTGCTGTAGCAGCTGGAACATTAAATAACGAAACATTCACTGAAGAACAAAATAATTCATTACTAATAACAACAGTTGGTAAGCTTGTCTTTAACGAAATCTTACCTACATCGTTCCCTTATATTAATGAACCAACTCAAAGCAATCTTGAAAAAGAAACGCCTAAGATGTACTTTGTTTCAAAAGGTGCGAATGTTAAAGAAATTATTGAAAGCAGAGAAGAAATTGCTCCTTTCAAAAAGAAAATCCTAGGAAATATTATTGCTGAAGTATTTAAACGTTTCAAAATTACTGAAACATCTAAAATGCTAGACCGCATGAAAGATCTTGGATTTAAATACTCTACTAAAGCTGGTATTACGGTTGGTGTATCCGATATCATCGTATTACCTGAAAAGCAATTAATTATTGATGAAGCTCAAGAAAAAGTAGATAAAGTATTAAAACAATTCCGTCGTGGTTTAATTACAGAAGATGAGCGTTACGATCGTGTAATTGCAATTTGGAGTGACGCGAAGGATGTAATTCAAGGAAAGCTGATGGCTTCCCTAAACAAACGTAACCCTATCTTTATGATGAGTGACTCTGGTGCCCGTGGTAACGCATCGAACTTCACTCAGCTTGCAGGTATGCGTGGTCTGATGGCCAACCCGGCTGGACGTATTATTGAGTTACCGATTAAATCTTCATTCCGTGAAGGTCTGACGGTACTTGAATACTTCATCTCTACACACGGTGCACGTAAAGGTCTTGCCGATACAGCACTTAAAACAGCCGATTCAGGTTACTTAACTCGTCGTCTAGTTGACGTTGCACAAGATGTAATCGTTCGTCAAGATGATTGTGGTACTGACCGTGGATTACATGTTAAAGCAATTAAAGAAGGTAACGAAATTATTGAAGGATTATATGATCGTCTAGTTGGTCGTCATTTACGTTCAACTCTACGTCACCCAGAAACTGGTGTATTACTTGCACAAGAGAACGATTTAATTACAGAAGACTTAGCTCGTGAAATCATCGATGCAGGTATTGAAGAAGTTAATATCCGATCTGCGTTTACATGTAATACTCACCATGGAGTATGTAAAAAATGTTATGGCCGTAACTTAGCTACGGGTGCTGAGGTAGAAGTTGGTGAAGCAGTTGGTATTATCGCTGCTCAATCAATCGGTGAACCAGGTACACAGTTAACGATGCGTACATTCCATACAGGTGGGGTAGCGGGAGACGATATCACTCAAGGTTTACCTCGTATTCAAGAGCTATTTGAAGCGCGTAACCCTAAAGGTCAAGCGGTTATTTCGGAAATCGATGGTATTATTTCTATTTCTACTGACGCGAAAGATAAACAAGAGATTGTTGTTCAAGGCTCAGTTGAATCTAGAAGCTATCCAGTTCCTTATGGCGCAAGACTTAAAGTTCAAGAAGGTGAAGCGATTGAACGCGGTCAAGTAATGACTGAGGGTTCAATTGATCCGAAAGAACTTTTAAAAGTAAAAGGTACAAATGCTGTTCAAGAATACTTACTGCGTGAAGTTCAAAAAGTATACCGTATGCAAGGGGTAGAAATTGGAGATAAACACGTAGAGGTTATGGTACGTCAAATGCTGAAGAAAGTTCGTGTAATGGATGCTGGTGAAACTGATTTATTACCAGGTACATTACTAGAATTACATCAATTTACTGAAGCGAATAAAGAAGCTTTATTTGCAGGTAAACAACCAGCAACTGCTCGTCCATTATTACTAGGTATTACAAAAGCATCATTAGAAACAGACTCATTCCTATCTGCTGCATCATTCCAAGAAACGACGCGTGTATTAACAGACGCGGCAATAAAAGGAAAACGCGATGAGTTGCTAGGATTAAAAGAGAATGTTATTATAGGTAAGTTGGTTCCAGCTGGTACGGGTATGAACAGATACCGTAAAGTAGATCTTGTTAAAGATTTAAACGAATCAGTTGAAATGAATGAAGAAGTATTAGTTGAAAAATAAACTTAAAATATTTTAAAACTTGAGTTGACATCATTTGATGAAAAATGATAAGATATTCAAGGTTGCTCCTAGACAATAGCACTGCTAATCTTTGGCAGGTTAGATCCGGGGCTAATTTAGGAATATACAGTTAAAACTGTTTTTGTGAGAAGGAAGATACCTTTCTTCCTTCTTGCAAAAACTTTGTTTTCAACTAATTATGAACCACCTGGATGTGTGGTCTTATAAATATTTGAAGGGAGGAAAACTCATGCCTACTATTAACCAGTTAGTGCGTAATGGACGTACTTCTAAAGTATGGAAATCAAAATCACCAGCATTAAACAAAGGTTTCAACTCATTAAAGAAAAAATCAACAGATTTATCAGCTCCACAAAAACGTGGTGTTTGTACTCGTGTTGGTACAATGACTCCAAAGAAACCGAACTCAGCATTACGTAAATATGCTCGTGTACGTTTAACTAACCAAATCGAAGTAACTGCTTATATCCCAGGTATCGGACACAACTTACAAGAGCACAGTGTTGTTCTTATCCGTGGTGGACGTGTAAAAGACTTACCGGGGGTACGTTACCATATCGTTCGTGGTGCTTTAGATACTGCAGGTGTTGACAAGCGTATGCAAGGTCGTTCTAAATACGGAACTAAGAGACCAAAAGCAGCTAAGAAGTAATAGATAACAACTACTCGAAAGGAGGAAAACACATGCCACGTAAAGGTCCTGTTGCAAAAAGAGATGTATTACCAGATCCACTTTATAACTCAAAATTAGTTTCTCGTTTAATCAACAAAATGATGATTGACGGAAAAAGAGGTAAATCTCAAGCTATCTTATACGGAGCATTTGAATTAATCCAAGAACGTTCTGGTAAAGAACCAATGGAAGTATTCGAAGCAGCTCTTAAAAATATCATGCCAGTTCTAGAAGTTAGAGCTCGTCGTGTTGGTGGTTCTAACTACCAAGTACCAGTTGAGGTGCGCCCTGAGCGTCGTACAACTTTAGGTCTTCGTTGGTTAGTAAACTATGCTCGTCTTCGTGGAGAAAAAACGATGGAAGAGCGTTTAGCTAATGAAATTCTTGATGCAGCTAACAACTCAGGTGCTGCAGTTAAGAAACGTGAAGATACTCACAAAATGGCGGAAGCGAACAAAGCGTTTGCTCACTACCGTTGGTAAGATTAAAAGCAATTTAGTTATTTCTGCACATAATGAATGTTGGTTAAGTCGTTCACCTATTTATTATTTAGCTTGCTAGATTAAATAGGTGAACGTCGGATTACATAAATTAGGATGACATAATATTTCCTTGCATGTAGTGATTGCTTAACTTAATAACATGAAGTATGTACAGGAATAACTTTTTCTTGTACTAAAAAACCTAACTATTACTGGAAGGGAGAAAGAACCCTGATGACTAGAGAGTTCTCCTTAAATAACACTCGTAATATCGGGATTATGGCTCATATTGATGCTGGTAAAACAACAACAACAGAGCGTATCCTTTACTACACAGGTCGTATTCACAAAATTGGTGAAACTCATGAAGGAGCTTCACAAATGGACTGGATGGAGCAAGAGCAAGAGCGTGGTATCACAATCACATCTGCTGCTACAACAGCTCAATGGAATAACCACCGTGTAAATATCATTGATACTCCAGGTCACGTAGACTTCACTGTGGAAGTTGAACGTTCTTTACGTGTACTTGATGGCGCAGTAGCAGTACTTGATGCACAATCAGGTGTTGAACCTCAAACTGAAACAGTTTGGCGTCAAGCAACTACTTACGGAGTTCCACGTGTAGTATTCGTTAACAAAATGGATAAAATCGGCGCGGATTTCTTATACTCTGTAGGTACATTACATGATCGTTTACAAGCTAACGCTCACCCAATCCAATTAGCGATGGGTGCTGAAGATAACTTCTGGGGTATTGTTGACCTTGTTGAAATGAAAGCTATTAAGTACAACAACGACTTAGGAACTGACATTGAAACAATCGAAATTCCAGAAGAATACAAAGAACAAGCTGAAGAATACCGTGGTCGTTTAATCGAAGCAGTAGCTGAGCTTGATGAAGAATTAATGATGAAATATCTTGAAGGTGAAGAAATCACAATTCCTGAATTAAAAGCTGCTATTCGTACAGCTACATGTTCAGTACAATTCTACCCAGTAGTATGTGGTTCTGCTTTCAAAAACAAAGGTGTTCAATTAATGCTTGATGCTGTAATTGACTACTTACCATCACCTTTAGATGTACCAGCAATTAAAGGTACATTACCTGATACTGATGAAGAGAAAGTAGTTCCTTCAAGTGATGAAGAGCCTTTCGCTGCATTAGCATTCAAAATCATGACTGACCCTTATGTTGGTAAATTAACGTTCTTCCGTGTATACGCTGGTACGTTAGAATCAGGTTCATACGTTCAAAACTCTACAAAAGGTAAGCGTGAGCGTGTAGGACGTATCCTACAAATGCATGCTAACTCTCGTCAAGAGATTTCGAAAGTATACGCTGGGGATATCGCTGCTGCTGTAGGTCTTAAAGATACTACAACTGGTGATACTTTATGTGACGAAAAGAATTTAGTAATTCTTGAATCAATGGAGTTCCCTGATCCAGTTATCTCAATTGCGATCGAACCAAAATCTAAAGCTGACCAAGATAAAATGGGTCAAGCATTAGTAAAATTAACTGAAGAAGATCCAACATTCCGTGCACATACTGACCAAGAAACTGGTCAAGTAATCATCGCTGGTATGGGTGAACTTCACCTTGATATCATCGTTGACCGTATGCGTCGTGAATTCAAAGTAGAAGCTAACGTTGGTGCTCCTCAAGTAGCATACCGTGAAACTTTCCGTTCTTCTGCACAAGTAGAAGGTAAATTCGTTCGTCAATCAGGTGGACGTGGACAATTCGGACACGTTTGGATTGAATTCTCACCAAACGAAGAAGGAAAAGGCTTCGAATTTGAAAATGCAATCGTTGGTGGTGTTGTTCCTCGTGAATACATCCCAGCTGTAGCTGCAGGTCTTGAAGATTCACTTAAAAATGGTGTATTAGCTGGTTTCCCACTAATCGACATTAAAGCGAAATTATTCGATGGATCTTACCATGATGTTGACTCGAATGAGATGGCGTTTAAAGTAGCTGCTTCATTAGCTCTTAAAAACGCTGTTAAGAAATGTAACCCAGTTCTACTTGAACCAATCATGAAAGTAGAAGTTGTTATCCCTGAAGAATATTTAGGAGATATCATGGGTGATGTTACTTCTCGTCGTGGACGCGTTGAAGGTATGGAAGCACGCGGTAACGCTCAAGTTGTTCGTGCTATGGTACCACTTTCAGAAATGTTTGGTTATGCAACTTCATTACGTTCTAACACTCAAGGTCGTGGAACGTTCTCAATGGTATTTGACCATTATGAAGATGTACCAAAATCAATTTCTGAAGAAATCGTTAAAAAATTTAAGGGTGAGTAATTGATTTATTAATTCTCATCATGTATAACTATTTATGTTAGCTGTGAAGGGGACTTGCCCCTTTGCGGCATAATAATAAAAACTAAAATTAATTTTCTTAATTATAAGGAGGATTTTTACAATGGGTAAAGCTAAATTCGAACGTGTAAAACCACACGTTAACATTGGTACAATCGGACACGTTGACCATGGTAAAACTACATTAACTGCTGCTATTACAACTGTATTAGCTAAAGTAGGTGGAGCTGAAGCTCGCGCTTACGATCAAATTGACGGTGCTCCAGAAGAAAGAGAACGTGGTATCACAATCTCTACTGCACACGTTGAGTACGAAACAGAAACTCGTCACTATGCACACGTTGACTGCCCAGGTCACGCTGACTATGTTAAAAACATGATCACTGGTGCTGCTCAAATGGACGGCGGTATCTTAGTAGTATCTGCTGCTGATGGTCCAATGCCTCAAACTCGTGAGCACATTCTTTTATCTCGTCAAGTAGGTGTACCTTACATCGTAGTATTCATGAACAAATGTGACATGGTTGACGACGAAGAGTTACTTGAATTAGTTGAAATGGAAATCCGTGATCTATTATCAGAATACGAATTCCCTGGCGATGACATTCCAGTAATCAAAGGTTCTGCACTTAAAGCTCTTGAAGGAGATGCTGAGTGGGAAGCTAAAATCCATGAATTAATGGCTGAAGTTGATTCTTACATCCCAACACCAGCTCGTGAAACTGACAAGCCTTTCTTAATGCCAGTTGAGGACGTATTCTCAATCACTGGTCGTGGAACAGTTGCTACTGGTCGTGTTGAGCGTGGTATCGTTAAAGTTGGTGACGTAGTAGAAATCATCGGTCTTGTTGAAGAACCAAAATCAACTACTGTAACAGGTGTTGAAATGTTCCGTAAACTTCTTGACCAAGCAGAAGCTGGAGACAACATTGGTGCACTTCTTCGTGGGGTTGCTCGTGATGACATCCAACGTGGTCAAGTATTAGCTAAACCAGGTTCAGTTAAACAACACACTAAGTTCAAAGCTGAAGTTTACGTTTTATCTAAAGAAGAAGGTGGACGTCACACTCCATTCTTCGCTAACTACCGTCCACAATTCTATTTCCGTACTACTGACGTAACTGGAATCATCCAATTACCAGAAGGCGTTGAAATGGTTATGCCTGGCGACAACATCGAAATGACTGTTGAGTTAATCAACGCAATCGCTGTTGAAGAAGGAACTAAGTTCTCTATCCGTGAGGGTGGACGTACTGTAGGCGCTGGCGTAGTTGCTACAATCGTTGAATAATTAAACTTAAAAGCTTAGAAGATCATCTCTTCTAAGCTTTTTTTATTAATTGGAAATAATTTTTAATTAGAAGTTCACCTATTCTTGCTTGATTTTAATAGATGATAATAATATAATTACAAAGTACTTAAGACGACAAAAACATTATTTCAATTAAACTAATAACTAATGCTTGCAATAGCATTATTTTTTATGTATAATAGATGATGTTGGTCTTTGACTGCGTAGAAATGGAAGGTTGCTGATACACCCGGCCGCTTTGCCATGGCGAGTGTAAGGAAATTTCCATGGAGTATGTCTATTATTTAAATAGGCGAAAAAGGAGGGAAAATTATGGCAAAAGAAAAAATTCGTATTCGTTTAAAAGCTTATGATCACCGTATTTTAGATCAATCTGCAGAGAAAATCGTTGAAACTGCGAAACGTTCTGGTGCGTCTGTATCTGGTCCGATTCCATTACCAACTGAGAAATCAATTTACACGATTCTTCGTGCGGTTCATAAATACAAAGATTCTCGTGAGCAATTCGAAATGCGCACTCACAAACGTTTAATCGATATCGTGAATCCAACTCCACAAACAGTTGATTCATTAATGAGACTAGATTTACCATCTGGCGTTGATATTGAAATCAAACTTTAATAACTATATATATAAATTCAGGAGGTGTGACTTATGACTAAAGGAATCTTAGGGAAAAAGATCGGTATGACACAAGTATTTGCTGAAAACGGCGAGTTAATTCCAGTAACTGTAATCGAAGCTACTCCAAACGTGGTTTTACAAAAGAAAACTACTGAAACTGACGGTTATGAAGCAATCCAAATCGGATTCGCTGACAAACGTGAGAAATTAGCTAACAAACCAGAAAAAGGGCACTCTGCTAAAGCAAACACTGCACCTAAGCGCTTCGTTCGTGAACTTCGCAACGCTGACGTATCAGCTTATGAAGTTGGTCAAGAAGTCAAAGTAGATATTTTTGCAAATGGTGACATCGTTGATGTGACTGGAACTTCAAAAGGTAAAGGATTCCAAGGTAGCATTAAGCGCCACGGACAATCTCGTGGACCAATGTCTCACGGTTCTCGTTACCACCGTCGTCCAGGTTCAATGGGTCCTGTTGCTCCGAACCGTGTATTCAAAAACAAAGCTCTTCCAGGTCAAATGGGTGGAGAAAAAGTAACTGTACAAAACCTACAAATCGTTAAAGTTGACGTTGAACGTAACTTACTTTTAGTAAAAGGTAATGTACCAGGTTCTAAAAAATCTTACGTAACAATCCGTTCTGCGGTTAAATCTAAATAATTAATTTAGAAGAAAGGAGGAAACGAAATGCCTAAAGTTACTATGTTTAACCAAACAGGTGCTCAAGTAGGAGAAATCGAATTAGCAGATGCAGTATTCGGAATCGCTCCAAACGAACACGTTTTATTTGATGCTGTAATGATGCAACGTGCGTCTTTACGTCAAGGAACTCACAAAGTAAAAACACGTTCTGAAGTACGTGGTGGTGGTCGTAAACCATGGAGACAAAAAGGAACTGGCCGTGCGCGTCAAGGTTCAATCCGTTCTCCACAATGGCGTGGTGGTGGTATCGTATTCGGTCCAGCTCCAAGATCATATTCATATAAATTACCTAAAAAGGTACGTCGCTTAGCGATTAAATCTGCTTTATCTACTAAAGTATTAGAGCAAAGCATGTTAGTGCTTGAAGATTTAGCGTTAAACGCACCAAAAACAAAAGAAATGGTTGCTGTATTAACTAACTTATCTGTTGCTAAGAAAGTTTTAATCGTAACAGCTGACCTAAATGAAAACGTAGCTTTATCAGCTCGCAATATCCCTGGAATCACAGTTCTTGCTGCTAATGAAGTAAACGTAATCGACGTTTTACATCATGATACATTAATCATGACTAAAGCTGCGGTGGAAAAAGTAGAGGAGGTGCTTGCGTAATGAAGGATCCTCGTGATATTATCAAACGCCCAGTTATCACTGAAGCTTCTATGGAAGCAATCGCTGAGAAAAAATACACTTTTGAAGTTGATGTAAAAGCTAACAAAACTGAAGTTAAAGATGCTGTTGAAGCAATCTTCGGTGTTAAAGTAGAAAAAGTTAACGTAATGAACTACAAAGGTAAGTTTAAACGTATGGGTAAACATGCTGGTTACACTAACCGTCGTAGAAAAGCAATCGTTAAATTAACTGCTGATAGCCAAGACATTCAATTATTCGAAGGCGTTTAATACTAACTACTAGAAAAGGAGGGAAATTACGATGGGAATCAAAAAGTATAAACCAACCACTAACGGTCGCCGTGGTATGACTTCTAATGATTTTGCTGAGATCACTACTGATAAACCAGAAAAATCGTTATTAGCACCACTTAACAAAAAAGCTGGCCGTAATAACCAAGGTAAAATTACTGTTCGTCACCAAGGTGGTGGACACAAACGTCAATACCGTATCATCGATTTCAAACGAGATAAAGATGGTATACCAGGACGCGTTGCTACAATCGAGTATGATCCAAACCGTTCTGCAAACATTGCGTTAATTAACTACGCTGATGGAGAAAAACGTTACATCCTAGCTCCTAAAAACTTAGTAGTAGGAATGGAAATCGTTTCAGGTCCTGAAGCTGATATTAAAGTAGGTAACGCTTTACCACTTGTTAACATTCCAGTAGGTACAACAATCCACAACATCGAATTAAAACCAGGTCGTGGAGGACAATTAGTACGTTCTGCTGGTACTTCAGCTCAAGTATTAGGTAAAGAAGACCGTTATGTACTTGTTCGTTTAAACTCTGGTGAAGTACGTATGGTATTAGCTACATGCCGCGCGACTGTAGGTCAAGTAGGTAATGAGCACCACGAACTTGTTAACATCGGTAAAGCAGGTCGTTCTCGTTGGATGGGTAAACGCCCAACTGTACGTGGATCTGTAATGAACCCAGTTGATCACCCACACGGTGGTGGTGAAGGACGCTCTCCAATCGGACGTAAATCACCAATGTCTCCATGGGGTAAACCAACTCTTGGTTACAAAACTCGTAAGAAAAACAAAGCGTCAGACAAGTTTATCGTACGTCGTCGTAAAAAATAACGCGGTTGTACTACGGTTCACTAGAACCGTAGGCCAATCACGAAGGGAGGTACCACAATGGGACGCAGCCTAAAAAAAGGTCCATTTATTGATGATCACTTATTAAGTAAAGTGGAAAAATTAAACGAAACTGAATCAAAACAAGTTGTAAAAACTTGGTCTCGTCGTTCAACAATTTTCCCACAATTTATCGGACATACTATTGCAGTGTACGATGGTCGTAAACACGTACCTGTTTATGTAACAGAAGATATGGTAGGTCACAAACTTGGTGAATTTGCTCCAACTCGTACTTATAAAGGTCACGATGCGGATGACAAGAAAACTAGAAGATAATGAGAGGAGGCACTCCAATGCAAGCTAAAGCCGTACTGAGAACAGTTCGAATCGCTCCTCGTAAAGTTCGTCTAGTAGTCGATTTAATCCGAGGTAAACAAGTTGGCGAAGCGATCGCAATCCTTCGACACACACCAAAAACTGCTTCTCCTGTTGTAGAAAAATTATTAAAATCAGCTATTGCTAACGCAGAGCATAACTATGATATGGATGTAAACAACTTATACATCGAAAAAGTATTCGTTGATGAAGGTGCTACTTTAAAACGTTTCCGCCCTCGTGCGCAAGGACGTGCTAGCGCAATCAACAAACGCACAAGCCACATTACAATCGTGGTATCAGAGAAGAAGGAGGGATAATCGATGGGACAAAAGGTAAATCCAGTCGGACTTCGTGTTGGTATTATTAAAGATTGGGAATCTAAATGGTACGCTGAAAAAGATTACGCTGATCTTTTACACGAAGATATTAAAATTCGTGAGTACATTAGCACACGCTTAAAAGATTCTGCTGTATCTAAAGTAGAAATCGAAAGAGCTGCTAACCGTGTAAACATTACTGTTCACACAGCTAAACCTGGTATGGTAATCGGTAAAGGTGGTTCAGAAGTTGAAGCTTTACGTAAAGCTTTAAACAACTTAACTGGCAAACGTGTTCATATCAACATCATCGAAATTAAAAGAGCAGATCTTGATGCTAAATTAGTAGCAGAAAACATCGCTCGTCAATTAGAAAACCGTGTTTCTTTCCGTCGTGCTCAAAAGCAAGTACTTCAACGTGCTATGCGTGCTGGTGCATTAGGTATTAAAACACAAGTTTCTGGTCGTCTTGGCGGAGCTGATATTGCTCGTGCAGAATCATATAGTGAAGGTACAGTGCCACTTCATACATTACGCGCGGATATCGATTATGCAACTGCAGAAGCAGATACAACATACGGTAAACTTGGCGTAAAAGTATGGATTTACAAAGGTGAAGTTCTTCCTACAAAAAAGAAAGCTTCTGAGGAAGGAGGAAATTAATTATGTTAATGCCTAAACGTGTTAAATATAGAAGAGAACATCGTGGAAAAATGCGTGGACGTGCCAAAGGTGGTACTGAAATTGCATTCGGTGAATTCGGTTTACAATCAACTGAAGCTTCTTGGATTACTAACCGTCAAATTGAAGCAGCGCGTCGTGCAATGACTCGTTACATGAAACGTGGCGGTAAAGTATGGATTAAAATCTTCCCTTCTAAGCCTTACACAGCTAAACCTCTTGAGGTTCGTATGGGTAGCGGTAAAGGTGCTCCAGAAGGTTGGGTAGCAGTCGTTAAACCAGGAAAAATTATGTTCGAAATCGCTGGTGTATCTGAAGAAGTAGCTCGTGAAGCACTACGCTTAGCAGCTCACAAATTACCAGTTAAATGTAAGTTTGTAAAACGTGAAGACAATGGTGGTGATTCTAATGAAAACTAATGAGATTCGCGATCTTACCACTGCTGAAATTGAATTAAAAGTGAAATCTCTTAAAGAAGAGTTATTCAACCTTCGTTTCCAATTAGCTACAGGACAATTAGAGAACACTGCTCGTATCCGCGAGGTTCGTAAAGCAATTGCTCGTATGAAAACTGTAGTACGTGAAAGAGAAATTAACTCTAATAATTAATCATGAGGGGAGGTTTGCACAGTGAGCGAACGTAACCAACGTAAAGTTTACACAGGACGTGTAGTTTCTGATAAGATGGATAAGACAATTACTGTTGTAGTTGAGACTTATAAAACACATAAACTATACGGAAAACGCGTTAAATATTCTAAAAAATATAAAGCGCACGATGAGCTAAACACTGCAAAAGTTGGCGATATCGTAAAAATCATGGAGACTCGTCCATTATCAGCTACAAAACGTTTCCGTTTAGTTGAAATCGTAGAAGAAGCTGTTATTATCTAATAGATGATCGGATATCACTCTTAATCCGAAAGGAGGTCAATTTGACATGATCCAACAAGAAACTCGTTTAAAAGTTGCTGACAATTCAGGCGCACGTGAATTACTTACTATTAAAGTATTAGGTGGTTCAGGCCGTAAAACTGCAAACATCGGTGATATCATCGTATGTTCAGTAAAACAAGCAACACCAGGTGGCGTTGTTAAAAAAGGTGATGTAGTTAAAGCCGTTATCGTTCGTACGAAACGTGGCGTTCGTCGTCCAGATGGTACTTACATCCGTTTTGATGAAAACGCAGCTGTTATCATTAAAGATGATAAGAGCCCACGTGGTACTCGTATTTTCGGACCAGTTGCACGTGAATTACGTGATAGCAACTTCATGAAAATCGTATCATTAGCTCCAGAAGTACTTTAATTAATGTACTTTAATAAATACTTCAGAAAGCCTTATTAAGGAGGTGCACGAAGAAGATGCATGTAAAAAAAGGTGATAAAGTTCAAGTTATCTCTGGTAAAGACAAAGGAAAACAAGGTGTTGTCCTTGCTGCTTTTCCAAAGAAAAACCGCGTACTTGTTGAGGGTGTAAACATCATTAAAAAACACTCAAAACCTACTCAAGCTAACCCACAAGGTGGCATCATCGAGAAAGAAGCACCAATCCATGTTTCTAATGTTATGGCATTAGATCCAAAAACTGGAGTACCTACACGTGTAGGTTACCAATTAGTGGATGGTAAAAAAGTACGTATTGCAAAAAAATCAGGCGAATTACTTGATAAATAATAGAAATTTATGAAAGGAGGTCTACTGAATGAACCGCCTAGTCGAGAAATATCAAAATGAAATCACTCCTGCTCTAGTGAGCAAGTTTAACTATAAATCAGTTATGCAAGTGCCAAAAATTGAAAAGATCGTCATCAACATGGGTGTTGGTGAGGCTGTTTCAAATTCAAAAGCATTGGATACTGCTGTTGAGGAATTAACTTTAATCGCAGGTCAAAAACCTGTTGTAACTAGAGCTAAAAAATCAATCGCTCAATTCCGTCTTCGTGAAGGAATGCCTATCGGTGCTAAAGTTACATTACGCGGTGAGCGTATGTACGAATTCTTTGAAAAATTAATTGCTGTAACTTTACCTCGTGTACGTGACTTCCGTGGAATCTCTAAAAAGTCATTCGATGGCCGTGGAAACTACACTTTAGGTGTTAAAGAGCAATTAATCTTCCCAGAGATCGATTATGATAAAGTAAACAAAGTACGTGGTATGGACATCGTTATTGTAACTACTGCAAATACTGATGAAGAAGCTCGTGAAATGCTAACATTATTCGGAATGCCTTTTCAAAAATAATGAAAGCCAGCGCTAAAGAAGAGGAGGCGAAAACGTGGCTAAAAAATCAATGATTGCGAAACAAAAACGTGCTCAGAAATTTAAAGTACAAGAGTATACACGTTGCGAACGTTGCGGACGTCCACACTCAGTATTACGTAAATTTAAACTTTGCCGTATTTGTTTCCGTGAACTTGCTTACAAAGGACAAATCCCTGGCGTTAAAAAAGCTAGTTGGTAATTCTATAGATATTAGGAAGGAGGTTATCTGAACATGGTCATGACAGATCCTATTGCAGATATGCTTACTCGCATTCGTAATGCGAACATGGTACGTCACGAGAAATTAGAATTCCCAGGTTCTAACCTAAAGAAAGAAGTTGCTGAAATTCTAAAACGTGAAGGTTTCATCCGTGACGTTGAGTACATTGAAGATGATAAACAAGGTATCATCCGTATTTTCTTAAAATATGGTGTGAACAACGAACGTGTTATCACTGGATTAAAAAGAATCTCTAAGCCTGGCTTACGCGTTTACGCTAAAGCTGACGAAGTACCTCGCGTACTTAACGGTTTAGGTGTTGCAATTCTTTCAACATCTAAAGGTGTAATGACAGATAAAGAAGCTCGTCAAGCTAAAACTGGTGGCGAAATCTTAGCATACGTTTGGTAATAAAACACAGAGAGAATGGAGGTGTAGTGAATGTCTCGTGTTGGTAAAAAAGAACTTGTAATTCCAGCTGGAGTTACTCTTACTAATAACAACAATACTATTACAGTAAAAGGACCTAAAGGCGAGTTAACTCGTACTTTTAGCCCTGATATGACAATCGAAGTTAACGAGAACGTATTAACAGTTGCACGTCCAACTGATAATAAAGAGCACCGTGCTCTTCATGGTACAACTCGTGCTATCTTAGGAAACATGGTTGAAGGTGTAACTAATGGTTATACTCGTAACCTTGAACTAGTTGGGGTAGGTTACCGTGCTACTAAAACAGGTGATAAACTTGTTCTAGCTGTTGGTTATTCTCACCCAGTTGAGATCACTCCTGAAAATGGTGTTGAAATCGAAGTACCTTCTAACACTAAAATCAGTGTTAAAGGTATCGACAAAGAACGTGTAGGCGCTCTTGCAGCTTACATCCGTCAAGTACGTCCACCAGAGCCTTACAAAGGTAAAGGTATCCGTTACGAAGGCGAAATGGTTCGTCGTAAAGAAGGTAAAACTGCGAAGTAATCTATAACTAGATAAGAGAAAGGAGTGACCAAGATGATCTTTAAGGCTGATAAAAATGCAGTACGTAAAAAAAGACATGCTCGTGTTCGTACTAAATTATCTGGTACTCAAGAACGTCCACGTTTAAACGTTTATCGTTCAAACAACCATATCTATGCTCAAATCATTGATGATGTTAATGGTGTAACATTAGCAAGTGCATCAACTTTAGATAAAGAATTAACTTTAAATGGTACTGGTAATATCGATGCAGCAACATTAGTTGGTAGTTTAGTTGCAAAACGCGCTACTGAAAAAGGTGTTACTGAAGTTGTATTCGACCGCGGTGGTTACTTATATCATGGTCGCGTAAAAGCTTTAGCTGAAGCTGCTCGTGAAGCTGGTTTACAATTTTAATAAAAGAAGGAGGGACATACATGCGTCGCATTGATCCTAATAAATTAGAGCTTGAAGAACGCTTAGTTACGATCAACCGTGTTGCTAAAGTTGTAAAAGGTGGTCGTCGTTTCCGCTTTGCAGCATTAGTAGTTGTTGGTGACAAAAACGGTCATGTAGGTTTTGGTACTGGTAAAGCTCAAGAAGTACCAGATGCTATCCGTAAAGCTGTTGAAGATGCTAAGAAAAACCTAATTAATGTACCAATCGTTGGAACTACAATTCCTCACGTAATTACTGGTCGTTTTGGAGCTGGTGAAGTATTCTTAAAACCTGCTTCTGAAGGTACTGGAGTTATCGCAGGAGGTCCTGTTCGTGCGGTATTAGAACTTGCTGGAGTACATGATATTTTATCTAAATCTCTTGGTTCAAACACACCGGTAAACATTGTACGTGCTACTATCGAAGGTTTAAGTAACTTAAAACGTGCGGATGAAGTTGCTAAATTACGTGGTAAATCTGTAGAAGAATTACTAGGTTAATAAGGAGGGATAACGATGGCTAAACAGTTAGAAATTACCCTTACTCGTAGTGTTATTGGTCGTAAACAAGATCAAATCGCAACAGTTCGTGCTTTAGGTATAACTAAAACAAACCAAACTGTTGTTAAAGAAGATAACGCTGCAATGCGTGGGATGATTAACAAAGTTTCTCACCTTGTATCTGTAAAAGAAATTTAATGAAACATGAATAAGTAAGGAGGTGCCCTAATGAAACTTCATGAATTAAAACCTACAGAAGGTTCTCGTAAAGTATCGAAACGTATCGGTCGTGGTATTGGTTCTGGTACTGGTAAAACTGCTGGTAAAGGTCATAAAGGACAAAACGCTCGTTCAGGTGGCGGTGTTCGTCTTGGATTTGAAGGTGGTCAAACTCCTTTATTCCGTCGTTTACCAAAACGTGGTTTTACTAACATCAACCGTAAAGAATACGCAATCGTTAATGTTGAAACGTTAAATCGCTTCGAAAACGGAACTGAAGTAACTCCTGAGTTACTAATCGAAACTGGTATTGTTCGTAAAGAACTAGCTGGTATTAAGATTTTAGGTAAAGGTAAGTTAGAAGTTAAACTTACTGTTAAAGCTCACAAGTTCTCATCTTCTGCAGTAGAGGCAATCGAAGCAGCTGGTGGAAATGCTGAGGTGATCTAATATGTTCCGGACAATCTCCAACTTTATGCGCGTTGCAGATATTAGAAAGAAGATTTTCTTCACGTTATTAATGTTAATTGTATTTCGTATAGGGACGTTTATACCTGTTCCAAACGTCAACGCTGATGTGCTTGCCTCTCAAGACAGCTCAATGAGCGTCTTTGGAGTACTAAATACATTCGGTGGAGGAGCTCTCAAACAGTTCTCGATTTTTGCAATGGGTATAATGCCTTACATTACAGCTTCAATTATCATTCAGTTACTTCAAATGGACGTAGTTCCTAAATTAACTGAATGGTCGAAGCAAGGTGAGATTGGTCGACGTAAACTAACTCAACTGACTAGATACATCACAATTATTCTTGGTTTTGTAGAAGCAATTGGGTTATCGATCAGTATGAACAATGTTACTGGCGGAATGTTAATTGAAAATCCAGGTTGGTCAACCTATTTATATATAGCTGTTGTACTTACAGCTGGAACATCTTTCTTGTTGTGGTTAGGTGAGCAGATTACTGCTAAAGGTGTAGGGAACGGTATATCTATTATCATCTTTGGCGGTATAGTTGCTGCTATACCTAATACACTTCATCAAGTCTACCAGCAACAATTCAAAGATGCTGGAGATGCGCTATTCTTAAATATTGTAAAAGTTGGCTTAGTGTTTTTAGTTTTACTTTTAGTAATCGTTGCTGTAATTTACATCCAACAAGCTACTCGTAAAATTCCAATTCAATATGCTAAACGTAACAATGGAAATAATAGCTATGTCGGAGGACAATCTACTCACTTGCCGTTAAAAGTAAATGGTGCTGGGGTTATTCCGGTAATCTTCGCTGTTTCATTTTTAATTACTCCATCAACAATTGCATCGTTCTTACCAAGTAACAATGTAACTGAGTGGATTAAAACGCACTTTACGTATAATAATCCGTGGGGTATGGCATTTTATTTAATCTTGATCATTGCTTTCTCGTACTTTTACACGTTTGTTCAGGCTAATCCGGAACAAATGGCTGAAAATCTACAAAAGCAAGGTGGCTACATCCCAGGCATCCGCCCAGGTAAGAGCACTCAAGAATATATCATTAAAGTTTTATATCGTTTAACTTTCGTAGGATCAATATTCTTAGCTGTAATTGCATTATTACCAATTGTATTTGGTAAATTTGCGAACTTACCACCTTCAGCTCAAATTGGAGGAACAAGTTTACTAATCGTTGTCGGAGTTGCGCTTGAAACAATGAAACAATTAGAAAGTCAGCTTGTGAAGAGAAACTACAAAGGCTTTATAAAATAACGAGCGTTAGGGAATTCGTATATTTCCCTTTTGCTCATCTAATTTTGAGGAGGATCAACCATGAATTTAATATTAATGGGACTTCCTGGTGCAGGCAAAGGCACACAAGCTGAGAAAATTGTCGAAAAATACGGCATTCCTCATATATCTACTGGTGATATGTTCCGTGCAGCTATTAAAGATGGCACAGAACTAGGTCTTAAAGCAAAATCGTTTATGGATCAAGGTCATCTTGTTCCTGATGAGGTAACAATTGGTATTGTACGTGAACGATTAGCTAAAGATGATTGCCAAAACGGTTTTTTATTGGATGGCTTTCCTAGAACAGTTGCGCAGGCTGAAGCACTAGAAGAGACACTGAAAATAATGAATCGAAAAATTGACTTCGTGTTAAACATTCATGTAGACCAACAACTTTTAATTGAACGTTTAACAGGTCGTCGTATTTGCAAAGAGTGTGGAGCAACATACCACTTAATTTTCAACCCTCCAACTGAAGAAGGTATTTGCCCTAAATGTGGTGGAGAACTTTATCAACGTGCGGATGATAATGAAGAAACTGTTGCAAACCGCCTTGAAGTAAATATCAAACAAACTCAACCTTTACTTGATTTTTACAATAACCTTGGTTATGTAAAAACAATCGAAGGTGACCAAGAGATTAACAAAGTCTTTACCGACATTGATAATCTATTAAAAGAGTTAGTTTAAAATGAACGATAAGATCGTCGTTCCACGTGTATGACGTTTTGTCGTTTCGTCAAAACTGATACTATGATAAAAGCTAACATAGCTTTGCTTGGAACGAATGATATAAAAGGTCTTTTCTAGACCTATTAATCTCCAACATATCAGAGCACTTTGGCTTCATGTTCCTAAGCATATGTTTGCCTCAAGCAAGCTACTGATTTGAAGAAAGGAGAATGCCCTAATGGCGAAAGATGATGTAATTGAAATTGAAGGTACCGTTACGGAAACACTTCCGAATGCTATGTTCAAAGTTGAATTAGAAAATGGTCATGTTGTTCTAGCACATGTTTCTGGTAAAATACGCATGAACTTCATTCGTATTCTTCCAGGTGACAAGGTAACTGTTGAACTATCTCCATATGATTTAACTCGTGGACGTATTACGTACCGTTTTAAATAATAATTATGCACTCCGTAATCTACAAGGAGGTTTAAATCATGAAAGTGAGACCATCAGTAAAACCAATCTGTGAAAAATGTAAAGTTATCCGCAGACGTGGTAAAGTAATGGTAATTTGTGAAAATCCAAAACATAAACAAAAACAAGGTTAATAAAGAAGGAGGTGCACTAGAATGGCTCGTATTGCTGGTGTAGATATTCCTCGCGACAAACGCGTGGTTGTTTCTTTAACTTATGTATACGGAATCGGTCGTGCAACTTCTGAAAAAATCTTAGCTGAAGCTGGTATTTCAGAAGACACTCGTGTGCGTGATTTAACAGAAGAAGAATTAGGTAAAATTCGTGAATTAATTGACAAGTTAAAAGTTGAAGGGGATCTTCGTCGTGAAGTTTCTTTAAACATTAAACGTTTAATCGAAATCGGTTCATATCGTGGTATTCGCCACCGTCGTAGCTTACCTGTTCGTGGTCAAAACACTAAAAACAATGCTCGTACTCGTAAAGGCCCACGCCGCACAGTAGCGAACAAGAAGAAATAATAATATTTAAGTAAAGGAGGGTATTCAACATGGCACGTAAAACAAACGTACGTAAACGTCGTGTGAAAAAGAATATTGAAGCTGGTACAGCTCATATTCGTTCAACTTTCAATAACACAATCGTAACAATTACTGATGTTCATGGTAACGCAATTTCTTGGTCAAGTGCTGGTGCATTAGGTTTCAGAGGTTCTCGTAAATCTACACCTTTTGCTGCTCAAATGGCTGCTGAAACTGCTGCTAAAGCTTCAATGGAACACGGTTTAAAATCTCTTGACGTAACAGTTAAAGGTCCTGGTGCTGGTCGTGAGGCTGCTATCCGTGCTCTTCAAGCTGCTGGTCTTGAAGTAACTGCTATCAGAGACGTTACTCCAGTTCCACATAACGGATGCCGTCCACCAAAACGTCGTCGTGTATAATTTGTCTGTATAAATTTTCAAAAATTGTCTATAATGGATTATGATATATGTTTGGCAAATATTAACAGACATCTCTTGTTGTGCACAATTAGGAACTGCCTAATGGGGACTTTCGGTTAGCGCTGCTAACCGAGGGTTTCGACGTTTTGAAGGAGGGTTTAAAAAATGATTGAAATCGAAAAGCCGAAAATCGAAACGGTTGAGATCAGTGACGATTCCAAATATGGTAAATTCGTTATTGAACCACTTGAGCGTGGATATGGTACAACGCTAGGTAACTCCTTACGTCGTATCCTTTTATCCTCACTTCCTGGTGCCGCTGTAACTGCTATTCAAATTGATGGCGTGTTACATGAGTTTTCTACAGTTGAAGGAGTTGTAGAAGACGTTACAACAATTATCTTAAATGTTAAAAAGCTTGCTCTGAAAATTTATTCAGATGAAGAAAAAACATTAGAAATTGATGTACGCGGTGAAGGACCAATTACTGCAGCTGACATTACGCATGATAGTGATGTTGAAGTTCTAAATCCAGATCTTCACATTGCAACTCTTGCTAAAGATGCTCATCTTCGTATGCGTCTAACTGCTAGACGTGGTCGTGGATACATCCCTGCAGACGGTAATAAAAGAGAGGATCAAGCAATAGGTGTTATTCCTATCGACTCGATTTACACTCCAGTGTCTCGTGTCACATACCAAGTAGAAAATACACGTGTGGGACAGGTTTCAAATTTCGATAAGTTAACACTTGATGTTTGGACTGACGGAAGCATTGGACCAAAAGATGCAATCGCACTAGGTTCAAAAATTCTTACTGAACACTTAAACATTTTTGTAGGTTTAACTGACGAAGCTAAAAATGCAGAAATCATGGTCGAAAAAGAAGAAGATCAAAAAGATAAAGTCCTTGAAATGACGATTGAAGAACTTGATCTTTCTGTTCGTTCATATAACTGTTTAAAACGAGCTGGTATTAATACAGTACAAGAGCTTGCTAATAAGACAGAAGAAGACATGATGAAAGTACGTAACTTAGGTCGTAAGTCTTTAGAAGAAGTGAAACATAAGTTAGAAGAATTAGGTTTAGGCCTACGTAAAGAAGACTGACTGTTGCTTTTATAAAGGGAGAGGCGTTCTCTTCATCTAGTCTATATGACCCAATTTTGATACTACCTACAAAGGAGGGAACTAGAAATGGGATACAGAAAATTAGGACGTACTAGTTCACAACGTAAAGCTATGTTACGTGACTTAGCTACTGACTTAATCATTAACGAACGTATTCAAACAACTGAAACTCGTGCGAAAGAATTACGTTCTGTTGTAGAAAAAATGATCACATTAGGTAAACGTGGAGACTTACACGCTCGTCGTTTAGCTGCTGCTTACATCCGTAATGAAGTTGCTAATGCTGAGAACGGTCAAGACGCTTTACAAAAATTATTCGCTGACATTGCTCCTCGTTACACTGAGCGCCAAGGTGGATACACTCGTATCGCTAAAATTGGTCCTCGTCGTGGAGACGCAGCACCAATGGTTGTTATCGAATTAGTTTAATATTCGAATGCAAAAGGGCTCGACGTTTATTGTAAACATGTCGTTGCCCTTTTTTTCTATTTACTTTTAGACTATTATATATCTATAAACAAAGAAAAATTATAGGTGAAAAGATGAGAAAAGATAGTATTAAAGTAGATAACATATCTTTTAAATACCCACAGGCACAGTCTAATGCTGTACATTCTGTGTCGTTTAATATTAAAGAAAACGAATGGATTGCGATTGTTGGTAGAAATGGGTCTGGTAAATCAACATTAGCAAAACTATTAAATGGTTTAATATTACCTGAAGAGGGCGAAATCATTATTGATGAAGAAGTTAGCCTATCGGAAGAAACAATATGGGAAGTCCGAAAAAAAATAGCAATGGTCTTTCAAAATCCAGATAATCAGTTTGTTGGTACTACCGTAATTGATGATATAGCATTCGGTTTAGAAAATCATGGAATCAAAAAAGAAGAGATGGATCGACGAATTGAATCGGTTCTAGACATCGTTAATATGTGCGATTTTAAACTTCATGAGCCACACTCTCTTTCTGGTGGGCAAAAACAAAGAGTAGCAATTGCTGGTGCTTTAGCAATTCAACCAAGTATATTAATCTTAGATGAAGCGACATCGATGTTAGATCCTTTTGGCCGAAAAGAAGTTATCGAAACCATTCGTAACTTACATAAAGGTATTAATATGACTGTTATTTCAATTACACATGATATAGAAGAGGCAATACACGCAGACCGAATTTTAATTATGCATGATGGTCATTTAATTCAAAGTGTTACTCCAGAAGAACTTTTGAAAACAGAGTATTCTTTAGAGTCACTTGGATTAGCATCTCCTTTTACAAATAACCTTTCTAATTTATTAATCGAAAAAGGTTTACCTTTGAAGCAAGACCATCTAGAGCAAGAAAGCTTGGTGAACGAATTATGCAAATTACTTTTGAAAAAGTAGGATACACTTATCAGCCAAATACACCGTTTGAACATCGTGCTCTGCACGATATCGATGTAACGATCCCTGCTGGGGCTTACTATGCTGTAATTGGTCACACAGGCTCAGGTAAATCTACTTTTCTACAACATTTAAATGGCCTCTTACAACCAACTGAAGGAATCGCCAAAATTGACGATATTACCCTCGTTTCAGATAAGAAAAATAAAAAATTAAAGTCATTAAGAAAAAAAGTCGGTTTAGTTTTTCAGTTTCCTGAACAGCAGTTATTTGAAGAAACGGTTGAGAAGGATATTTGTTTTGGACCGATGAATTTTGGTGTATCCGAAGAAGAAGCAAAGAAACGGGCTAAAGATTTAATCGAAAAAGTTGGCTTAAGTGAAGAATATTTATTGAAATCACCATTTGAATTAAGTGGTGGTCAAATGAGAAGAATTGCAATTGCTGGAGTATTAGCTATGGAGCCAGAAGTGCTAGTATTGGATGAACCTACTGCAGGATTGGATCCAAGTGGTCAAAAAGCCTTAATGGATATGTTTTATCAATTACATAAAGAAAAAGGACTTACGATCATTCTAGTGACACATAGCATGGAAGATGCTGCTAGGTATGCTGATACAATTCACGTGCTTCAAAAAGGTACTACCTATTTAAAAGGTAGTCCATTAGAGGTATTTTCATTTGAAAAGGAATTAGAGGAAATTGGGTTGCAGCTTCCTCTAGCTTTAAAATTCCATCAAGAATTAAATCAAAAATTAGGGATTAACGAGAAAGCTACAAGTTTAACAATTGAACAACTTGCTGACTATATAGCTAATCTTTATAATGGGGAAACAAAATGAATAGTCTAATTATCGGTAGATATATACCAATCGATTCACTTATTCATCGACTAGATGCTAGAGCAAAACTTCTAACAATGTTCATCTTTATTTTTATCGTATTCTTTGCAAATAACTTTATGACATATGGTATTTTACTACTATTTACGATCGTAACCGTATTACTATCAAGAGTACCTTTTAATTATTATTTAAAAGGATTAAAAACAATCTGGTTATTAGCATTATTTACATTTTTATTGCATGTTTTTACGAATAAAGAAGGACCACTAATTTATCACTATGGTTGGATTGAAATTCATAAAGGAGGAATTATCCAAGGGATTTACATCTCAGTTAGATTTCTTCTTTTAGTTTCTATTACAACCTTACTAACGCTAACAACTAACCCAATTGAAATTACAGATGGACTTGAATCCTTATTTAATCCATTTAAAAGATTTGGCCTACCAGTCCACGAAATGGCGTTAATGATGTCAATTTCATTGCGTTTTATTCCAACGCTTATGGAAGAAACTGAAAAGATTATGAAGGCACAATCATCTAGGGGAGTAGATTTCTCTTCTGGTCCTATAAAAGAAAGATTAAAAGCCCTAGTCTCATTACTCGTTCCGCTATTTATTCATTCGTTTAAACGTGCTGAGGATTTAGCAATTGCGATGGAAGCGAGAGGATATCAAGGTGGGGATGGAAGATCAAAATTTCGCGTAATGAAATGGCATATACGCGATACAGCATGTTTAGTTACTTTGCTGATATTATTTTTATTATTATTGTTTTTACGCAATTGATGGAGAATAGATATGAATCGAATTAAATGTATTATTTCATATGATGGTACACTGTTTAATGGATATCAAGTACAACCTAACCAAAGAACAGTACAAACAGATATCGAAACCGTCCTAACTAGGATGCACAAAGGTAATACAAAACGGATCCATGCCTCTGGTAGAACTGATACTGGCGTACATGCTGTAGGACAGGTTATTCATTTTGATAGTGAGTATAATCTTGCACCAGATCAATGGAAAAAAGCGTTAAATGCGCAATTACCTAAAGATATTTATATTAAATCGGTAGAAATCGTCGAACCAAACTTTCACGCAAGATTTGATGTTGTTCGAAAAGAATATCGATATTTTATTTGGAATGAAAAAGATGAAAATGTTTTTTCAAGAAACCAACATTATTTTTTTCCATTTGAACTCGATCTTGTTAAAATGCAGGAAGCACTTAACTGTCTATTAGGTACGCATGATTTTAGTTCATTTTGTGCATCAAATACGGATGTAAAGGACAAAGTACGTACGATTTACAAAGGAACAATTAATAAAACCGAACAAGGAATTGTCATTGCCCTCGAAGGAAATGGTTTTCTTTATAATATGGTAAGAATAATTGTTGGAACTTTAATTGAAGTAGGTCAAGGAAAGCGTGATATTTTAAGTGTAAAAAACGCATTAGTAGCACGTGATCGAGCTACGGCTGGCAAGACTTCACCGGCTAATGGATTATTTTTATGGAAAGTAGATTATAACAACTAATCCTGGTGTAACATTTGCTTGACATTAGAGAGTAGAAAGTTTAATATTAAATACGGTATTGTTTTAAGAACCACGATTAGCCCCGGAACCAGTCGTGTTAAAGATAAACAATAAAAACAATTTTACTTTATGTATATTGTATTAGGAGGAAAATAGAATGCGCACAACTTATATGGCAAAAGCTAGCGAAGTTGAACGTAAGTGGTTCGTTGTAGACGCTCAAGGTAAAACTTTAGGTCGTCTTGCAACTGAAGTAGCTACTTTACTTCGTGGTAAACACAAACCAACTTTCACACCACACGTTGATACAGGTGATAACGTAATCATCATCAACGCTGAGAAAGTTGAATTAACAGGAAACAAATTAAACGACAAAATTTACTACCGTCATACTATGTATGCTGGTGGTTTAAAAGAGCGTACTGCTTTAGAAATGCGTACTAACTACCCAGTTAAAATGCTTGAGTTAGCTGTTAAAGGTATGCTTCCAAAAGGACGTCTTGGACGTGCTCAAATTAAAAAGTTACACGTGTATGCTGGTAATGAGCATCCACACCAAGCACAAAAACCAGAAGTTTACGAACTTCGCGGATAATTATAAAAGGAGGGCATTCACATGGCACAAGTACAATACTATGGCACAGGACGTCGTAAAAGCTCAGTAGCTCGTGTACGTTTAGTTCCTGGCGAAGGACGCGTTATCATTAACGGTCGTGATTTTGAAGATTACATCCCATTCGCTGCATTAAGAGAAGTTGTTAAACAACCACTTGTTGCAACTGAAACTTTAGGTAGCTATGATATTCTAGTAAACGTTAACGGTGGTGGATACACTGGTCAAGCTGGTGCAATCCGTCACGGTATCTCAAGAGCTTTATTACAAGTTGATCCTGAGTACCGCGGAACATTAAAACGTGCTGGATTATTAACTCGTGATGCACGTATGAAAGAGCGTAAAAAATACGGTCTTAAAGGTGCACGTAGAGCTCCTCAGTTCTCAAAACGTTAATTTTTGTACGTTCAAAAATCCTTTCCATTATGGAAAGGATTTTTTTTATTTCCAAAACATATAACCCCCCTTCCCTTAGTCTTTCCTAACCTTAACTGATCTTTTTAAAATTTTTTAGAATAAATTTGTAGGTTTTTGTATTGTTTTGTAGGTTTGCCTATACAATTGGGGAGTATTTTTACCAAATGTTTGAAAGCGTTAACAAAAGGGGGATTTTTATGAAAAAATTTGGATTAGCTACGCAAATTTTTATTGCTTTAATATTAGGAATTGGGGTTGGAGCTTTAGTTTACGGGAATGACACTGCAATTTCTTATATACAGCCAATTGGTGATATATTTATACATTTAATTAAAATGATTGTTATGCCAATTGTAATATCGGCACTTATTGTTGCAGTTGCTGGTGTAGGCGATATGAAGAAATTAGGTAAGCTTGGAGGTAAAACTCTACTTTACTTTGAAATTATAACTACACTCGCACTTGGTATTGGTTTACTTGCAGCAAATCTATTCCATCCAGGTAAAGGAGTAGACATGAATCATCTGCAAAAAGGTGATATTTCTGCTTACCAACAAACAGCGGAAGCTACACAGCAAGGTGGCTTTGCAGAGACGATTGTTCATATCTTCCCAAAAAATGTGTTTGAATCAATGTCGCAAGGTGATCTTTTACCGATTATTTTCTTCTCTGTTTTATTCGGTCTTGGTGTTGCTGCAATTGGAGAAAAAGGAAAGCCTGTTCTTGGATTTTTTGAAGGTGTATTAGAGGCTATGTTCTGGGTGACAAATCAAGTAATGAAAACTGCACCAATTGGAGTATTTGCATTAATTGCTGTAACGGTTGCAAAATTCGGTGTAGGTACATTATTACCACTTGGTAAGCTTGTATTAGCTGTTTATGTAACAGTAGTATTTTTTGCTATTGTAATTCTAGGTATAAATGCTAAAATGACAGGGACAAATATTTTTACGCTTATTAAAATTTTAAAGGAAGAACTTATACTTTCTTTTACAACAGCAAGTTCGGAAGCAGTTCTTCCAAACATTATGAAAAAAATGGAACAATTAGGTTGTCCAAAAGCAATTGTTTCATTCGTTATACCAACTGGGTACACATTTAATTTAACAGGATCTGCAATTTATCAAGCTCTTGCTGCATTATTTGTTGCACAGATGTATAATGTCAAAATGTCCTTTATGGAACAAATCACATTATTATTTGTTCTAATGCTTACTTCAAAAGGTATGGCAGGCGTTCCTGGTGCATCGTTCGTAGTTGTACTGGCAACACTAGGTTCAATGGGATTACCTATAGAAGGAATCGCTTTAATTGCGGGTATTGACCGTATTTTAGATATGGTTCGCTCTTCTGTAAATGTATTAGGTAACTCATTAGCTGCTATTACTATGGCAAAGTGGGAAGGCGAATTCGATCAAGATAAAGCGCAGCGATATATCGATTCTATAAAGGAATCAAAAGCTGCGTAATAAAAGGGAGAGAATAAAATGGCAGCGACTGAAATTAAACCAAACATACGAATTGAAAAAGATTTTTTAGGGGAAAAAGAAATTCCTGCAGATGCTTATTATGGTGTTCAAACATTACGAGCAGTTGAAAATTTTCCAATCACTGGATACAAAATTCACGAAGAACTTATTAAAGCTTTAGCAGTTGTAAAAAAAGCTGCTGCACTTGCCAATGTTGAGACAAAACGTCTTTATGAAGGAAATGGTAAAGCGATTGCAGAGGCTGCTCAAGAAATTATAGATGGTAAATGGCATGATCAGTTTATTGTTGACCCTATTCAAGGTGGAGCAGGTACATCAATGAACATGAATGCAAATGAAGTTATCGCTAACCGTGCGCTTGAATTGCTTGGTAAAGAAAAAGGTGACTACTTCTGTATTAGTCCAAATACCCATGTAAATATGTCGCAGTCTACAAATGATGCATTTCCAACTGCTATCCATATTGCGACTTTAAATATGTTAGAAAAATTATTAAATACAATGGAATATATGCATGATGTATTCGAGATGAAGGCAAAAGAGTTTGACCATGTTATTAAAATGGGTCGTACTCACTTACAGGATGCAGTACCGATTCGTTTAGGTCAAGAGTTTGAGGCTTATTCAAGAGTCCTTGCACGCGATATAAAGCGTATTAAACAATCACGTCAGCACTTATATGAAGTAAACATGGGTGCTACTGCAGTCGGAACAGGATTAAACGCTGATCCTCGATATATTGAACTTGTCGTTAAACAGCTTGCTGAAATTAGTGGATTATCACTTGTTGGTGCTGAGCATCTAGTTGATGCTACTCAAAACACAGATGCTTACACAGAAGTATCAGCAGCTCTTAAAGTATGTATGATGAATATGTCTAAAATTGCAAATGATTTACGTTTAATGGCTTCTGGCCCACGAGCAGGACTTGGTGAAATTACATTACCTGCGCGCCAACCTGGTTCATCAATTATGCCAGGTAAAGTTAATCCTGTAATGGCGGAAGTTATTAACCAGGTTGCATTCCAAGTAATTGGTAATGACAATACAATTTGCTTAGCTTCTGAAGCTGGACAGTTAGAATTAAACGTAATGGAGCCTGTTCTTGTATTCAATTTACTACAATCAATTAACATTATGAATAATGCATTCCGTGCATTTACAGATAACTGTTTAAAAGGTATTGAAGCTAATGAAGATCGAATGAAAGAATATGTTGAAAAGAGCGTGGGCCTTATTACAGCGGTTAATCCACATATTGGTTATGAAGTTGCTGCAAGAATTGCGAGAGAAGCGATTCTTACTGGACAACCAATTCGTGAATTATGCTTAAAATATGATGTGTTATCAGAGGAAGAACTTGATTTAATATTAGATCCTTTTGAAATGACTCACCCAGGTATTGCTGGTGCAGTTTTATTAGATAGACAGTAAAATAACTGTCAGAGAATCTGATATATAGGACTTTATTTACACACTAAAAGAGGGCATAGAAGCCCTCTTTTGCTTAACTTGAAATTTTTAAAAAGTAGAAAATGAATAGAAAAAAGGATGGAGATTATATGCATAAATTCAGGGTAGATTCGAATGGTGAAGTGGAGACTACCTTGCGAGGTGCCGAATTAATGGCTATACCATTGTTAAATAAAGGTGTCGCATTTACTCAAGAAGAGCGTGAGGATTTAGGATTAACAGGTTTGTTACCACCTGCAGTTCTAACACTTGAAGAACAAGCGCGACGAGCTTATGAGCAATTCTCTTCTCAACCTACTGATTTGCATAAAAATGTTACACTATCGGCATTACATGACAGAAATGAGATATTATTTTACCGAGTATTAACTGATCACTTACCAGAAATGCTTCCAATCGTATACACTCCAACTGTTGGTGTAGCTATTCAACGTTATAGCAATGAATATAGAAGACCACGCGGAATGTATTTATCAATTAATGATGCTGATAGTATTGAACAAGCATTTGATAATTTCAGAGCAAATTCAGATGAAATTGATCTAATTGTTATTACTGATGGAGAAGGTATATTAGGAATTGGCGACTGGGGAGTTGGAGGTATTAATATCGCAATTGGTAAATTAGCGGTATACACAGCAGCTGCTGGTATTGATCCTGCACGTGTAATGCCTGTAATTTTAGATGTAGGTACTGATCGTGAAGAGCTATTAAACAACCCGTTTTACATTGGAAATCGTCATCCTCGTATACGTGATAGTCGCTATGATGCATTTATTGATAAGTTTGTAAGTACAGCTGTGAAAAAATTCCCTAATGCATTACTTCATTGGGAAGATTTTGGCTCTCAAAATGCGCGAAGAATATTAGATAAGTATCGATATGAAGTATGTACATTTAACGATGATATACAAGGTACTGGAGCTGTTTCACTTGCAGCTGTGCTAGCGGCAGTTCGTGCTTCAGGAATCCCGTTAAGTGAACATCGTGTTGTAGTATTTGGAGCGGGAACAGCTGGTATTGGGATTGCTGACCAGGTTCGAGATGCAATGGTACGTGAAGGACTTTCTTTTGAAGCAGCGAATCGTAGATTTTGGTGTATTGACCGAAATGGTTTGTTAGCAAGTGATATGGAAGGACTGTATGACTTCCAAGTGCCTTATGCACGTCCAGTTGAAGAAAATAATTCAGGTGCAAGTTTAGCTGAAGTTGTAAATCAGGTTCACCCAACGATTCTAATTGGTACTTCAACTGTTGCAGGTGCTTTTACAGAAGAGATTGTAAAAGACATGGCAGCACATGTTGAAAGACCTGTGATTTTACCGATGTCGAACCCAACACCGCTTGCAGAAGCAAAACCTGCTGATTTAATAAAATGGACAGAAGGAAGAGCGTTAGTTGCAACTGGTAGTCCTTTTGCTCCAGTAACATATAACAAAACAGTTTATGTAATCGGGCAATCAAATAATGCGCTTATTTTCCCTGGTTTAGGTCTTGGAACGAACGTTTCTCGTGCAAGTATTATTACTGATGGAATGTTTGCAGCGGCAGCAGAAGCTGTAGCAGACATGATCGATGTAAGTAAACTTGGTGCACCTTTACTTCCACAAGTAGAGAATCTTCGTATGATTTCAGAAGTAGTTGCAATTGAAGTAGCAAAGGCTGCAGTTGCTGATGGCGTGGCAAGAATTGTGCCTGATGACATTGAGCAAGCTGTTCGAAATGCAATGTGGGAACCAGCATACCGAACGATAAAATCTGCTAAAGAAACTGTAACTAGATAATGATAAAAATACAGCTTGTTAATAAACAAGCTGTATTTTCTTATGATACCTAGTTGTATGTGGAGGAACATTGTGTTAATAACTACAAGAAGATATACTAGTAGCAAAAATCAGGAAGTGGCGGATTTGAACTTTAAAGAACTGCAATATAAAGATTTCTGGATCGTTATTGCACTTATGGTAATTATCCCGATTGCGGGTGAGTTGAACTTTCATCCATTTGACAATATATTTCGGGTTAGTTTCGGAACGCCAATTTTCTTCTTTTCTTTATTATACTTTAGGAAAATTCCTTCTGCAGTTTTAGGGCTATTTGTCGGAGCTTCAGTATTTATATTTCGTGTTGGATTAGACTGGCTAGTTGCAACAGATTTTAATTTTTCTTCATCACTAACGGTTAGATTTCCTACATTTTTATATTATTTCTCGTATGCCCTATTATTTTATTTGATGAAGGTTAATCGATTTCAACACCCTATGCTGATTGGGATTTTTGGCATTACGATTGAAATCACTTCAAGTTTAATCGAACTAATCCTTCAACTTTATGGAATGGGATCTGCACTTACAGTGGATGAATTAAACAAAATCATTATAATTGCAGTGTTTCGAAGCTTTTTTGTATTAGCATTTATCAACATGATGAAACTTTACGAGCTTAGGTTGAAGGAGTCACAAACTCGGAAAGAAAATGAGAATATGTTAATGCATCTTTCTAATTTATATGTAGAGTCCGTTTATTTGAAAAAAACTTTACAAAATGCTGAAACAATCACAAAAGAATCCTACAATCTTTATCGAAATATGAATGACCATAAACAAGATCAAATGGTTCCAACTGAAGAATGGGGAAGAAAAGCATTACGTATAGCCGGTGAGGTACATGAAATAAAAAAAGATAACCAAAGAATTTTTGCTGGTCTTTCTAGGCTTATTTCAAGTGAAAGTTTACCGGAATATATGAGTGTAAATGATTTATCTAAGATGATCATTCGAATCAACCAAAAATATGCAGCTATGTTAGGGAAGGAAATTGAATTCGTATCAAGAATCAGTGGTCAACATCCAAAATATCATATCTATTTACTGTTATCTTTTATTAATAATTTAGTTGCAAATGCAGTAGAAGCAATTGAAAACATTGGCACCATCATTATTTCAATCGAAAAAGATGAAGAGTGGATAGAATGTAAAGTGATTGATAATGGACCTGGGGTTCCTACAAAATATACAAAACTAATTTTTAAACCCGGTTTTACTTCAAAATATAGTGAAGATGGTACGCCTTCTACTGGTATCGGCTTATCTTATATAAAAGAAATGGCAGAGGAATTAGATGGTGAAGTAATACTTACTCAGAAAGAGCATGAATGCATATTCACAATTCGACTGCCGATTCAAAGACTTGTCGAGAAAGGGTGAGATTATGCGATTTTATATTACAGATGATGATGAAGTCTTTCGATCAATGTTGTCTCAAATTATAGAAGATGAAGACCTTGGGGAAGTTGTTGGTGAGGCAGAAGATGGTTCTTTTTTAGATTCATATACGCTAGAAACAAATCATATCGATATTTTATTCATCGATTTATTAATGCCTATACAAGACGGTATTGAAACGATTAGAAGAGTAGCACCATCATTTAAAGGGAAAATGGTTATGATTTCTCAAGTAGAGTCGAAAGAATTGATTGGCGAGGCTTATTCTCTTGGTATCGAATATTACATTACGAAACCATTAAATAAAATCGAAGTAATTGCAGTAGTAAAAAAGGTGATGGAACGAATTAGACTAGAGCGATCGATACGAGATATACAAAAATCTTTGAGCAATGTTTTTGATTGGAATACTGCTATTGAACCTACCCTTATATCCGATCAAAAGAAAATTACGGATTGGGGACAAGTTCTATTATCGGAACTTGGCATAGCTGGAGAAAACGGAAGCAAGGATTTACTGGATATCATCAATTACTTATATGAATATGAAACAGAATATGGATTTGAAGCAGGTTTTCCTATTTTAAAGGATATTTACACTCACATTAGCATTAAGAAGCTAGGTAAGGTAAAATCACAGGAAGATATTGAAAGAGAAAGGAAATCGTCAGAACAACGCGTTCGACGTGCAATCTTTCAATCTTTAAACCATATAGCTTCAATTGGCCTCACGGACTTTGCCAATCCAAAGTTTGAAAATTATGCTTCTAAGTTTTTTGACTTTGAGACAGTTAGACAACGAATGACCGAATTGAAACAAGCATCGATCACTACATCTACACATACTCGTATAAACGCTAAAAAGTTTATACACAATTTGTATTTTGAATCAAAACTGCTTATGGCTGAAAGATAATCTAGTTAAATCCAATATACTGATAAATACCTTACCGTTCTAGTTGGTGAGGTATTTTTTTATTAATGATAAAGGAATAAACGATTCTTTGATATCATATTTTAAAGTGATGAAAATTAAAACTTTCTAATAATTTGTCATCAACATATTGCATACATGATAGTTAAAAGACCGAAAACTTATCCCTGCACAAATTGTGGCAAACTATGTTGGGAGTGACGAAAGATGGGTTTTATCGATTGGATATTAGGAAAAATGAATTTTCAATCGAACACTAATAGTTTTGAGCTACTAATAGACGAAGGTAATGGAGATTTTACATTAGGAAATAAATTATTTAAAAACGATATTATTAGGGCATGCATTAGACCTAAAGCTAGAGCAATCGGTAAACTGAAGGTAACTCACGTAAGAGAGAATAGCAAAGAATGTAAAATTAACCCGGATCCATGGGTTTTTAATGTTCTTCAGGAACCAAATCAATTTATGTCAATGCAATTACTTCTAGAGAAATTAGTAACTCAGTTAGATTTAAATAGTAATGCGTTTGCATTTATTAAACGGAATGATTTTGGATATCCAATTGCAATATATCCAATTCCTTGTACTAAAGTTGAAGTACTTGAAAACAATCAAGGTGTAATCCTTTTAAAATTTACGTTTAAAACAAAGAACGTACTGGTATTACCATACAGTGATATCATTCATTTAAGACAAGATTTTAATGATAATGATATATTTGGGAATCCCCCATATGACCCGTTACTCCCATTGTTAGATGTGGTCGACTCGATTGATGACAGTATTGTACAAAACGTTAGTAATAGTCGTTTCGCAAACTGGTTATTAAACTTCAAAGAAGTTTTAACTGAGGAAGATATGATAAAGAATACTAATGATTTTGTTAATCATTATATGATATATACAGGTGATAGTGTTAAAGCTGGTTTTTCAGAGCCAATCTATAGCTTGCAACAAATTCCCTCAAATAATTACGCTCCAGAACCGCAACGAACAATTGACGCAATTAAACGGATCTATGCATTTTTTAATACAAATGAAGCAATCGTTCATAGTGCGTATAATGAAAATGAGTGGAATACGTATTACGAGGCAGTAATCAATCCGCTAGTCATCCAGTTAAATAGTGAATTTACACGTAAATTTTTTACTCCAGCGGAAAGAAGCAAAGGGAATCGTATCGTTTTTGAAACATCCAATTTAGAATTTGCAACAATAGCTACAAAGTTAGCTTTTTCAATAATGGTAGAAAGAGCATCCTTAACACCTAATGAATGGCGCTCAATGATGGGGATGGGTCCAATTGAAAGAGGAAATGTACCACTTTTGAAAACAGACACTGAACCAATCGACGAAAAAGAAAGAGCTTTAGAATTGGAAATACGACGGCAACGTTTAATGAAACGAGAAGAAGAAATCGCAAAATGTAGGGAAGAACGTAGAGAAGAATGCAAAGAAATATGTAAAGCAGAGTGTATGAGGTTTGCAGAGAAACCAGAAACACGAACTGAAGAACAAAAATAAATCTAATGTCTAGAGCTTTTAACTAATTAGTTAAAGCTTTTTTTTTTTGAAAGTATCGATAAATTTCATATGAGTTACTTGTCCAAACACTTTCCTAACTTTTTCATATAGTAAATATTAGAAAAAATTAATTAAAATTGTTGGAGTTGTTTATATGCTTGAAAAAGATACGATAATTACCTTTTTAGGTAGTTCTGGTGGAGTAGCAAAAGCCGTACTTTCAATTTTTAATAAAGCAGCTCAGGATACGAATGATCCAATCCACCAAATTATTAAAAACGCCAGGTTTCATTTGATAGATCTGAAACAAAAAGATAGATCATATTTTAAAAGCGTCATTCCATGTTTAATTGAACAAGTTACTTTTTATGAGATGGATGTTAATAACGATAGGATGTTTAGAAGGCATCTTGTAGACACAAAAACAGTACTTGTAATTGATGTCTCTAGAGCGGATTCTGTTGAAATGATGAGATGTTGTAATGAACTTGGTATAAAATATGTTAATACAGCTTTAGAGAGTGAAGTAGTAGATGAAGACGAAAGTATAAATTCCGGTTTTATACTAAAAGAACGTTTAAGAATTTTTGAGGAAAACAAAAATAAATTTAAAAATACTACTGCGATTATCGGTTCAGGGATGAATCCAGGGATTGTCCAGTGGATGGCAATCGATTTAATGAACCAATTCCCTTCTGAAAAACCTCTTGCATGTTATATTGTTGAACATGATAATTCTTTTTATGAAAATCCTTCGATCGCTCAAAAAGAAACCATATATACTACTTGGTCCCCGGATTGTTTTCTAGAAGAAGCTGTCACGAGCTTTCCTTTGTTTGTTAAACAAAATATTCCTATCTTTCTGCATGACGATGTTTATTCAATCGAATTTAAAGTTAGATTAGGTGAGAAAGTTTTTTACGGTTGCCTAATGCCTCATGAAGAAGTATTTATTATCGGTAAATTATTTAATTTAGAAAGTGGTTTTGTTTATCGTGTGAATGAGCATACAACAAATTTAATTAGGGACAACTTGAAAAACAAGGAAAAAATAATGGATTTTGATAAAAAGCTTCTAGATCCTTCAACAGCTCCATTAATAGGAGAAGATTTAGTAGGAGTTTTACTTGTCTATGAAGATAAAGAAAGATTTATTTACAATGTTATGAACAATAAAGAATCTTATGAGCAGTATGGAACGAATGCAACATATCTACAAGTAGCTTGTGGAGTTTATGCAGGAGTCGCTAGTTTATTTCTGGATAAGGTGGAACAAGGAGCCTATTTTGTAGACGAGTTATTATTAAGTACAAAGAGTCAATATGGTAAGTATTTAAAGTATCATATGTCTGATTTCATATATGGAGAAAATCAAAGCAGTGATGGATTACTTTTACAAAGAATGAAATCATATAATAATTAAGAAAGTTTAGTAAGAGCCAATCATTTTAGTTGAAATTGGCTCTTTAAATTTTTGTTTTTTACTTTTAGACGTAACCTATCTATTCGTCTAACAACCGAGATTTAATTCATAATTTTTCATTTACTAAAATCAGTGTTTTTTATGAAAATTATTACTTTGTTTTGGAAGAAATTAAGTAAGCGGTTTTTGAATGAAGCAACCCTTTTCGTCTTAGACTATGGCTACGGGGAGGTTTCAATATGAATGTAATAACAAACTTTCGAGAAAAAAGAAGAGCAAAACAAATTAAATTCGAAAAATGTTTATTAAAAGAATTAAAAATAATGCAGTTGAGAGCCCAATTAAAGGATTCATTTTCCTACTTTATAGAAGCAGATAGTAATCAAAGAAAAGCACGGGAGGATTACTGCTTAGAATTAGCAGTCGAAACTTACCTACTCGGTGCAAGATATAGTCGCTTTGGCTTTTATGGTGAACCAATTGAAAATGTGCAAAGACGTTCTGCAAAGGAGTCTGAATGGTTAGCCTACTTATTTTATTCTTCAGTTTTTGGTCGAAAAGATGATATCCAAAGTGAGCCGTTTAATCAATGCAAATCCTTTTTGTATAGCTGGTGGTTAGATGGATATGTAAAAGGAGAAAGAAGACACAGACTTCGTTTATCAAAGTAAGTCATATTCTTCCTAGTTGTCCCATATATTTTTTATAGGACAATCAGGGGGAGAAAAAATGAAAAGATGGCATCTGATTATTATCATTGTAACTTTTGTTTTTTTGATTTTGAGTATACCTTTATTGCAAAAAACCTCAAGGACATGGAATTTTAATGGACTACCTTTAGATGGAAAAGTAATCGTTTTAGACGCTGGACATGGTGGACCTGATGGAGGGGCTTCTGGTGGTGACGTTATTGAAAAGGTAGTCGCATTATCAATAACAAACAAATTAAGAGATTATTTACAAGGCCAAGGTGCAACAGTCATTATGACCAGGAATGGTGACTATGATTTAGCTGAGGATGGAATGAAAGGATATAGTAGAAGAAAAAGTGTTGATTTAAGAAAAAGAGTGGAAATAATTAATGGATCAAACGCGGACTTATACATATCAATTCATTTAAATTCTTTACCAAGGACTTCTTCTAAAGGAGCGCAAACCTTCTATTACGGTTCGTTAATTGAAAACGAAAGGTTTGCAAAATATGTTCAGGCAGAGCTTAGAGAAAGTTTGAATAATACTCATCGCTTAGCAAAAATAATTAACCATGTTTATTTAATGAAATATTCAAAAGTACCAGGTGCCCTTGTTGAAGTAGGATTTTTATCAAATTATGAAGAAAGCCAACAGCTACGTGACGAAGAGTATCAGGACAAACTTGCCGCAGCTATTTATAGAGGGGTAATTAGATATTATACAGACAAAAAAGAACCACCGAATTAATCGCGTTTAAACGTTTGGAAAAGCGATTTCGTTTCTTCTGAAGAAAATGGTTTAGAGAATTTGTCTTTACAATATGGACCACCGAATTAATCGGTGGTTTTCATTTTTTTTAACTTAATCATGTTACTTAAGACTATCTATGTTTCATGTGTTATACTATTTGGTATATTAAGATAACGAGGTGTAAATATGCTTAACAATGATCAAGTATTATCACTTTTAGGTACAATTAATGAACCATTTCTAAATAAATCACTGGTAGAATTAGATGCTGTTAAAGAAATTTCGATAAAAGCTGAAAAGAAACATGTAAGCGTTAAAATTGCATTATTAAAAACAGGAACAGCTGAACAAATGCAGATTCAAACACAAATTGTTCAATTACTGAAACAAAATGGTGCTGAGACGGTAGGGATTCGATTTACTGAGTTTACAGAAGAAGAGAAAAGTCAGTTCGTTCAAACGGAAGATGGACAAGATCAATCAACTTTATCACTTTTAGACAATAAAAAAGTACAATTTTTAGCGATCGCAAGTGGTAAAGGTGGAGTAGGTAAATCAACTGTTTCGGTAAACCTTGCTGTTGCTTTAGCAAGATTAGGTAAAAAAGTCGGGATTATTGACGCGGATATTTATGGTTTTAGCGTACCTGATATGATGGGGATTACAACAAGACCTGTAATTAGAGGAGAGCGTATAATACCAGTTGATCGTTTTGGAGTAAAAGTTATTTCAATGGGATTTTTTGTTGAAGATAATTCACCAATTATTTGGAGAGGTCCAATGCTTGGTAAAATGCTACAACAATTCTTCACAGAAGTTGAATGGGGCGATTTAGATTATTTATTACTAGATCTTCCACCAGGAACTGGAGATGTAGCGTTAGATGTTCATAGTATGTTACCATCTTGTAAGGAAATTATTGTAACAACTCCACACCCAACAGCATCAATTGTTGCAGCTAGAGCGGGTGTTATGGCATTAAAAACAGACCACGAAATTATTGGTGTTGTAGAAAACATGAGTTACTTTGAAAGTAAAAAAACTGGCGAAAAAGAGTATGTTTTTGGTAAAGGTGGAGGAGAAAGGCTTGCAAAAGAGCTTCAAACTACTCTATTAGGACAATTACCTTTACAACAGCCTGATTGGGATGAAGAAGACTTTGCACCTTCGATTTATGATAAAGAACACCCAACTGGTAAAATCTATACGTCGATTGCTAAACAAGTAGTCGAGAAAATCGTATTAAATAAATAATAAACAATACCCTTTTAATTTGTATGCTTGTTTTAGTTAGTTTTGGTTATGCATCTAACCATATCTACTATTTAGACATGAAATAAGTTATAAGGGTATTTATGTTGGATAAGTAGTTAATAAAGTTTTATATGAATCAGTTAAATTATTAAAGAAAAGCAGAATTGAGAATATGGGGGATCAAGGATAGAATGACGAGTCGGAAATGGGTTCGATTATTTTTAACAACCTTACTAGTTGGTGGGATCGTAACAATTATTACAGGAATTGTTTATGGGTATAAAGAATACTTAAGTTATGTTCAAGATGCCAGATTTCTAAAATTGCTTGTAGAGGTTTCATTTTTATTTATTTTAGGATTAGTATTCAGTGCAGTAAGCCAAATGGGTTTCTTTGCATATTTGACGGTACATCGTTTCGGATTGGGCTTGTTTAAATCGTTATGGAATACAGTTCAGGTTATCTTAATTGTGTTATCGTTATTTGATTTAGCATATTTTCGATTCAAGGAATATGCAAATGGAGAGTCTTTTACGGGATATTTGATTTTTCCGGTAGTCATCTTACTATTTAGTCTGATCGTTGCCTATATAAAAAGTAAAGAAACAAATAAAGGAGCATTTATTCCGGCGTTATTTTTTATGATCGTCGTTACAATAGTTGAATGGTTCCCTGCATTAAGACAAAACGATCTTTCTTGGTTAATCCTAATGCTAGTTCCTTTATTTGTTTGTAATCTGTATCAATTATTAACTTTACACAAAATAGTTAAAAGCTAAGAGAAAAATCTCTTAGCTTTTTAATTTACAATTTTTATGCTTGTTTTAGTATTCGATATCATTTCAGAGACTGTTACATTTTTATATCCTTTATCTTTTAAATAGGACCAAATTAAAGGGATTGCTTTAGGTGTCTGTAAAGCTGAGTCACTGGCATGTAGTAAAATAATGTCACCTCGGTCGGTATTATTTTTCACGCTTTTAACAATTTTATTTGTTCCGGGATTTCGCCAGTCTTCTGTGTTGATACTCCAATGAATAACAGAAAGATTGTTACGAGCTGCGATTTTGATTACTTCTTTGGTATATTCACCATTTGGCGGTCTAAACAATTTTACATCCTTTACACCTAGACGATTAAATACTTCAGCTGAGTTATTCAGATCCCTTTGCATTTCAATAGGAGTCAATTGAGTATAGCTTTTATAGCGATATCCAAGCGTTCCTATTTCATGACCTTGCTTAACAATCGTTTCTACAATTTCTGGATGCCTCTCTGCCCAGGACGCAGATAAGAAAAAAGTAGCGTTCGTAATTTTTTGATTTCGTAATACATCTAATACTTTTATTACATTTTCATCACCCCAACTAATATCAAAAGTAAGAGCGATATTTTTTTGTGAGACATCGCCTTTGTATATAGCCATAGGACCTTTATTTGTTGAAAAAGTTGAAAATGATTTTGGGGCTTGTATATAAACTAAGCAGGCTGTGAAAAATGCAATAATAGTGATTAGGGATAATTGCTTTAATTTTCTTTTAGAAGTTATGTAAAAGTAAAAAAGCATAAATTCGCCCTCTTTCTTGTCCAAGTTCTTAATCTAAGGATATGAGATTTGTTAGGCTTGTATGCTAGAAAACAAAATTATTAAATGTTTAAAGTATTTGAAAAAAATTGATAGGAACAAACTAAACCGATGAAATCGAGTAATTTTGGAGGGGTATATGTTCGGAGTTTTACTGAAAAGGGAGCATGTATTAGAAATTGAGTCTCTCATAATACGATCATTAAATGAACTAGATAATGAGTTAGTGACACAAAATTTAAGTGAAGGATTGAAAAGAGAGTTGCTTAATAAGAAGAATGTATTGAATGAAATTTATATAAGATTACCTTTATGAAAAAAAGTTTCGAAAATGTATTGACGATTTGTTTTGTAGCATGTTATATTATTATTCGTCGTCAACGACAACTTAACTTGAAAGATTGATTCCAAAATAAGTTGAAAAACATGTTGACAAGATATATTTGAAAATGTTACTATAAGAAAGTCGCTAATGACGCGGCAAAGTGAACTTTGAAAACTAAACAAAACATGAAGTAAACGTCAATTATTAGTTTTTTGAGCAATACAAGATTTAAACTTAACTTTTATGGAGAGTTTGATCCTGGCTCAGGACGAACGCTGGCGGCGTGCCTAATACATGCAAGTCGAGCGGACTAATTGGAGCTTGCTCCAATTAGTTAGCGGCGGACGGGTGAGTAACACGTGGGCAACCTACCTATAAGACTGGGATAACTTCGGGAAACCGGAGCTAATACCGGATGACATAAAGGAACTCCTGTTCCTTTATTGAAAGATGGCTTCGGCTATCACTTATAGATGGGCCCGCGGCGCATTAGCTAGTTGGTGAGGTAACGGCTCACCAAGGCGACGATGCGTAGCCGACCTGAGAGGGTGATCGGCCACACTGGGACTGAGACACGGCCCAGACTCCTACGGGAGGCAGCAGTAGGGAATCTTCCGCAATGGACGAAAGTCTGACGGAGCAACGCCGCGTGAG
>NZ_NCTA01000014.1 GCF_002156865.1 Gottfriedia luciferensis | reverse complement strand
ATTAAGATGGGGTGAAAAACAGAGTGATTTTGTTAAAAAACGGCTATTTTGAGATAAAAGTATGCTAAATTGATGGGGAAAATCGACTTAGTCAGCGGTAATCATAGGTTTCTGAGCGAAAATAGTGTGAAATACAGAAAGGGGTATAGGTATAAAAAGCATTTATTTGCGATTTTCCTATTTTTAATTGCAGATATGGTTAATTTATTTGCGATTTCCTAATTTTAATTGCGATTATGCTATTTTTATTTGCGATTTCCACAATTTATTTGCAGTTACCCACATAATTGCAGCAAATCTAATGTTATTTGCACTCCAATCCAATTTAATTGCAGAATATCCCCAAATAATTGTTGTGCTGCCCAAACAATTTTGCCAGTTACCCACATATTTGCGGTAAATCTAAGATTATTTGCACTCTAATCCAATTTAATTGCAGAATATATCCACATAAATAGAATAACTGGATGATACTCACAGGCTAGTAGATCTTTTAGGGGTATATTTTGTGATTTTGAATGAGAAGAGGTAAAAAACAGAGTGATTTTGTTAAAAATCGACTAATTTTGAGTTGAAAGTAAGCTGAATTGATGTGAAACAACCAATTAGTCAGCGGTAAACGTGGTTTTCTAAGCGAAAACACTGTTAAATACAGAAAGGGGTATAGGTATAAAAAGCATTTATTTGCGATTTTCCTATTTTTAATTGCAGATATGGTTAATTTATTTGCGATTTCCGCGATTTCCTAATTTTAATTGCGATTATGCTATTTTTATTTGCGATTTCCACAATTTATTTGCAGTTACCCACATAATTGCAGCAAATCTAATGTTATTTGCACTCCAATCCAATTTAATTGCAGAATATCCCCAAATAATTGCCGTGCTGCCCAAACAATTTTGCCAGTTACCCACATATTTGCGGTAAATCTAAGATTATTTGCACTCTAATCCAATTTAATTGCAGAATATATCCACATAAATAGGATAACTGGATCATACTAACAGACTAGCAGATCTTTTAGGGGTATATTTTGTGATTTAGATTAAGATGGGGTGAAAAACAGAGTGATTTTGTTAAAAAACGGCTATTTTGAGATAAAAGTATGCTAAATTGATGGGGAAAATCGACTTAGTCAGCGGTAATCATAGGTTTCTGAGCGAAAATAGTGTGAAATACAGAAAGGGGTATAGGTATAAAAAGCATTTATTTGCGATTTTCCTATTTTTAATTGCAGATATGGTTAATTTATTTGCGATTTCCTAATTTTAATTGCGATTATGCTATTTTTATTTGCGATTTCCACAATTTATTTGCAGTTACCCACATAATTGCAGCAAATCCAATGTTATTTACACTCCACCTCAATTTAATTGCAGAATATCCACAATTAATTGCGATGCTTCCCTAAAAATACTGCTCTTATCCACAAACAAATACGAAACGTCTCCAAAAAAATACTCCCACTTACCCACAAAAATACAAAATATCCACAAATAATCATACTTCACCCCGTAATTGCCCAACGTAAAATCACTAAACTATCCACAAATCCCCAACAATGACTAATCTTCCCGTAATAGGAAAACATTGAAATAACAACATAATGCACTTTAGGACATATGTCCTTTCCAAATAACCTACGAGTATCGTTTAATTATGAGGAATTCATTATGTCTGGAGTGAAAACAATGAAGGGGATTTTATTAGCAATTATAGGCGGTGCTTTCATTACGATACAAGGTGTTGCTAATTCTAAAATAAGTAGTGATATTGGGACTTGGCAAGCAGCGACCATTACGCAGTTTACGGGATTCGTTGTTGCATTTTTAGTCTTATTAATGATAAAAGATAAAAAGTTGGCCGGTCTAAGAAAAGTTAATCCACTTTATTTGACTAGTGGAGCGTATGGAGCATTTATTATTTTTGGTAACGTGACTGCAATTCATCTGATCGGTGTTACTTTTTCGATTTCGGTGCTTTTAATTTCCCAGCTATGTTTAACTTTTATGATTGATAGTAGAGGTTGGTTTGGGGTAGAAAGATTGACTATTAGTTCCGCCCAATTTATTGGGATTGGAATGATGGTGCTTGGTGTAATCGTGTTAGGATATTAATAGTAAATTGTTGGGGGGTGAAGTTGACTTGAAGGTAATTAACGATCATAAACAAGTTGATCAGTATTTAAGTGAACATAAAATCGAGGCCGTTTTTAAGGAAGAATTAAAAGATCATATGACAATTCATCGATTTGAACAAGGAGAGCTTATTTGTTCACAAGGAGACTCACCACGTAATTTATATGTTTTAGTCAAAGGGAAGGTCAAGGTTTATACAACTTCAGCAGAAGGAAAAACATTGGTTCTTTCATTTAAAAAGCCCCTAGATTTGTTAGGTGATATTGAATATGTCAGAGGATCAGATATTTTAAATACAGTTGAAGCAGTTTCGGTAGTTGAAGTGATTGCAATTGATCATCGTCATTTACACGAATTTGGGAAAGATTATCCGCCGTTTCTCCAATTTTTACTTAGGACTATTACGGAAAAATTTCATATAAAGTCTAATTCTTTGAGTTTTAATTTGTTACATCCAGTAGAGGTACGATTAGCGAGTTATTTATTATCAGTTTCTTCTGATGATATGGATGCTTTACTAAATGAACAATTAAGTACGATTAATCTTAAAGACGCAGCAAATATGATTGGATCGAGTTACCGGCATATTAATCGAGTTATTCAACAGTTTTGTAAGGATGGTTTAGTTGAGCGGGATAAAAGAGGGGTCCTTATAAAAGATCGAGAAGGTTTGAGTATTCTAGCAGGTAATAATATTTATGAATGATTACGCTATTTGTTTTGTCATTTTAACAAATAGAGTTAAAAACGGAGGTGTATGATTTGTTACAAGCGTTAATCTTATCTTTAATCTCAGGTTCACTAGTTGGATTGCAAAATGTATTTAATAGTAAAGTCAATCAAATGACTGGAATTTGGGTAACAACTACATTTGTATTAGGAATGGGTTTTTTAGCTTCCTTTGTAACGGGTCTTATAGTAGAAGGAAATCAATTTTTTGATCTGCATAATATGAAAAATTGGTATTGGTTTAGCGGTATACTTGGAGTAGGAGTTGTATTTTGCATCACAAAAGGAGTTAGTAAACTTGGTCCTACTTTTGCGATTTCAATTGTTCTAACATCTCAATTAATATCTGCACTATTGTTTGATACGCAAGGTTGGCTAGGGCTAGAGAAAGTACCGTTTACTTCTAAGCAATTAATTGGCGTGTTATTAATTATTAGTGGTATATTAGTTTTTAAATTGAAAGGTAATAATGTTAAATCAAAAAGAGAAAATGATTTAACTTTGGATGAATCTAGTAAAATACGAATTAATTAAAATTGATTTGGGGAATTGTTATGAAAAAGTATGAAACATTATTATTAGATGTAGATGACACATTATTAGATTTTCAAGCTGCAGAAAAAGTAGCATTACAGAAGCTATTTAATGAGCAAAATATATCATTAACACCTGAAATGAAAGCAAGGTATAAAGAGATCAATCATGGACTTTGGAAGTCTTATGAAAAAGGTGAAATAAGTCGAGATGCAGTAGTAAATACTCGTTTTTCTACTTTATTCAAAGAGTTCGGTAGAGAAGTCGACGGCTTGTTACTTGAAGAAACTTATCAAAATTTCTTAGGTGAAGGAAATCAATTTGTTGAAGGTGCATTTGAATTAATTAAAAGTCTTCAGCAACAGTTTGACTTATATATTGTTACCAATGGAGTTTCAAAAACACAGTATAAACGCTTAAATGCTGCCGGAATTTTTCCTTATTTTAAAGATATTTTCGTTTCTGAAGATACAGGTTTTCAAAAACCAATGAAGGAATATTTTAACTATGTGTTTGCACGAATTCCAAATTTTGAATTAGATAAGACATTAATTATTGGAGATTCATTTAGTGCAGATATAGTTGGAGGAGCGAATTCTGGGATCGATACTTGTTGGGTAAATCCAAAAATGTTATCAAATGACTCGGATATTGTACCGACTTATGAAATAAAAAAACTTGATGAGCTTTACAAAATTTTAAATATAGAAAAAATTAAATTACCAAGTTTTTCTTAAATTAGCTCTTTAAAGAGAGCGTTCGAAAATCAACTTTTTTATAACGAAGCCTGATTATAAAGCAGTTTAAGCTGGGGGAATTCCTCGGCTTATTTTTTTATTTAATCGAAAATGGAAGATAATATTAAAGATAGTTAATAAAATTATAATTGACTATAATCCGAAATAAGCTTATTATCAAATGGTGATAATGATTATCATTTATAATTAAGGGGAAAATCAAACATGAAGCAAACTCTTATTAAATTAATTCTACCAATGTTACTATTTTTAAGTATACCAATAAAGACATTTGCAGCTAGTCCAGAAGAAGATTTAACGCATGCAAATTCATTTATAGAAAATGCAATTCAGGCTGCACAAAAAGGTGATTATAAATCGGCCGAGCAGCAATATAAACAATTTAATGATGAATGGTTAGCGAAAGAAGATGGCATTAAAAATAAATCGATTGAGGCTTACGGCAAAATCGAGGAAGCAATGGGAATGGTTCAATATAACCTAATCCAAAAAACGATGAATCAAGATGCACTTGTTACTTCACTTAAAGAATTAGAAGGAGTAAATGAAAAGTTTATTTCTCATCAATTCGCGAGTTCAAAGTTAAATTCAAAGAATACTGGTAGTGTTGAAGATTTAATTCAAATTTTAAATAATGCACTATCAGATTTAAAAAATAATAATGTTTCAGGCGCTACATCTCAAATTGAACAGTTTAGAAAATCATGGATTAATATTGAAGGTGTTGTATTAACTCAGTCACAGACAGTTTACACTGATGCTGAAAGAGACATGGTAACTTCTTATGCAATGCTTACTGCTAAAACACCTGATGTGAAAGCAGCTACTAAAACGATAACAAATATGCGCGATTACCTGTTACCATTAGCTTCTAAAACTAGCTACACAATGCTAGATGCAGTAACGATTTTGCTTAGAGAAGGTCTGGAAGCGCTACTAGTTGTTGTTGGATTATTAGGCTTTATTAAAAAATCGGGTCAAGAAGAGAAGAGTAAGTGGATCTGGTTTGGTGTAGGGGCTGGTTTAGGCGTCAGTATCATACTAGGTGTAATTGTGAACATGTTATTCTCCGCAGGTGCATTTGGAAGCAATAACTTCTTAATTGCTGGATGGACTGGAGTATTTGCAGCTGTAATGCTTCTATATATGAGCTACTGGTTACATAGTAAATCTAATACGAAGCAATGGCAAAATTATATTAAAACTAAGAGTGATAAAGCATTAAATACTGGTAGCTTATTATCATTATCAATTCTTGCATTTTTAGCAGTATTCCGAGAAGGAACAGAAACAGTTTTATTCTTTATTGGAATGGCATCATCTATTAAATTACCTACTTTATTAATAGGAATTGGATTAGGTCTTGCGATATTGGCGATACTAAGTTTCTTAATATTAAAAGTTGGTTTGAAAATTCCGATGAGACCGTTTTTCCTTATCTCAAGTATTTTAATGTTCTACTTATGCTTTAAATTTGCAGGTATGGGTATTCATGGCTTACAACTGTCTGGATTACTTCCAGCAACTCAAGCACCAATCCCAACAAATGATTTCTTCGCGATTTATTCAACTTGGGAGAGCTTTATACCTCAGATGATATTATTACTACTAGCTTGTATTACTGTTTTATATAATCGATTTTCACATAATAAAAGTAGCAAAAATTCGGAGGAAAAGAAAAATGTTATCTAATAAAAAACTTATCGCAACTATGGCATTAGGATTAACTTTAACTTTATCTGCTTGTGGCACTAAAACGGACAATGCAATTAAAACTGGTTCTGACGATATGATCAAAACAATTTCAGAATTAAAAACACAAGTTAAAAATAATGACGAAGCAAAAGCAAAAGAAAGCGGAGAAGCGCTTGAAAAATCATGGGAAAAATTCGAAGACTCAGTAAAAGATAAAGATAAGGATCTTTATGAAAAAGTTGAAACGCCACTTCACATTATTGAAGCAGGAGTAAAAGTATCTCCATTAAATGCAGATACACTTAACCAAGCTGGTGACGAATTAGAAAATGTACTAAAGGATGTTAAAAAATTAAAATAATATAGAAGCAATTAAACGCTGCTACTTAAAAAAACCTACATAGAATGTATTTTCTAAGTAGGTTTTTTTGTATATAAATTGGCAGCGGTGTAGAAAACTCGACGTAGTTGCAATTTTAAGGATTAAGTAGAAGTGCAACTAAGCCGTTTACTTCCCTTAAATACTTACAAATCATCGAGTTTTCTTTGTATGGTAACTTCTTCTAATGTAAACCTTTTCCTTGAGGTTCATAGACAAAATAAGATAATTACATTAAAATAGAAATAGTTGATAAGGATTATCATTCTTGATTGTTTATATATATTAATTTTGATTCGGGGGAATCATTGATGCTACTTTCGGAATTAAAAAAAGGCGAGAAGGCAAAAATAACTGATTTATCTACATTAGGTGAAGAAGTGAAGCGACGTCTATTAGATTTAGGCATTAGTGAAGGGTCGATGGTTTGTTTACAATGTACAATGCCATTCAAAGGACCTTGCATGATTGAAAATTGTGGTCAATCACTAGGAATTCGATTTCACGATGCATCTGGGATAAAGGTAGAGAAATTATGTTAAATATAGCACTAATCGGAAATCCAAATACAGGTAAAACATCTCTTTTTAATAATTTAACAGGTACTTACCAATATGTAGGAAATTGGAGCGGAGTTACTGTTGAGAAAAAAGTAGGAACGATTAAAAATAAACGTGGTAATCTAATTGATTTACCAGGTATCTATTCTTTAAGTCCTCTTTCAAAGGATGAGGCTGTTGTTTCTCATTTTTTTGTAAATGAATCATTTGATGGCATGATTAATATTGTTGATGCTGCTCAATTAGAACGAAATTTAATGCTGACACTTCAATTACTTGAATTCAAAAAATCAATGATTATTGGGCTAAACATGGTGGATGTTGCGAAAAGAAGAGGTATATTGATTGATCCTACGAGTATTTCTAATATACTAAAAGTTCCAGTTGTTCCAATTGACGCTAGGTCAGGTAAAGGAACAGAGGAAGTGAATGAATTATTAGCAACAATTCCCCAATCAGACGTTGATTTTAAAATTGATTATGGAAATAGGATTGAAGCTAGTATTGAAAACATTATAGCTTTATTACCTTCAACATTATCGATACCGAAAAGATGGACAGCTATACAGCTAATAGAAGGTAATAAAGAAGTATTAGAATATATTTCATCTTTTAACGATTTTAGTAAAATTAACCAAGTTCTCGAAGAAACAAAAGATCAATTAAAAAACGAGCATAGCATATCACCTTCAAAATGGATTTATTCTATAAGAAAAGAAGTGATTTCTCAATTAATTGGTAAAGCTGTAGTGAAGGAAACGAACGAAGCAATTACTGTAACAGATCGAATTGATCGATATGTGACACATCCAATTTTAGGAATCCCAATTTTCTTAGTGACAATGTTTTTAATGTTTAAACTAACTTTTGATTGGTTAGGTTTACCATTATCTGATGCATTTGATGGTTTTTTATCGGGTCCTGTAACTGAATGGATTACGAGTGGTTTAACAGCCATTCACGCATCTGAGTTTATTAGAGCAGTTGTTCTCGATGGAATTGTTGCTGGTGTTGGTGGGGTATTAGTCTTTGTTCCACAAATATTTATTTTATTCTTGTTAATTTCATTTCTTGAGGACTTTGGATATATGTCTCGTGCGGCTCTCGTAATGGATCGAGCGATGGAAATGGTTGGTTTAACTGGAAAAGCATTTATTCCAATGATCATTGGATTTGGTTGTAATGTACCTGGAGTAATGGCTGCTAGAACGATTGAACAGCCAAGAGAGAGGTTATTAACTATTTTATTAACACCTTTAATGTCATGTTCAGCACGTTTACCAGTATATGCATTATTCGTTGGTGCGTTTTTTGCGAAAAATCAAGCAATCGTAGTATTTTCACTTTATGTATTAGGTATCGTAGTTGCTTTAATTTTAGCGAAAGTCTTTTCTTCTACGATTTTAAAAGGTGAATTTTCATTATTTGTCGTTGAACTTCCTCCATATCGTATGCCTCAAGGAAAGGCATTATTTAGAAGTACATGGGATAAAGGAAAAGGATTTGTTCGAAAAGCTGGTACATTTATTTTTGGTGGTTCTGTAGCGATCTGGTTATTATCTTATATGGGACCAGGCGGTTTTAATGTCTCAATGGATGATAGCTTTTTAGCGATGATTGGAGGCCTATTAGCGCCAATTCTTGCTCCATTAGGATTCGGTACTTGGCAAGCAGGTGCTTCTTTACTTACAGGATTTTTAGCGAAAGAGGTAGTAGTATCTGCGATGAATATCATTTATCATGCGCCAAATGCAGATTCTTTACAAGGCATTATGTCAACACACTTTACTGCGCTTTCCGCGTTTAGCTTTATGGTTTTTGTCTTATTATACGTACCTTGTCTTGCAACTGTTGCGACGATTCGTAAAGAATCAGGTTCAGTAAAATGGACGTATTTCTCAATTGGATATGCATTAGTGATCGCATATGTATTAGCGCTTATATTCTATCAAGTTGGAAAATTACTAGGCTACTAAAGAAAGGAGTATCTACTTATGATTACTAATATTATAATAGGGGCTCTTATTTTTGGATACGCAGGGTGGACACTATTCCGTTATGTAAAGAAAACGAAAAAAGGTAAATGTGGCTCTTGCTCAATCGCAAAAACTTGCAGTTCAAATTGTGATTCAGTTAATTATTCAAAATAATGTATGGTCTATTTTGAATGATTAGTTTTAATGAAAATGAAATTAAATACTTGAATAAAATATAAGTATTAATTAAGATGATAAAGTAATATGATTAAATAATTGAATAGTACTAGGGGTGCCGTAAATGGTCGGCTGAGATTAAGACACAATAGTCTTTGACCCTTTAACCTGATCTGGATAATGCCAGCGTAGGAAAGTGAACGGTAGAATACGTCTTTGTATTCTTAACATTGATTTGTTCGAGCACAAGTCCCTATGGGATTTGTGCTTTTTTGTTTTTAAATCAAGTTTCATCTTCTATTCTGTAAGATCAAAATTGTTCTATTCATTAAATAGGGGGAAGAGAAGTGAAAAAAGTATTAACGATAGCAGGCTCGGATTCAAGTGGTGGCGCTGGTATTCAAGCTGATTTAAAGACATTTTCAGCCCATGGTGTCTTCGGAATGAGTGTCATTACTGCAGTAACTGCACAAAATACACAAGGTGTATTCGCAGTTCAAGACATGACTCCAGACATAATAGCAAGTCAATTAGATGCCATTTTTAGTGATATTGAGGTAGATGCAGTAAAAATTGGAATGGTATCGAAAATTGAAACAATTAAAGTTATTGCAGAGAAATTAAAACAATATAAACCAAAGCAAATTGTGGTAGACCCCGTTATGGTTTCTAAAAGTGGATTTGATTTATTAAGTCATGATGCTAAGGAGGCTTTAATTCAAGAACTAATTCCGTTAGCAACAGTTATTACACCAAATCTGCCAGAAGCAGAGGTTATAACCGGTCAAAAAATCGAGACAATTGATGAAATGAAAGAAGCTGCTATCCAAATCCACTCACTAGGGGCAAAAGCCGTTCTTGTAAAAGGTGGGCACCTTGAGGGTGAAGCAACGGATATTTGTTTTAATGGAGAAGAGTTTACAAGCTTTAATAGCGTGAGAATCAATACAATTAATACACATGGAACAGGTTGTACGTTATCTTCAGCAATTACTTCGAATTTAGCAAATGAGCTTGAGTTAAGCGAGGCAATTGGAGAAGCGAAAAACTATATAACGAAAGCAATTCAACATTCTTTTTCAATTGGTAAAGGTGTAGGTCCTGTTCATCATTTCTACTCACTGTATGAAAAGGCAGGAGTTTAACATGACAAATAATAACGTAAAAATGACAAAGTGGAACTTTACGACACTTTGGTTTGGCGCGGCAGTTTCTGTAGCAGAAATTATGACGGGTGCATTAGTAGCACCGTTAGGTTTTAAGAAAGGTTTAACAGCTATTTTAGTAGGTCATTTACTAGGTACACTTTTACTTATTTTTGGTGGTGTCATTGGTTCTCAGCAAAGAATAACGGCAATGGAATCGACTAAAATTTCCTTTGGAAGCTATGGTAGTTATTTATTTTCAATCTTAAATGTACTTCAGCTACTTGGTTGGACGGCCATTATGATTTTAACAGGTGCTCGTTCAATTAATTTAGTCACAATAAAGGATTATCACTTTGATCATCTTTGGGTTTGGTGCCTTGTGATCGGTGTATTAATCGCAATTTGGTTATACTTTGGGCAGAATGCATCGAAAAAGCTTAATAGTGTAGCAGTAGGATTGTTATTTGCATTAACGATTGTCCTATGTTTCGTCATTTTTAAAAGTGATAAAATTCTTACTCAACCGAGTACAACTGGTTTATCTTTCGGAGGAGCGGTTGAATTATCGGTCATTATGCCACTATCTTGGCTTCCATTAATTAGTGATTATACTCGATTTGCTAAAACTACAAAAGATGGGGCAATAGGTAGTTTTATAGGTTATATGTTTGGTAGTTCATGGATGTATATTATTGGTCTAGGAGCTGCATTAGCATTTAATGAGATCGATCCTGTAGCTGTTTTAATGAGTGCAAATTTAGGTTTATTTGCTGTAGGGATTGTTGTTTTAGCGACAGTTACGACAACTTTCATGGACGCATACTCTGCAGGGATTTCAGTTACTACAATGTTTCCAAAACTGAATGGTAAACACATAGCACTTATCATTACGGCGATAGGAACAGTATTGGCCGTTATTTTCCCAATTGAAAAATATGAAGGATTCTTATACACAATAGGATCATTTTTTGCACCGTTATACGCAATCTTATTAACGGACTATTTTATTTTAAGAAGAACAAATATAAGCAAATCACTAAAAATTGATTGGTTAGCATTTATTACATGGATTTTAGGTGTATTTATCTATCGTAAATTTGTCCAACTAGATTTCTTCCTTGGGGCTACTGTTCCAAGTATGATCGTAATTTGTGTTATTTATATTGTAGTCCAATTGATCATTAATAAAGTGATTTCAAAACAAGTAGGGGGTAATAAGCATGTTAATTATGAATGAATTGTGCCAAGTATTAGAAAGTGTAAAAGAGAAAAAGCCATTAGTACATCACATTACAAACTACGTAACCGTAAATGATTGTGCAAATATGGTATTAGCTTTAGGTGGATCACCAGTTATGGCTGATGACTTAGCTGAGGTTGAGGAAATGGTTTCATTTGCTTCTGCTCTTGTAATTAATATTGGAACACTAAATGAAAGAACAATCCAATCAATGATCACAGCGGGTAAAAAAGCGAATCAACTAGGAGTGCCTGTGATTTTAGATCCAGTTGGCGTTGGTGCAACTACCCTACGCACAGAAACTGCTGCTAAATTATTAAAAGAAGTACGATTTGCTGTTGTTCGTGGAAATATGTCTGAAATTAAAATGATTGCTGGTCTAAACGTTAAAATAAAGGGCGTGGATTCTGTTGCTGATGGAGAAGATGGTGTTGAAATTGCTAAGACACTTTCAGCAAAATTAGGGTCTGTAGTAGCAATTACAGGAGCAGTAGATATTGTTGCGGAACAAGATCGAGTATGTACCATTTCAAATGGGGATAAAATGCTAGCGGATGTTACTGGTACGGGATGTATGAGCACTTCTTTAATTGGAACTTATGCTGGAGCAACAAATGATTATTTCCTTGCTGCTGTTGCTGGCATTACGACAATGGGTCTATGCGGAGAACTTGCAAAAGCTCGTTTAACGGCTGAGCAAGGAATTGGCTCATTTAAAGTGTATTTATTCGATGAGGTTTCTAAAGCATCTGTTAATACGCTTCAAAGCGGAGGTAAAATTGAATGGCTGTAACAAAAAATAAAATCGATTATAAACTTTACCTAGTAACTGATCGAGATGTATTAGGGTCAAGAAATCTTGTTAACGCTGTTGAAGAAGCAATAAAAGGTGGAACAACAATCGTTCAAATAAGAGAAAAGAACTGTAGTAGTCTTGATTTCTATCAAGTAGCGATGCAAGTAAAAGAAGTCACGACAAAGTACAATGTACCTTTAATCATAAATGACCGCTTAGACATCGCTTTAGCAATTAAAGCTGATGGATTGCATATTGGTCAAGAGGACTTACCATTAACTGTAGTTAGAAAAATAGTTGGAGAAGACATGATTATAGGCGTCTCTGCAACTACTTTAGAAGAAGCGGTTCTTGCCCAGGAGCAAGGAGCAGACTATGTTGGAATAGGCTCAATGTATCCAACAAGTACAAAACTAGACGCTAAACCCGTGACGTTTGATGATTTACGTGCCATTCGTAAAGCAGTAAAAATTCCGATTGTCGGAATCGGCGGTATCACTGCAGATAATGTTTCTGAATTGATGGAAACGAATATTGATGGCGTTGCAATTGTATCCGCGATTTTAGGAAAAGAAGATATTAAAGAAGCTGCTGAAAAATTTATTGGGAATATTAATAAATAATAAACACTGAAACTACCTTATTAATTAAGGTAGTTTTTTTGTCATAAGTTTTTCTTATAGAAACTCATAATAAATCAATACTACTCGTTCATTTACGCTAACCGTAAAATAAAATTAAACTAATTTTGGGAAGGTGAGCATAGTGAAGGCAGTTGTTGTAACAGAGTTTGGAAAACCAGAAGTTCTCAAATATGTCGATGTGGAAATACCAAAATACAATGGGAATCAAGTATTAATCAAGGTAGAGAAAGCTAGTGTTAATTTTGCAGATATAAAATCAAGATACGGAAAAAAAGGTAAGGGCCAGTTTCCGTTTATTCCTGGACTTGATGCTGCTGGCGTTATTGTTGCCGTTGGATCAAACATTGAACAGTTTAAAGTCGGTCAAAGGGTAGTAGCATTCCCAACAGGCGGTTCGTATGCCGAATATATCGTGGCAAATGAAAATTTAACTTTTCAACTACCGGATTCAGTAGGATTTGATGTCGCAGCAGCCTGTCCAACTGTTTCATTTCTTGCATATAAGCTGCTAGCAGATTTAGCTAAAATTGAAAAAGGGGAAACAGTTTTAATTCATTCAGCTGCTGGTGGAGTAGGTACAACTGCCATTCAAATCGCAAAAATTTTAGGTGCTGGAAAAATAATTGGTACGGTTGGTAATGAAAAGAAAGCTTCATTTGCACGAAAAGCTGGAGCAGACCATGTGATATGCTATGAAAATGAAAACTTTGCAGAAATAGTAAATGAATTAACAGATGGTAAAGGCGCAAATATTATCTTAGATTCAATTGCTGGCAAAGTTTCAGAACAAAGCTTAGATTGCTTAGCTTTATACGGACGATTAATTCATTTTGGAAATTCAAGCGGAGAAGTAGGTAATTTCAAAACAAACCAACTGCATTCAAGCTGCCGATCAATACTTGGATTCAGTTTAGGAACAACAAGAAAAGAAAGACCAGATCTACTAAGGGAAACAGCTGAAAAAGTGTTTAAATTAATAGACGATGGAGATTTAGAAATGAAGATAGGGCATCATTTTCAATTAGAAGATGCCGTTGAAGCTCATAGTTTAATAGAGAACAGACAAAGTACTGGCAAAATCATCTTAAATATAAATTAAACAAGAAAGGCATGTGTGTTTGAATTAAGTGTAGTGGTGAATATCGTTGGAACTGCAATTAAGTCTAAAAGAATCGCAATTAAGAAGTATTTCTCTGTGATTAAATGATGAATTGTCTATAAAGATCGGTGTACTGCAAATAAATTCCCAAAATCGCAATTAAAATTGGCAAAATCGCAAATAAATTTTGAGAATCGCAATTAAAATTAGTAAAACTGCAATTAAAATCTATAGAATCGCAAATAAAGTAAAAAATTACTGATACCCGTTTGAGTATTATTGTCTTTATAGCGTCCAATCTAGATTCTCTCAAAGGAAAAATAGTAAATTTTGCTCTAATTCTTTCAAAATCCCTTAATAACTTGATAAAAATCTGCTAATAATCAATAAAAAGGATCGGAATATCCAGTGCAAATGAGAAGTTTCCATGAGATACCCCCTAACTTACATTAAACAATTTAATAGCATCGGCCATAAAAAAAGAATGACGATAATGTCATTCTTAGAATAATGTATTGGATTAAATCTTTTATTATTTAATTTTATAGCTTAATTGAACATTCATCACAAAAATAGATCTAGGTGAAACTATCGGCAAGAAAAGAATGATCTTCTTTAATTGAAGTTTCTTTTTTTGCTTTTTTAACTTACCACCAACTACCTCTGTCACAAATACGACGGCCGAAAATATCGCGTCTGTCATCGTCGCAACGATCTACTGCTCTGCAGAAGTCCTCTTTATCAATCGTAACTTTTGCATTAAACGTAATATCCCTATCTCTTCTTCTGTTTCTATTATTATTCCACTCATTATTTCTTTCGTTATTTCTTTCATTGTTACAGTTGCAACCCATTTTAACAACACCTTTTCTTTTAATTTCTTCTCAACATTCTATGATTGGACAAGTAAAAAGAAATGGACAAGTGTTTAATTTTTATGAGTATGTAATGCGAAAATAGGCAAAAAAAGTAAAAGTAATCGTATCCAAATCCTTTAAATACCTGCTGTACCAAAAAAACGACTAGGCTACTGAAGCTATTAGTGAGGAATGGGTAAGTGCTTACGAATTTTTTGTCATCGAATCTGAAATTGGAATAAAAAAGAACTTCCAAAAAAGAAAAACATAGGGAGATTTAAGTCTTCCTATGTTTTCATTCATATTATTTATCTGTTGGTTTTTGCTTATTTTTCAAATACTCCGCACGCATTTTTTCAAGTTGCGTCTTTTTATCGAATTTGGCAGGTGTCTGTTTTTCATGAAACTTTGTTACAGCTAACTGACCTTTTGTATCCAATTGATATTTTCCCACTTTGTTCACCTACTTTTCTGTCTTTAAAGAGAATCTATTCAACAAATATAATATACCTTATTTTACGATCGCATGCGTTAGTTAAACAAAATTATTTTAATGAGTGTGCAATTTCCAACATTTTCTATGCGGTAACTTTGAACTCTTTATTGTGTATGAGAAAGGTTGATACATAGTTGAATTTTCCATTATTTGCCTGTAATATTAAATTATAATTAAAAGGTGAGGTACTTCATATGGAAAACAGTAAAAACACGTACCAAAATGCTAATAAAAATGTTAAGCCAGGTGACATTATCGAATTTATGGCTTCCCAAAACAAAGATAAAAATATAAAGCCAATGTTAATACAAGGTACTGTTAAAAAGGTATTAGCAAATTCAGTAATTGTTGACATGACAGGCGATCATAACCATCAGAAATATTATGATTTTGATCATACTGTGATTAACCATCGAAAATATAAAATTAAGCTGTTGATTAAGTAACCGTTAGGAGAATTTACTCTTAGCGGTTTATTTATGACGAAACTGTTTTTTTTAGTTAACTGCCTAACTACTGCATTATTAGTTGTAAGGTTTTTTCTCATGGTTTATCCATATTTTTTTTATTCTTTATAAATATTCCTAAACCAACAATCGCACCAACTATTCCAATTACTAAAGACACTCTAAGAAGCGGAATAATGTATTCAATAAAATCAACATTTTGTGAAATTGATACTCCATCACCAGACTCAACAATTTTGTACGGTACTTTAAATAGACCTATTGTTAGTCCAATAACCATTCCATATAAAAATCCAATATTAACCGACTTAATCATAAATTTCTCCTCTAACTCTTGTTGTCTTCTGTTTCATTATAAACACGTTTATTCATGGTTGGTGAACTAGTCAACATTTTCAGTTTTTACTCTATTTACAACATTTGATTTGCAATATTATTGACGTATTGTTTAATCTTTTCAGAAGTATCAACATTTGCTACAAAAGTAAGTTCATAATACATGCCATCTTTTGTAAAAATAAGTGTGTTTTCTATTAAATTATCAATCTCATTAGTATTATTTAGGTTATATGAAACGCCTAAAGTTGATTTTCCTGTGTAAGTTCCTTTAACTCCATCCTTTAATTCAACAATTTGTTCAGGTTCATCGTATTCTAAATCAAATTCAAGTTCAGGTTTGTAATTATAAATTGAAACATCCACTATAAATAGGGTTGATTTGCCAAAATGAGTAAGACCATAATGCACACCCAACTTTTCTCCATTATGATCAATATCATCAATTAATAAAGAATCTATTGGATCAAACTTAAAAGGCAACTTATTAGGGATATTAATTTTAAAAGGAAGTGCCCTTAATCCTTCTTTTAGCGTAGACGACTCATATCTCATAGGAAACACTTTTCTTTGCTCCTTCGTAAGATGTGGTTGTTTAATCTTTTTTAATTTAGAAGTATCTAACGAATTTTCCTTCCCTTTTTCGCATCCAAAAGGAATTAAAATTAATAGTAAACCAAGTAAAAATATCTTTTTCATTATATTGCTCCAGTAGAAAGTCTAAAATATTATAAATCAAATTTTAAATAGTATTATATCATTTCTTGTTTAGCTAATAGCTAAATAGTTGAACATTAGCGAAAACAGCATCTTTCTATCATCCTTAAAACTCTATCCATGTATTTGCTATTCCTTGTTCTTTCTGCCCTATAACTCCTTTATTTCCCAAGGTTTACCAGCTTTTGTCTCAATTTGTCGAAAGGAGAATAAAGGTAAATGGTAGAAAATATCGAATATTATCAATAGTAAGACATAAGTGTTTCTTTACACATAGAAATATCTCGACTCCACTGCTATTTATTGCAGTTGGAGACATTCTTACGTTTTTCATAACGTACCTTAATATTAAAAGGAGAGTGACTAACACATGGATTTTTTATTATCTAAAGAACAGCAAATGATTCAAGAAATGGTACGAGATTTCGCGGCAAAAGAAATTGAGCCTTTTGCAGAAGAGCTTGATCGTGACAGCAGATTCCCAATCGAAACGTTCAAAAAAATGGGTGAATTAGGTTTATTAGGTATTCCATTTCCTGAAGAATACGGCGGAAGCGGTGGAGATACGATCAGTTATGCATTAGCTGTAGAAGAAATTGGTCGTGCATGTGGTGGAACTGGTTTAAGTTTTGCTGCAACATGTTCATTAGGAGCTTCTCCAATTTATTATTTTGGTACTGAAGAACAAAAGCAAAAATATTTAGTTCCAATGGCACAAGGAAAAACGCTTGGAGCTTTCGGTTTAACTGAGCCAAATGCAGGTTCTGATGCTGGAGGAACACAAACAAAAGCGGTTTTAGAAGGTGATGAGTATGTAATTACTGGTGAAAAATGCTGGATTACAAATGCTCAGTATTCTAATACATTGATCGTAACTGCGTATACTTCAATTGATGAAAAAGGAAAGAAAAACATTTGCGCGTTTATCGTTCCGACAGATTCAGAGGGATTAACAATCACAGAACCTTACGACAAAATGGGAGTTCGTGCTTCAAATACAACACAAATCGTATTGGATGGAGTACGTGTTCCAAAAGAGAACATTCTTGGTAATCCAGAAAAAGGATTTGGCCAATTCTTATATACATTAGATGGTGGAAGAATTTCAATCGCTGCACTTGCTGTAGGGATTGCACAAAAAGCTTTTGATAAAGCTTTAGCTTATGCTAAAGAACGTAAACAATTCAGACAGCCTTTATCAAGTTTCCAAGCGATTCAGTTTAAATTGGCTGATATGGCAATGGGAATTGAATTGGCGAGAAATATGGTACACAAAGCTGCATGGTTAAAAGATAATGGAAAACCTTTTACAAAAGAAGCGGCATACGCTAAGTTATACGCATCTGAAATCGCTTCCAAAATTGCGAATGAATCACTGCAAATTCATGGCGGATATGGCTACATGAAGGAGTACGGTATTGAACGTTTAGTTCGTGATGCTAAGTTACTTGAAATTGGTGAAGGTACATCAGAAATTCAACGTATGGTAATTGCACGTCAATTTGGATGCCGATAAGGAGAGAGAATAATGATCAAAATACTTATTGCAAACCGCGGGGAAATCGCATGTAGAATCATTGAGACATGTAAAAAACTTCGTTATCAAACTGTAGCTGTTTATTCAGACGCTGATAAAGAAAGTTTGCATGTTAAGTTAAGTGATGAAGCTTTTTCTCTTAAAGGAAATCATACAAAAGATACGTATTTAAATGCTGATTTAATAATAAAAATCGCAAAAGAAAATAATGTAACTGCGATTCATCCTGGATATGGCTTCTTATCAGAGAATAGCGATTTTGCTAGAAAATGTAAGGAAGCAGGTATTCTTTTCGTCGGACCTATGCCTGAACACTTAGAGATGATGGGCGAAAAAATTAGAGCTAGACAATTAATGGAGCAATTAAACATCCCAGTTATTAAAGGGAATTCTCATCCGATTCAGTCGGTTGATGAAGCAAAAGAGATTGCAGAACAAATTGGCTATCCTGTTATGTTAAAAGCTTCAAGTGGTGGCGGCGGAATCGGTATGAAACTAATTGAAGATGAAGCTCAGCTTGAAAAAGAGTTTTTAACTACACAAACAAGAGCACTTCAATTTTTTGCGAATGATGATGTATTCATTGAAAAAGCAATTTTAAAGCCTAGACATATTGAGGCCCAAATTGCTGCTGATACGCATGGAAATGCTGTTTTCTTATTTGAAAGAGATTGTTCAATTCAAAGAAGAAATCAAAAAGTAGTTGAGGAAGCTCCATCGCCTTTCCTTTCTGTGCAAGGTCGAAATAAGCTTAAGGAATATGCTCTTACTATTGCTAACCAAATGAAGTATGTAAATGTCGGTACAATTGAGTTTTTAGTTGATGAAAATGAAAATATATATTTCTTAGAAATGAATACTAGATTACAAGTAGAACATGGAGTAACGGAAGGTATTACTGGAATTGACTTAGTTGAATGGCAATTCCGTATTACATTTGGTGAAACACTTCCAGTTCGTCCTACTCATGTGGAAATGAATGGACACTCTATCGAAGTAAGAATATATGCTGAGGATCCAAAAACTTTCTTCCCTTCTCCAGGAACGATTCAACACTGTAACTTCCCAGAGGAGTTTGGAGTAAGAATTGATACGCATCTTTATGATGGGTGGGTTGTATCACCATTTTATGATCCACTTTTAGCGAAAGTAATTGTTACAGCTAATTCTAGAAAAGAAGCAGTAAATCAACTGCATAACTATTTAAAAAACGTACAAATCGAAGGAATCAAAACAAATGTGCCATTTTTGATTGATATTCTATCAACGAATGCATTCCAAGAAGGCGATTATACAACGAGCTTTATTAGTGAATATCAAAAGGTGAAATGAGGTAATTAGATATGGAAAATTTAACTGCAATGATGGCTGGAAGCGTATGGAAATGTCTTGTGTCTGTTGGTGATGAAATTAGTAGTGATCAAGATTATGTAATCTTAGAATCTATGAAAATGGAGATTCCTCATGCAGCACCATATAAATGCAAAGTCGTAAATGTATTTGTTCAAGAAGGTGACTTTGTAAATGAAGGTGACTCATTAATTCAAGTTGAAAAACTAGGTTAGGAGTTATAAGTGATGAAGCTACCTCAATCGGCTCTTATAAGAGAAGTAGGACCACGTGATGGTTTACAAAATGAAAAACAGTTCGTTTCAACTGAACAGAAGCTTGAATGGATCAATTTATTAGTTGAAAGTGGATTAACTTATATTGAAGTTTCTTCTTTTGTGAGACCTGACTGGATTCCTCAATTAAGTGACTCTGTAGATTTATTTACGAAGCTTAAGAAAAAAGATGGGGTTACATATGCAGCTCTTGTCCCTAATAAAAGAGGATTAATGAGTGCATTTGAAGTAGATGCAGATGAGATTAATTTCTTTGTATCCGCTAGCGAAACGCATAATTTAAAAAACAAAAACGCGAGTATCGAGCATTCAATGAACGATATCCGTTCAATGATTACTGAATGTAATAGCAATAATAAGACGACTAGAGCCTATGTTTCAACTGTATTTGGTTGTCCTTATGAAGGTGCAGTCGATCAGATGAAGGTTATTCATCTAGTAAACCAATTATTAGAATGTGGTGTAGATGAAATCTCATTAGGCGACACAATCGGAATTGCGAATCCACTTCAAGTAAATAATTTTTTAGAACTGCTTGTTAAAGAAGTACCTGTTAATCAAATAGCCATGCATTTCCATGATACATATGGCCGTGCTATCGCAAATTTATATACTTCTTTATTATTTGGAATTGAAAAATTTGATTCTTCAAATGGTGGATTAGGCGGTTGTCCATATGCACCAGGAGCTAGTGGAAATGTAGCAACTGAGGATGTTGTTTCCTTACTTCACCGTTTAGGTATTTCAACGGGAGTAGATGAAAAGAAACTTCATCAAGCTACATCCTATATCTCTGAACAAATGAACTTAACACCAGTTAGTAAGCTATTTTCCGTATGGAATGGTTCAAAGGAGAGTATTTAAATGGAAGCAAGTTTATTAGTGAGTGATATTGGTCATATCCGAATTCTTACATTAAATCGTACGAATGCAGCAAATTCATTATCACGTGAGTTATTGGATGCTCTTCATAGTCAAATGGATGAGTTGAAAAAATCATCTGTACGTGCAGTCATATTCACTGGTAGTGGTTCTTCATATTTCTGTAGTGGTGCTGATTTAAAAGAAAGAAGAGGCATGACAGAGAGTGAAGCGCGAGAGACAGTTGAAAAAATAGGGACACTTTTTGAAAAGGTTGAAAGATTACCAATGCCAACAATAGCTGCAATTAATGGAGTTGCATTAGGTGGAGGACTAGAGCTTGCTTTAGCGTGTGACCTAAGAATTGCTCATAAAGAAGCAATTGTCGGTTTGCCTGAAACATCATTGGCAATTATTCCAGGCGCTGGAGGTACACAAAGACTTCCGCGATTAATTGGCCTTGGAAGAGCAAAGGAATTAATTTTTACTGGTAAACGTCTAAATGCACTTGAGGCTGAAGGCTATGGAATTCTAGAACATGTAGTTGAAATAGATGATTTACAAAATAAGGCGCTTGAAATTTGTGAAACGATTGCAAGTAAAGGACCTCTTGCAATTCGAGCAGCAAAAAAAGCAATTCAACGCGGTTTCGATCTTCCTCTAGATTTAGGACTAAGATTAGAAACTTATGAATATGAAACTTTACTACATACAAATGATCGTATGGAAGGTTTAGTAGCATTTCAAGAAAAGCGTAAGCCGCAATATAAAGGAGAGTAATTGCATGCAAAACGAAGCAACATATCAAGCTCGAAAAGACCAAATACTTTCTGGTGGGAAAGAAAAGTATCATGAAAGTAATGCGAAAGTTGGAAAGCTTTTTGCACGTGAAAGAATTAATCAACTTTTAGATAAAGATAGCTTTGTAGAAGACGGTTTTTTTGCAAACTGTATGAACGATGAATTTCCAGCAGATGGAATCGTTACAGGTATTGGAAAAATAAATGGTCGTTCTGTTTGTGTCATGGCAAATGACTCTACAGTAAAAGCAGGTTCATGGGGCGAAAAGACAGTAGAAAAAATTATCCGTATCCAAGAAACATGTTTAAAAATGCTAGTACCTCTAATTTATTTAGTTGACTCTGCTGGGGCGCGTATTACTGACCAAGTTTTCATGTTCCCTGGTAGACGTGGTGCTGGACGTATATTCCACAACCAAATTAAGTTATCAGGTCAAGTACCTCAAATATGCTTATTATTTGGTCCTTCTGCTGCAGGTGGAGCTTATATTCCTGCATTCTGTGATTCTGTATTCATGGTCGAAGGAAACTCTTCAATGTACTTAGGTTCTCCTCGTATGGCTGAAATGGTAATCGGTGAAAAAGTAACACTCGAAGAAATGGGTGGAGCTAGAATGCACTGTTCTGTTTCAGGTTGCGGAGATGTTTTATGTGAGACTGAAGAAGAAGCAATTGCTAAATTAAAAGATTATTTATCTTATTTACCAACAAACTTTAAACAAGGCGCTCCTGTTGTTGAGGCTAAAAACCCAACACAAAAAGAGAAGTCTTTATCAGAAATTATTCCTGGAAATCAAAACGTTCCATTTTCAATTTATGAATTTATTGATCGCGTAGTGGATGAAGATTCATTCTTTGAAATTAAAAAGCTATTTGCTCCTGAGCTAGTAACTGGTTTTGCTAGATTAGATGGACGAAGCGTAGGAATTATTGCGAACCAACCAAGAGTTAAAGGTGGCGTATTATTCCACGATTCAGCGGATAAAGCTGCTAAATTTATTAATTTATGTGATGCGTACCATATTCCTTTATTATTCTTAATGGACGTACCTGGCTTCATGATTGGGACAAAAGTAGAGCGTGCAGGAATTATCCGTCACGGTGCAAAAATGCTTTATAGCATGAGTAATGCTACCGTTCCAAAAATCTCTGTTATTGTCCGCAAAGCCTATGGTGCTGGACTTTACGCAATGGCTGGCCCAGCATTCGAAACAGACTGCGTAATCGCATTCCCATCTGCGCAAATCGCCGTAATGGGACCAGAAGCAGCAGTTAACGCAGTATATGCAAACAAAATTGCAAGTCTGCCAAAAGAAGAACAAGCTGCATTCATTCAAGAAAAACGTAAAGAATACGCTGAAGATATAGACATTTACCGATTAGCATCTGAACTAATTGTAGATGTAGTTATTCAACCTGAAGAGCTACGTTCTGAGTTAGTTAAACGCTTTGCTTATTACTCTGAGTCATATGAAACTCCAAGTACGAAGAAGCATGGTGTATATCCGGTATAAGTGATTGTGGAGCAGCCCTGGGGACGGGGCTGTTTTTTTTATGGTGGGTGCATGGGTCAAGGAGCTGCAATTAAAAAAGTCAAAAGTGAAATTAATCATAAATTCGCTGCAAATGTGTGGGTAAGTGCAAATGTAGTGTGGGTAGCATCGCAAATAAATGTGGATACTGTGCAAATAAAAAATGCTGGAGTGCAAATAATCATATAATCGCTGCAAATATGTGGGTAAGTGCAAATGTAGTGTGGGTAACATCGCAAATAAATGTGGATACAGTGCAAATAAAAAATGTAGGAGTGCAAATAATCATATAATCGCTGCAAATATGTGGGTAAGTGCAAATGTAGTGTGGGTAACATCGCAAATAAATGTGGATACAGTGCAAATAAAGTATGTTGGAGTGCAAATAATCATAGATTTGCTGCAATTATGTGGGTAACTGCAAATAAATTGTGGAAATCGCAAATAAAAATAGCATAATCGCAATTAAAATTAGGAAATCGCAAATAAATTAACCATATCTGCAATTAAAAATAGGAAAATCGCAAATAAATGCTTTTTATACCTATACCCCTTTCTGTATTTCACACTATTTTCCCCTCAGAAACCTATGAATACCGCTGACTAAGTAAATGTTTCCCATCAATTCAGCTCACTTTCATCTCAAAATGAGCCGTTTTTTAACAAAATCACCCTGTTTTTCACCTCAACTCATTCAAAATCACAAAATATACCCTAAAAAATCAGGCTAACACGTTAGCCTGATCTCTTTTCATCCTATTATATTGCTTCTTCCTTTATTAAAATCGATTCTACTAAATGTTTAATTTCATTTATTTTGTTTTCGTTAAATAAATCGACTATTTTGCTTCCAACGACGACACCATCGCAGTCTTGGCATAGTTCTTTAACTTGTTCTGGGCTAGATACACCAAATCCAGCAACTACTGGTTTATTACTAACTTCTTTGACACTTTTTAGAAATGAAGATAGGCTGTTGTCTAATTCGTTTCGCACACCGGTTATTCCTTTTACTGTAACAGTGTATAGGAAACCGCGTCCTTTTTCTGCTATTTTTTCAATTCTGTCCTTTGGTGTAGCCATCGTCACTAGTCGGATTAGTTCAACTCCAATTTTTTCAAGTTTGAATGAGATAATTTCTTCTTCTTCAATTGGCAAGTCAGGAATGATACAGCCATCTATTCCTGATTGTTCAAGGTCTGATATAAATTTATCTATTCCATAAGCTAATATTGGATTCATATACGTCATCATAATTAAAGGGACAGAGATTAATTGACGAATTTCTTTGATTTTTTCTAGAACACCTTTTAAAGTAGTACCTTCTTGTAGTGCGCGAATTCCTGCTTGTTGTATTACTGGTCCATCAGCGACTGGATCTGAAAATGGTATGCCTATTTCAATTGCTGATGCACCAAATTTTTCTAATAGGGCAAGACGGCCTCCTAGTACTTCCAGTCCACCATCACCTGCCATTACATAAGAAATAAATAACTTTTCACCTTTATTTAGTCGCTCTGAAAATTGATTTTCGATTCGATTCATGATTAGTTTTCCCCCTTTAAAAGATCACGAACAGTGTGAACATCTTTATCGCCTCTACCTGATAAACAAATCACTAAGTTTTCATCTTCCTTCATTGTTGCAGCTTGTTTAATTGCATACGCAACGGCATGTGCGCTTTCTAATGCTGGAATAATTCCTTCTAATCTAGCTAGTAATTGGAATGCGTCCAGCGCTTCCTCATCGGTAATTGATTCGTATTTTACACGACCAATATCTTTCAAATAACAGTGCTCAGGTCCTACTCCAGGATAATCAAGCCCGGCTGATACCGAATGTGCCTCTTGTATTTGACCGTGCTCATCTTGAAGTAAGTACATTAATGCACCATGTAATACGCCAGGTACCCCCTTCGTTAATGAAGCTGCTTGTTTATCTGTATTAATTCCGTGACCTGCCGCTTCAACACCAAATAACTTTACACCTTCGTCTTCAATAAATGGATGGAACATACCGATCGCATTACTTCCGCCACCGATACAAGCAACGACTGCATCAGGTAGTTTTCCACTTTTAGCTAAAAATTGTTTTCTTGTTTCTTTTCCGATTACACTTTGGAAATCACGAACCATCATTGGGAAAGGATGTGGCCCCATTACTGAGCCTAATAAATAGTGAGTATCGTCGACATTTGCAACCCAGTAACGAAGCGCTTCATTTACTGCATCTTTTAGAGTTGCACTTCCAGAGTCTACACTGATTACTTTTGCACCGAGAAGTTCCATTCGGAAAACGTTTAGTTCTTGTCTTCGAACATCTTCAGCTCCCATGAAGATGACACAATCAAGATTTAATAATGCACAAACTGTTGCAGTTGCTACTCCATGCTGGCCTGCTCCTGTTTCAGCAACGATTTTTCGTTTCCCCATACGTAAAGCAAGTAAGGCCTGACCAATTGTGTTATTAATTTTGTGAGCGCCAGTGTGATTTAAATCTTCCCTTTTTAAATAGATTTTTGCTCCTTTTGCATGCTTTGTTAAATTCTCTGCGAAATATAAAGGCGTTTCACGACCGACATAATCTTTTAATAGTTTCTCAACTTCTTCATTAAATTCTGGATCATTTTTTGCATTTGCATATGCTTCCTCTAATTCTGTTATTGCTTGAACTAGTGTTTCAGGTATATATTTTCCTCCATACATACCAAAGTGGCCTTTTACATCTGGAAATGTGTACGTAGTCATATTAAATTCCTCCTAATTTTACTTTTTTAATAAATGCTTTTATTTTTTTCTCATCTTTTATTCCGTTCGTTTCAACACCACTACTCACATCAACCATTAGTGGTTTCACAATGTCGGAGGCTAGTAAAACATTATCGAGTGTTAATCCTCCAGCTAAAATCAAGTTATCTATTTTTTGGGTGCTAAGTAACTCCCAGTCAAAGGTCGTACCATTACCACCACGATATTTTCCACTTGGACTATCTACTAAAATATAATCGCAATCGTATTGAGTGATTTGCGCTATGTCTAATTCGGATTTTACTCTGATTGCCTTAATGACTGGATAGCGTAATGACCGACAAAATTCAGGCGTTTCATCACCATGTAACTGCAAATGAGTTAAACCAACTTCCTCAAATATGGATTCTAGACGTTCCTTAGTTTCATTTACAAACACGCCAATTTTCAAAATAGATTCCGGTAATGACTTAATAATTTTCTTTGCTTCCAAAATGTCGATTTGACGCTTACTTTCGGCGAAAACAAATCCAACAGCATCTGCTCCTGCTTCAACTGCAAGTTGGGCTGTTTTTAAATCTGTAATGCCACAGATTTTCACTTTCACCTTTTAGCCCCCTTCAGAATTGGAACCATAAGCTCACTCATATTTGTAGATAAGTCATTGCTTCTCATTAAGGCTTCACCGACTAATACGCCATGTACACCAGCATTGCGAACGCGTTTTGCATCAACCTGATTAAAAATGCCACTTTCGCTTATAATGAAACCTCCCGCTGATTGAATGATAGGAGCTAGTCGTTCTGTTACGTCTAAATTCACTTCAAAAGTTTTTAAGTTTCGATTATTGATTCCATACAGTTGTGGGCCAATTTTCAATGCCTTCTCTAGGTCATCTTCATCATGAATTTCCATTAATACTTCAAGATTTTGTTGTTTGGCGTATTCGTATAGATTATTTAGCTCTGAAAAAGAAAGGGCCGCAGCAATTAATAAAACGATGTTTGCACCATGCTCCTTAGCAATATCAATTTGAACTGGATCAATGATAAAATCTTTACATAAAATTGGAATGTCGACTGCATTCCTTACAATCTTCAAATCATTAAATGAACCTTTAAAGAATGTTGTATCTGTTAAAACAGATATTGCAGCTGCGCCATTTTCTTCGTATTTCTTTGCTTGTTCAGCTGGATTTACATTCATATTAATTTCACCTTTAGAAGGAGAAGCTCGTTTAAATTCCGCTATAATTGATATTTTATCTGCATTTTTCAAGTGATTAATAAATGATCTATTCGTATCATAATTGGCTGATTTTCTAACTATCTCTTTCAAGTTTTCAACCTCTAATTGTTTTTGAGAAATAATTCGATCTAAAATCGTTTCCATTTAAATAACCTCTCTTTTTAATTTGCTAGTTCTCTCGACAAGTTTTTGAAGTTTCTCGTAAGCAGCACCAGAATCGATGCTTTCTTCAGCTTTCTTAATTCCTTCGGAGAATTCATTTACAATGCCAGAAGTGTAAATCGCTAAACCTGAATTTAATAAAACCGTGTCTCGAAAGGCCCCTTTTTCTCCTTTTAAAACTCTAAGAAGAATTTCAGCATTCATCTTTGAGTCCCCGCCTTTGATTGCTTCATTTGGGTAACAAGATAATCCAACTTCTTCAGGATGAAGTGTCATTTTTTTAAATTCATTATTTTCTAATAGAACGATATGATTTTCACCTGCTAAAGAGGCTTCATCTAAATGTCCCGCACCGTTGATTACAATCGCTCGTTTTCGTCCTAGTTTTTTAAGGACTTCTGCAAAAATTTCTAAATAATCGCGTCGATAAATTCCTAATAATTGTGTTTCTAACTCGACTGGGTTTGTTAATGGTCCAATCAAGTTAAAAATAGTTGGAATTTGAAGCTCACGTCTTACTTTCATTACCTTTTTCAGTCTTGGATGGACATATGGAGCAAACAAAAAGGCAATACCTACTTCCTCTAACAGTTCTTCAGAAGATTGGATTGGAATCGATAATTCGATGCCTAATTGTTCCAAAACATCGGCGCTTCCTGTCTTACTGGATATGCTTCTATTGCCGTGCTTTGCAATTGGAATTCCACTTCCTGCGATTACAAATGCCGAGGTTGTACTAACATTAAAGCTTGAAGAATTATCTCCACCAGTTCCACAGTTATCAATGACATGTTGAAACTTTCGGGTAAAACCAACCGTATTATTTCTAATGGCATTTACTAGTCCTGCGATTTCATTAACCGTTTCACCCTTTGTTTTTAAAGCGACTAAAAATGCAGCGATTTCGCTATCTGATATTTGATCGTCTTGTAAAATCCGTTGAACTGCTACTTGCATTTCATCTTCTGTAAATGATTCACGATTAGCCAATCGTTGAAGGTACTCTCTCATCACTTGATTCCTCCTTTATTTCGCGTAAAAAATTTAATAAAATCTGTTTTCCTTGTTCTGTTCCGATTGATTCTGGATGAAATTGCATTCCGTAAACTGGGTACTTGCGATGCTTAATAGCCATAATTTCTTGATCGTCCAAGGACATTGCTACTATTTCAAAAAAAGGTGGTAGACTTCCCTTTTCAATAACTAACGAGTGGTACCTCATCACCTCTAACGGCTGAGTCATGTATGCAAAAAGATTGCTTCCATCGTGTTTTATCTTTGAGGTTTTTCCATGTTTGATTTGTTTAGCACTCTTGATTTTTGCCCCAAATGCATAACCGATTGCTTGATGTCCTAAGCAAATCCCTAGGATTGGTACTGTTTTGTAAAAGAATTGAATCAGCTCATTCGTTTCTTTTTTCTCTTCTGGTTTACCTGGACCAGGTGATAGTATGATTGCTTTTGGACTCATTTTTTTTATTTCTTCAATCGAGATTTTGTCATATCGAGCTACATGGATTTCGTTTCCGAGCTCACCTAAATATTGATAAAGATTGTAAGTAAACGAGTCATAGTGATCAATTAGTAATATCATGACGATCCTCCAAAAAAGCTTTTAGTTTATTAATGGTTTCCTCATATTCCTGTTCAGGCTTACTGTCATATACAATGCCTGCACCTGCTTGAATGTATGCCATTTGATTCTTTAAAACCATCGTTCGTATAGCTAATGCAAAATCAAGATTTCCATTAGCAGATACATACCCGACCGCGCCTGAGTATACTCCACGTTTCGATACTTCTAATTCATTGATGATTTCCATCGCTCTAATTTTTGGTGCACCCGATACTGTTCCAGCAGGTAAGCAAGATATCAATGCGTCCAACGCTGTATATGGCTTTTTTAATTGCCCACTAACTTCTGAGACGATATGCATTACATATTTGTATTTTTCAACGTTCATATATTTTTCTAATTTGACTGATCCGAACTCACACACTTTACCAAGATCATTTCTACCTAAATCAACGAGCATTTTATGTTCAGCAAGTTCCTTTTCATCTTGTAATAAGTCTTTTTCGATACTGAAATCTTCTTCATTAGTTCTTCCTCTTCGCTTCGTGCCAGCAATTGGATTCGTTATGACTTGATTCCCTTTTACTTTAATCAAGCTCTCCGGTGAAGTCCCAGCAACAGCGCTATCTCCAAAATCGATAAAATACATATAAGGCGAAGGATTTTTAATACGTAATTTTCGATAATAATCAAATGGTTTCCCTTCAAAACTAGCTCCCATCCGATGAGATAGAACTACCTGAAAAATATCTCCTTTTTGTATAAATTGTTTTGCTTTTTCAACCTTTGACAGATAGTCAGCTTTACTTATTTCTGATTCAAAATTTGAAAAGACGACTGGATTTTCTTCTTCCTGTTTTGATTCAGCTAGAATTTCTTGTTTCAGGTTTTGAATTTGGCTTCTTAAGTCTTCTAACGTTGTATCATTCGTTAGCTTCATACCAATTAAATAAATTTTTTGCTCTAAGTGATCAAATGCAATAATGATTTCAAAAAACATTAGATGAAGATCTGGCATTCCAATTAAGTCATCTAATTCATCACCTATTTCTTCAAATTGGCGAATCATATCATATCCGACATACCCAATTCCTCCCCCTATGAAAGGAATATCAAATGCTTCGAAAGATTCATGAATTGGAAGAAGCTCCTTTAGCTTCAATAATGGATTTCCAGTAAACTCTACTTTTGGACCATTTTGATAGATGATTTCACCTTCTTGATTTGTTCCAATTAGTTCAAAGGCTGGTTTTGAACCGATAAACGAAAAGCGCCCAGAATCTTGATGCTTAAATGAACTTTCAAAAAGAAACTTTTTGCTCCCAGTCAGCTTCTTAAATAACGAAATAGGTGTATATAAATCTCCATGTATTGTTTCAATGATTACTTCTACTTTGTTTTGTATTGTCATTGCTCTACCTCCAAACTAAATTTGAAAATAAAAAAGTCCCCTATACGCACAAAGATTGTGCATATAGAGGACGATTAATAGTTACCGCGGTACCACCTCGATTGGATCAGATTAAACTGAATCCCACTTTTCAGATACGGGAATTAATTGGATGATTTGAATCCTTAATATTCCGATACCCTATCCTTTTAACGGTGGAAGTCCGTGCATCCCTACTCTATTTTTCAAGATGCATCTCGTAAGCCCATTCGATAAAGGTTCCCGTATTAGACTCTCACCAACGTCTAACTCTCTGTGACATTCACCAATATTTACTCTTCTTACTCAGCGATTTATCAATATTAAATTTAAAAGAAAATACAAAAAGGGCCCCCCGTCTTAAAAAAGGACGAGAGACCCGTGGTGCCACCTTCATTAGCTGATTTAACAGCTCACTTTGTCAGTATCCATTCTGAATCCGATTGAATACCCGTCTTTTGTAACGAGAAGACTACTCGCCAAAGCCTACTGCTCACCTAAGGTTCGGTTTGGATGCTCGGAAGTCCATTCGCGATTACTTTCACACTGATTCGCACCATCCATCAGCTCTCTTAAGTTTCCGTAATCGTTACTACTCTTCGTCAACGCAAAGTAATTATTTATGTTCGTTTAAATTAATTGTTCTAATATTATTATGCGCAAAAAAAAAAGTCAACATGTTTTAATTTACAAGATTCGATTTTTTTTCTTTTCATTTTAATCCAAACCTGCTTAAAAAGTTAATAGAACTAACTGATTTTTTAAAGATAATATCAATAAAATTAATTTCTCTTGCACATCATAATGTAAGGATTAAAAACTATTTGTTTTTAGGAGGAATTAGATTGAGATTCGGTAAAAAAAATGATGCATTCTTTGAAATGCTTTTAAATATCGCAAATAATGTAGATGCATCCGCAAAGTATTTTGATGATTTTAAAATAAAAAATGCTAGTGATTTAAAAACCTTTTCTGAAGAAATGAAAGCATATGAAACAAAAGGTGATACATATATTCATAAAATCATTGTTGAGTTGAATAAGACGTTTATTACACCGATTGAACGTGAAGATATACTAGAACTTGCTAATAAGATGGATGATGTTTTAGACGGAATGGAGCAATGTTCAGCGACTTTTGAAATGTACTCAATTGTACAAATTGACGATTTTATGATCAAATTTGTAAAGAATATCCGGAGCGCGGCAGATGAAATTTTAAAAGCCATTCAATTACTTTCAAGAAAGAAATTATTAGAAATGCGTGTTCATGCAATTAAAGTAAAAGATTACGAGTCGCAATGTGATACTTTATTACGAACTTCCATAAAAGAGTTATTTAAAAATGAACAAGATCCGATAAAAATCATCCAGTTTAAAGAGATTTATGAAATGTTGGAAGCTGTTTCTGATAGTGCACAGGATGTAGCAAATACACTTGAGTCAATCATTATGGGTAACGCTTAAAGAAATCCCCCTTTGGGTAAGAATCTCTTCTGCAACCGCAATGGCATTAGGAACATCAATTGGCGGATGGAAAATTATTAAGAAAGTCAGCGGTAAAATCATGAAAATACGCCCCGTTAACGGAGCCGCGGCAGATCTATCTTCTGCTGCAATTATTTTCACGTTTACCACGTTACATTTACCAGTCAGTACAACACATGTCATTTCATCATCCATCATAGGAGTTGGATCCGCACAACATGTTAAAGATGTTAATTGGGGAACTGCAAGAAGAATGGTCATTACTTGGCTCATTACCATTCCAATCTCTGCTACGATTTCTGCCATTCTTTATCAATTATTAAAATTGTTTTTATAGTGGGTATACTAAAAAATACAGTCTAAATATGATAGACTGTATTTCCATGTTTAAGATTCAACTGCTTTTTACTTACTTTTCTTCTAAAAATTTTTTAGAAATTTTTCTAACGATTGAGCGTGGAATCAATCGAACACCTTCCGATAAAATTTTATTTTTCATCCCTGTTACTACAACAGTTTTCTTCTTATTTACAGCTTTATAAGCCAATTCAGCAACTTTATTTGGTGTCATAATTTTACCCTGAAATAGCTTTGAATTGCTCCCGCCTGATGCATCAATAATCCCTGTATTAGTGGGTCCTGGACAAACGGCAGTTACATAAATTCCAGTCTGTTTTAGTTCTTCCGATAACGCTTCACTAAATGAAAGTACATAAGCTTTAGATGCAGCATAAATCGACATCATTGGTACCGGTTGAAAAGCTGCCGTAGATGCAATATTAATAATCTGACCTTCATTTTTTTGAAGCATATTCGGTAAAAAATATTTAACTAATTCTGTTAATGTAACAATATTGAGTTGGATCATGCTTAACTCTGTTTTTAAGTCAATCTTCCTATATTCGCCATACAGTGCAACTCCAGCATTATTTACAAGAATATCAACCTCCATCTGAGATTTAGATACTTGTTCAAATATAGACTTAGCCGAATTTGCTTGAGAAAGATCTTCTGAAATAACCAACACTTTGTTATTAAATTGATTCGTTAACAAATTGGCCAATTCTTCTAATTTCGGTTTATTTCTTGATACTAAAATTAGATTAAAGCCATCTTTTGCAAATCGTTTTGTTAATTCGTAACCAATCCCGTTTGTTGGTCCTGTAATCAACACTGTTTTATTTCTTTGTTTTTTGTAAGTCATCATGATCTATCCTTTTTTAAGAACAATTAGTTTTCGTTTTACTATATGTTCGAATCGTTAAAAAAAGGATTTACACTTTATTTTTCATAATGATTTTCAATTAGTTCTATAAATACTTCCATCGATTTAGTTTGAAGTTCGATCGAATCTATGATGACTGTAAAATTGCGTCTGATTGGTGTCCCTTCTACCTTAAGGTAATCGATTGTATTCAAGAGCTTTTCTTTTTTTACCGTAAGCTCAGATAAATACGTTATTCCCATTCCAGCTTCTACAGCTTCTTTAATTAACTGTGTACTACCAAACTCGATTAAATTAGTTGGTCTTATATTTAAAGTATCAAATAATTTTTCTGTAGCTTCTCTCGTTCCAGAACCTTTCTCACGAACAATCCATGTCTGATTTTCTAATTGTTCACTAGTCACATCTTTCATTAAAATCTCATTGTTCGTTCCGGCAATAATATACATTTCATCATTTGCGACCGGATTAATATTTAAAAGATTGTTAGCAACTTCGCCTTCAACAATACCAACGTCAATTTGATGATTTAATACTGCTTGAATGATTTCTCTTGTATTACCTATTTGAACGGATGGGATCACATTTGGATAGAATCTTTTCATTTTCGCCAAAATTTGTGGCAAGACATATTCACCAAAAGTATAACTTGCGCCTATTTTAAGATGACCACTAGCCTCGTTCATTAGATCATTTACTAAAGTCGACATACGCTTATATAGACTAGTTATTTCCTTAGCGTGTAAGTAAACAATTTCCCCAGCTTTTGTTAACTGGACAAATTTATTCGTTCTAATAAAAAGCTTTGCACCAATGTATTTTTCAAGTAGTTGAATTTGTTGACTCACAGAAGGTTGAGTCATATGTAGTTCTTCTGCTGCTCTAGAAAAATTTCTTTTATCAGCAACGGCCATAAAAACTAACAGTATTTGATCCACATTTCCACCTCTATGTATCGTATTTACTTATTATCATTATTATAATCATTTATTTTTCTTATAGTAAAAAATTCGTTACGATTAGGATAGAAATGAAAGAGAGGATAATGCAAATGGAACAACAACTTATGTCATCACCTAATCCTAATGAGCCAAAATTAAAGCGTAAAATAAACACTGCTTTCTTCCTTGGGATTGGATTTACAATACTTTTTGCCTTACTAGGTTTGGTTTTATCTAAATTACCTGGTTTCGACCATATTGGCCAACTAGCATGTGCCATCCTTTTATCAGTCATCTATCGCCAATTTTTTGGATATCCAGGAAAGTTTCGAAACGGAATTCAATTCTCCTCAAAAGCATTACTAAAATTTTCAATTATTTTATATGGATTAAAGCTCAATATGGACGTTATTTTCCACAATGGTTTACCGCTATTGCTAAGAAGTGTAGCAACAGTCATATTTTCAATACTTGTGTTCATGTTTATTGCAAAACGGTTGAAAGCAGATTTATCCCTTTCTTTACTACTAAGTATCGGTACTGGGATATGTGGTGCAGCTGCAATAGCAGCAATCTCTCCAATTGTTAAAGCAAAAGAGAAGGATACCGCAATGGCAATTGGAATGATCGCACTAGTAGGTACAATTTTTTCGATTGCCTATACATTCCTAATACCTTTCCTGCCAATAAGTACTTCAAAATACGGGGCATGGGCTGGAATTAGTCTTCATGAAATTGCAAATGTAGCATTAGCCGCTGCTCCAGCAGGTCAAGATGCACTTGCAGTTGCATTACTTTCAAAATTAACGCGTGTTTTCCTCTTAGTTCCTGTCTGTTTTCTGTTTATGCTCTGGATGAAAAAGAAAGGTAACATGGAAAACGCACCAAAAATCGACTTTCCGTGGTTTCTTATTGGATTCATCATCATGAGCTTTTTCGGAAGTTACATTTTAGGTCGCACGATTCCAGTTTCAACAGGCTTTCTAACATCGATCAATCAATTAACGACATTCATCCTAACCATGGCAATGACCGGACTGGGCCTGAATATAAATTTAAAAGAACTACGAACAAAAGCATTGCGCCCACTAATCGCATTAACCATTACTTCAATTTTACTTTCTGTTTTAACTTATCTGAGTTTTAGTCTCTTATAATTTTGTTCCAAATTTCAGACTGATGATCTGATTTATGGGTCTTTGCATACACACTAAAGACTGATTCAAAATGAATCAGTCTTTTTTGATGCTTTTCCTTTTTGAACAAAATGAATTATTAAAAACGTTAAACTCATGAATAGCAAATAAATTACTGCATGAAACCAATATTCCTTATCATTTAATTTATTACTTAAAAGACTTAATAGAAAGAAGGTTGTTAATGAACCAATGAATAACCCAATAAAAGTTTTCAACTTCATAACTTCCACTCCCATTTTTAAATTCTAATTAATCCTTTTAAAAATTATATAATTCATTAAGGTTCAAATATTCATTTCTAGCCTTAATAAAATGCTCTCATCTCACTTGTGAACAATTTCACTAAATTGTCGATTATTCATTAAAAATGCATTAATCAAAAATGTTAAATTGTAAAAAAGCAAATTAATTTCATTAAAATCTACGAACTTATAAAATCTTAAATAAACTTTGAAATGTAGAATAGAGGGGAATATTATGAGAAATTGTAAGCTAATAAAAGTATCATTTTTTATTATTCTAACTTTGCTAGGATTTTTAATTTTTAATAATATAGTGAATCCTACAAAGGCATTATCTCCTCTATTTTATATAAAAGGTCATACATATTTAATTACAAATGAACCTGCTAAAAATTTAGATATAATCAAAGAAGTAGGAATCATCCTAAAAAAAACTAAAAATAAGTGGGATCTACCGAAAGCTAACGGAGAATCCAATATTTTACCTATAGGTACAAAAATATATTCTGCTACTAATACAGAATTAGTAAATAGCTCAAAATATAATGGTTTTATTGTCCAAATGGATAACGGTCTGAAAATGGCAAGACCTTTTTATTTTAATAATAGAAACTTTGAAAACGGCTTATTAATAAACAAATTTATCCTTGGCATTATAATTGCCACTATTGGTTACATGATTTATTCATCTTTGAAGAAAGGGAAATCTTAGATTTCCTCCAGTTTGTAGACAAAGTCTTTTATCTGATTTTCAGACTGATTGAAAACGTTTGTCTTTCGAGGAGCGGAGTTACCCTTAAACGGTAATGAGCACCGCAGGCGGGCGAAGCAACGAAGAAAGCGAGCGTTTGTCAACAGTCTGAGAGAAATCTTAGAGCTCCTCTTCTTTCCTTTCAGAAGGAGATTTACTTAATTTTACTTACTTCTCCTACTTTTATTAGCTCACTTATAAAATCTTGAATATCCCCAACTAGGACACCACCATGTCCCGTACACATTACACTATTATCAAATTGATTAATTAGTTTAAGCCCATCAAGAAAACTTTCTAAATGATCCTTTGGGACTCCGCCATCTCTTAAATATTTAGCCCATTCATATCTAAGATCATGTCCTTCGGAGACTAACCCTTCCTTTGATAAAGGATCGCCGAAAAAGCATAAGAAATCTCCTGTAAAAATAATTTTTGACGGGCGATGATAAAATACAACTGAACCTGAAGTATGATAGCCAACTAGCTCATAATCAAATTCTTGTACCACTTCATTGGCTTTCAAATCATTGCTAAACTGCATTTTATCAAGTTGTTCAAGTAAGTCATTATCATTTGAATGCAGGAATTTTTTAGCATGTTTTAAAATTGCTGAACCTTCAACATGGTCCTCATGTCCATGTGTAGCCAAAAAGAGATTTACATCTTCTAAAGATTTGCCTAATTCATTCAAAGCTTTTTCTAAGTAAATTGCGTGCACTTTTTTCCCTGAATCAATTAGGGTTACTCCTTCATCATTAACAATAAAATAACAATTATTGTATGATTTCCACTCCGAATCCCATACTGCTAGTACATATATATTTTCTTTTACTTTTTCAAAAAGATAATCCATTATTTCTCCCCCCTATAAACTCATCATCATTCTTCCAATTAAAGTTCTATTATTCTTGCATTTTATTATTCTAGTGATTTTACTAAATACCTTCTTTCCCCCCATTAAAAGGACTACAAAAACTATCGCAAAAAGCACTTATTTTAATTCGAATTTTTTAGCTTTAACTTCTTTTCCATTAATAACTAAAACACTTTTGTAATTTCCGGGTGACCATTTGTCGGCATTTAATTCATAAGTTTGACCGGAGTCATTTTTACCTATATTAAAGTCTTCTTCTTTCACAATTGTTGATGTTTTCATTTCAATTATTGTTAACCGAGCTGTTTTCGTTTCTTTTGTATTCATAGGATAACGCACTTGAATTTTAAGTCCATTTCTACTTTTAAATTTAGTATTTGAATCAGTGAATTCTCCATTCGCATCATTTTCGTGGTACCCGAGCGTTATTTCGTAGCCTTTTAGTGTTCTACCTAAATCTTGATAATTATCAACGATTCGGTAAGAGATAAATGAAAAAATCGCGATAAAAAGTGTTGTTAGCGTAGCAATTATATACTTCTTTTTGTTCATATTATTAGCTCCTTTCGCTTCATCAAGAGTTAATATTTAACTTTTCAGAAAAAATAAGATTAGAAATTTGCTGTGATATAATCTTTTTAATTTTATAAATATAATCCTGGAGGGAGAGTAAAACGTGGAAAAAGAAGTAAATTTAAAGAAAAATATTGGCTTTTTCGTATCAACGTCTTTAGTAATCGGTACAGTAATCGGCTCTGGTATCTTTATGAAACCTGGAATCGTACTGTCCTCAACAGCTAACTCTACTATGGCTCTTTTAGCATGGATTATCGGTGGCGTTATTACACTAGCAAGTGGATTAACGATCGCTGAAGTAAGTGTAAAAATCCCAAGAACAGGTGGATTATATGCTTACATAGAAGAAGTTTATGGCGAGATGTGGGGATTTTTATGCGGTTGGGTACAAACCCTCGTCTACGGACCCGCTGTAATGGGCGCTCTTAGTCTTTATTTCGGCTCATTATTTGCAGATTTTTTCGGATTTCACCAAAGTTCTAAACTTTTAATTGGTATTATTACAATCTTACTACTTGGCGGCCTGAACATATTAGGTACACAATTCGGTGGGTTAATTCAAACAATCTCTACTGTGGGGAAACTTGTTCCTATTATTCTTATTGCAGTTTTTGGTATTTTTCAAGGGGATGTTTCCGTTTTTAATGCAGAGAGTGGTAGTTCAACTCAAACAATTAGTATGGGAGCAGCAGTATTAGCAACACTATGGGCATACGACGGCTGGATGAATGTAGGTTTTATGGCCGGCGAAATGAAAAACCCATCAAAAACACTTCCAAGAGCAATTATTTCTGGTATTCTTATTGTTATTTTAGCTTATCTTTCTGTAAATATTGCAATGCTACACGTTTTACCTGCTAGTAAAATAGTTCAATTAGGGCCTAATGCAGCAACTGCAGCAGCTTCATCATTATTTGGTAATATTGGAGGAAAAATTTTAGCCATCGGAATTTTAATTTCTATTTTCGGTTGCTTGAATGGTAAAATTCTTACTTTCCCAAGGATTACTTACGCAATGGCTGAAAGAAACTTTCTTCCAGGATCAAAAGTATTATCTAGTATCCATCCAAAATTTAATACGCCAATAGGCTCTACAATTTTTCAAATCATTATCGCATTAGCATTTATGATATTCTGGAACCCAGATCGTCTTTCTGACATGGCAATCTTTGCTGTCTTTTTATTCTACGGTTTGGCTTTTAACGCTATTTTCATATTACGTAAAAAAGAAAAGGTTGAAAAATCTTTATATAAAGTACCTTTATATCCAATAACTCCTATAGTTGCAATTTTAGGTACACTATACATCGTAGGTAGTACTATACTAAATTCACCGATAGATGCACTAGTATCAATCGGAATTGCCATCATTGGTTTACCGGTTTATATGAAACTAAAATCTAACTTTAAAAGTGATGAAGAATATAAGGCAAGCTGATTAAAGCAGAATGATGAAAAACCTCAAGGATGATATAATCCTTGAGGTTTTTTTCATCATGAGTATAATTCCGGAGCAAATTTGATGCTTATCAATAAATACTAGTCATATATCAACAAACTCTAGTCATATATCAACAAAAATCAGTACTTTATCAATAAATTTCACCACTTTATCAATAAAGTTCACACAGTGTTCTCCCCACCCAAGCCATAATTTATTTATGCGCAAAAAACACTAATTGAACTAAGAATAAAACAGCAAATAAGTAAACGAATGGATGTACTTCGTTAAATTTACGTTTTACGATTTTCATTACAGGGTAAGCAATAAAGCCTAATGCAATACCGTTTGCAATGCTTGATGTTAGTGGCATACTAACAATAACTAGAAATGCTGGGAATGCTTCTTCAAAATCATCCCACTTAATTTCAGAAATACTTTTAATCATGAAACAGCCAACGATAATTAGACTAGGCGCTGTTATTGCAGCAACTTCTGATACTGATCCAATTAGTGGTCCAAAGAAAGCTGCAATAATAAATAAAAATACAACAGTAAGTGATGTTAAACCAGTTTTTCCACCAGCACCAACACCCGCAGAAGATTCTACAGTTGCTGCAGTAGGACTTGTTCCTAGCATTGCACCAACAATTGTACCAATTGAGTCAGCAGTGAATGCACTTCCACCCTTTTCTAGTTTACCATTTTTTAAAAGGCCTGCTTGTTTAACAATTGCTAATAAAGCACCTGTCGTATCAAATAACATAACAAGTAGGAATGAGAAAATTACACTATAAAGTCCATATTCAATAATATCCTTGATTGAATGAATTGGGTTGTAGACCAATACGCCCTTTGGTAAATGAGGCATTGCAACAAAGCCATTTGTAAAGCTCAAATGCCCTGATAAGTACGCAATGATACCTGTCGTTATCATCCCTAAGAATAATGCACCGTTTATATTAAGAGCCATAAATATAATCGTTATTAAAAGACCAATTAATGTAAGTGCTACTTTAGGAGAAGTAAAGTCACCAATTGTTACTAGATTTGTAGGATGATCTGTAACGATTCCAGATAGACGTAAACCAATAAACGTAATAAATAATCCAATCCCAGCAGCAATTGCATGCTTTAAATTAGTTGGAATAGCTTGGATTAATTTAGTACGAAATGATGTTAAAGATAATAACAAAAATAAAAGTCCAGTAATAAAAACAGCAGAAAAACCAACTGTATATGGAAGATTATGTCCTCCAATGACTGAATAAGTAAAATATGCATTTAACCCCATCGCAGGTGCAATGACTATGGGATAATTAGCAATCAACGACATTGTTAATGTCCCAATAATTGTTGCTAGAATTGTAGCTAAAAACGCTTGGTTAAATGGTACACCAGCATCCTTTAGGATCATTGGATTGACGATAATAATGTACGCCAATGTTAAAAATGTTGTAAAACCAGCTAATACTTCAATTTTAAATGAAGTATTACGTTCTTTAAGTTGAAACATTTGAAGACTCCTTTTCGCTATATTGAAATAATTAATTTTTGATATTTAATAAAACCCATTAGTTTCCGCCGATTTCTTTACAAAAAAAAACTGCCCGCTTTTCATGAGAAAAAGCAGACAGTTTTACGTGTAATAGCAAAAAAATAACCAAAGCCTTTTCTCATAGTCTAGCAATTTACGGGCGCTAGGTAGAAACTCTTGAACCTTATTTTCAAGTTTATATGAGAGTATATTAATATATTTTCTCATCATACGACTGAGCCTACAATCTGTCAATAAAAAATAATTAAGTTTAACTATGCTTTAGAAAATAATTTGTATAAAATGGTTAAAATAATAGATAACACACAAATCTGTATTCTGAATGTTTTCGGTTGTTTGTGGCTAGCGAGCATCCGGTTTTTTATTAATCTCCAAATGCTATTCTACATAAAATGACATTTATGTTATTCTGAAAATATCATTTTGAATTTAAGGAGTTGTTTATCATTCGTTTAAATAAATTTATAAGCGAGTCTGGTAAAGCATCCAGACGTGCTGCAGATAAGTTAATTAGTGAAGGAAGAGTTAAATTAAATGGTAAAGTTGCCAAAATTGGTGACCAAGTTGAACCTGGCGACGAGGTTATTGTTAATGGTGAACGAATCCGTTTAGCTAGAAATCATGTATATATTGCTTTAAACAAGCCAATCGGCATTACAAGTACAACTGAAAAAGGAGTTAAAGGAAATATTGTTGATTTAGTAAATCATCCATTACGTATCTTTAATATTGGAAGACTAGATAAAGATTCTGATGGTTTAATACTCCTTACAAACGATGGTGATATTGTAAATGAAATTTTGCGAGCTGAAAACAAACATGAAAAAGAGTATATTGTTTCAGTAGACAAGCCTATTACTCCGGAGTTTTTAAAGAAAATGTCTGAAGGAGTTAAGATTTTAGGCACAAAAACATTACCTTGTGAAGTAAGACAGATTTCAAAATTCGATTTTCAAATTATCTTAACACAAGGATTAAATCGCCAAATCCGTCGTATGTGTGAAGCTCTTGGATATGAGGTATATCGACTACAAAGAACTCGAATTATGAATATAACGTTAGGGAATCTACCAGTCGGCCAATGGAGAGACTTAACTAAGAAAGAAAAAACACAGCTTTTTAGAGAATTAAATTATGAACCTAATGAATGGTAAATTCAAAAAAAACTGATTCGATTGAATCAGTTTTTTTAATGGGATATTTTCAAAAATCTTAAATTAATTGGTTAAACAATTTTCCTCTGGTTTAAAGTCAATCTGCTTCCAATTTTCATTCCCACTTTTACGGAATTGGGCAATTTCGATATCGGTACCATTTGTTAGTGTAAAGAAAATAAGGCAATAATCCGCTCCATCATTCCCCTCAAAATAGATATGTTTTATAAACCCATCTTTTATTGTCGGATGTCTCTTTTTAACTAATTTGCACCAATTTCCAAATTTAACATCTACAATTGCTTCACCATCATGATCCCAGCCATGATATGGTGCACATAAGAAATCCTCTGAAATTTGATGAATATCTGATATTCGATACCCATCTTGTTGATGAATTAATTTCATAAAACCATATGAATAACCAAAATACTCTGCACTACTGCCTTTAAATGACACAATTGTTTCAATTTCATAAAAAAACTTTTTTGCCCCTTTAATATCTGGTACACGACAAAGTTTTATCAAACTTGTATGACCGATTCCAGCGAACGAATTTAAATAGGCTTCATAGCTATATCTTTTTTGATACTCCTTTGATAAAAAATTATAGGCAATTGGAAATGGTAATCGTGCTTCACCAACCGTTCCACAAGAACGCCCAAGCAGATTTTCGGCTTCTCGTAGAATACTAAAATAGTTGATAAGTGTTTCATCAGGTTTTTCCGTCAAATAAGAAGGTAATTGAATTTGATCATACGTTTGATGATAAAAAGGCTCAAAGAACTTATATGAATTGAGTCTTAAGTTTAAAGCTTGTAAACAAGAAGGTCGAAAGTATTTTTGATGAAACGTATTTAGATCTAATTGATTTCTTATCACATTCCTCACCCTAGTTTCAGTTTATGGGCGAAGATCGATTACGTGAAAAAGCTACAATTAATAACTTTCGTCTTCGTACAAAAAGAAGCTACTATAAAGCATGATAAATGCTTTATAGCAGCTTCTTACATTTTTTATAAACCTAATTGGCTTTTAATCGTTTCTAATGTTTGATTATCGGAAATTGTTTTCGGAGTTGGTGCATTTTGTACTGATGCATTTTGTTTTAAGTAATTTTTCTCTACGAATGCAAAATCTTTTGCATCTACTTTTCCATCAAAATTGATATCAGCACTTCGATTGTTTGTTCCCCAATAAGTTTGAATAGCTAATGCGTCTAGAACGTCAATTACGTTGTCTTGGTTCACATCACCAGCAACTAAATTAATATTGATTGAATCTGATTTACCATATGATTCACCTTTATATTCAAAACCAAATTTCTGAGTCTTTTTAGTGATAAAGTGACCTGGAACATTTACTTCAAATGTATAAGCGTCCTTATTTAACGGTAGTGGTTCAATGTTAAATTTGCCACCACTACTAATCAAATTAGTACCATCTAAACTAAAATCCCCATTTGTAACATTGAATTTTGTCCCAACTTTATTCCAGTCACGGTAGCCCAAATACGGTAATTGATCTCCATTTTGAACCATATAACCTTCTGGAAGAATATTTCCTTGAACTCGGTTAAATCTTGGTTTTAATTGGAATCGTTTACCAGCATTTAATAACTTCACCGATTGGCCGTTAGCATCTACTATATTAGTTGATGGGTTGATATAACCAATTGGATAGAAGAATTCATCTTGCACTTTTACTTTTACGTTAACTACTTCTGCATGGTCAAACGCCATTGATTCTTTAAACGTAACTTTAATCTTATTACCATTTACTTGAATACTAGCTTTGTCCTTAAATTGATCCGTTAAAGCTGCATCTACAAGATTTACATAAGGAATACCTGCAGCTTGTGCATCATCAAAGTTCCACGTTGCTTCTTTTACACCTTGTAGGTTATCTAAAACTAATGAAGCAGAAAGTATGTCTCCAGTACGAGCAAGCTCTACATTATGTTTAGCATATGCAACTGGTGTTCCTTCTTTTACGAAGAAGTATTCCTTCCAATTTGCTTGATTTCCAGCAGCGTCGTAACCAATTAAATTAAATGCTTGATATTTTTGAGACTCAACGATATCAAATTCGTCAATCCATTTACCGTCTTTGTCCATATGTACTGGACCTTGAGGGAATGGGAGCCCATAAGTATAGATCGCAAAGTTAGCTGATTGATCTATTTTAAGACCAGCCTTTTGCATCTCTGTAATTGCCTCATCCGTTACATCCATTTCAAAAGGATACGTTTTTTGTCCTGGCTTATACTCAATGAAAGGTGAATCTCCATCTAATGAACTTTTCACAGTAGGAGTATCAATATCAATAAATACGTCTTCAATTTTTGTTATTTTTTTACCACTTGGTAATGTTGCGATGTACTTTAGCTTATAATGCCCTGGCATAGCCTTGCTTGTCTCTGTAGAAACAGGATGTTTTTTATCACCTGTAAGCGAGTAGTAAAGTCCATTAAATGTTTGAAGGAAGTAATCTTTATCCGTTGCTGCACCAGTTAAATTTAGTGTACCGACAAGACCTAAATCTTCATTTGTATTTCCATCCTGTAATACTACATCAAGTGTATCAATTGGAGAACCTAAATTGTACTTTGTTAATGCCGTTGCTGTACGGAAACCATCATATCCATGATTTAAATAGTTTGGACTGATTGCGTGAGACAATAAATTAAATGAATCAAATCCTTCATCAGATTTCTTAAAGCTGAATGGTACACGGTACTGTTCTGTTTTATCATCTGAGTTCGTAATTAGAAGATACCCTTCATAAAACCCTTTTTTTGCTGTAGATGGAACAGTTAATGCTGCTTTTATATTCTTAACCGAGTTCTTATTTACATTGATTGAACTATCTACATCTACTACTACACCGTTTTCTTGTAGCCTATTTGATCCAAGTTGAGCGTTATCTACTACTTTCACATCAAATGTTTTCATTTTGTTACTGTCGTTTCTAATTTCAATGTCCTTCTTCACTTTTACTTGTGAGTCATCTCGGACAACTTGTTTATCGAAACTTAATCCACCCGTTTGATTCGCTTCTTTAACTAATTGGTCGCCGAAAGGAATTAACGCTTCATCTTCTACTTGTATCTCTGATTGTGTGTGAAGAGCTTGGTATGGATCAATACGGCCAGCCCCTACTTCAAACACACTATAGTCTCCATTTAGTTTATCTGCAGTATTCATCAAAATCGCTTTCACATCTGCTGGTTTCAGTTGGTGATTTTCTCCTAATAATAGAGCTGCCACACCTGCTGCAAATGGAGTAGCCATTGATGTACCATCCATTCTTTCATATGCATATTTATAGTTCTCTGGTGTATCATGATTTGTGATGTATGAAGGAACCGTAGAAAGAACACTCACACCTGGTGCTGTTACCTCTGGCTTCATTTCAAAATTTCCATTAACTGGTCCTCTTGAGCTGAAGTCTGCTAATTTATCTCCTGCTGTCGTACGATTCTTCAAATCTGCAAAAGTAAATGTTGTATCACCTGTGGAAATTTTTGCTTTTAATTCTTCCCCTGCTTTCATCGTCATTGAGAAAGCTGGAACATAGTCAGTTGATTCGCCTAAATTATAACCAATCTGTCCATCACCATTGTTATACATAATAACCGCTTTTGCGCCATTTTGCTTTGCATATTTCACTTTATCTACTAGAGCAAAGTTCCCACGTTGAACGAAAGCAATCTTTCCATTAACATTTTTATTTTTATAATCAACTAACGTCCCTAAACCAACATCTACTAGTTCAAGAGATTTGCCTTCTAAACTAGTAAAATTTTCAGAGAAGTTTCTTGCCATGCCAATAATTTCAGTTGACCAATCACCTGCTGCTTTTCCGTTAAATGTAGCAATCGAAGTTGGTACATCACTTGCTCCAACAGTTAATGCTAATGCGGCTGTGCCAGGTGAGCCCAATGTAAAATCATTCGGTCCATTATTTCCAGCTGCAACTACTGCTGTTACTCCATTTAATACTGCATAATTAATTGCGGTACTAGTTGGATAATAAGGATCATTGACCGTTGCACCTAATGAAAGGTTAATCACGTCCATACCATCTTGAACAGCTTTATCAATACCTGCGATTACATTTTCAGTTGAACCACTACCATATGGACCTAGAACACGGTACATATATAAATCTGCATCTGGAGCAACACCTTCTACCGATACTTCACTATCATTTTTATTTTGTCCTACAATTGTTCCTGAAACATGTGTACCATGAGCTGTATAGTATTGACTGCTACCGTTCATTTCAGGCTGTTTTGATGCTTGCCAATCTTTGTAGGTAGTTTCCATTGGATCGCTGTCATTATTTACGAAATCATATCCGCCTTTAAAAGCGTCTTTTAAATCTGGATGATTATAGTCAATACCTGTATCTAAAACGCCTACCTTTATCCCTTTACCTGTTATTCCTTCTTTATGAAGCTTGTCCACATTTAAATATGGAATACTATCGACAGATGTAGTAGTTTTACGTCCTATATCTGTTGGAACATCTTCTTTAATTGGGTCTACGTTATAAGTAATATCTTTATAAACTGATTTAACAGCCTCGGATTTTAATAGTTCCTTTACTTCGTTTTCAGGAAGTGTAATAGCCGCACCGTTAAATGCTGTTTTATATGTCCTTGTAATGGCAGGTGCCTTTTTCTTTCCTTTACCTGTTAGTTTTCCAACATCTTCTTTAAAAACGTTGTGCTCGTTATCTACTTCTGCTTGTGCTGCTTCTTTTGTTAAAGACTTTCCATCAACTGCCGCTTCTAAAACAGCAACGTTACTTGGATCCGATTTGAACTGTACTATTACAGAGATGTCATTGTCAGAATCTAATTCGCCATCTTTAAAGCCTTGTAAGCCTTCTTGGTCGTTTAATTGTAATTGATTTAACGCCTGTCTTTGCTCAGGTGTAATTGATGCTAAAATTTCTTCTGCTTTTGAGGTTGCTGCTTTTGCTGTTACATATGATTTTGTACTGAAAGGTGAAATTAGCAAACTTGTAGAAAGAGCAATTACTGCTGAGTGCTTTATCAAAGTTGTTGTCTTCATAATCTTCATCCCCCATTTTCTGTGTATTATTGAAAAATTCTCACTATTTAATAGTATCTCATTTCTAGAAAAAGCATATTGTGTTATTAATAATCGAAATTTAGGACATTTTGTAAGGATTTTTTACTAAAAGCCTTGAAATTTGAAAGAAAATTTCATTAAATATAAAAAAAAGCATGAAATTACTCTAAAAAACTTGTGTTATTTTTATTTTAAATTGAAACTATTTGACTTTGTCTGATTCTATTTATATAAAACTAGTAAGTACTTAAGAGCCTTTGCACGATCTAGTTTCTTAGATTTCGTAATTTGCATACTTGAATATTACTCACAAAACGCTATACTGCAATACTACTTCATAGTGAATCAACTGAGATTAGAAAGGGAGAGAACGTATGCTGGAGGGAGAAATTATAAAGTTTTATCGTAAAAAAGCTGGTCTAACCCAGGAGGATTTAGGGAAAGACATTTGTACGGCTACTCACGTTAGTAGAATTGAAAGAGGAGAAACTCGCTATTCTGCTGAGATTATTAAACTGTTCTCTCAACGACTTCAAATTGACATCGAGAAAGAAATAACCGCTGTCAAAAATATCGAAATAAAGCTTCAAAAATGGCACAACTCGATCATTCTAGAGCGAATGAATGAAGTAACAAAGATAAAAGAGGAATTGGAAAATATACAATATATTAATGCTTCCAACTACGCAATCTATTACCAGCTTTTATTAGCTCGATATTTTATATTACGTAAAAATATCGATAAAACTGAACGTATTCTTAAACGGATCGAAAAAGAATCTCCTCCTATGTCAACTTATGAAAAAAATTTGTATTACCATGTGAGAGGAATCTACTATTTAGATCAATATACTCGTTTGAACAATGTAAATAGACAAAGCGCATTGCAAGAATTAAAGAAGATTAATATAGAGGAATATGGAAATCGAGAATATTACTATCACCTTGGCGTAGCTTATCATTGGACACAATCGAAAGTTATGGCATATTTCTATGGTGAAAAAGCTTTTAGATATTTCAAGAAAACGAATAATTACGCAAGAGCGATTTTAGCAGAATCGTTAATGCTAGTTCAATTAAAAGAAAGTACCCAGCTAGATTTTGAAGAAATTGTAGTCAGGTATGAGAGTTTGATCGAACTTAGTGAATCCTTAGGTCTTTTAGATAAAAGAGGAATGATCTTACATAATTTAGGACTTATGTATTTTTGGAAGCAAGACTTTAAAAATGCTCATGTTTATTATGATAAATCGGTTAAAGAAGCAGATAAACAATCACTGCCATATTTAAATCGTTTGTATAACTATCTAGATAACGCCGAAGAAGGAAAGCTCTTATCAACAAACGAGCTACTAAAACAAGCAAATGAAGGACTTGCTCTTTCGGAAAAAGCAACGAATGATTTATATAAGATTCTTTTTAACCTCCTCATTTTCCGATTTAACAACCAATTTGATGAATACTATCTTTATATCGATCAAACTGCACTACCATTCTTTAAGTCTCACCACCATGTAACGCATGCAAATAAATATGCAAAATTACTTTATAACTATTATGTTAAAACGGAACAATTTAAAAAAGCAGTACAGACAGGAGATATGTTTATTAATAAGCCATAAATTAAGAAGAGCTTGAAATTTCAAGCTTTCAGACTGTTGACAAACGCTCGCTTTCTTCGTTGCTTCGCCTGCCTGCGGTGCTCATTACCGTCTAAAGGTAACTCCGCTCCTCGCCAGGCTTCGCGCCTCGAAAGACAAGCGTTTTCAATCAGTCTGAAAATCAGATAAATAGGACTTTGTCTACACACTGAGAGCTTGAAATTTCAAGCTCTCAGTGTGCTGTAATATGTATTCATTTTAGAAACTGTTAACCACATAGAAAGAAACAGTAATGTTCCAAAAATGTCAGAAACTATGACACTATGACCTAAAAATAAATGTTCATAATGAAATAATGGCGTATTGTAAATGGCAATGATAATTGATAGTAAAACAAACACAAGACTTAATTTATTTTTAGTTATTTTATAGATGGAATATAAAAGAGTAGAATAAGCCCAAAATTGTGAAACAAACCAAGCGTGCGACAGCCTAATTCCCGGTTTGGTATGGAGAGTAATTGAAACTAAAACGATTAAAATGAAAAATGCAATAACTGGGGCAAATTTAACTAACTTTAAAAGCCTAAATAAACGTTTATTTAATTCATGTGATTTAGGATTTTCTGCCCGTAAATTCTTTGAAACAAAATGATTAAAATAAATAAATACTAAACTACAAGTAAATATTAAAAACTTCATTGCTTCACCCATCCTTTTTTTTTTTCTTTAAGTCTCACCACCATGTAACGCATGCAAATAAATATGCAAAATTACTTTATAACTATTATGTTAAAACGGAACAATTTAAAAAAGCAGTACAGACAGGAGATATGTTTATTAATAAGCCATAAATTAAGAAGAGCTTGAAATTTCAAGCTCTCAGTGTGCTGTAATATGTATTCATTTTAGAAACTGTTAACCACATAGAAAGAAACAGTAATGTTCCAAAAATGTCAGAAACTATGACACTATGACCTAAAAATAAATGTTCATAATGAAATAATGGCGTATTGTAAATGGCAATGATAATTGATAGTAAAACAAACACAAGACTTAATTTATTTTTAGTTATTTTATAGATGGAATATAAAAGAGTAGAATAAGCCCAAAATTGTGAAACAAACCAAGCGTGCGACAGCCTAATTCCCGGTTTGGTATGGAGAGTAATTGAAACTAAAACGATTAAAATGAAAAATGCAATAACTGGGGCAAATTTAACTAACTTTAAAAGCCTAAATAAACGTTTATTTAATTCATGTGATTTAGGATTTTCTGCCCGTAAATTCTTTGAAACAAAATGATTAAAATAAATAAATACTAAACTACAAGTAAATATTAAAAACTTCATTGCTTCACCCATCCTTTTTTTCTACACAACTATAAAGTTTAGCACACCACGGAATGTCGTGATAAATTATTTTTAGTAGATAAATAGGATGAGGAATAGCTAATACATGAGTTATTTGAACAATTATAAATCTCCTTCTTTTGACTTCATTTTCTAAGTAATTAATACGTTTATGGATTTTATATACAATAGGTAAATACGCTATCACAACAATAATTAACCATTCCATGAAATAATTTCCTCTAATTAATTGTACAAAAAAAAGGAGTCTCAACTCCTTATTTCACCCGTTATCTCTCCCACAATTCAACTAGTCTACCTTCAGGATCTTTAATCCAGGCAAACTTACCATAGTCACTAACCTCTTTTTCCTTAGCAAGAGGTACACCGATTTGTTCAAGATGTTTAATCGTTTCGTCTAGATTAAAAACTTCGAAATTCAACATCACTTGCTGTTCTGTTGGAAAATAGTTGTCATCCTCAGCAAAGAAAGAAAAAATTGTTTCATTTCCTGATTCGGATTTGATAATCGTCCCATTCCAATTATTGATTTCAATCTTCAACACTTCACTGTACCATTTTTTTATAGCATCTAGATTTTTAGTTCTCCAGAATATGCCACCGAAACCTTTAATCATAAAAATTTTCTCCTTCACTTCTCTAATTTCATATTTTTACTAATCACTTAGACATTCAAGAAATAAAAACAAAATCCTTCTTTAACCAATCTACTAGTTTAAACTCGATTAGTTTGCTAGTCACACAAAAAAGTCCGACATAATAGTCGATAAAGTAGAATTCATATTTTTTCTTTGTTAACAGTTTGTTTTAAGTAAATCGTTTCTTTAAAAATGTATTAATAATGTCATTCTTAAATAATTCATAATTGAACTGAAATGCCACATTATGCATTTTGAAATCTGGATCTGGCTTTGCTCGTAGGTCAACAATACTTTGCCCAAACCCATCTCCTTGATCAGGTATCACTTTTATAGGAACCTTAGAAAGCTCAACAGAATTAGGATGTAATAAGTACCACACTGTTAAAAAGTCATGAATTGGACTTCCTTCGATTCCTGGGTTCGAATGAGAATAAAAGTTATAATAATAGTCTAACATTGGCTTAATAATCAATCCTGCTGGATCGCGCGTAATTTGATGAAATTCATCAATTTGATTAACCATGTCAGGTGTGACAATTGCATTCTGAGTAACATTCAAAGGGATAATTGTTAAGTTCTTTGCATACTGTACAATTAAATTCGCTGCATACGGATCTGAATGGAAATTCGCTTCTGCAACTGCAGTCACATTTCCTGGATAAAAAAATGATCCTCCCATACAAATATATTCTTTTACATTTTCCATCTCTTCTATTTTTAAAACAAATGCTGTTGCCAAAGAAGAAAGCCTACCTAGATTAATGATTGTCACATTTTTAAAATCTATATTTTTCATATAATGGATGTGGCCTAATGGATAAACAGGATAATTAATTTTAGGAGGAATAATTGGACCTAACCCCGCCTCGCCATGGACCTCTGGAAAAGTTTTAATTCCTTTTCCAGTTAGTGGAATCGATGCTCCTAGAAATACAGGAATCTCATGTCTTCCAGTAATGTATTTTAAATAATTGATGTTCCACATAGCCTTATCCCTTGTTACATTTCCATAATCAGCTACAATTCCTACCAATTGAATATCATCCCGAAATAATATATATAAAATTGTAAAAGCGTCATCAATACCTAAATCTGTAAAAAGGAGAACTTGTTTCATGAACTACTTCCCTCCTTACATAAAATTGAATTCATGTAATTCAATTCTTTCTTATCGCTCTTTTATTTTTATGAGTAATATAATTCCATCATTACAAAATAAATTTTAGCTAAAGAATGATGTAAGTTAGATGAAAAGACAAAGCTATTGGAAATGGCTGGTTGGATCTATAAGGATTCAGGTGTTTTACTTTAAATCTCTTCCATATATAAAATAATCAGATAAGAATGCAATTAATAAAAGAGCAATGCCAAAGAGTACAATTTGTATGTTTTTATCGATTAAGCCTATCATGATACAAAAAATAGTTATAGGAGCAATTATGATCTTTATGCAATGGTCAAGCATTCATATCCCCCTGCTCTTTTTAAATTTTTGCTTTCATTTTCTTTTGAATTAAAGCAATGATTAATAAACATATAGGAATTATGATCTGAATCGGCACGTGTAATAGATAGGGAATAATTTCAATTCTTTTATGGATGTGTTCGGCGTAATTTCTTGCCATTATGATTGAACAGATTACTATTATTAAACTGATTGGATAAATTAGTTGGTCACTTTTTTTAACGTTGAATATTTCAGCAGTGTTGAAAATTACACAATATAAAAAGATCGCAATTTTTATGAAAACTCCGCAAACCATGAATATTACAATAAAAGAATCCAATCGTTGAATAAAATCAACAATATTAATATAGCCAACTGACACTAAAAGAGGATAATTGCTTCTTTCGTATTCAGAAACACCTAATATTGATATATTTATGACGATAAATAAAATTAATAAAAATCCTGAAAAAACTAATATTAGGGCTACCATTGCACTAATCCATGCATCTTGTTTCGAATTAATAGCATAAGGTAAAATACCTGTCATACTTATTTGGAACATAACTATTATACAAAAAATTGAAATCCACTTATTGTTAATTTTCTATTCATATTTATTACCTTCTTTTATCTGATCAATCGAATCAAAATTATTTTCATATAGAAAATTAAGCAGTTTTTCATCGCTTTGTATATTATTCACTTATAAAAGTTAACTTATTCTATTCATAGTAGTGGAAATGGACAAGATTATTCATGTGAATATGATCCAAAACTAGTTCACAGAAATAATTTTTAAAGGAAGTTGAGTGATGTTAATTTCCCCTACAGTATGTGTTCACTTTCCATGGAGCGAAACCTGAGCCTCCTCGTCAAGGTGGCGGGGTCTCAGTCTTTCCGCTTATTCAATATACTGTTCAATTATTGATCTTTTTCCATATTGACTATTATCTATTTTCAACTGTCTGAAAATCAGATAAATAGGGCTTTGTCTCTTAAGTCAAGAATTCATAAGCATTCGTCACGGTAGTTGTTTATCTTTAGGGGATATTTGCACTATTTAGGCAAAATGACCATATTCAATAAAATAGTGAAATAAACTAAAACATATTTATTATATTAGAATATTAATATAACAAATGGACAAGTTTCATTAATAAAATACTTTGAAGGTGGTTGAATTGAATTTTGATATTTTAATGAGTACTTCTATCTTTCTTTTAACAATGGCAGTCATTTTTTGGAGACCAAAAGGTTTAAATGAAGCATGGCCAGCTGCAGTAGGAGCAGGTATCATTTTAATAACTGGAATTGTTACAAAAAGTAATTTGATTGATATCATTCACAAAATAGGCGAAGCTTCTATTACGATTATCGCTACGATTGTAATGGCGATTATATTAGAAAGTTTTGGTTTTTTTCATTGGTCTGCAGCTAGACTAGCAGGATTAGCGAGAGGCTCAGGGAAACGATTATACTGGTATATCCAACTTTTATGCTTTTTAATGACATTACTATTTAACAATGATGGTAGTATTTTAATTACTACTCCAATTTTAATTCTTCTATTAAAAAATCTACGTTTAAAACCTCATCAACAAATTCCATATCTTCTTAGCGGAGCGTTAATTGCTACAGCTTCAAGTGCACCAATTGGTGTAAGTAATATCGTAAACTTAATCGCATTAAAAATTGTCCATATGACTCTCTATATGCACACAGCTATGATGTTTGTCCCTGCAAGTACAGGATTATTGTTTATGTCATGGCTTATGTACATGGTATTAAAAAATAAATTACCGGAACGTTTACCAGTCTCAACTGATGACATTGAAGAGGCATTCTTTATTAAAAATTTTCATCCGTTAAAAGGAAAAATTTCAGTAGAAACGAAACAAAAACGTACAAAATTTATGCTTAAAGTACTAGGCTTTGTGTTCCTAATGCGTTGTTTGTTATTTGTCGCTTCGTTTCTAGGAATCCCGATTCAATATGTGGCAGTTTTAGGATCGCTCGTTTTACTTGCATGGAGATGGTATCACTTACGTACAAGCCCAGTTGATATATTGAAAAAGACACCTTGGCATATTTTAGTCTTTGCTTTTTCTATGTATGTGATTATTTATGGGCTTCACAACGCTGGATTAACTGCAGCTCTAGTAAAATTTTGCGAACCAATTGTAAATCAAGGATTACTTCAAGCAAGCTTTATTATGGGTGGATTGGTTTCAATTCTGTCTAACTTGTTTAACAATCATCCAGCTTTAATGGTTGGAACAATTACTTTAACTGAAATGGGACTTGATCCAATTACCTTAAAAACCATTTATCTGGCTAATATTATTGGTAGTGATATTGGTTCCTTATTACTTCCTGTAGGTACATTAGCATCTCTTATTTGGATGCATATCTTAAAACAAAATAGAATAAAAGTTAAATGGAAGGATTATCTAAGTGTATCATTAATTGTTATTCCAATAACAACAATCGTTACGTTATTTTTACTATATTACTGGGTACAACTAGTATTTGCATAAGATTGTAAAAGGATTACTAAGGGGGAATAAGAATTGAGTAGTATCGACTCATTGCTAGGCAAACAAGTATTTGTGCTTTTATCTGGTGATATAACTTTTGAAGGTATTTTAACAGATGTTGGACAAGACATACTTGTACTATATAACGGTCACAAATATTTCTATATACCGTGGCTTCACGTTCATCGAGTTCATTTAAGTGAGCATTCAAAAGAGAAGATTCAAAAACCAATTGAGCCATCTATTGCAACAGAAATTGAATCGATCTCCTACAGAAAAGTCTTAACAAATGCGAGAGGGATATTCTCCGAAATTTATGTAACTGGTAATCTAACTTTTCATGGTTATATAACGAATGTCCTAAGTGATTATGTTGTTTTTTATTCACCTGTATTTAAAATAATGTTTATATCATTATCTCACTTGAAGTGGCTCACACCTTACAATGATAATGTAACACCATATTCTATTGACAATGCTAACTTTCCAATTAATCCAACAAATATCTCTTTTGTTCGTTCCTTTGAATCTCAATTAAAAAAGGAAGAAGGTAAGCTAGTAATCTTTGATGGTGGGAACGATCCAATGAAAATTGGATTGCTAAATACAATTCATAATAACGTAATAGAATTATCGGTTGCGAGTGGAGAGATTGTTTATTTAAGGCTAAATCATATAAAATCTGTTCATTTACCATAAATATATTTGTTCTCGTTTAACTAATCTGAACAACTAAATAGAGTTCATTAATCAAAATAGTAGTTTAGTTCACTATTGTTTTATGAAAAATGGAGTACAAGAAAACCCAATTTCTCAATTTAACTGAGAATTTGGGTTTTTAATTTGGTGTAACAGTTAACTTCAGTTTAAAACACAAAACAATTTTAATCATCTTTTATAAATAAGAGCGCTGAGCAGGCCATGAACCTTGGAGTTTACGAAGTTGTACAATTTGTCCTGTATGATAAGCATCGTGCAATAGGATATTTAGATATTGCTGCCAAACTGGTAGTGAAGGACTAAGTTGATCCAGTTCTGATTCTTGAAGGGATGTTAATGAAGATTGTAAGGCATCGTGTACTTGAAGTGTTCGCTTCACAGTTTGTTGCCAAGCATCATCATCATTAGGTCCACCTTGGAAAAACGTATCATCATTATTTTTTGGAGCAACAAAGGTATGATCTTGTCGTATGCGAGAAAGTAAGCGCTCTTTAAAGATTAATAAATGGTTTACATTTTCCCAAATCGTATTACAGGCCATTCCTTCTGGTTGCCAACATGCTTGCGCAGCGGTAAGATTCTTTAACGCATCTGATATCGGTGGGTACCATTCTTCTTCATAAAAAACTTGCTTAACTCCATTTTGCAAGATTTCTTTTTTATTCATTGTATTGCCTCCTTTTTAGAAAAAGAGAATCATAAACCCTACTATATTTCTAAGTTATGTTACCATGTTGAACTTTATTGTATTTAAATCTAAAGGGATTTTAAGATAGTTTAGAGAAGTAGTAAATCATTGAAAATTAACCCAGTATAAAAAGAGAAAAATAAAAGCAGGAGATATTGAAATAAAAGAAGATGAAAAAACAAACGCATCATAAGTAAACGTTCTATACGAAAAAGATGGAGAAAAACAAAAGAGTGCTGAAGTCTCAGGTAGAGTAAATTTTAGCAAGGATGGAAAAATAAGTTCTATTCGATATTTAGATAATAGAGAACTAACAAAAGTTGTGGGTAGATAATGATAGCTCGGTGAAAACCGAGCTATTTTTCCGTTCAAAAAGCATTTTTTTTTAACATTTTCTTGTGTAATTTTCAGTTTTGAGATAGTGATGGAAGCAGAATTAACCTATTATTCCAACCTTATACTAACCTAAAAAAGACCTGCTTCGTTTGCTGCTACAAAACTAACTCTTGTAAAGTCAAAAGGATCCATATCGACATTCTCCCAATGCATGTACATTAATCTTGGCTTATCAAACAACCAGTGGTTATGAACAGCCGTCACGATAATTCCTCTTTTTCGTAAAGCAGTCATTAATGGGTTAATCTCTTTCTGACGAACAACCGATTCGCCAAGGTTAAGACCATTTTCTTAAAAGGATAACATGAATGGAAGTGCTAGTGGAGAACGCGTGCGACGACCTAAAATCGTTGCATTAATATCACGGAGACGCATAATTACACAAACCGGTGCAGCTTGAACAACCTCTCCTCCGATTAAATCAGCAAGTCTTTGACAACTTGACAAATTCATAGCTCCCTTCATCATTTAAATACTTTACACTGTATCTTATGAAGGGAATGAAAGGCTGATGTCTCTTTAGGCATCCATAAATGTTGTGGATTCAATTTAATATTATCGCAATAGATAAATTCCATTTTGTCCTAACTACTACAATAAGAAATTTCGTTTATACAAAATATGGATTATCCAAATCATCATTATTAATGACCACATCGGCTTTTAATTGAGGCAAATGTTGCTCTATATACAGTTTAGAAGCAGCGTGATATCTATTAATAAACATTTTTTCAGCTTTTTCATAGCTCCCAAAATTACCTTCTTCCCTCTTAGCCCCTCTTTTTCTCGCTAACTCAAAATCTGTATCAACAAAAATTTTATAATCATATAAATTGCTTAGATCCTTTTTAAAAAGAAAAGTACCATCAATAATAAAAATCGAATCTCTTTTTGCTACTTTTGATTCCGTATTTACAAATTCATCTTTATCTAAATCGAAAGAAATTGTTTGATAATGAAGGTCACCCCCTGGCCCTAAAGGGATTAAAAGTTTCTGCTTAAAGGAATTGTAATCGTGGGCATCCTCATAATAACCAATAGCTGATTCCTTACCTTGTCTATATCGAACCACTCTAGGATGATGGAAATTGTCTATGCTTGTCCGAACCACTTCCATGTTTCTAACCCGAAGTTCTTCCATCAGTTCATTAGCAAATGTGGTCTTACCAGATGCCGTTATACCACTAACCCCTACTCTAATAGGATGAGGTAGTTTTAAACTTAGGATTCTATTTGCTATTTCTGAAATTAGTTCATTCCTTACCATATAACCCCCACTTTCTAATCATATTCCCTTATTATCTTTCAATCTAAGTTAGAAATCTCCTTCTTTAACTACCCTGCGAAATCGATACACATAAAAAATACCCGAATAATAGACTTTTTTTAAGAGTCTATTATTCGGGTTACATTTAATGGAATCGACTTAAATCATTATTATTTAACTACTTTTTTCTGACCTTCACTTACGTTTTTTGCTCCATCTGTTAAATAAACCACAACAGTTGTACCACGTTTTTGACGTGAAATTTTTACGTTGAAAGTACCTTTACTTGATACTTTTCCAGTACCAATTACTTTTGATCCAACTTTTACAGTTACAGTTGTTCCAGCTTCTCCTCTACCAGAAATTGTAGTAGATTTGCTTGTTAGATTTCCTGTTATAACTGGTTTTGCTGGAGGTGTTGCATCTTTAACGACTACATAAGTTATTTGACTTTCATTTTTAGCTAAATCAGTAGCTGTGATAGCTAACACAGTTCCAGGAGATTGTGCTTTAATTTTGATCGTAAAGTTTCCAGTAGATGTTGCTTTACCAGTTGCAATTACTTTCTTACCAGATTTAACTGTAATCGTAGCATCCTTTTCAGTTGAACCTGATATAGTTGTAGATTTTGAGTTTACCGTATTTACAACAGGCTTAACAGGAGCTATTTTATCAATTACAGTTACATTTATCTTATTACTAATGTTTCCAGCTGTATCTGTTGAAACAACTGATAGAATTGTCCCAGCTACTTGCTTAGCAATGTCTAACGTAAACTTACCTTGTGAATCTGCATTACCACTTACTAATACTGTAGAGCCTTTTAATACTTCAACTTTTGCATTTGCTTCAGTAGTACCAGAAATAGTAGTAGACATATTACTTACTGGTGCTACAACAGGTGTTGGTGCAGTACGATCGATTACAGTAGCTGTTACCGATGTATCTTTCCCCTCACTTGTAGCAGTTATTACTAGAGTAGTGCCTGCTTTTTGTTTAGCAATTGTGATAGTGAAAACGCCTTTTGAATCAGCAGTTCCAGTTCCTACCGTTGTATTACCCGCTTTAACTGTTACAGTTGCACCTGCAATTGTTTTACCTGTAATTGAAGTTGCTTTATCGCTAATTGAATCAACAGTTAAATTTGTGTTATAAGCATATACGCCCCATGTTACGCCTAATTCATTTGCTTCGCCTTTGAACGTAATATGAGCAGAGTCAGATAATACTTTTTTTGCATCTGTTGAAGATTTAAAGATTACTTCTGGGTTACCAGCGATTGGTGCGATCATCCAGTTTTTATCAGCTGTAGGATTTACTACACCTTGATTTTGAATGTAATTCATTAAAACAGTACGGTTTTCTTCAATTGTATCGATTACTACTTTTGCTTTTCCGCCTTTTAAGCCAGGGAAATTTCCTCCACCACTTGCACGGTAGTTATTTGTTACGATAATAAATTTTTGATCTTCTTTAATTGGTTGACCATTATACTCTAAATTAACAATACGGCTTGCATCAGCATTTAATAAGTCTCCATTTGACTTATATTTAGCTGGTTTTGTTACATCAACTTGATAAGTTACTCCGTCAATTACATCGTAGTTGTAACCTGGGAATGAATTATCTACCAACTCTTGAGCCGTTTCAACCGCTGGATCAATTTGTTTAAATTGTCCTGCACTCATTTCTAACCATTCTTTTACTTGAGCACCAGTTAATTCAACTGCTTTTAAAGTATTAGGGAATAAATATAGATCATTTGCAGATTTAATTGAAAGTACCCCTGTACCAATACTTGTGTAGTCACTTGCTCCACCGCGTCCTGATTTAAAAGGTGCAGCTGCAGATAAAACAGGTACGTCTTTGTATTCAGGTAGGTTTTTAGCAATGAAATCCTTTGCAAACCAAGTTTGTGCATTATTTACAATTTGAATGGTTGGATCATCTTGTACACGAGCAAAATAGCTATACATTGGTGCACTTGTCACACCAATTTTTCCACGTACGTAATTCAGTGTTCCATCATGATACTGTTTTACAGCTTCTACGATAGTTGGATTTTCTTCTGCTAAGCTTTTCTTGTTAGTTGCATCATAAACAGGACGTAATTGTGATCCTTTTGATTCAACTTTCGTATATTTGCCATTCTCATCTGCAGTTAACGTTAATTTCATAACGCCAAGGTTGTTACCCCAGAATCCAGCTTCAACAGCTGGTACGCCATTAATCGTACCGATTGTATTATCGATCCCTTCAACTTTATTAAATTCAGCAGCTCCAGGGAAGTTAGTGTGTTTATGACCGAAAAGAATCGCATTAATTCCTTCAACTTTACTTAAGTCATATACTGCATTTTCAGCATTTTCAAGACCAGTAGTCGCTACATCACAACCAGAGTGAACTAATGCAACAACGATATCAGCGCCAGCAGCTTTTACTTTAGGAATAAATTCCTGAGCTGTTTTAACCATATCTTTAGCTACCACTTTGCCAGTTAAGTTATCTTTGTCCCAATCCATAATTTGAGGAGGTGCAAATCCGATAACACCAACTTTAACTTTTTGAGAATTACCATTTTGATCTTTAAACGTTTTATCTAAAATTACATAAGGTGTAAATTCATTTTCACCAGTTTTAGCGTTGTAAATATTAGCATTTACATATGGAAATTGTGCTTTACCAGTTACTTTTTTTGCATAATCTAAGCCATAGTTAAACTCATGGTTACCAAATGTAGCAACATCATAGTTTTCTATGTTCATAGATTTAATCATCGGATGAACTTCAGTATCTGATAATCCTTTTACTTTTGCTACATAATCTGCCATTGGATTACCTTGAATCGTATCACCAGCGTCAAAAAGAAGATTATTTTCACTTTCTTGTCTTGCTTGGTTAATTAATGTTGCAGTTCTTGCAAACCCATAATCCAATGCTTCAGTATCTTTGTAATAGTCATACCCCATGACGTTATCATGTAAATCAGTTGTTTCTAAAATCTGCAAGTCTATTGCAGCAGTCGCTGTAGTATTTGATTCTTCCGCTTTTGCATTAGTAAACGGTGTAGCAATCGTAGCAAATGCTAAAGTAGTAGCAATGATCTTACTAAATTTAAAAACGCTTACATCTTTACCCATTCTTACACATCCCTCTTATTATTTAGTGATTTTCTCTATCTCCCCACCGAATTAGATTATAACTTGGTTAGAACGTTTTACACAATTATTAATAAAAAAATAATTAATATTTAATAAATTCTTATTATTACATAGCACAAATTTATGTAGTCTACGTTTTTGGTAGGAGAAATAATCATTTTTTCCTAAACGGGTTTTACTTTGGCGGCCAAAAAAATACTCTATTAATAGGTTTACAATTTATTTATACAATAGAAAGTTTCAATCATTTCTCCTATATATTTTCCTAGTTCAATTTCGTAAGATAATCTAGAGATTTAAATTAGGAGTGTTCATTTTGAAAGAATTAATTAAGAAAGTGTCTGCAGCAATTGGTTTTACAATGCTAGTTACAAGTCCCATCATCTTTCCAATGTTGTTTTTTTTATTTGGGATGTCTACTGACGCCGACGGTACTGAGGCTGGAGGAGAATTATCAGGTTCCTTTTATTTTACAATGTATTTATTAGGTTATTTTATCGCGCTCTTACTGATTGCATGTATTATTATCAAACTAATCATTAATAAAAGTACAATCTTTAAGCTTACTAGCTGTATTGGACTATTCATTCTATCTTTTGTTTTACAGATAATCCCATACACTGGGATGTATAGCTTTTTATTCATTCCACTTGGAGTTATCCTGTTAATTACTATAGCAATATATAATAGGCTCGATACTTGGAAAAGGCCTTTTATCTTGTTTTTAATCTTATTTCCATATCTCATTTTTGCACTTATGCTCTTTGGTAGCTTAACTATTTAAGAGATTCAAATGACAAATAACCCCTCCCACAAAATGGACGGGGTTATTTTTTTGATTTAATAGAACTACTTTTAGGCTTTATAAAATACCATCTTTTTTATAGCAATGACAAAAAAGATGATATCAAAAAAAAAGCAAAAAATTAATTAAAATCAGGATAACCTTTTTGAAGAAAAGTGGCCACTTACAGCTTCAAAAAAATCAATTTATCAATTAAAAATCATCTAACAAATTTGAAATAAACTAAGAATTGCTCTAAATTCCTTTTCATTCAAATTATTAGCCGACTTTTGCAGCAATTTGTGCTAGTAGAGTGATTGTAGCTTGTACAACTGCTTCAAGTTGTAGTTCAGTTTGTGCTACGATAATTCCATCTGCTTTTTCAATGTAAATTGATTGTGATTGTAATTGAAGGTTTTCTAAGGATTGAGCAACTTTTTGTAATTGTTCAATTCTAGGATCATCGCCAAATAGAAGAATGATAGCTTGAATTGAAGCTACTAATGAAAGTTGTACTAAAAGTAGAGCTTGAGCTTCAGTCTGAACAACCTCAATGTTGTGTGAATCACGAATTACTAAACTTTGTAATTCTGCTTGTGCATTTTCTAATCTATTAGAAACTCTTTGTTTTTCACTAATATGAGAAACACGACGGATTGGATCAAGTGACATGTGAATCACCTCCTAAAGTAGTATTGATATAAATTATGCGAAATATAGAAATGAGATTGGACAAACTTACTATTTTAATATAGAAATTTTATTGATATATCATTTCAACATTCTCCGTAGTATATAAATATTTGGCCAAAATTTTTAAATGAATAGGAAAGTGTCTTTGTCAAGAAGGTGGACGTATTCCGATGAAGATTGGGGTACTTAACAAGGAATCTCTTAAAACAGTACTTTCAACCTAAATAAAACAAAAGAGAATCTTATTAGCAGATTCCCTTTAATTAGACATTAATTAATTTTATTTTGGTTGTTTCGTATCAAAATGAAGAGGTGGTGGAATCAACCATCCTTTAGTTTTCATAATTTGAAGAAGAGCAGCACCATCTTTTGCTTTTTTTGCACCAAAACCAGCAAACATTAAGCCAATATCTTCACGAATTGACTGGCTAACTAATGCAGCATTAGCTGTAATTCCAGCCGCAATTTCAGCTGAAACCATATATGCAATTTGAGCATCCTGTAATCTTGCACCTGCAGGGATTTGCTCTAAATCTGCTTCTGGTCGTTCTGCTGGAGTTGGAGGTACAGCAATATCATTATGTAATAGAACTTCTTCCATTTCTTTGATAGCTGGTTTCATTGAATTTTCAATAACTTGTTTTAAGAATTGTTTTAAATCATCATCACCGGTATGATTCATATAAACTTGATAAGTATCTACGCCTGCTTTTGTTGCTGCTAAATGACTCCAAACTCCAAAAACTTCTCCATAATGTAAAGGTTCATTTGTAGGATTTCCACTTAATATACCCATTAAAAGTTTACTTCCTTTCTCAACTAAATTCATACTTAAACTCCTTACTAGAGGTAGTACGAAAGTTATTATTTACCAATATAAATTTTTAATACTTTAATGATGAGAATTATTAAAAAAACCACCTGTACGAAAAAATACAGGTGGTCAAAAATACCCTATTAGGAGCCATTAAATCATTACGCAAAGATTGATTTTACATGGACTTTGACGTTTGAAATTCACCTAGTAATATCCCCATAACCCAAAGATTATAGGGACAAGCTAAGGGAAACAATTTAAGGACAGTCTTCGTTCCAATTTGATGGATAAACATTTTAATTCCAAAAGAGTTGGCTATAGTATTGTGATTAATTTAAATTAAAATGTTGTAGTCAGTGTTAAACCTCATAAGGAACATTTATAAATTTTGAAGAATCCATCTAAATTATGACAAGAACATTTTTCCATAAATTAATTTTTGAAATATTTATTTATCACTTAACAAGAATAGATATGAAGGAATTTCTCATAATAAGTTTAGGAGGGATGAATTATGAAGCATATAAAGGCATTAATTATAAAATTTATCGCTAGTCTTGCAATATTATACATCGTTCTAGGTGTCGGTTATGATATGGCATTTAGAAATGTATTTATGATAACTTTGGTATTGGGAATCATTTCTTACATCATTGGTGATCTGTTAATTTTACCAAAAACAAATAATACAATCGCTACAATTGCAGATGCAGTATTAGCATTTGTTATTATTTGGTATATGGGATCCAAGTTAACATACGGTGGTAGTATGTTTAAGCCAGCTTTGATTTCAGCAATTGTTTTAGGGGTATTTGAATACTTTTTCCATAAATATGTATATAATCACGTTATTAATCATACACAAGAGGAAAGATCTGAAGGTATAAATTCTGGTAATTTACGATATCAAACAGAGGCTTCTGAAGAACTGACTCCGTATAAGAATGATAATGATAAAAAATAAAATCATTTACAAAACTAACCCTGTGTGTACACCAGGGTTAGTTTCTTTGTATTATTTAATGGATTTTCTACGGATAAACTATATTTTTATAGCAGCCACTTTTTTAATCTGGTTAAATTTTCTTCTAAAAATAAAGCATTTTCTTTCATTCCACGACGTTTACACCAGCCGATACTATTAAAGGCATCTGTAAACCGATAGAAAGGTAATACATTTTCTAGATCAATTATAGGTCTGATACTGTTATAGCCCGCTTGATATGCATTATACAAACTAATATCTACACTTAAAAAATCGCGATACAGTTTGGTAAAATCGATTTCTGTTGAACCAAATCTTACGCTTTCAAAATCAATTATTCCCGATACTTTTTCATTATAAATAATTATATTTGCTGGACGAAAATCCATATGTACAAAACTTGGTCCATCTGGAGATGGGAGCCGTTTTTTCATCTTTTCAAATTTTTCAATCGATTTATTATATAATTGTTCATCCAGAATATCCTTTACGTCTTCAGCAAAACTATAAAATTGGTTTTCAATAAAGTTTGACCAGTTCGAAAATTCATTTTGTATACTTGTTAATACTTTATTTGCAGGAGGTTGAATAGAATGCATTTCAGCATGAAGAACACCGACTTGGTACGCAACTGTTGGGGTAGACTTAGATGTTAACGGTTTTCCTTTTAATTCAGATAATAAAAAAGCACCAACACATTCCTCATCACCAGTCCAATAATCTAGGATTTCAGGAATGGCAACACTTCCTTTTAGAATCTCATAGGCTTCTAACTCTCTCTGAAACTTTAATTTTGAAAAAGGAATCTTTAAAAACACATTTTCACTATTAGATAAAGTACATTTATAAACGCTTGAACTAAAGGAGTCTTCAACCTCATTAATTGATCTTACCTGCAATCCAAACTGTTGAATGACACGATTTAACATCAAAACTTCCCCCTTTTCAATAAAACTCCTATTCAATTAAAGCATGAATTTGTTATTAATTGAATAAAGAAATTGAACAATGAAAACGAATCCAAAACCAAATTATTAGTTTCCTCCACGTGTTAAATATCTCTTATTTTATAAGGGTTTTTGGCATCTTGGCGTACATTAAATAGTTATTTTACATCATAAGCCTAGGATTTGTTTCCTAAATTATTATCCCGAGAAAGTTATTGACAAATTTTCATCTCATCCGTATAGTAATTATTATTCATTATAAAAAATATTCAGATATATTTTTCGAAACGCAAAGATCAGGAGTAGTAAAAGCTAATTATTCGGTAAAGAGAGCTGCGGGTTGGTGAAACGCAGTCCAATGATACTTTGAACTTGCCTGGGAGTGGTAACGCGAAAGAATAGGTTTATTCTATTCTCTTGTTTTAACGATTGACCTTCGTTACAAGGTTTTTAAGTAGGGTTCGAACAGAACCAATAAGAGTGGTACCGCGGTAAGCTTAAGGCATGTCGTCTCTTTTCCTCATTTGATTATGAGGAAAAGAGACGACATGCCTTTTTTGATTTTTGAGGGGGTTAGGGACATGGAAAAGGACAAACGCAATTTACAGAGGACAATGTCATCAAGACATATTACGATGATGGCATTAGGTGGTGCCATTGGAGCAGGTTTATTTAAAGGAAGTAGCTCAGCAATTGATATGGCTGGCCCTTCCATACTAATCGCTTACTTGATAGGAGGCATCATCCTATTATTCATCATGCAAGGTTTAGCTGAAATGGCGGTCCGCAATAGTGACGCAAGAACATTCAGGGATCTTGTCCAATCTATTTTAGGAAAGTATCCTGCCTATTTCCTTGATTGGATTTATTGGAAAATGTGGGTTTTGAACATCGCGGCTGAATCAGTCGTAGCAGCTATTTTCATTCAATATTGGGTGCCTGAATATCCAATCTGGATACTTGCATTAGCTGTTTCGGTGTTAGTAACAACAATCAACTTATTATCAGTAAAGGTTTTTGCTGAAACAGAATACTGGCTTGCTTTAATTAAAATTACTGTCATCATTGTGTTCATCTTGGCTGGATTATTGTTGCTTCTTGTAAATTTTGGTGATCATAAAGCAGTCGGTTTCTCTAACTTGACTGACCATGGCGGTTTCTTTCCAAATGGACCAAGAGGATTAATCACAGCGATGTTAGTCGTAATTTATTCATATGGCGGTACTGAAATTATAGGGGTCACACTAGCAGAAACAAAAAATCCCGAAAAAGTGGTTCCAAAAGCCGTTCGTAGTACATTGGTCAGAATTATTTCTTTCTACATTATTCCATTTTTCATCATTGTTAGTTTAATTCCTTGGAACGAAGTAAACGGGGTGCCTGAAAGTCCGTTTGTGATGGTTTTTAAAATGATAGGGATTCCAGGTGCTGACCATATTATGAACGCCGTTGTACTAATAGCGATTATTTCATCAATGAACTCTGGATTGTATGGCTCTTCTCGCGTTCTGTATACACAAGCCGTGGACGGTCGCATTCCGAAAATCTTTTCGAGATTATCCAAGAAAAAAGTGCCTATTTACGCAATATTAATGTGTACTTCCACTTTATTTGGCGGTGTACTGATTTCCTTATTTGCCGGAAGCAAGACCTTCGATTTCCTGATGGGTTCGCTAGGATATACCGTATTATTCATCTGGCTGATTATCGCCTTCGCCCATTTAAAATCACGTAAACAACCATCTGTAAAAACAAGTGCCTATTCAGTTAAATGGTTTCCGTATACGACTTGGGCTGCGATCATCTCTTTAATTGCGATTTTAATCGGTATCATTTTCACGACGCCAATCATCATAACGATCATTACACTTTGCATTTACACCTTTATTACCTTAACGTATTTATGGAAAATACGCCTAAACAAAAACTAATTGAAGTGATAATCTAATTTAAATTGTTCGTGAACAAATAACTAGTGCTTTACTTTAAATAATAAGTAAAGCACCGGTTTTTCAAGTAACGAAGGTAGAAGAGGATTTTTTAAAGCATAAAAAGAATATAGTTTTAAAAGAATATACATATTCATGTTTCACATTTGGAACTTTTTGGAGGGAATAGTAATGGCTTTTTGGATTTTAACAATCGGTGGTTTTTTAGCATTGGCTGCATGGATTTGGTATTATGCATCTTTGGGAAAAAGAATTCACCAAGAAGAAAAAGAAGCTGGCAGAGACCTATCCTACGAAATTAACCCTTTTACAGCTTCAGCAAATGGTACTTCAAATGAAAAAAAGTAACTACAAACTTGCTACTCAGCAAACGCATGTAGTTTCCATAGAAAGAGTTACACTTTATGTTACTTTACCTCTAGAGCAAACGCATAAAAGGCATCTCCGTTTGAAGTATTTTCTTTCTTTTTATCCATCCACCATACTGAGTATGCATAATAATAAATCCCTTTATGTAAAGGTGCTTTAAAATGATTCTTTTCTATTTCTACTTTAATTTCCTTATTATGATCAATCTGAGATAATTGAACCTTACTTGATTTTGGATGATAATTCATCTTTACAGTTATATCTTCGCTAGGTTTCACTTTAATCGTTGTTGTTCCTTTTAATAGATCTACTGGTCCAGCTGTATCAGCACATCCATCATTCCAACAATAACTCCCCAGCATCGTTTCATAAGTTTGCTTGCCAATCTATATCATCGTTTTCGGAGGCTTATCTCCTTTCAAACACCCACTCGTAAGAAGAATAAAAAAGAGAAACAGTACACTTAAAGTTAAGCGTTTATACATTTAAAAACTCCTTTCAATTCATAAATCACTCCAACTTGTCTATTTATATCTATTCTTTTTAAATGATTAATACTCCTTGCTTATTGAACTGAACTGTCATGGAGCACAATGAGGATTTTCATTTTACTTATAAAAAAATGAACATATCCTGATAAAAGAATATGTTCATTAATATTATTTTTAATTCATTCCGGTTGATTATTAAAAATCACAATCGTTAACCAACCTGGCCACTATACTTTGATTCTTCTTCTGGAAATAGGAACCCTAATTCATGGTGCTCGCCTTCATATACAGAAGATTGGGCAATACGGATTTCGGCATTTAAATCAATAACTTCTAGTTTACAGTAAGCTCGATTAATTTGTAGTGCTTCGTAAAATTCATTAACTGTCGAGACGTTTTGTCCATTAACTTTTGTAATACTTTCGCCTACTTTTATATTCATTTTATCAGCTACTGAGTTTGGTAAAATTCCTAATACAGTTAGGCCAACTGCTTTTGTAGTGAAATATGATGGTGTATTGAAATCTCTATTTTTATGAATATAGTTAATTGCTTCGCGACCTACTACTGCAATTGCAACAGTTATAAATGCGACAAATCCGACAAAGTAACTTATGATTGCTCCAATACTTACTAGGATTGCTAATGAAACAATTTGTTTACCCACAAGTTTAACCGATTCTTTTGGAAGCATGCCTTGAACTAGTTGGTAAAATCCAATTCCAAATGGCACGAAAAGGATTGAGTAACCACTGTGACCTAATGTGATTGTTGGCCACCATGAATAATCACTTATAATTGGACCATTTGGTATTAACAAGAATAGCGGTACCATCCATAATTTATTCGCCTCATGGGCACCGACTCTTTTTCCACGTTTACTTTCAATAAATAAAGGCGTTGTATGATTTGCTGCATTACGCTGAACTAATATTCCTTCTGCCAACAATAATACGGCTAGTAGGATTGTTATAGCAGGTAACATAGCACTCATATCATTTGGAACAAAGTGATCTAAAAGTGGCAATGAATCTTTTCCTCTATTAATTAAAGGCAAAGCGACTAATGCTAAACCGAAAAGATACGCTGGAGACATCCATCTAAATTGTAAAATAAGTGCAAAAACAATTGTAAAAACACTTACTAAATAGACCATCTCAATCGGAATACTAATCCCAGCCACTAACGTAATAACTGAGAAAATCGCTCCAATCAATAATCCAGACCATATTGAAGTCTTCCATTCGAACGTTACATTGTAATTTCGAACTGAAAAATGCTTACGCTCTCGTTTAACACGTAAATAGCCACATAAAATTGATGCGATAAAAAATATATAAGTAAATGGATTCAAAAATAACTTACCTAATCCAAATAAGAGCTCTGAAAATAAATTTGACCACATAACATTCACCACCTTTTTTGAATTAATAGATTGATATACTTATGTTATCGGTTTATTGATCTTTTTTCAAAGAGAATATGTTATTTAACAATTAAAAAAGCACACTTTTCCTTAAAGTGTACTTTCGACATCAAAAATAGAAACTCCTGCATGGATTGTTATTTTGTATCTATTTCCCGGGAATTATGTCAAAAGAGGACGAATAACTACTCCTGCTTGCTGTGCTTCGCTCCTCATTTGCCTTAGCGCTTTGAAAGACAAACGTTTTCAATCAGTCTGGTCATCATATTATTGAGTTAATGTTAAACAAAAAGAGGGCGAATAACTTCGCCCTCCTTTTATTTTATTTAGCAACGATGTCTAAAGCTTTCTCTAACTGAAGATCATTCTTTTCATCTTTAATTTTGTCAATTAATGATGATTCAAGCTTATCTGATGTTAGTGGATCAAGCTTACCGTTAACTGTAATACCAACAGCTCTTTGATAGTCTTTCAGCGCATTTTCTGTTTGTTTGCTGAAATATCCATCTTTACGGCCTGGATCATATCCTAAACCTTTTAACATAATTTGAGCTTGTTTAATATTGTCATCATTGTCGTCGAATTTAAATGTTTTCTTTTTATCGATTGGTGTTACGTAGAAATAGTCAGGTTGTTTTACTGCAACATCTGGTTTAATACCTTTTTTATGAATCCAAGTACCATTAGGAGTTAACCACTTAAATTGAGTTAACTTAATATTACTTCCATCTTTGAAATCCAGTGTTGATTGCACAGTACCTTTACCAAATGATTTTTCACCAATTAATTCATAGTCTCCAGCTTCACTTAATGCAGCTGCAAGAATTTCAGCTGCTGATGCGCTACCTTTGTCAATTAACACATCAATTGGATATGGCTTAGCCTTCGTTAATTTAGTGTAGTACTTTTCACGTTGTCCATTTCTATTTTCAACTTGTAAGTATGGTTCATTTTTTACGACTAATTCTGCAAGAACGCCTTCAACGGCTTGTAAATAACCGCCAGGATTTCCTCGAACGTCTATTGTTAAGCCTTGGATATGTTGGTCTTCAAGCTTTTTCAGTTCTTTCTTAAACTCATCAGCTGTTTTTTCGTTAAATGAAGTGATGTGAAGATAACCAATCTTTTCATTGTTTACGTTTTTAACTGAGCCGAAAACAGTGTACATCGGAATATCATCACGTTTAATTGTAAATTTAATTGGCTCTGAAACGCCCGGACGTTGAACTTCAAGCGTCACATTTGTTCCTTTTTTACCGCGAATTTTCAGTACAGCATCATATTGAGATAGACCTTTTACGCTCTTGCCATCAACTGATAAAATTTCATCTTTTGGTTTTAAGCCAGCTTTTTCAGCAGGAGAATTTTTGATTGGCGAAACAATGATTAATTTCTCTCCATCTTTTGAAACTTCTGCTCCAATCCCTTGGAAAGATGAACCTAATGATTCGTGGAATTGTTTTGCTGTTCTGCCATCCATATAAGTAGAGAATGGATCATCTAAAGTTGTAACCATTCCTTGGATTGCACCTTCAGTCAATTTATCAGGATCAATTTTTTTCACATATTGATTCGCAATAATTTCATAAGCCTTTTGTATTTTAGCTATATTTTCATCTTCTGATGCCTTAACTTCTTTGCTTTGTGTAAATTTTGATACGATAGTACTTGTACCATCATTGAATGCAAATGAACCCACTCCAATACCAACAACGAATGTTGCCGATGCAAGTAGTGCTGTTGTTTTACGATTCATACAGAACCTCCCATTATCCGCCCCTTGAGACGTACCCATCTATTAAATAGTGTATGTATCGAAAAAGCATCACACAGACGTGCGATGCTCTTTCTGTTCTATTATATGATAAGCCTGTATCACTTATGTTTGCAAGTAGAACACAATTTAATAAATTTTTATTAGAAGAGTTTAATTTATTTTGGTAGATGTTGTAAGTAAGGAGTTAAATCTAATCCTAGTTTGTTTGCAAGTCTTTCACCTAATTTTGCATCTGCACGATAGAAGTTGCAAACTGCACGAAGCTTAATTTTTTCATCTACGCTTTCGATGTCCGCGCTAATATTTTTAATAACTGCATCTTGCTCTGCTTTACTATAACGATTCCAAACTTCTCCGGCATGACCAAAGTCATTTGTTTTCTCGATTTTTTTACGTTCTGAAACGCCGTTAAGTGGCTGTGCAACCTCAACATAATTAGCATCTTCTTTTGGTGTATCTGAATAACTATTAGGCTCAAAATTAATTTGATGTGTTTGTTGACCAAAAGGCATATGACCATCTCGTTGACCATTCGCTACTTTTGCAAAAGGACAGTTAATAGGAAGTTGCAAATAATTTGCTCCTATACGATAGCGTTGTGTATCTGAATAAGAGAAAAGTCTACCTTGTAATAGCTTATCTTCAGATGGCAGCATACCAGGAACTAATACACCTGGATTAAATCCAACTGATTCTGTTTCAGCAAATACATTTTCAGGGTTCCTATTTAATATCATTGTACCAACTAATTGACGAGGAATGACCTCTTCAAACCAATCTTTTGTAGGATCTAATGGATCAAAATCAAAATCGTCCATATCTGCAGGATTTAATACTTGAACATATAAGTCCCACTCAGGAAAATCTCCATTTTCAATTGAATCGTATAAGTCACGAGTTGCATGGTTGAAATCTTTTCCTTGTACCTCGCTAGCTTCTTCCATTGAAAGATTTTCAATACCTTGCTTTGGTACCCATTTAAGTTTAACATAAACTGTATTCCCATACTCATTTACCCATTTATAGGCGTGAACACTTGAACCTCTCATTTGACGATAGTTCGCAGGAATACCTTCATCTGAAAATACATGTAATAACATATTAGTTGACTCTGGTGTTAATGACATAAAGTCCCAGTAACGATTAGGTGTTTGTAGATTTGTTCTTGGATCTGGTTTTAAAGAATGAACCATATCAGGGAATTTCATTGCATCTCTTATAAAGAAAACAGGCAGGTTATTCCCTACAAAATCATAATTTCCATCTTCAGTATAGAATTTAACTGCAAATCCACGGGGATCGCGTAGTGTTTCAGGAGAATGCATTCCATGAACAACTGTTGAAAAACGAGCAAATACTGGCGTTTCAGTTCCAGGATCTTGTAAAAACTTAGCCTTAGTATATTTCTTCATACTAGTTTTCGTAATGAATACACCATGTGCTCCAGCTCCACGAGCATGCACTACTCGTTCCGGTACTCTTTCACGATCAAAATGAGCTAATTTTTCAATTAATTGATAGTCCTCCAATAAAGTTGGACCTCTACGTCCTGCTGTAAGTGAATTTTGATTATCCCCAATTGGTACGCCTTGATTTGTTGTTAAACGGTTATTTGTCATATCAATTCTCCTTAATTAGAATGATTATAATTTAGTAATAACTATATAGTAAAATAAAACTAAATGAAAATCAATATCAAATTATAATTATTATAAACTATTATTCTTTTTATTCTAAATTTATCACCTCTTAACGACTTTCCTAGATATTACTTGTCTGTAAAAACCTCGTCTATTAATGTTTATTTCGTTTTATCCTCATTTAGCATTAAAATATATTAAATCGTAATAAAGAATAATAATAAATTGTTGTGGCTACTACTTTCAATGAATACAGAAAGCCCACAGAGACAGTTGTATTTCTCTGCGGGCTTTCTTTTGGAAACTCAGTCCTATTGTGAGTTTTTTTCTCTATTTTATTGATTTTTTTATTAAATAACTTATTTTTTTGTGTAATCTATTAAAAATCAAACGATTTTATGAGATTTCGATCAGTATTTTAATTTATTTTCATGTTTACTAACTTTTATTTGCGATTATGCGGTTTTTAATTGCGATTTTCCATTTTTATTTGCGATAAGCTGTTTTTATTTGCGATAAGCTGTTTTTATTTGCGATAAGCTATTTTTATTTGCGATTCCTCAATTTTATTTGCGATGGCCAATTTTTATTGCGATTCTCCCAGTTTATTTGCGGTAGTCCATTTTTCATCTGTGAGGTAGCCCTTAATACCGATAGGCTTCCTTTAACAACGTTCCCAAATCACAAAAAACCTATCCCAATAAAATAGGATAGGTTTTTAATAGATTAGAAATTAATATATCTCATAGGGTCTACAGCGTTAGTCTTGTTGATATTCCATTCACCTTTATGTAACTCAAAATGTAAATGTTGTCCAGTTGAGTGACCTGTATTTCCCATATAACCAATCTTCATACCTTTTGAAACAGCTTGTCCAGTTGATACATTAAAGCTATCTAAGTGAGCATATACGGTTGTCCATACTTGTCCATCAATATTATGTGTAATGAATACACAGTTACCATAACTAGATGAAACGTATGCACGAATAACTACTCCGTCACCAGCTGCTACAACTGGTACACTACCCGCTGCGGCAATATCAACACCTTCGTGGAATTCTCCACCTTCAAATGAGCGTTGCCCAAATCCAGATGAAATATAACCGTTTGCTGGTCTTGTAAAGTTACCACTAGATACAGTTGGCGTCGAGCCACCTGAGTTTCCAGAACCACCGGAATTGCTTGATCCACCAGAACCTGAAGATGGCTTGTTCTTATTTTTGGCTGCTTCTGCCTTACGTTTAGCTTCTGCGGCAGCTCTTGCAGCTGCTTGTTTCTTAGCTAGTTCAAGCGCTTTTTGCATTGCAGCTTGTTGGCTAGCTAAAATATCATCTTGCTCTGCTAAACTTAAAGCATCTTCATGAGCTTCTTTTTCTTGTACTTTCAAGGAAGCCATTAATTTGTTCTTTTCACTTACTTGAGCTGTAAGTTGGTTATTTAGACTTTTTAAGTTCACTAAATCTCTTTCTATTTTAGCTTGCTTTACAGTCATTTCATCTTTTTTCGCACTGACATCGTTTAAATCCAGGTTTTGCTGTTTAATAATGTCTTCGTCTGCTTTCATAATAATTTGTACAGCACTCATTCGTTGAACTAAATCACCGAAACTATTAGAGCCTAAAATGACATCAATGTAAGATACCATTCCACCTGATTTTTGAAGTGAACGCATGCGGTTTTTTAATAATTCTTGGCGTGACTTGATACGTTCTTCAATAAACTTAATTTCTGCTTTTAGTTTTGAAATTTGCTTTTTACCATTACTAACTGCATCTTGCGTTTGGTTAACTTTCAGCTTAGTTGTTTTCATCTGAGCATCAAGTTTTTCAAGCTCTGCAACAACATTTTTTTGGTCTTGTTTTAAGTCCGCAATTTTGTTATTTGTTGCGTTCGTTTTTTCCTTAACCTCACTACGTTTCTTTTTGATGCGGTCAATTTCAGATTGGTACTTACTTTCAGCAAAAGAAACGGATGGGATAGCCCCGATGATGAAAGTACTGCATAGCATAATTGACATTACTTTCGATGCTTTTCTCTTATTCATCTAAGATCCCTCCTTGTATGTATATAGAAAAGCTCTAGTACCTGTATCAACTCAGACAGACGTTAAATTGGGGACTAGAGCTCATCATTCGCATTTCATTATTAAAACTTTAAAACTTTAAATGGGAATTTACGCTTATTTACGTAAAAACTTACGAATAGACATAACAGAACCCCACATACCGATTACGGCACCAATACCGATCAAGATTGCAGATAGTTGGTACACAAATGGTGAAAATGGAAGTAATGTAAACATTGTTCCTGCTAATTTTGGCATTAGCATATTATAAATGACGCTATAGCCAGTAAATAATACAGCAATTGGAATAATTGACCCTAGTACACCTAGTAGCAACCCTTCCAATAAGAATGGCCAACGAATAAAGTTATTTGTTGCCCCTACTAATCTCATAATCTCGATTTCACGACGTCTTGCCATAATCGTAATTTTGATTGTATTTGAGATTAAGAACATTGCAGTAAATAATAATCCAAAAATCAGTACTAAACCAATATTTCTACCTACAGATACTGCATTAAATAATTTTTGCACTTGTTTTTTACCATAAATTACTTCGTCGATATATTTAAAGCCTTCGATTTTTTTCGCGATAGGCGCAATTTGTTCTGGTGAATCTGTTTTAACGATATACGTATCATTTAATGGGTTTTGTTGTTCGAACAGTTGGAATGCTTTCCCATCTTCACCCATACTTTTAATTAGATTGTTTAATTCTTGATCTTTTGAAGAGAATCTAACAGATTTTACATGATCTAAATTTTTAATTTCATTTTTCAAACTAGCTTGCTGTTCTTTGCTTGCTGTTAAATCAACTAATACACGAACTTCAACGTCTTTTTCTAAAGTAGTCCCAATGTGATTAACATTCAAAATTACGGTTAAAAATACACCTACAAGCATTAGAGTAACTGCAACAGCACTTACTGATGCAAATGTCATCCAACCATTTCTTTGTAAACTACGCAGTCCTTCACGAACATGTCGTCTTGCAGTCCTAGCCTTCATATCCGTACACTCCTCTCGCTTGGTCGCGTACGATTTTTCCGCCTTCTATTGCAATAACACGTCGCTTTATATTATTTACGATATCTTTATTATGTGTTGCCATTACTACAGTTGTACCGCGATCATTGATTTCTTTAAAGATATCCATAATCTCCATAGTAGTCTCAGGATCCAGGTTCCCTGTTGGCTCATCGGCAATCACAACTTTTGGTTTATTTACGATCGAACGAGCAATCGAAACACGTTGCTGCTCACCACCAGAAAGCTCCGTTGGTAAGAATCGAGCTTTATGCTTTAACTTAACAAGGTCAAGTACTTCCATAACTCTTTTCTTTATTGTTTTCGGATTTTCTTCAATAACTTCAAGAGCAAATGCAACATTTTCATAAACAGATAAAGTCGGTAATAGCTTATAATCTTGGAAAACTACTCCAATATTTCTACGTAGTAATGGAACCTTTTTATTTTTCATATGGCCTAAATCAATTCCATTAATTAAAATCGTACCCTTTGACGGTTTTTCTTCACGGTACATCATTTTAATGAACGTCGACTTACCGGCACCACTTGGTCCTACGACATATACAAATTCACCTTGGCGAATTTTTACATTAATACCATTTACCGCAAGAACACCATTAGGATAGGTCTTATATACATCTTTTAACTCAATCATGACATTCTCCTTAAATTTTGTTCCTATTTCTTCAATTGAACCAAATAAGATCCATTTTGGAAGATTTATTATTTATCTTAACCTTGATCATATATTATGGCCCATTAATTACATATTTCGATAATTTTGGCTAAGCTCCTCTATTATAACACTAAAAAAATGTCAAAACTGATAAATTTATGTTACATTTTGAATAACAGTCAATATTCATTTCGACCTATTTCTGTAAACCTTTTACAATAAGTGGAAAATTGTAACATAAATGAAAAGAAACAGACCTTTTCTAATTAATAGAAAATTGTCTGTTTCTTATTTTTTGCTGCTTGAGGCATGAGCTGATTCCCATAGGCGTCAAACTCCCTTGTTCCAATCAACTTTTTCCATTTAATAAAAGACGTAGTTCATTTGAACAGTAAAATAAGATTGTTGTTATGCAAGAAACGCTACCGTTAAGCAGAATCTTATTTTTTAGTAGCTAACCATGCTGCCACACTTTTCGCGTCATTACCTTGAAGAACTCCGCTCGGCATTGATCCTCTACCGTCATGAATTATTTTTTCTATATCTTTTTCAGAGTACTTTGCTCCGACTTTTTTTAAACTTGGTCCAATGATTCCTTCTAATTCACCGCCATGGCAGCTTGCACAGCTTTGTTTAAATAACTTTTCACCATTTGCTGCTGAAACAGGCTCACCAGAATCTTTTTTACTTGAATTATTATTTGAACCACATGCTGTAATCGTTAACAGCATACTACCAGTTACGATAGCAAGAAGTAGCTTTTTCACAAATATCGCCCCTTTAAAAACTCCCATAATTATAGTCTACTACTTATGAAAAGATTTATTTTTCCTTTTTATGTCAAATTTGTGAAACCTTCTCCAAGAACTTCAGTTGCATCTACAACCGTAATGAACGCATGACGATCAATAGACTTTACAATATCACGTAAAGAAGAAAATTCAGTTTGATCTAGTACACACATCAATACTAATCGGTCTTCGTTCGTGTATCCACCAATACCAGTTAATTTAGTTACACCACGATCTAATTCATGAACAATCGCATTCGTTACAAGTTCAACTTCAGAAGTAATAATAAGTGCCATTTTTGACCTAGCTAGTCCAATTTGAACTAAGTCAATTGTTTTACTCGTAACAAAAAGTGCGATAAGTGCATACATACCACTTTCTAAATTAAATACAATTGCAGAAGTAAGAACGATTAAACCATCAATAAACGCTACACAAATCCCTAGAGATAAACCAGTATATTTATGAACAATTTGAGCTGCCAAATCTGTTCCACCAGTTGAAGCTTTTCCACGGAACACAATTCCTAAACCTAACCCAATAAAAAGACCACCAAATATTGAAGCTAATAGTGGATTATCAGTTGCAGGCTCCAATTTGTATACAACCGTAATTAAATAAACTACAAACGGAATAAATATCGTACCAACTAACGTTTTAACACCAAATTGACGACCTAAGAAAATAACACCAGCAATAAACAAAGGAATATTAAATGCCCACTGTACAAACGCTGGGTTATATCCCATCGTACTTTTTAAAATTGTAGAAATACCACTTACTCCACCTGAAGCAATATGATTTGGTAATAAAAATACACAAAATGCAATTGCGATAATTGCTGAACCAATTACTACAAATAAATAATCAAAAAACGTTTTTCCCCACCCTACAGTAAGAGCAGTAGAATACCTTACCTTTTTCAAGAAGATCCCCCTCAATATTTCTCTCTAGATGATAACTTTCTATTTTCTATCCTTTTAAAAGGACTATATCTCTTTTTTTATTATGAAAAAATACAAGAAGATTTCATAACTTGTTAAACAAAATTAACTTTCTTACATTTGTAAAACGGCAAAAAAATAAATAAAATTCAAGTAATTCCCTCACATAAGCAAGTCTTGATACTAGCTACCTACCTAGAGAAAAATACTGATGTTTAGGAATAATACCCCTTTATCCCCAAAGATTAAGGCTGTTAAGAATGAAGATACTTCCTCCATCTTATCAGCCCATTTTCAAAATTAAATCTTAGAACGTAAGTAAGCATCAATAAATGGATCAAGTCCACCATCCATTACTGCTTGAACATTTCCTACCTCAGCATTTGTACGGTGATCTTTAACCATTGAATATGGATGGAATACATACGAACGTATTTGACTTCCCCAACCAATTTCTTTTTGCTCTCCACGAATTTCATCTAGTTGAGCTTGTTGTTCGTCTAATTTACGTTGATATAATTTTGCTTTCAACATTTTCATTGCAGATTCACGGTTTTTAATCTGTGAACGTTCTGACTGACATGTAACAACCGTATTTGTTGGAGTATGTGTAATACGAACTGCTGAATCAGTTGTATTGATATGCTGTCCACCTGCTCCACTTGCACGGTACGTATCAATTTTTAAATCTTCAGTACGAACTTCAATTTCAATCTCTTCATTAAACTCAGGCATAACTTCACATGAAACGAATGAAGTATGACGACGACCAGATGAATCGAATGGTGAAATACGAACTAAACGGTGTACACCTTTTTCAGCTTTTAAATAACCATAAGCATTATGTCCTTTAATCGCTAAAGTTACACTTTTAATACCAGCCTCATCACCCGGTAAGTAGTCTAAAGTTTCTACTTTAAAACCACGTTTTTCCGCCCATCTCGTATACATACGTAAAAGCATAGAACCCCAGTCTTGTGACTCTGTTCCACCCGCTCCTGGGTGCAATTCTAAAATTGCATTATTCTTATCATATGGTTCGCTTAAAAGTAGTTGAAGTTCAAAGTCATTTAACTTAACTGTTAAAACTTTCACTTCTGAAACCAATTCTTCAAATAACTCTTGATCATCTTCTTCTTTAACTAATTCATAAGTTAATTCAAGATTTTCATAGCCATCATTTAAATCATTGAATTCATTGATTACTTCTTTTAACCCACTTACTTCGCTAATTACAACTTGTGCAGCTTTTTGATCATCCCAAAAAGTTGGCTCTGACATGAACGCTTCAAGCTCTTCTAATCTTGCTTGTTTTGTTTCGACGTCAAAGAGACCCCCTAAATGCTTGAAGGCGTTTCGCCATCTTTTCTAGTTCTTGCTTTACTTCTACTAATTCCATTACATAACACCTCGATTAAATTTTACGAACATTAAAAAGCAGGTAAAGACAAGTAGTAAGGAGATTCCCTTATACTGCTTGCCCTTGCCCCTTTTTCATTTAGTTTCTATTTTATTAGATTCCTTTACCGTGGCAGTTTTTATACTTCTTACCTGATCCACAAGGACAATCTTCATTACGACCAATTTCTTCGCCTTTAACGATCGGCTTTTTCTTTACTTCACCTTCGCCATCATTACTTACATGAATTGCTTCACCTTGTACAGCCTCACGCTCTACATCAGCTTCAATTTCAGCTTTCATAATGATTCGAGATACTTCTTCTTCAATTGAAGCAATCATCTCTTCGAACATTGCGAAACCTTCCATTTGGTACTCACGTAATGGATCGATTTGTGCATATGCACGTAAATGGATACCTTCACGAAGTTGATCCATTGAGTCGATATGTGCCATCCACTTGCTATCAACAGTACGTAATAATACTACTTTTTCAAACTCACGCATTTGGTCAGCAGGTAGAACTTCTTGTTTTTCTTCATAACGATCAAATACAACTTTTTGAATTAACTCCACCATTTCATCAGGTTCAATAACACGTAATTGTTCAACAGTGATTTCATCTTCATTAATTAGGTTCGCTTCTAAGAAATCAATGATTCCTTCTAAGTTCCACTCTTCTTGAATTTGCTCATTTGGTGTATGTGCTTGAACTACACGATTAATAGTCCCTTCAATCATACTCTTAACGATTGGTTGTAAGTCAGCTGAATCAATAACTTCAGAACGTTGAGCATAGATAACTTCACGTTGTTGACGTAATACGTCATCATATTGAAGTAATTGTTTACGAGCATCGAAGTTATTCCCTTCAACACGTTTTTGAGCAGATTCTACTGCACGAGAAACCATTTTACTTTCAATCGGTTGTGAGTCGTCTAATCCAAGACGGTCCATCATGACTGATAAATTATCTGAACCGAAACGGCGCATTAACTCATCTTCCATTGATAAATAGAATGTTGTTACCCCTGGATCACCTTGACGACCAGAACGACCACGCAACTGATTATCAATACGACGGCTTTCATGGCGCTCTGTACCAATTACAGCTAAACCACCAAGTTCACGAACACCTTCACCTAATTTAATATCCGTACCACGACCAGCCATGTTTGTCGCAATTGTTACTGCTCCACGATGACCAGCTAATGCGATAATATCAGCTTCACGCTCATGGTTTTTCGCATTTAATACTTCATGTTTAACACCTTTACGTTTTAACAATTGAGAAATTAACTCTGATGTTTCAATTGCAACTGTACCAACAAGAACTGGTTGACCAGCTTTATGGCGTTCAACGATTTCGTCAACAACAGCGTTAAATTTACCATTCATTGATTTATAAACAAGATCCGGTTTATCATTACGTGCAATAGGACGGTTCGTAGGAATAACAAGAACGTTCATATTGTAAATATTTCTGAACTCTTCTTCCTCTGTTTTTGCAGTACCTGTCATACCAGATAACTTTTTATACATACGGAAATAGTTTTGGAAAGTAATTGTAGCAAGCGTCATACTTTCATTTTGGATTTTTAATCCTTCTTTTGCTTCAATCGCTTGGTGAAGACCTTCACTATAACGACGACCTTTCATTAAACGACCAGTAAATTGGTCAACGATTACAATTTCCCCATCTTGAACAACATAATCAACATCATGTGTCATTGTTACGTGAGCACGTAATGCTTGATTAATATGATGGTTTAAGTTTACATTTTTCAGATCAAATAGGTTTTCTACGCCGAAAGCTTTCTCAGCACGTGAAATACCTTCTTCAGTTAATAAAACTGATTTCGTTTTAACATCATACGTATAATCTTTGTCTAATTGAAGCATTCCAACAAATGCATTAGCTGCAATATAAGATTGAGCAGATTGCTTTGCTTGACCAGAAATAATTAATGGCGTACGTGCTTCGTCAATAAGGATTGAGTCAACCTCATCGATAATTGCATAGTTTAATGGACGTTGTACGCGTTGTTCAGCATAAACAACCATGTTATCACGTAAGTAGTCGAAACCTAATTCGTTATTCGTACTATACGTAATATCACAAGCATACGCTTCACGCTTCTCATCAGGTTCCATACTATTTAAATTTAGACCAACTGTCAGTCCTAAGAATTCATATAATTGACCCATTTCACGAGCATCACGGCTAGCTAAGTATTCGTTAACAGTAACTACGTGAACACCCTCACCGCTTAATGCATTTAGGTAAACCGGTAAAGTAGAAGTTAATGTTTTACCTTCCCCAGTTTTCATTTCTGAAATATTACCTTCATGTAAAGAGATTCCACCTAATATCTGTACAGGGTATGGAGTCATACCAAGCACACGAGTAGCGCCTTCACGAACTACAGCAAACGCCTCAACTAAAATATCGTCAAGTGTTTCGCCTTTTTGAATACGTTCTTTAAACTCAAATGTTTTAGCTCTAAGATCTTCATCAGATAACTTTGTATACTGATCTTGTAAAGCTAGTACTTGATCAACCTGTTTTTGCATTCTATTTAATTGTCTTTGATTAAGGTCAAAAACCTTTTTTAACATTCCAAGCATTCGTAACGCTCCTCTATTTTAAAGTCATAAACGAAAATGTCATAGATTAATTAGATACTAATTCTAATTTTATCATTAAATGAAGAAAAGTGACAACCTCTTGTAAAGAATGTTCAATTAGAATTGTTTAATAGTTTTGAAAATAATCGAGATAAAACCAAAAAAGGACTAAGCTATTTAACTAGCTTAGTCCTTTTATTATTTTTTATTTAGTTGTCGATGTTATTTCGCTTCAATTAAACCATAACGACCATCTTTTCTAGCATAAACGATGTTCGTTTTATTCGTTTCTCCATTTAAGAATACAAAGAAGTTATGGCCTAACATATTCATTTGTAATACTGCTTCTTCAGCATCCATCGGTTTTAAATCAAATTGCTTTGTTTTAACTAATTCAATTTCAGGTTCATGATCTTCAACTGCAACTGCAGCTTCGGCATTTGATGCAAACATGAATTTTAATGAACCTTTTTCTCGTAGTTTACGATTTACTTTAGTTTTGTGTTTTCTAATTTGACGATCTAGTTTATCAATAACTAAATCGACAGCTGCATACAAATCAGCATGCTCTTCTTCTGCACGTAATAACATATACGTTCCAGGAATAGTTACTTCAATTCTTTGCTTGTCGTGGAATACCTTAGCATTAACTCTGGCTGTTAACTCTTCATCAAAGTACCGGTCAAATCGTGATAATTTTTTATCTACGTAATCACGAATTGCTGGAGTAATTTCAATATTTTCGCCTCGGATGTTTAGCATCATATGGGTTTCCTCCTTCATCAAGCTCCAAAAAGTGAAAGCTGTCATACTTATATTCTACACTACTATTAAAAATTCCTCCTTGTCAGATGTGTCCATTATTAGATAATTCTGTGTCTAATTAATGAATATTTTACATTTATATCAAAGTATATTTACAAGCAGGCATAAAGATACACTGTATTTTTTTCCAAAAACAAACAAAGGCTTACTCAAATGAGCAAGCCCTCGTGTTCCGAATCTATATAAGCAACTATTTACTTATTAACGGATAATTAGATTTTAGTAACGTTAGCAGCTTGAGGTCCACGGTTACCTTCAACGATTTCGAAGCTAACTGCTTGGCCTTCTTCTAAAGATTTGTAACCATCAGCGTTAATAGCTGAGAAATGTACGAATACATCGTCTCCATCTTCGCGCTCGATAAAACCAAAACCTTTTTCAGCATTAAACCATTTTACTTTACCTTGCATTCAAATCCATTCCCTTCAGTCGAAAACTTTTGTGAATCTTCTCCACATTTCAACTATACATTATAAAACTAGGGCAAGTCAAAAGTAGCTTATCGCCTTTTTTTTCACGATTTCGACAAATAACGAAAAATTCTAATTACTTTATTTTTTATCATATTCACAAACCTTAAACTTGTCCCTATTACTTTTTTACTAATTTATTTTGAACCATTTTCTTAGATAATAATCTCTGTTAAAAAAGGTTGATTTCCGTTACAGGATGCTCTTAAGAGCAGGATCAAGGGAAAAGAGGTTAAAAGAAATTTCCATGATTCCCTTAATTACTCCTGTCCTATATGCTTTCCCTGCTTTCCCTGCCTTTCCTGCTTTTTAACCTTCCACTCCAATCAATGTCTTTATATATTCCATTATTTTATTTTCTGTAAAATCTTTTTCTAAAATGTCTTTTGTACATTAACAAAACCTAAACAAAAAAGCAGGGATTAGGCTCTTGTCTCCTAATCCCTGCTCTCGCTATTAAACCTTAAATTTATAAGGTACAGTCGTTACAATTACGCTTCGTTTATGTAGTAAATACGCTCTTAATAATAGACTTGATTGATTGTGTAAGATATTATGCCAGTTTTTCTTTGTAATAAATTGTGGGATTAAAACTGTAATTTCAAAGCCTTGTGCATGGGCTTTTTCTTCCATTTCATCGATTACTTTTAGAAGTGGTCTAGTAATTTCTCGATATTCCGAATGGACTACAATTAGTTTTACATTCGGATTCCACGCTTCCCACTTCACTCTCATTTGCTCTTCGCTTTCTTTGTCGAAAGAAATATAGACAGCATAAACTTCATCTGCAATTCCTTGAGCATATTGCATTGTGCGTTCAACTACTTTTGTAATACCCGCAACTGGAACTATCATGATATTTCCACTAATTTTATCAGGAATATCATTATTTAATCTTAATTGATCGCCTACTGCTTCATAATGCTTACGGATTCTTAAGAATAAAATTACTATGATCGGTAAGAAAACTAAGATTGACCAAACTTGAGTAAATTTAGTTGTTAAGAAAATAATTGAAACTATTGCAGAAATAAATGCTCCTACGAAGTTTGCAATCAATTTAGGGAACCAGCCTGCTGGCTTTTCTCTGATCCATTTTATAACCATACCTGTCTGAGAAAGTGTAAACGGAACGAATACACCAACGGCATAAAGTGGAATTAATTGCTCAGTCTTACCTTGGAACGCAATAATTAAAAGAATTGATGCTACACCAAGTGTGATAATACCATTTGAATAACCTAAACGATCTCCTCGAAGTAAGTACATTCTTGGCATAAATTTGTCACTCGCTAAGTTATAAGCAAGTAATGGGAAAGCTGAAAATCCTGTGTTAGCTGCCAAAACAAGGATTAATGCTGTTGTACCTTGGATAAAGTAATAAATCACATTTCGTCCGAAAATATGTGAACCTAATTGTGACATAACTGTTTCTTCTGCATTTGGCATAATTCCATACCAATATGCTAAAAACATGATACCTGAGAAAAGAACCGCTAAAATTGACCCCATCATTACTAATGTTTTTGCTGCATTTTTATCAGATGGAACTTTAAAATTCGGAATCGCATTCGATATTGCTTCTACACCAGTTAATGCCGAACATCCTGAAGAAAATGCTTTTAATAAGATAAACAGTGAAATTCCAGGAACAACCGTACCAATTGGTGAATGGGCTGTTTGTGGAGCATGGCCAGTAAACACATTATATAAACCTACGATGATGATAATGACAAGTGCTACAACAAATAGATAAACCGGATATGCCAAAATTGAAGCAGATTCAGTTAATCCACGCAAGTTTAAAATTGTAATACACATAACCAAAATGACTGCAATAAAGACGGTATGAGCATGCAAAGCTGGAATAGCAGATGTAATGGCATCCGTTCCCGCCGACACACTAACCGCTACTGTCAAAATATAATCTACAAGTAATGAACCCCCAGCAACTAAACCTGGAACAACTCCGAGGTTTTGTTTCGAAACGACATACGCGCCCCCACCATGAGGATAACTAAAAATAATCTGACGATAAGATAATATTAAAGCTAATAATAAAATCAATACGCCAATACCAATCGGAACCGAATACCAATATGCTACTGCCCCAACTGTAGTTAATACGATCAAAATTTGCTCTGGACCGTAAGCTACAGAAGAAAGTGCATCCGAAGAAAGGATTGCTAACGCCTTCGTATTCGATAACTTTTGCTCACTTAACTCTGTCGACTTAAGTGGTTTACCAATTAAGTATCGTTTTAAAATCGATAACATATGTACACCTCTACATAAAAAGTAAAAAACTAAACCATTTGAGTTTATCACATTATTAGAAAAAATTGTGTGATATATTAAGAAAATCTTTCCAATAAATTTAATTACTTTTTGTCAAAATAATTAATAATAACTTTCCTCTAATCTCAAATAAAATACAACAAAAAGAAAGTACCCTGCTTTTCAACAGAGTACCTCGCTGAATCATTCTTTTTTATCGAAAAATGCTGAAACATTATTTAATGACTTATACGGATTAATATATTGGGTATGAGCCTTCTTTTGCTCCTTTAATCCAGTTAAATCCTTCTTAATATCAGCTAAAATGCGATTCATTGAAACATTAATCTGGCTGTTTAACTCAACCACTTTGTTCATTATTAATCGTTCATTCTCATTTTTAGGAGGCTCTACTTGTGGAAGTAAAGTATCCCTTTCCTCTAATAAAGTGAAAATCTGATCGATGACTTCATCACGCTTTTCCTGTGACGGTACATTCGAAGCTAATTCCGCAAGCTGTTTAGTAACAGAAAAAAGTGTCTGATTGATATCCATTAAGCTTGTCCACCATTAGTAAACGTTCTTTGACGATTCACTTGGATAACTTCTCTCCACGTATCTCTAAACTCTGTAACAAAGCCCTCTACTTCATCTAAAATAGAAGGATCATTTTTAATATTCGCTTCAACTAAACGTCGATTCATATAATCATACATTTGCATAAGTTGATCAGAAACTTCAATATCCATATTCAAGGTAACCATTAACTCACGGATGATGTTTTGTGCTTTTGTTATATTCTTATTTCGTTCTTCAAAGTTTTGTTGTGCAATTGCACCCTTTGCTAAGTGAATAAATTTTAGACACCCATTATATAACATCAACGTTAATTCACCTGGAGATGCTGTATTTACTGAGTTTTGTTGGTATTGTTCATAAGGGTTTTTCAATGCCATTTTTTGTCCACCTCACCGATTATTGTTGTCCACCAAAGGATTGCATAAGTTGTGCACTTTGAGAGTTTGCTTTTTGTACTGCTTGATCCATTGCATTAAATTGACGATAATATCGATCTTCAATTTGAGTTAAACGATCCTCAAAATTACTAATACGCGTATCTAAATCTAGTAAACTTTTACCTAAAGTAAATTGCGTTGAAGCATAAGTAGCTTTCCCTGCTTTTTTTGTCACATCATCGATTGCTTGTTTTAATGTATTTTTTAATCTAACAGCTATACCTTGGTCACTACTATCTGTCCCAGAACCAGATTGAGTAAATAATTTAGCAACAGCATTAGGGTCATCTTGAAGTGCCTTTTTTAACTTTGCTTCATCAATATTTAGCTTTCCACCATCTCGCCAATCTCCAGTAGTTATTCCAATGCTACTTAATAAATTAGGTGATGCACCAGATACAGGACTACCTAAAGCAGAACGCATTTTATTTAGAACACCTATTAAGATACCATCTCCACGTAAAAGACCGCTCGAAGCTTTATCTTCCCATTTTTTAATTTGGTCATCCTTCATCGTTGCCCTTTGATCATCTGTTAATGGCTGGTAATCACGATATTTTTTTTGCGTTACTCTATCGTTTACCTTTGCAATAAGATCATTATATTTATCAACAAAAGCTTTAATAGTATCAAAAACTTTATCTGTATCTGTAGAACTTGAAATAGTCGTTGGTGCTGTTGAAGTTTGCTTTAGTGTATAAGTAATATCTCCAACTGTAAATGTATTGGATTTACGAGTTGTTGTAAGTCCATTTATTTTAAAACTTGCATCACTACCATTAGTAGAAGGTACCAAATTATTTGAACCATCAACTGTAAAGCCTATTGCTTGCATGAAGTTTGTCGTACCTGCACCTGAGCCCGACTCATTGATTTTAATATTCGCTCCTGTACCAGTTGCTTTGTTTGTAAATACGATTTTTTGAGTTGTTGTATCATAAAATGCCGAAACACCAACTCCTGAATTATTTATTTTTGTAATTACACTATTAAGTGAATCTTTTGTTCCATCAATATCAACTGAAACTGTTGACGTTGTACCATCTGGTTTCGTTACATCAAATTGCAATTTTTGTACACCAAGTTGATAACCATTACTAAATGTAACAGTATTTAAAAGTGCATTTGCATCAATTGCCCCTCCACCGTTATTTACGACTGCATTTGAAGTCCAACGAGAACTAGTAGCTAAGGCAGTAATTTGATCAATTGTATTAACTGTATTGCTTGATGTCCCTTTAGTAGTTGCACTTACAACACTTTCATTGGAACTAGATACTAACTTAGGGTTAAAAGAAGAATTTAAACCAATTCCGTCTACAATTTGTTTACGAAAATCGTCCATCATTAAGTTCAAATCACGATATTGTTGAGTTTGCCACTCATTTATTTGCTTTTGAGCTTTTAATTTATCTAAAGGAAGTCGTTCTGCATCCATTAATTTTTTTACTGTACCATCAATATCAAGAACACCTGAAAAACCATTAATTCTATTTACCATAAACTTTCCCCCTTATATTTTTTTATCGAACATTAAACCTAGAAATTCTTCCATTGCTGCGTAAAAATCTAGCAATTTTTTTGCAGGAATTTCTTTTACTACCTCTTTTGTATTTGCATCAACTATAACAGCATAATATCTATTCGTTTCTTCATGTAATTTAAATTCTAATGTTGTTTGCTTTGGTTCTAACAATTTGTTCATGCCATCAATTATTTTTTCTAAATCCTTTTTTGGAACTATTACATCTTCCGGCACTTTTTCTTTACCTAAAGACTCATAAACTTCTTGGCTTTGTTGCTGAACAGGGATGTTTGGGACACTCTTAGCCAAAGTCGATTTTGAAACACTTCTTATCATTCGACTTCCTCCCTTTATAAATACATCATCAAATCTTATATCGGTCAGAAATCGGAGTTGTGTAGTTTTATACAATAGCAGATTGTAAATATATTCCAGTTTACTTCAGATGCAATATAAAAATGGAGATGACCTCAAAAAAAGAAAATCGCCAATTACATTAAGTATTACAACTAATATAGATATCAGTGGAAATTAAAAGAAGATGACCCCTGTTCAATACAGAAATCATCTCCTTAAATTTACATAGAATTTTTTTCAATGTCTTTTACAAAGGGTACACTTTATTTGTGAGATAGCCTTTTTATTACAACCTACACTTTTCACTAGATGAGATATATCTTTCTTTTTTCTTTTAACTTTTAATTAAAATGGCCATATGAGCAAGAGAATTAAAGTTATTAGTAACTACTAAGTCTAAAATAATTTTTAAATATAAGTGATTATGTTCTATACCCTTTGAGAAAGTTTGAATAACATATACGACTAATTCATCAGTTAAACCCTCGTATTTAGAAGCTACTCCAAATAAATGTAACTTTATTAGCGAATACTTCAGTACGAGTAAATTATATTGTTCATGTAATTTTTCAAAATCGTAGCCAAAACAATTAATAAATAAATCATTTACCAAATAATTCTCTAAAACGTATTCATGATTATCAAAATAAGGTGAATAAAACTCTCTTTTTATATCAGTAATTAAATCATTAAATTTATGATCAAAATTTTCTTTTTCCAAATTTAAACCATCTGCAATATCACAGAGTAATTGTTTAAATCGATCACTTTGTATTACTAATTGTTTTCTCACTTCTAAGATTTCATAGCATATTTTCGCATTTAAACTATAATTTGGTTTTATATTATTTAAGGATTCTTCTAATTGACTATTAGTTAATGATTTTTTATATTCTCCTATATTATGTAAAAGTTCGTTCATGTTGTATTGCTTATTTTTGTCTGTTAACTTATTAATCCACATCCCTAGATTAATAAGACGATTATCAACACTATATCTTCGATCTTGTAAAATAAAAATTGCAAATGCTCTAATCTCCCAAAACAATTTATTCTTATCATTAGTAGAATCAATCGAATATTTTGTATATCCCCTTGTATTTTCTTCTTGAACTTTCATATCAAATTCAATTCCCTTTGGATTAAATAAAGCTAAACGGGCTATTTCAGGACAGGACATTGTCCCTCCCATTTCTGTAATATTATCGACTTTATTAAACATACGTGGATAACTAAAACAAGTATTCGATAAATAACTTGCTCCTAAATCTCTATGGACGCAACACAATCCTTCTTCTGATTGCATTGAACATCCATTACTATTTAATATAAATTTAGCATAGTTTTTATCAGAACTTGATTTTTTGTTTCTTTGCATACTATTTTCAATTTCTGTTTTAATCTTTTGATTGCTCAATTTTTTATATTTTTTATAGGTGGCTTTATCTATCGATATTGTCCAGCCATTACAACAAGTATCTTCACACTCTGATCCAATACATGAAAATTTATTCATGTACTGAGGAACTAGCATCTGTTTTTGTTGATTATTCATTTTATGTCCCCCTAAAAATAACTTAGTAAATTATCTTAATTGCAATAAGAAAGAGACCGAGAATCAAAACAAATCTCAGTCTCTTTTCTATTTCACTATAGTTGATTTAATATAATTAATAAGGAACTATAGTACTTATTTAAAAAAAGTTTTACTAATAAAAATTTACTAGCTAGGCTTATAATCTATAGTAATCGTATTTGAAACTTGATTATCAGGGTTTACCAACTTAATATTTAATGCGCCTGCTGGTAACCCTTTTGGTACTACAAATCGGATACTGGTACTACTATAAAAATTCAATGGTGTTACAAGCGTTCCGCCTACATCGATTTTTACGCCCGAAACCATATCCTTACCATTAATAAAAAGTATAGCTCCTCCAATGACCGTACCTGTAACAGCTGTTCCATTACTATTTAATAGGCTAGTAATTGTTGGTGCAGGTAAAGCCGGCGGGGCATTATAAGTAAAATCAGTAGTTCCTGATGTTCCATCCGGATTTGTTATAACTAAAGGAACTACCCCCGGTGTACTTCCAGCTGGAATCTGAATACGTATACTTGTTGAAGAATAGTAGTTTAATACACTTGCATTCTTCCCTCCAACAGTAACAGTTAGACCTGTCACAAAATTCGTACCAGTTACAACAATAGCATCTCCTCCTGCAAGTGAACCATAGTTTGGAGAAAGACTTGTAATAGTAGGTACGGCAGCATTATAAGTATAACCTTGTGTTACTGTAACAGATTGTCCATCCGGATTGGTTACTACTACATCTACAGGTCCTAATACAGATGATGCCGGTGCCTGAACACGTATTTGGGTAGCGCTATAATAATTTAAAACTTTTGCATCTACACCATTAAATGTAACTTTAAGTCCGCTAACTAAGTTAGTTCCATTAATAGTGATACTTTCTCCACCTATTTTCAAACCAGAATTTGGCGTAATTGACGTAACAGTAGGTGCCGGTGGTTTAGGTGGTTCAATATAAGTATATGCATTTGGTAAGCTACCTGTCTGTCCATCAGGATTTGTAACAACTACATCCACCGAACCTAATTGTGTTCCTGCTGGAATCTTTATTCTAATTGAAGTCGCAGAATAATAATTCAATACAGTAGCAACTTTGCCACCTACTGTAACAGAAAGTTTATCTACAAAATTTGCTCCAGTTACGTATATAGAATCTCCTCCTGCTAAATATCCTTCTGTTTGACTAAGACTAGTAACAACTGGAGCTTTTGCTGGTGGTGGAGCATTATATGTGAATGCATTAGTTAATGTCGAACGTGTACCGTCTGGATTTTCTAAAGTAATATCTACAGCACCTGCAGTACTACTTATAGGCATCGCAATACGAGCACTAGTATTTGAATAATAAGCGTTTAAAGGAACTAATTTTGTTCCTACATATACTTTTACATTTGGATCTATGTTTTTACCAGTTAGGTATACAATCGTCCCTCCACTTAAAGGACCATCAGCTGGTGAAATCGAATCCAATTGAACATCAGTTTTAATTGGAGGGTCATAAGTATATGCATCATTTAAGGTTAGTTTAGAACCATCTGGATTTTCCAGTGTAATGCTTGTCAATCCTTCTTTAGCTGCAGCTGGAACTTTTATATTAAGCTGCAAACTATTAACATAAGTAACTGCCGCTTCATTATCTCCAAACTTCACTTTTATTCCTGGCATAAAGTACTTACCATTAATAATTGTTGAATTTCCGCCTAAAAACGGGCCACTTTTTACTGTTAACGAAGTTACTTCAGGATTTGCATAATATGCAAATATACCTGTCCCTGATTGGTTATCATCATTTGTTACTTTAACGGTTGTATTCCCTTGTGCTCCGGGTGGAGTTGTTACCGTTATCGTTTGTCCATCAACTACAACTACATTTGAAGCTGCCGTTGTTCCAAAATAAACCTTTGCACCACTTCTAAAGTAATTTCCTTTGATTGTAATTGTTTCTCCACCTTGAACAATCCCCTTAGATGGATTGATCTCTGTTATAACAGGTGCTTTTATTTCCGGGTCATAAGAGTAAGCTTTTGAAGCAATAACTTTTGTGCCATCTGGATTTTCAATGTACACATCTGTTAACCCCTCCGCTGTTGCAGTTGGAACAGTTACTGTTAGTTGGTTTGCATTTTTATATGTTACTACTGCTGCATTTGAACCAAACTTTACTTTTACACCCGTCGTAAAATATTTACCATTTATGGTAACTGTATTACCACCTTTAAAAGGTCCACTATTCGGTGTAATTGACGTTACTTCAGGATTTACATAATACGTAAAGTTACCTGTTGCTGATTGGTTATCATCATTTATTACTTTAACTGTTGTATTCCCTAGTACTCCTGGTGGAGTTGTAACAGTTATCGTTTGTCGATCAACAACAACTACATTAGTAGCTTCCGTTGTACCAAAGTATACCTTCGCTCCACTTCTAAACTTATCTCCTTTGATTGTAACTGTTTCTCCACCTTGAATAATGCCCTTAGATGGATTGATCTCCGTTACAACAGGAAGTTCTTTGTCATAAGAGTAAGCTTTTGAAGCAGTAACTTTTGTGCCATCTGGATTTTCAATGTACACATCTGTTAACCCTTCAACTGTTGCAGTTGGAACTGTAACTGTTAGTTGATTTGCAGTATTATTTGTTACTACTGCTGCATTTGAGCCAAACATTACTTTTACACCTGGCATGAAATATTTACCATTTATGGTAACTGTATTACCACCTTTAAAAGGTCCACTATTCGGTGTAATTGACGTTACTTCAGGATTTGCATAATATGTGAAGTTACCTGTTGCTGATTGGTTATCATCATTTGTTACTGTAACTTTAGTATCCCCTTGTACTCCAGGTGGAGTTGTAACAGTTATCGTTTGGTCATCATTAACGACTACATTAGTAGCTTCCGCTGAACCAAAATATACTTTTACTCCACTTCTAAAGTAAGTTCCTTTAATTGTAACTGTTTCTCCACCTTGAACAATACCTTTTGTTGGAGTTATATCAGTTATCGTTGGAGCGTGATGTTTTACTTCCAAATTTGTATTTTCAATTGTATACGTTCGGCTTGCATTTGTGTAATCCTTATAAGTAATAAGGGTGTTATCAGCTATATTATAAGTCCCGGCTTTTTCACCTTTTTTCAAGCGAACCTTATACTTTAATTGTAAATTATTTTTCAGTTCCGTAATATTCCATTTTAATGTATTTCCTGTAACTGTAGGCTGTGGAATACTTGAATTATATGAACCAGGAACAATTTCAAACTGCGGAGAAACATTTTCTGTAATTTCAACATTATATGCAGTAGCCAATCCAATTTCCTGAACAATCGCTTTATACACATCTGCTAATCCAACAGAACCTAAAACGAAGTGATGATGATCCTCTGATGTTGCCATTTGGCCTAATAATAAATTCGGAGCACTTGTTTTCGGGTCTTCAGTGGGTCCTAATAATGCCACTGTATAAAATACGATTCCTGCATCCTTTGCAGCTTTTGCCGCTTGTAAAGCTGCATCAGTATTATCTGCTTGTCCGTCCGTCAACAATACAATTACTGGTTGTGCATCTGGACGGTGTTTACTAAGAATACTAGTAGCTTGATTAATTGCTGCAGCTGTATTGGTACTACCGCCTAACGCAACTTTACCTAAATAATTTTTAATAGCAACTGGATCAGTACTTAATCCAAATATATTTGCAGAAGTACTAAAATCTACTACGCCAACTTGATGTTTTGTGAAATCAATTAAATCAACAAAACTTTTAGATGCAGATATCATTGCATTAAAACGGTTATCGTTTTGCATACTACCTGACTTATCGAGAATTAGAACAACGTCGTTTGGTTTAACAACATTAACTGGAGGCGTTCCATTAATATTTAACGTAACTTCAGCTTCTTCATCTGAGAATATTGATGTAGGATTTACCGTTCTAGTAGCAGTCACATAATCTATTGTTTCTGCATTAACACTAAAAGGATATAATATACCAATTATTAAAACTAGCACAGTACTTAACTTCCAAATTTTGCTCATATACTCACTCCATCCTAATATGAAAATAGTTGGTAACACTAGATAAACACACGAAATTTGAACTAGTAAACTATCTAAAAAAAGAGCATCCCAAAATAGGATGCTCGCTCTTTTAAAATTAACGAAGAAGTTGTAATACACCTTGAGGTTGTTGGTTTGCTTGAGCTAGCATAGCTTGTGAAGCTTGACTTAAGATGTTATTTTTAGTAAATTCCATCATTTCTTTCGCCATATCAACGTCACGGACACGAGATTCAGCAGCAGTTAAGTTCTCTGAAGCATTGCCTAAGTTGTTGATAGTGTGTTCTAAACGGTTTTGGTATGCACCTAAGTTTGAACGTTCAGCTGAAACATTTTTGATAGCTGTGTCAATTGTATCGATTGCTGTATTTGCAGCCGTTTGTGTTGAAACGTCGATACCACTAGTTGTTTCTTTATTATCAGTACCTACTCCAAGTGAAAGAGCATCCATTGAATTAATTTTAAGAGTTAATTCTTGATCTTTATTAGCACCGATATGGAATATTAATCCTTGAGCTGTTTGAGAACCATCTAATAATTTTTTAGTATTAAACTCTGTGTTATTAGAAATTCTGTTAATATCCTTAGCTAATTGATCCATTTCAGTTGTGATAGCTACTCGATCTTCAGTATCATTATTTGTATCATTTGCTGATTGTACTGCTAATTCACGCATACGTTGTAAAATTGAATGAGTTTCCCCTAATGCACCCTCAGCAGTTTGGATTAAAGAAATTCCGTCTTGAGCATTACGAGAAGCTTGATCTAAACCGCGAATTTGCCCACGCATTTTTTCAGAGATTGAAAGACCTGCAGCATCATCACCAGCACGGTTAATACGTAAACCTGAAGATAATTTTTCCATGTTTTTGTTTGCATTTACATTGTTTGTCATTAAATTACGGTGTGCATTTGCTGCAGCGATGTTGTGATTGATAATCATTTAAATTTCCTCCTTGAATATGTATGTCCACTTCCATGTGAACACTCATTTTATTTAGGAACCTATTTGAAAAACTTGAGCTTTTCTAACGTGTTCCTTTACATAAATTATATCGACTGTTTTTTTGTAGATTTTAGTCTATTTTAAAAAAAGATTTTTCGACAAATTGAATAACTGCCCTTTTATCCTATCATCTAATTATTAATAACATTTTGGCTAGTATCCTCCTAAATAAAAACTTATTGAATGTTGAAAAGTATGCGTTTTTCTTATATTTTATTTTGTTTTATTATTATTCTATTTTCTTGAAAGTTATTTTTTAAAGAAATCGCAGGACTTCTCGAGATCTAGAGTGATATAACTATTAATCTTGTTTTAGCTCTCGGAGTTCCAGAACGCGATGTAAAAGCACCACAAAGAAAGGATATCGATGAAATTGCGCATTTTATTTATTAACACTTAATCAACATAATAATTTTTTATAAATATAGGCTAAAAACACAAAAATGTACCCCTCATTTTCTAGAGAGATACATTTTTATTGTTCTTTTAATTTATTTATTCGATCGTTTTACTCATTTGTTTAAGTACTTCCGCCATATTATTGGATCCAGAAGCTGCTTGTTTATTTTCTTCTTTAATAGACAAATAGATTTCTTTCCGATGTATATCGATGTGTTTTGGTGCTGATATCGCAAGCTTCACTTGATCACCCTCAATTGAAGCTATTGAGATTTCAATATCATCACCAATCATAATTGCTTCTTTAAGTTTTCTAGTTAGCACTAACATTTCATCACCCCTACTTAGAAAGAGCTGGTGATCCAACTAGTTCATGTTTTGTTTTATAATTCGATTGATTCAATACAACCTGCTTACCAATCTTTTTAACTGAGTTAATGACTATAGGCCCTTGTAAGTTTGCAGTTGATTGCATAAAAGGTTCTTTGACAGTAATAATACAGTACACAATAGCATCTTCAGAGTTCGATAATTCCAAAACTTCAACTGCATTTTGTGATAGTTCAATATCATACTCTGGAAATAATGAAAATACATCCCCAATTACAAATGCCAAATTTGAAGTTTTGGTAGATTGCAAGATTGAGAATGGCGTTTTTTCATCAAGGGGTAGAATAATAAACTGTTTTTCATCTTCAAAGGCGGGGATCCCTTTTGGGAAGGTTAGTATATTTTCTTGTTGAATAACTACTTCACCATGATATTTTGTTTGAATGTTCATACCTTTCACCTTACCCTTTTTGATCTATTGTTAATCCAGTATAATCAATTTTCAAGCTATTCCAAGTACTCATATAATAACCTACTTTACCTGGAGTAATATTTGTAATGGCTTTTTGTGGTGTAACTTCTATTTCTGGCTTATGAGTAGTCCAGTTAATGTTAAAGCTTCCTGGATCATAGGACATTTTAAAACTACCCCATCTTGGTACGAAAGCGATATTAAAATCATAGATTGGATGTGAGCTATTCGCTTTAGCTATATCTGAAATCGCATTTCTATTATTCTGGACCATCATCATCTGATCACCTTGCTGTGACATCCTTGCAAGACCGTCTAGCCATGCTTGATAGCCATCAGTAGCGGCATCTTCTATCCGGCGACGAGCACTTTTCAAATCAAGATCTGCTCTCGCCTCAGTTGAATCCATTTCTAATGTAGGTGCTACTCTTTGAACATCCATTTCTGCATTTTGTTGGTGAATTGTCATTTCTGCTCTTGGTTGTTCATATTCTAGCATCATTTTTTCAATATTTATACCTAATTTAGCAATAGTAGTTTGTAATCGTATTTGAGGAAATTGCATACTCCTCTTCCTCTCACTCTAAATTTCCTATAAGAAAAGCTATCAAAAATTGATAGCTTAACGTAAGAAGTCTAATAAAGTTGGTTGAATAATACGTGCCCCAACACCCAAAGCCGCATTATGCACACTCTCTTGTGTTTTTAAATCTGTAATAACCTTTTCAATGTTAGCATCCTCATTATCAGACATAATTCTGTTCGCGATAATTTCTTGTGTTCCTAAACGGTCATCAATCATTTCAATACGATTTTGTGTTGCTCCAATTTTAGTTCGAGCATCTAGAACACTTTTGAGAATATTATCCAAATCTGCTATCCCAGCCTCAATATCAGCTGTTTTATCCGTTTGTAATCCATTATGAAGAGATACTAATTTATTTAAAGTCGTTATGTCAAAAATATTATCCGGATCAGCATTTATAGGTACATTTACCCCTTTTGATACTTGCATATCAAATGGTTTATAAGTTGTACTAGTTGGGTATGTTCCACTTAATGAAATTTGTCCATCAGCCGCGGTCGTTACTGTCATATCTACTGGTTGTTTATTAGTATCTAATCCATTAAAAATATATTTATCTCCAACTTGTGTATTAGCAAGAGAACCTATATGTCCAATTAACTGTTTAACTTCTGCAGCTAAAGCCTGACGGGAGCTTGCACTATTTGCTTCGTTCCCGCCGTTAACCGCTAATTCTCTCATACGTTGAAGCGCTTGTGTTACTTTGTCAAGTGAATCATCACTTGACTCAATCCAAGAATATCCTTCAGATAAATTACGTTTATATTGTTCAACTTGTGTAACATCTGAACGATAATAAATCCCCTTCATTGCTATAACCGGATCATCTGATGGACGGCTAATTTTTTTACCAGAAGCAAGTTGGTCATTGTATTTGTCAAGTTTCGAATAACTATTACCTAGATTTCGAAGCATATTATTACTAATCATCGTTTGCGTAACACGCATTATTCATTACCTCCCAACAATTCCCATACCATTAATAATTTTATCTAACATTTCATCAATTGCTGTGATATTACGCGCTGCAGCGTTGTAAGCATGTTGGAATTTCACCATGTCTGTCATTTCTTCATCTAGAGATACACTACTTACTGATTTGCGGTTTTGATCCACTGAGTCTACTAATATCCCACTATTTGTCATTAATCGCTCAGCTTCCTGAGATTGTACACCCATCCCACCAATTACGCCTTGATAAAAAGCTGTAATACTTGTATTAGTTGTAGAACCGATTGTTAAATCAGTTCTTCTCATAACATCTGCTAATGCTAATGCGTTTTTCCCATCACCATCACTAGTAGTTGAACCAGCAGCAATGTCATTAAGATTTGAAATTACTACATTAATAGTACTTGCACTAATAGGTCCTGAAGTTGAACCGAAGAAGTTCCCACCATTCACATCATTTAATGTAATACCAGAAGCATGCACCGTATTAAAAGTAGTAGCAAATGTATTAGCTATGTCATCTAAATTCTTAAGCATTTCCGGGTAGGTACCAACTTGAGCATTTGTGCTATCTAAATAACCAAATGATTTAATTAAACTATTAAGTTTACCCATGGATTTAAAGTTTTCTACGTCAATTGTATTATTTCCAATCGAGACTGTATCTACTAATCCAGTAGTAGTGTCATAGTTTACTTTTAAATATTTTGGATCTGCTTTTATATCTGTTCCGTCAATAACTCGACCTGATTCAATAACACTTCCATCTTCAGTAACTAAGTCAATTGTGGCTTTTCCTTCGGCTGCTGGAAGAGATTGTCCACCACTTGAAGTATAGGTAACTTTAATATTAACTAGATTAGATAATTTATCAATTAATCGATCGCGCTCATCGTACAAATCATTCGGTAATACACCATGAGGCTCAACATCAGCAATTTTGCGGTTTACATTTTGTATTTGATTTAAAAGTGAATTAACATTTTGTGTTTCAACTTCTATTTGGTTTTTTTGATCACTTTGCACTGTTTTTAATGATTTTGATAAATAATTAAACGTTTCAGCAACTGCTTTCCCACGTTCTAAAACAACTGATCTAGCGCCTGAGTTACTAGGATTTAAAGATAAATCTTGTAATGATTGCCAAAAACGATCTAATGTTTTCGCTAGTCCTTGTTCAGAAGGTTCATTCATAATTTCTTCCATTTTTTGAAGTGCATCACTTCGGCTAGCATAATAACCAAGCTGGCTATTATTGTTTCTATATTGGATATCTAAAAAAGATTCACGTACTCGTTGAACAGACGTAGCTTCAACACCCGTCCCAATTAATCCTGGTATATAAGGTCTTTCCATTCCTATAGAAGGAAATGGTGACGTTTGTTGCATATTCACGCGTTGACGTGTATATCCATCTGTATTCGCATTAGCAATATTATGTCCTAACACACTAATCGCAGCTTGCTGCGTAAACATACCTCTCTTAGCCGTTTCTAATCCCATAAATGTAGGGCGCATAATGTGAAACCTCCTTACATAATCTATACTTGTGAGTCGAATAAAATATCTTTTTTCTGTATTTGTTTAGCAGATGGTCCATAGTTTGGCGCTGTTTGTTTAGGTTTTACCATTGATAGAGACATTGAAACAAACTGCATAGATTGATAGATAAGTTCTTGATTTAAGTAATTACGTTCTTTTAATTCTTCTATTTTAATAACTAATTCAGATTGAATAGATTGAAGTTTCATAGCTTCTTCTTTAGTTACAACTTTTAAGCAGTCTGAAAGAGTAGGGATATCCCCACTCCATTCATGTCCACTTAGTACTGAATAAACTGCTTCAATTCGGTTCTTTTCTAAAACGTCAATTGAAAGTAAGCATTTTGCTTCTTTATTAATGATTTCGTTTAAATTAGCTATATCATTTTTCTTTATCATATCTGTTTTTGCAACAGATAAATCATAAAGCTCTGTATATTCTTTGAGTTGTTGTTGGAGTGTAGTAAGTAAAGTTGTTGTGTTCATGCCGATCCTTCTTCCTACGATGTTATTTCTTGTTGAAATATTGAAGCATTTTCTCGGCTACTAATGTTGGTTGTACTTTGTAGGAGCCTTCTTCAACTTGCTTTTTTAATTGCTGTACACGTTCTTCACGGTCTGCGATTAACTGTGAAGCCATTTGAAGATCTTTTGCCTGAGAGGAAATTTCTACTTTATCTTCCCGTTGCTGTGGTTTCTCTTGTTCGATTTTTTTAACGTTATTTTGGTATAATTGAATTCTATCTACGCTTGATGTATTAACCTTCATTTTTCTCACCTCATCGTCAATCGTTTCGTACTCCATCACTTCCTTTTATTACCTTCAAGGAAGTATGTTCTATCTTTTTTTCTAAGCTCTTGAATTCGTCTTTTTTCTTCTTCAGCTTTATATAAATCTTGTTTTATGTTCGTTGCGCAATTTGGACAGACAGAACCTTTTTGAATTAGTGTTCCACAACTGTCACATGGATATCCTAAATTTGGAAGGCCAGCTACACGAAGTTTCCCACTGCGAATCCATTTGATAATTAAATCTTCATCGACATCGGTCGCAGTTACGATTTGATCCATCGTTGCCATTCGATTTTCGCTTTTACGGATAAAATTATAAACAACATCGAACTGCTTTTGTTCTGTTTTATAACAATTTTCACATACATCACGAAGATTTGTTTTTAAAAATAAGCTATTGCAATTAGGACAATTACGTAATTCTCCCACTAATTTCACCCCATTTTCGAATGTTACATAACTTATATCGGCGAAATTAGCCACAAAATTAAGTCCTTTTACACATGACAAATTACCAATTTTTATGCACGAATTAAAGTTAGTGAATATACCTCGGTAGCACCATTTTGTAACAAAATGATTGCAGCATCTCGGACTGTTTTACCAGTTGTATAGACGTCATCTAAAATTAATATCGGCACGTTTTTAAATTTTTCATCTCCACAAAAAGAAAATACTTGTTCTCTGCTCAGTCTTTCATATCGGCTTAATTTACTTTGTTTTTCAGTATGAACACGTTGTAAACATTTTATAAAAGGTAAACCAGCCTGTTGTGCAAGGATTTCTACTTGATTAAAACCTCTTTCTTTTAGCCTTTCTTTACTTAAGGGGATTGGAACTATTTTAAAGTTTCTGAAAGATTTTTGATAGTATTCCTTCAAATCTGTAATAAATAGTGATGCTAATGTAACATCACCGTAAAATTTATAACGATTTAGCCATTCTTTCATCTCATTTGTATATTGAAAAATAGATTTATTAACAATAATCGGCTGATTCGGATTTAATTTTATATATTCTTTGCAATTTTGACAAAGTTTTTGGTTTTCTAAAATTGTTCCGCAACAAATTTCACAGGCGGGGTCTTTTATTCTTTCAAATTGCGCTAAACATTGTGAGCAAGCTGTTTCTCTTTCTTTAAAAAACATTTTATGTAGCGAAAACGGCTCAATAAAATCTCCTCCACAATACAAACAGATCATTTTTCATCTAACCAACCCTTCTCATATCCTAAATGATTCATTAAAAGGATTTGTTTTTTAGCTCTAACCATTTCTTCGCTAATCCCGTTATGAAATAAGATAACTTCACCGTTTGCATACTCCAACTGTCTACCCGCTCTACCAGAAATCTGAACAAGAGCACTTTCAGTAAAAATCTCTTCGTCTGCACCTAACACTGCAATTTGACTATTTGGGATTGTTACTCCCCTTTCTAAAATAGTAGTCGTGATCAATACTTGTATATCCCCTTTTCGAAAAGCACTTACTTTTTCATGACGTAATGGATCTTGACTATGAACAGATGCGGAATTAGTTGTTACCTTTTTAACAGCTTCTTCTATAAAAACACAATCTTTAATTGTTGGGGTGAATAAGAAGATCGGACAGTTATCTTGAAGGAATTTTTTTAGCCATTTTTCTAATTGATTTGGGAGTTTTTGTTTTTTGTGGATAGCTTTTCGCCAATTTCCAACCCACTCAAAGCTTGGAACTGGCAGAGGTTGCCGATGATAGCGTGCGGGGACCATAACATTGTGGATTTTACCTTTAAGCGCTAGCTGTTGTTGATCAGAAGAAGGAGTTGCAGTTAATTGAATTGTAGAACCAGTTTCTGTTCTAGCTTCACTAGCTACCCAGTGCAAATGTTTTTCAATATTGTATGGGAACGCATCAACCTCATCGATAATCAATAAATGGAACATATGTCTGAATTTCATAAGCTGATGTACAGTACAAATTGTCAATCTATTACGATTCCACTCTTCACCGCTCCCACCATAAAGGACAGCAATTGAAACTGTAGGAAAAGCTTGCCGAAATCGGTTTGCGAGCTCTAAAACAACATCTACTCGTGGGGTTGTAATGCATACAAATTTACCTTGTTGCAGTGCAGCCTCAATTCCTTCAAATAACATTTCAGTTTTACCCGCGCCACAAACTGCCCACAGCAGCAAATCATGATTTCTATGAACAGCTTCAACTACTTTCAGTGAGGCTTCTTTTTGTTGAGGGGAAAGCTTTCCATTCCATACGAGACCAGATAATGAATCTTCAAATTTCATATCAGTTTCATTTATGGCGAGCATTGTACAAGTCGACATCTTCCCCATTACAATACACTTCCGGCAATACGTACAATGTGAAGAACATTTTGCACAATAATGAGTAGCAAAAAAGTGTTGGTCTTGATTACCACAACGGAAACACTCATATCGAGATTTGATTTTTTGAACCGCTTGAATGATCTGGCTTGATGGAGGGATTTCTTGAAGGTTGGTTAAAGAGGTGATTGGGAGTTTTCTTCCTATAAGCAATTTTGTGTACCTGCTTTCATTAGATTTACTTGAAATGTAGCATGATTTCTATGATAGATAAATATGTTGGGGGAAAATTGTATTTTTGATTAAATTATTGGGATGGATTGGGATAAAAGTGTACAATTTCAGCTAGTTTGTTAGTCATTTTGATATAAAACTTTCTAATTTAAGAGCAAAACACCCAAAATCTAATCTATTTCAGGTAATTTTATTATCTTATTTGCGATTTTGGCATTTTTAATTGCGATTTCAGAAATTTAATTGCGATATTTCATTTTTAATTGCGATTACTGGATTTTATTTACGATTCTCACTTTTTAATTGCGATTACTGGATTTCATTTGCGATTCCCACATTTTAATTGCGATTACGAGAATTTATTTGCGTTCCACATTTTTAATTGCGATTACGAGGATTTATTTGCGATTTCCACTTTTTATTTGCGATTACGAGGATTTATTTGCGTTCCACACTTTTAATTGTGATTACGAGATTTATTTGCGATCCACAAAAAAAAGTCCCCAATCACAGGGACTCTCCTATCAAACAACATACCAACCCAATCCTAACGCGCCTTCACCAAGATGCGTTCCAATAACTGGGCCAAAGTATGAAATATCCATTTCAACATTAGGGTAAGTTTCAGCAAGCTGTCTTGCTAGTTCTCTCGCGTCGTCTTCGCGATTTGAGTGGATAACAACTGCTTTCATTTTTTCACCTTTTGATGCAACTTCTCCGAATAGATCGGTAATTCGTTTCATAGCTCTTTTTTCAGTACGAATTTTTTCAAAGGCTACGATTTGTTTATTTTCGAATGTTAGGATTGGTTTTACTTGCAACAGGCTTCCTACAAATGCTTGTGCACTTGAAAGTCTTCCTCCACGCTGCAGATGGTCTAGGTCATAAACCATGAAGTAGGCATTTGCCGTTTGTTTTATTTCGTCTAGACGAGCAATGATTTCAGATGGTCCCGCTCCATTTCGAGCCATTTTTGCTGCCTCAATAACGTAAAATCCTTGGACCATGCAGCTAATTTCTGAATCGAAGGTAACTACATCTAAGTTATCAATCATTGTACCCGCAGATACGATGCTTTGATATGTTCCACTAATACCACTTGATAACGTAATGGCAACTACAGCGTCATATTCTTTTGACAACTGTTCAAATTTATCAATAATTGTACCGTAAGCTGGTTGTGATGTTTTTGGTAAGTCCTTTTGTTCACGTACCTTTAAGAAAAATTGTTCGGCTGTAATTTCCACTTCTTCTTGGTAGGATGCATCTCCGAAGATTACATTAAGAGGTAACATATGAATATCTAAAGAATCTCTTATTTCTTGAGGTATATAAGATGTACTGTCTGTAACGATTGCAGTTCTCATTGTCATATCCTTTCTTACAAATAGTAACAACTATGTATTTACTAGTTTCATTTTACACAACTAAATTGGTAAATTCATTGTATTTTATTCTCTTTACTCTGAGCCAATTCGACAATGCTACTTAGCTTAGGAAGAACTATTATACTTAAAAGAGTATAGGTTGAAAAGAAAAACAGAGCATCTACATGATACTCTGTTTTATTTTCATTTATTATTTTACTTCTACCCAAGCATTACGAATTGCCGTAACTACAGCGTGAGTACGGTCATTTACTTCTAGTTTTTGTAAAATATTACTTACGTGGTTTTTGACTGTTTTTTCACTGATGAATAGTGCTTCACCGATTGCACGGTTACTTTTACCGTCAGCTAACATTTGTAGAACTTCGCATTCTCTTCTTGTAAGTAAATGTAATGGACGTCGTACTTCCACTTCACGAGATTTGAATAATTGCTCTTTTAATGATAGACGTCTAAATTCTTCAACTAGGTTATGAGTAATCTTCGGATGTAAGTAGCATCCACCTTTTGTTACAACTTTGATTGCTTCAATTAGTGTATCTGAATCCATCTCTTTTAATAAGTAGCCTCTTGCCCCTACTTTCAGAACATGAGTTACATAAGACTCGTCATCATGAATTGATAGGATAATTACTTTAGCATCTGGGTACTTTTCTAGTAATGCCTTTGTAGCAGTTACTCCGTTCATTGTCGGCATGTTGATATCAATAATAAATACATCAACTTGATGTTGATCCATGATACCAACTACTTCTGTACCGTCTGAACCTTCAGCAACAACATCGAAACTTTCTTCAAAATCTAGTATTCTCTTAATTCCTTCTCGAAATAGTTTATGATCATCTACAATTGCAATTCTAGTTTTCATTACAATACTCCTCTGCTATATATTCTAGTTTGCTAATCTATTATTAATATGTAAATTGGTATTTTTTACTAAAATCTAGTATATTTTAACATATTTTAACAATTATTTCGATGTAATCCAACAAAATATGAAATAAAATTTTATTTTTAGAAATTTTCAGACGCTTACATTACATTTGTACTGCAAATTCAGTCTCGACTTCCATCTCTAAAGTGATTTGAATTTTCGTACCAACATTTAATTTTGATTCGATTTTGAGGTCACCGTTTAAAAGTTCAACGCGCTCTTTCATACCAATTAATCCAAAAGAGTTTTCACTCTTTCCTTCTTCCATTGTAAAACCGACTCCATCATCTTTAACTAGAACATTGATTTTATCTCTTAAAAATTCTAATTTTACAAAAATAGTTGATGGTTTAGCATGTTTACAAGCATTTTGAACTGCTTCTTGAATTAATCGGAAAAGAGCTACCTCTAATTTCGTATTGAGTCGTTTTTCATTATTACCGTAGTAATCAAAACTAATTTCAATATGATTATATTCTTCAAGTGATTTTAAATATTTACTTAGAGTAGGAACTAAACCTAAATCATCTAATGCCATTGGGCGTAAATCGTAAATAATTCTTCTTACCTCACCTAGTGCACTACGGACCTGTTCCTTCATATCACTTAATTCTTTTATCGCTTCCTCTTGAGGTCTTTGACGATATGTTTTAATTAAAAAATCTGAACGCATTAATATATTTGCTAGCATTTGTGCAGGACCATCATGAATTTCGCGAGACAATTTTAATCGCTCTTCTTCCTGAGCCTGTATCAATTGAAACCCAAATGCTTGTTTTTGTTTTGCATCATCAAGTAGTTGACTAACTTGCTGAAAATCAGTATTAAGATAATTTAATATGATTGAAATACGAGCAACTAATAACTCCGCTCTTTGTACCTGATCTAGCAAATTTTGCAGTCTTCGTTCTAATTCGTTTCGACGTTGAATTAGTTGTTTCTCTTCTTTTAACGAAAGGATATGTTGTTCTTGGATATTTTGAGCCATCTCGTAGGCATCTTTAACCTGAACCTCTGTATATCTCTTAAAATCTCCATCTACTTCCATTAATTTTTGACGAGCTGCTCTAACTAGTAGATCTAATCTTGCGGAATTTTCAATCTTCTCCACCACTTGTACTTTAACTTCTTCAAGTTCTATTCTTAATCTTTCATACTCAGTGCGAGTATCTTCAACAATCTCAAACACTTGGGACTTACTATCTATAACGGTTGTAATCATGTTATTCATTACTTCATCCAATGTTTGTTTGTCTATTTTCCTAGTTGTCATTCACTTGTTCCCCCATTAGCCTTTTACGATAAGACTAACAATTTTCTGTATATGTATTCATTATAATCAAATTAGTATTACAATTGTACAAAAATTTAAAATAAGCTAAAATTTTTATATTTTTAGACTCCAACCAATAATTCCCATCTAATATTGTTATTCTATTATAAGTTTTAAAAAATTCAAATGTTTCTATGACTTTCTTAACACAAAGTTCACAATCATTACATAATCATTACAAAAGGCCTAAAAAAAAAGCTGATTCCACAACAGAATCAGCTTTCTTTAACAACTATTGACCAGTATTATTTTCAGTACTACTACCACTACTACTATTCAAATTACTTTCTGTATTCGTTGTGTTTGTAGTAGAAGATTGATCTAAATCTAAATGTACACGGAATTTGCTAGAAATTTCATTTACACTTTCTTCTTCCGGAACATAGTAATAAATACCGTTTATCGTATCATCATGACCTTGTAACTTAAGTGTTTCAAAATCTTCTTTATTTAAGTTCGGTAAATGTTTTGCAAGTGATAATCCGCCACCAATATTCATGTTTGTACGAACATTATCACTAACTACTTTTGCGTAATCATCCATTTTTATGATTGTTTCTGGTGATTTCATTTCAGCTAAAATAGCTTGCATTACTTGTTGCTGACGTTCTTCACGTCCAAAATCGCCTCTTGGATCGCGTTTACGCATACGAGAATATGCTAAAGCCTCTTTACCATTTAAATGCATTTTACCTTGTGTAAAATAGATTTTTTTCCTTGGTTTTGTATCTGTATATTCCCAAAAATCAAATGGAACATCTACATCAATTCCACCAACTGCATCTACAATATTTTTAAATCCTTTAAAATCAACTGTTACATAGTAATCAATTGGTACATTTAAGAAATCTTCTACAGTATCAACTGTTAATTGTAGTCCACCATATGCATAAGCGTGGTTTATTTTCGTTTTTTCAGCATGTCCAGGTATATTTACATAAGTATCACGTGGAATACTCATCGTTTTTACAGTTTCATCTTTCGGATTGAAGGTTGCAAGGATCATCGAGTCAGTACGACCACCTTTACCACCAGAGGAATAATTTTCAATCCCTAAGAACAAAATAGAAATTGGGTCTTTTGAAATTTTCACTTCTTCTTTACGAAGTTTAGATGAAATTTGTTCACCTTTTGTAGCTTTATTTAATTCAAGATATGTTCTAACTCCTTTATAACCTACAAAGATTAAGACAAGGACGATAATAAATAACAAAAATTTAGTAAAAAAACGCTTTTTACGTTTTCTTTTCTTTTTGGCCATTTTTCGAGACTGATTCATCGGTTCGAAGAGACCTCCTTTAACGTTAGTATGATTGTTTTATCTAAAATTAGTCAGAAATTGTCATTATAACACGAATTATAGACTACTACATGTATTTAACAACACTTTCCGTTATCTGGCAACTACCATTTGTCAGTTCAACCATCCAATTGTTAAAAGTTTCAATTTCTTCAAATTTTATCCACAACTCAAAGTCTACTTCTTCTAAATGTGTTACATTTTCTAAATGGTAATGTGAACTACGTAAAGCATGTTCAACTTTTCCTAATAACTTATAGCTTATTTTCACATTAACTACTTTGATTAATGTTCGTTCTACGACACCAACCGCATTTAATCCCTCGCTGACAGATTGTCCGTATGCACGAATTAGTCCACCTGCACCTAATTTTTTTCCGCCGAAATATCTAGTTACAACAACTACAATATCTTTTAAACCACGTTTTTTTAATACTTCCAACATTGGAACGCCAGCTGTTCCACTTGGCTCGCCATCATCATTGGCCTTCTGAATTTCATCATGTTCACCAATTAAATACGCCGAGCAATTATGATTTGCATCGTGATGCTTCTTTTTAATGTCTGCAATAAACTGTTGAGCTTCACTTTCCGTTTTTACTTCATCTATATAACAAATAAATCTAGATTTTTCGATTTCAATTTCATGGCTTCCAAAACCACTAATTGTATAATATTTTGTTAGCATCTAACACCTAACCTTTCAGTACATAAGGCGAATTATTCTCGACCTTATTTTCTAAATTTTTTACTATCTTGTCACACTTCACTATATTACTACAATTATTGATTCCATTCCTTAAAAAACACTAAGAATCGACTAAAGTTGTTATTTACGGGACTGTGTGAATAGAGTAACATTAAATTAGAAGTTTCAATAATAAAATAATTTGAAGGGAGAAATTTAGAGGAGAAACATCTGAAGAAAACCACATAATTTATTCTCAATTAATAAAATTACTATGAAAAATAAAATACTACAATTCACACTTTATTTCATGATTTTAATGATTGCTACTATTTATCCAACTTACACATATGCGGATTCATTGCAAAGTAATTCTACACAGAAAAACCAGAAGCCAAAAACAACTTGGGATCTGAGCTTTTATAACAATTCGACTCTAAGCGGTAATCCAATCAATACCTCAAAATTAACAACAAGCTCTGCACCAATTTCATTCACAGCTCCAAATGGAAATGATCTAAATGATTCAATAAAAAGTATTCGATCAACGACTAGTACCGTTATTCAGGCAAGGCAGTATAAGTTGTCAATTAAATTTACCGGTCAATTTAAATTTTATTTCGATAATAAGCTGATCGCAAATGATGAATCAACAACCTCTTTGAAAACCATCCAGAAATCACTTCAAGTTAATGACACAACTAATTCATCAAGCGACTTACACACGATTCGAATCGAGCAACTCAATGCGAATCAAAGTTCAACATTTTCGTTTACACTTACTCCTGTTCTTAGTAAAGTCAATTTAAACGACGAAAATATCTCTTATAACTGGGGTTACTATTCACCATTAGGGTATCCAAGTGACAAATTCACATTACCATTTCGTTATACTTCTTTTTTATTAGAAGGTGATTATTTTGCTTCATTATATGCAGATGATGATGCTCAAATTTTCTTTGATGACAAATTGATTTTAACGAAAAAACCAACTGAAACAAAAATATTTAAAACTGCAGTCATTGAAAACGTAAAACAAGGTGACCATACAATCAAAACGAATTATACAGATTCAAGGGGCGGAGAAGCATTTATCTACTCTTCCGTCATTCCATTTTCTAACTGGGTTGCGTATTATTACAATAACCCTAGCCTTTTAGGTCATCCTGTTACGCAAGAGATTTACTATGGACCAGAAAATAGTGTATTAATTCGAGCTAATAATGAATATGTTAGTCCAGTACCGACTAAAATTTTGACGAGTAATTATAGTGTTAAATATGTTACGTATAAACGTCTTCCTGCTGGTAAGTATGAACTAGTTTATAAAGCTGGTGATGGAATTGGTATATGGCTAGATAATAAACAAATAATAAATAATTGGAAGGATGGTCAGAAGGCTTTAAAAAAGGTCGAGGTGAATATCACTTCTAATCAAGCTAATGACATTCATCAAATCACAGTAACAGCTAATAAAACAAAAAATCCAGAAAATTTATTAGTATCGATTCGTCCAGTTAAAAAAATCGCTAGTTCGAATATTAAAACCGTTGTGATTGATCCAGGACATGGTGGAAGTGATACTGGTGCAATCGGTGTAGGAGGACTAAGAGAGAAAAATGTCGTTTTAGATGTTGGAAAACGAGTAGAAACGTTATTTAAAGACCTTACGCCTTATAAAGTTTATTTAACAAGATCCACAGATATTTTTATTCCACTTGCGCAACGTCCTTCTTTCGCTATTAATAAGAAAGCAAACGCATTTGTTAGTATTCATGCAAATGCAGCTAGTCCATCTGCAAGTGGTCTTGAAACGTATTATTATGGAATAAAATCGTCAAGTTCTTCATTAAATAAGAATGCGGCCCCACCAGGTACTGTACATAATTCATTTTTAAATAATGGTTCAAATTCATCAGTACTCGCTAGTAAAACAAATCCATATATAGATGATAGTAAGTTATTAGCAAAATGCATTCAGGAACAAATGGTTAGTGCGTTTGAACTACAAGATCGAGGAGCAAAGCATGGTAACTTCCAAGTTATTCGTGCAAATCGATTACCTGCAGTTTTAACGGAAATTGGCTTTATTACAAACAAAAATGATGCTGAAAAATTAGCTTCACCTTATTGGCGTCAAATTGCTGCAGAGGCTATTTACACAGGTATTCTTGATTATTTTGAGTTAAAAGGTGCAGATGTTTCTATGTATCGTCTGCAATAAAGTTATGTCGATATAACTTTTCTACTAATTACCATTCATAAAAAAAGTGATGTATGATATGCTAGTTACTCTGGAATGATAAACATAAGACATTAAACATATTATGTCCATGTCTGACCATTCTACAAAATATTACAAAATTATTATAATTAATACAAAACCTCTATTTGTTAAACTTTCTATTACATTTTATAAAAATAATTGATTTATTTTTATAAGGTATTATAATTGATATCGTGAATAATTATTTGGTTACTATGTTTGATAAGACTTAATAATTGAATAAAATGATGTAAACTATAAACTGAGGTGTTAAAATGGCCTTACAGAATACTCAACAAGTAGCAAAATTTAATGCAGCTATTAAAGAGATAGAAATATCTAACAAAAAAAGTCTTGTATTTAGATTTATAAAACGAACACTGGATTTAGTTTTTTCTTTAGCAGCGTTCATTGTCACTTTACCTTTTGTATTGTTGTTTATCTTATTGATTAAATTAGAATCGCCAGGCCCAGCGCTATTTATACAAGAGCGTGTAGGATTAAATGGCAAAACGTTTAAAATTTACAAATTAAGAACAATGCGTTCTGATGCAGAAGCAAATGGACCACAATGGGCAACAACTGATGATCCTCGTATTACGAAATTAGGAAAATTTTTACGTAAAACACGTATCGATGAACTTCCTCAATTTATTAATGTGATCCGTGGAGATATGAGTATTGTTGGACCACGTCCTGAACGTGCTTTCTTTATTGTAAAGTTTAATCATGAAGTTCCTGGATTTACGAACCGTTTAGTTGTTAAACCTGGTTTAACTGGATGGGCACAAGTAAATGGTGGATATGAATTAACACCAAAAGAAAAATTAGACTTAGACTTATATTATATTGATAACCAATCACTTGGACTTGATTTCCAAATCATGTTTAAAACAGTTGCTGTTGTTTTAACAGGTGAAGGTGCACGTTAAAAGAGAACAAATTTGTTCTCTTTTTTTATTTTCAGAAAAGTTACCCACAATTTTGCGAGTTATCAATAGGTTATTAACAATTTGTGGATAACATTTAAAGATTATCCACAATTAGTTGTTTACAAATAAAAATCGTCCAACAAGAAATCTACTAGATACGACAAATTTCTCCTTTACATAAATTTAATAATCCAATTTCCCTGTCGATAACTTAATAAGTTACTCACAAGTTATCCACATATTTTCCTTAATAATTGATTAAAGTCTTCTTAAATTAATTTTATGAATGAAGTGTATGTCTTTATTCGCCTAAATTCATATTATTCCCTAATTTTTTTCTTTGCACTGGCCCACCATCCGACAAAATATTCGATTCTTTTAACGGTATAATGTATTTAGCCGATGATAGTTAAGACTTATCTACACATACTATTTCATCTTTTACCATTTTTTAGTATGATTAATCTACTAATCTATCGAATATTAGAAATGAGGGGTCTGCTTGAAAAAATTTATGAAATACAGCGCTGTACTTTCTTTGGCAGCTAGCTTACTATCACCTACTTCAACCGATGCAGCAGTTAAGAGCATAAGAAAAACAAACTTTTTAAACGCACATGCTCCGTTACCTTTCTTTACTAATCAAAATCAAATAAGCGACTCTACATATGTTGTGAAATACAAAAGCTCTGTTTCGAAATCGATTCATGATCGTGCAGGAATGAGCGTTGTAAAGTCTTTTCCTTCACTAGGCTATGATATTGTTAAGTTAAAAAGTGGTAAAAAATTAACAGGCGCGTTGAATGTTTACAATCAATACTCTACGATTAACTCAGTTTCTCCGAGCGTGCAATATAAATTAATGTCGAGTGCAGCAAATCCGAAAGAAGATGAGGCTTATCATTTAAGCCAGCTTAAAATTTCAAGCGCTCAAAAACTAGTTGCTAAAAAGCCAATTACAGTTGCTGTCATTGACCAAGGTGTAGATACGAGTCATCCAGACTTAACTGGTCAAATACTTGGAACATATAACGTAGTTGATCCAGCTATCCAATCAGTGAGAGATTTCCATGGTACTCATGTTGCCGGTCTGATTGCAGCCAAAAAAGATAATAAAATTGGAGCATATGGTATAAACCCAAATGCAAAAATTCTTTCTGTTGATGTATTTGACGGAAATGATTATACTTCCGACTACACGATTTCAGAAGGAATTTTATATGCAGTTTCCAAAGGGGCAAAAGTGATCAACATGAGCCTTGGTGGGACAATGTATAGTCAAATATTAGACGACACGATTCAATATGCAATTAGTAAAGGCGTTGTCGTCGTAGCAGCCGCTGGAAATAGTGGTATAAGTGAATATAGCTACCCTGCATCATATGATGGTGTTATTTCGGTCGGAGCAACAAATAGCGAGAAAAATTTAGCAACGTTCTCGACGTACGGTCCGGGAGTAGATGTTGTTGCACCAGGAGAATTTATTTATAGTACGATCTACGCTCCATCAATTGGAAGTACATACTATTATTTAAGTGGTACATCAATGGCAACACCGATTGTATCTGGAATTGCTTCTCTATTAAAAACGAAATATCCAAATCTATCTTCTTACGATGTAGAACAAATTCTTGAAGAAACTGCTACTGATCGAGGCACAAAAGGATACGATATTAAATACGGTTATGGCCTAGTTGATCCAGTAAAAGCATTAAACTATGATCTTAAAAAACTAGTCTCATATAAAAAGGCTTCTGATGCAGCGATATTTGATGGTGCGTCGAATGTTCAGCTTTCAGATAACGGAGAAGCATCCTATTCTGATAAAATGACAAAACCACATCAAATTGATCGCTATAAAATAAGTGTAAAAGCCGGAGATTCTATTGGACTTACATTAAAAATGGCAAAAAATTATGATGACCAGCTTTCACTTCGATTCTACGAAGGAAATAGTAAAACATCTTCGAAACCATTAGTAATTGACGATGTCCTTGCTGGAATGGATGAAGGAACCATTTACAATGCGCCAAAGGATGGCACACTTGTTATTGAAGTAATGGACAAAAACGCAAGATACAACTTAAATGGAAGCTCTAATTTTAATTTATCAATTAAAAAGAAACTTAATATTAATGAAGAAACTGGATCAAAAACGAACCCAATCCCAGTTACATCTCTTCGTTTTGATACAACTAATTTAAATGATGACTCATTCCTTTTATTTAATAAAGGAGATACAGGTGCTAGATATCTTTCATACAGACCAACCGATGATGAAACAGATCTATTTTCAATGGGTGCACTACCAGGTCTAAATACTTCGATTAATGTATACACAAAAGATAAGTGGGACCAGTATGTTAACACACCTAATGCAAAGCAGCCGTTACCTTACGTTTCAATCGATCATAACGGAAAAAGCGAGGCTGAAAAAGGGACAGTTACATTAAAAAAAGACACAGATTATATTATTGAACTATCAAGTGCACCAGTTTCAGTCTTTTCTTTACCTTTATATGAAGCACAACCAGATCGACCAAATACAATTCCAGGATCGTTTGAAAAAGTCCAATTTACGATGGACAAGTTAAACTTACCACCTGATGAAGATGGTTTAACAAACACTTCTAAACAAATCGATTTAACAAATGGTTTAGTAAACCAATTAGAAGATTCAACGCCAATTGATGATGATACTGTCAGCATGGATTCTGCGGATGTACATCAAGTGCTAGATAAAGCACTTCCAGTTACATCTGGTCAAACAATCAATGCACATATGCAAGATAACCAGGATGTGGATTGGTTTAAGTACACACCAACTAGAAATGAAATAGATCAAGTAAATATTAATGCGAGTAAAGATCAACAGTATTATGCTCAAGTGTATGTGTACAATCAAAGCGAAGATGCTTTTGAGTATGTAACATCAACACTAAATTATTTCACTGATCGCGATTATTTAGCGAAAAATAAAGACTTATTCGCTGGACTTGAACGAAACGTAACTTATTACATTCGAGTTTCTTCATTTAATGGAGTATCAGATGTACCTTATGGATTAAAATTAATATCTCACGGTGAGATTGAAAGAGATGAATTTGAACCAAATAATTCATTTGGAGCTGCTAAAACACTTAAAAGCTATGATGAGTTATACGGTAATTTCACAACTTCATCTGACGTAGATTATTATTACTTTAAAAACAATAGTTCATCAACCGTTCTAAAAGGCTTTGAATTTGCAGCGATGGGACTTGACCAAGACGATCGACTTCCAACTAGTCTAACGGATGATCTACCAATAAACATTACAGTTTACGAAGACTCAAATGGTAACAAAAAATTAGATGGAACTGAACGTGAAAAAGCAACCTTCTATCAAAACTATGGTGACATCACAAAAGGTTCATTCCAAGCTAAACCAAATCATGGCTATTTCTTTGAAGTAGCAAATGCGACACCAGAAGTTCCAAACCTTCATGATTATGCGTTCCGATTCTATTCATTGAACAGAGCTGATGAAGATGCAAAAGCAAAATACAAAAATGGTATTCCTTCGATTCAACCACCATTAAAATATGTTGGTAACAGCACGTATCTTGGTTTAGGCTATTTAAACGCAAATGTCGCAAATGGTGATAAAGATTATTTTAAATTTGTAAACGATAAAGACCGCAACGTTTCATTCAGATTAGAAATGCCAATGGCTGGAATGAACGGCAAAGTAACATTCTTTGATCCTAACGGAAAAAATTTAGGCAGCTTCAACCGCTACACATATAACGACCCAGAAGTCGGCCAAATTTGGTTGAAGAAGGGAACTTACTACATTCGAGTAGAAGAGACTAACGGTATTTCTGATTACGATCAGTACCAATTAACAATTACGAAGAATTAATACGTTATAAAAGAGAAGGATTTTTAGATCCTTCTCTTTTTTATGTGATTTTTGGGTGGAAATTGCAGGTTAGTGTGTAATTTGAGGATGTTTTCTTAGCTTTTTTATTTGCACTCCCCCTGATTTAATTGCAGTTTTGGCCATTTTTATTGCAGCTCTAGTCTATTTATTTACACTTTCCCCTGCTTTATTTGCAGATTCTACATTTTTATTTGCACTCACCAGATTAATTCTAAATTCAACTTGTTTATTTGAAATGTACTACCTACAAAAAAATACGATGCAATAAGAAACGCTTCTTATCACATCGTATCTATCATTAACGTACCGTAATGTTTACACCTGTTTTATTGTTCGCTTGGTCATATACATTTAAGACTAATTTAGTTTTAGCCTTTTGTGTTGGTTTAAAATAAACGGTAAATTGCCCATTCGAACTTACTTTTCCACTACCAATTTGAGTACTTCCTTTATAGACTCTTATAGTAGCTCCTTTTTCAGCAGTCCCTACGACTTTCGTAGATGTTACTGATTTAATTTTTGGAGTAGCTGGTGGCGTTTTATCAGCTACTTTAAAACTATTCTGTGGACTCACGTTTCCAGCGTTATCCGTAGCTGTTACGCTAACTGAAGTGCCAACTTTTTGCTTTGAAATCGGAAAACTATAACTTCCATTTTTAGCAGTTACACTCTTTTGATACTTGTTATTAAAGTAAAGCTTAACTGTAGATCCTGTTTCAGCTTTCCCATAAACACTAGTCGAATGATCCGAAACTTGATTCATTGAAGGCTTACCTGGTTTTGTTTTATCAATTGTAAAGTTAATTGTTGATATAGTAGTTGCTCCATCCTTCACAACTAAAGTGTATTTGCCTTCTTTACTTACGGTTTGGCCGTTATTAATTACTACTCCATTTAATAATGCTGGACCTTTATTAAAAACAATTTTCACATCTTTATTGTAAGCAGTATTGTTTTTTACTCCGATTACAGTAGCTTCCTTCACTTTTGTTATATAAGCAGAAGCGATATACCCTGAAGTTTTTCCATCAATTGATTTAACCGGGAACCATACAAATCGATTTTTACTGTCATATGGCATAGTGTATTTGAAATCTCCATCAATCACAAATACAGTATTTATTTTTTGAGCTGTACTAGAGGATGAAGTAGTAGGCTGAGTTCGTAAATTTGCATTATCCTTGGTTACTTTAACAATATCCCATTTTTTTAATAAATAATTAGATTCGTGTAACCCACCCGGAATATCATATAGTGGCTGTTTAAACTCAATGCTTTCAGCAACATTTGGATCGTATTCAAAATCATCATATTTAAATGGATATTGAGCAAGATATGTGTGCAAATTTTGATCTTCAACTAAATAACTATCCTGCTCAATGTGAGTAAATACTTTATCTTGATAAGTTTTCCAATTTCTAATAATTGCATGATCATCATTTCTTATTAACGGACTATTCACAGGCATCGTACCATTGTATGCCATAACAGGAAAATACCAGTTTTCAATGCTATCTCGCCCTGCTCCTTTAATTTTAGGAAGCGTAGATAATCCATACTTTTGATTTAAAATGTTAACACCAGTTTCAATATTATAAACGATGTCAGTTTTTAATTTTACAGTATCGTAGCCTTTGTCAGTAACTTGCATAATACCGTATCCATTATCCGTTGAAATATAAGGCTGGTCTTTTGCAGCGAACTGTCTCCAACTAGATTCCTGCCCAGCAACTCCAATTACAACTTCAGGTGGAATGTTCTTACTTAGAGCTGCATTAATTAATAAACAATTAATTTGCTGATTAGATGGATTATCATTTGATTTGATCTCCCCCATTGACGAACATTTCGAAGACCAATCTGTCGTTGCAGCAGAAGCTTTTCCGGCAACTAAACCAATCGATAGAGTTGTTAATAATCCTACTTTCAATAATGTTGATTTCAAAATTTTACTCCTCTCCAATCTAGTTAATTTTTAATCTATTTTTAATTGTACCATATAAACTTATTAGACCTTAAAATTGTTAAACAATTAATCTATTAAAAAAGTGACTCAGAAAACTGAGCCACTTTCGTTTTTATTTAAGTTCTTGCTTCACATATGATGCTGAAATCCATCCAATTTTGCCATTAGCTAATGTGATTTCATACCATTTTTTCGTACTATCCATTTTCAATGTACCGTCTGCTTGAAGGTTAATGCTTACGTAATCGTTTAGATTTAATACACCGATTACATTATCTGCACTTGTAGTTGCAGATGAACGAACGTTTAAACTATCCGATGTAATTCTACCTAAGTTCTTAACAGCAATCGTACGAGTATAAACATCAAATTTGATACTGTTTGTCCAATAAACTTGTCCATCAACTGATAATTTAACCCAATAGTCATTTGCCTTTTCAAGTAGAAGGAAGTTCTTTCCTGCAGCGATTGATAATGCTTTCGTTGAATCTCCTTTTGCATTGAACAGATCGATATTTCCTTTTGCAACTGCTTGGATATTTGCTGGGAACACATCACTTCCAACTGGTGTAGGCGGGCTACCAGGAATCGATGTGTTTGGTTGTGCTTTGTCATAGTATGCTTTATCATATGGAAGAATTTTTTGCATATGTTGAGCAATTGCATTTCCCCAATTATAATCACTTGCATAATAGAAATTCATACCTTCACTAGCTTCATTAATTCGATTGCCAGACATATCTTTCGTACTAAAACCAAGGTATGGTCCTTTATACTTCCAGTTACTTGGATTTAAGTAAGTAGATTTAATTGTACGTGCAATATAATTTATATTTTCTTGTACACTCATAAAACGATATGAAGCCACAAACGGCGTTGCATCGTATGAACCAAAGCCAAATAAGTTAGACTTCCCTAAAGAAATTTGTGAAGTACCGAATCCACTTTCATGGATTGCGTGAGCTGCTAAATAAAGTGCATTTACACCATATTGTTTTCCAGCATCAACAAATAACTGTCCTTGGCCAGTCAAAACACTCTTTACGCCACTTTTAGCATTTATATAATTCGCAATGTAAGTGTTAATTTGAGCAGCTGTTACAGGTGATGGTGTACGTAAATCAATAAATTGGTAACTGTTTCTAGTAGTAATTGGGTCACCCGTTTTCACTTGTTTCAAGTAAGTTCCAGAAACAAATCCCGTTTTCCCATTATAGCTAACCTTGTACCAATTGTTTGAAGCCTTTTCAGTTGCTACGATTACTTTATTAACTGGTATCGTTGTAATTAGAGATGAAGACGCATCATACGTTTGACGTACATTTAACTCTGACGTCGTAATATAGGTTGTGTCAGTTATATCAGAAACTGTTACATCATCATATTTCGCAACATCACTAGCGCTTACATAACCATATCCATTTCCACCGTTATATGAAACCCTATACCAATCACCAATTTTCGCACTAACTTGAAGAACAGTATTCCCCGGAATTTCATCTAACTTTTCAAAATTATTGAACGTTTTATATACTTTAGTAGTGTTAATGGTCTTATAATTTGTTGGATTAAATTCCGTTAAACTATTTGCCGTTACATCTTCACTCTTTACATAAAGGTTTTTTCCATTATAAGTAACTCTGTACCATGTCTTACCTACTAGATCTGTCGCTTTTTGAGTCGAAGCAAATCCATTATCTCCGTCAACTGTGTCCACTTCTGGTTTTGTTGCGTCTGGAGTAGAGTATAATTTCGTTACGTCTTTCGTAAAATAATACGCAGTACTTGTCGGTGTATATACTATTTGAATGTAATTTACTTTTGCAAAGTTACCAATATAGATATACCCTGTTTTGCCACTTAACGTAACTTTATACCAATTTCCGATTCGGCTTGTTGATGAAACGGTTGTACCCGCTGGAATACTTACTAGTACTTTAGATGAAGCACCATATGACTGGTATAGAGCTGTATTTTTAGTAGCTTTATATTTTGTTTGCGCGAATGATGATGTTGCACCTTTTGTTACATCTGCGCTATTTACGTATAAAGTTTTTCCGTTATAACTTACACGGAACCATGTTTGCCCAACGCTATTGACAACGTTTTGCGTGCTGCTAAATCCGTTATTCGCTATAACTGAATAGACTGCAGCTTTCTTTGTATCAGGTGTTGAATACAATTTTGCAGTTTTATTTGTAAAATAATAAGCTGTGGTCTGAGTAGTATATTTATAGTATTCCTTTAAATAAGAACCACTTACCCATCCAGTTTTCGAACTATAAGTAACTTTATACCAATTACCATTTCGTTGCGTTGCAGTAATGACTTTTCCTTTTGGAATCGTCGTTAATGCTTTATACGATGTACCTGCACCTTGTCTTAATGTTAGATTTGCAGTTGTTTGATAATTAATTTTAATGTTTACGACCGCTGCACTCGCTTTTGTTGTTTCTAGACCAATTTTAGGATAGGAAATGGTGGAGGTCCCTACTAATATACCAGTTGATACTAAAAGTACTTTTCCCATTTTTTTCATGTTTCTTTATTCCTTTCCTACTAATTTTTTGTCTCCGTCAAAGAAGATTATGTATAATCCACTCGTTTTTCCGGTAGAATTGACGCAGATCTTGCACCTTAAATGAACAGAGCTTTTCATTAAAAAAGACATAATTAATCGCAAGTTATACGTTTTCATTAAGTGTAAAATAGAAAAATATTAAACTAACAAAACGAAAGAATAAAATAATTGCAAAATCATGTAGCAAAATTACACTTTAAAATATAATTATAAAATAAAAATGTCTATATATGTAAGTTTATACAATAATTATATCGGTAAAAATAGGAAATTGTTTCGTTTTATCGAAATGTATATTAATTTGTAACGGAATTGACACAATGTAATAAAAAATGCAAAAAAGTCCATAAAGAAGACATTTTCCTCTTCTAAATGGACTATAATTTCCCTTCAATATTATGTTTTAGTGGTACGAAGAACTCAAAAAACTTTGTTTTCTTTAGAACTTTCTCACTATATGTGAAATCACCATAACAATATGGATATCGGAAATTTTTCTTATTATTATTACAAGTATAAAGCTTCGGGTTTGTATCTACCATTGATAAAGAATAAGTTTTTGCAAGCTGAGTAGAATGTTTACCACCATGTGCTTTTACAAATTTTATATAGGAGATCCCCATATTATAGCTTTGTACAATCGTTTCTAGATCAACACCCTGTTTTTTACCGTAGGAATACACATCTTTAAAGTGAGCTACTCCTTGTTGTATGCTTTTGGAAGAATCTTGAATACTATCTTTTGCAAGACCTAGTGATTCTGATGCCTGCATCGGATCTTTCCCTTTACCTTTTGTTTCTTGCATCATAAGACCTAGTAATAAAGGAGTGTATTCTTCTAAATTATACGCTTTTAATTCGGTATAAACTTGTGATTCATACTTTAACACATTTTCAAAATAGTAACGATAGATCGCAAATAAACTTATGACTGACATTAGAAGTGTAAACAAAAGAAGTCTTTTAATAAATTTCCACATTTTTATTCTTTTTCATTACCTCCAAACTATTCATCCTTTATTCATTATATCGAATATTTTCAATTTAAAAAGCAATGTGCTAAAACTACATATATTTGACATAAAAATGAGAAAAAAGAAATATTTTTTTTTACTAAATTTTAATAAACACTAACCCTTTTTACTATTCACACTTAGTCCATGCGTTACGAACCTCTAAACTTAGTTGTTCGTTCATAAAATTTGTCTACATAAAGAAAAGAGCCCTCCTTTAGGGCTCTTTTCTACTTTAATTCTTTCACTTCTTCGATGCGATCCATTTTTAGTTCATTTTTTTCTCTTGAGAAGTGATATGTTATTTCAAAGGATTTTGTGTTTGTTTGACCATTTTTATCAGTTATTTCATACGTTTCATTTGTTGTAATAATCATGCCTGAGTCATCTTGCTTTGAATTTTTCATTGCAAAACTTACAAGCTTTTGAGTTGTATCTTTTTCCCTTACTTTATCTTGGTAGTCCTTAGACTCTAAGAAGGCTTGACCATTTTGATTGAATAAACCGTTGATTAGTTGCTTTTCTTCTAGATCAGAAGAAGGCTTTGGACTTGGTAAATACTTATCAAAAAAGCGTTTCAGTCCAGCGAAGAATCCCCCACCATCTTCTTTTTGAGGATCAGGCGTTTCGATTGGTGTATCAAACATTAAATCGACATATTTTCCTGTAACTGGAATATCGTCAGTTTTTATTAACTCACCATCTTTTTCGATTTCAGCGTGAACAACTGTTTGACCATTTAATAAAAACGGCCCAAAACGATCTAGTTCGCTAATTTTTTTACCTGTATCTTTTCCATTTACGAATAGTTCTGCGTCTGGTTCATTTGAATAAATTTGGACATAACTAACATTAAAGGTTAATTCCTGTGTTAATTTATTTTTTTTAGCAGATGAAAAATCGATATCTACTGCATCTTCAACATCACTATACGTACCTTTGTAAGAAACAGCTAATGTATATTTACCCGGTAAGATTTTATGATAAGTCTTTTCGTATTCTTCTTTCTTCAAATGAGTAATTTGATTGATTAATTTTAGTTCAATTTTATCAATCGGTGATGTAATCTTTAAATCAAATGGTTCTGCACTTATGACATACGTTTGATAAATTCCTAAAAATTTACTACCTTTTTTAATCGTAAGTACATGGTTTCCATTTTTATCGATTAATTGGCTGTTAACTACTTTGTTATTTTGAACCATATCTCCAACTGGATTTACTAAATCAGAGCTATTCATATAATCCATAAATGCGATGACAGACTCTTCGTCTAAAGATGCTTGTGTACCACCTTTTTGGAGTATATGCGTAACTTCTTTATAGTTATTGTCTGAAACAGCTTTATCAAAAGTTTTCACTAATTTTCCAGGTGAATTTAAATAACTAAACGTAAAATGGGTAACTAAAATGACGATAATAGGAATTAAAATCATTAACCATTTTCGATTTAAGTTCGGTATTCGTTTCGTTCGATTTGTTCGTATACTCGCTCTTGATAAAGAGCTTTTGTCTTCCAATTGAGTATTCATTTATCGTTATTTTCCCCTTAATTTTTCATTCAGCATGTTTGCTAGCATTTTTCCCTAACTATACAAAAAAAGGCTCATTTTAAAGGTTTGTTGACGCAATTTTTTGGAGTTAATCAACAATCTTACGAATGAGAGCCTTAAACTTTAAAATAAATAAACTATACTCTATCATACTATTTTTTGTTTAATCGGTAAAAAGAAATTTTTATTACAAATTTTGGAGGAATTAATTGCCTCTGTTTTTACTTATATTTTTGAATGACAGTGTTAGTTCTTCCTTGGTAAACTATAAGAATTGAGACATAGGAGGAACATACTTGAAGGCACTAGTTAATCGAAAAGAAACGATTTATTTTATTTTACTATTAATAACTAGCATTCCACTTTATTTATTACTTATTTTAAGTGGTGTTGGACTGATTGTTTTAGGAATTTTAGTTATTTTACCAATCATTGCTCATTTAGTTTTCACTGCTCATATTCGAGTAAATGGAGTAAAGATTACTGAAAGACAATTTCCAGAAGTTTATTTTAGAACAAGAGAGATTTCAAAAGACATGGGCTTTTATTTTCTACCGGATGTTTATGTCATCCAATCTGGTGGACTATTAAATGCGTTTGCTACACGTTTTTTCGGCCGAAATATGGTCGTTTTATATTCAGATCTTTTTGAAGAGATTGAGACAAATCCAACAATCGTTGATTTCGTAATCGCTCACGAGCTTGCTCATATTAAACGAAACCATATTATGAAACAAGCCTTAGTATTACCGGCAAATTGGATTCCATTTTTAGGCTCTGCTTATTCACGTGCGTGTGAATATACTAGTGATCGAATGGCAAGTCATTATATTAATAATTTTGAAGCTTCAACTCAGGCACTAACAATGCTTGCTGTCGGACGTAAGTACTTCCAAACAATTGATCAGCATGAATATATGTTAAATAGTAGCCGTGAAAAAGGATTTGTTATTTGGTTAAGTGAGAAATTCATGTCACATCCGACACTTCCTAAACGAATTGATGCTCTCTACCGTTTTCATAACATAGAAAACACAGTTGAGTTTAAAACACCAAAACGAGTTTACGGAATCGCAGCAATACTAATCGTACTGTCAGTTGGAGCTTTAATTGGTATTGGAGCACTAGCTGATAAAGCAATCCCAATGGCCAAATCATTTGTTGATGGTTATGAGGCAGAAAGTGAAATGCCAAAGGATACCCCATTAACAGCAGCCGTTCTTGATAATGATATTGAAAAGGTTAAGAAATTGATTAAAGATGGCGCAGACGTAAATGAATTAAATGGAGACTCAGAATCACCGCTTTTTACAACAACTTATCTTAATGATGACCATATAGACTTAAACATGCTTAAGTTATTACTTGATAGTGGAGCTGATCCTTCCATTGGAGATCAAGACGATTGGACTGTTTTACATGCGGCTGTTTCAATGGGAGACAAGGACGCAATTGACCTGTTATTAAAATACGGTGCAAATATTAATCAGCAAGATATTTACGGAGAAACACCAATTTTCGAAACAACTTATGAGGTAGATGATGTAAAGACATTCCAATATCTAGTTGATAAAGGAGCAGACTTAACCATAAAGAATGCCGATGGAATGACTGTAAATGAAGTTGCAAAAGACAATGGCGCTAAGAAAATTTTAAAATGGTTTGATAATAAAAGTGAGTTAAAACTATAGGTGCAGGCTTAACGCAGATGTTAATTTTTACTAAAACTATATAGTTCACACCTCATCGTTTTGGATAAAATTTCAGTTGATTTTAAAAAAAGCAAAGTTCAGTTAAATGAACTTTGCTTTTTTTTACTAATAAGCTTAATTATTTTATTGCATTATAGCTTGAGATAATTGAAGAAGGAACTGTAACGTATTTTACTGTACGATCTTTCTTCATATATAGTCCGCCGCCTAGATTATATCCGTATTTATCGATACCATAAACAGCCGTTTCTGTTCCTTTTACTACTGTTTTATAATAATAAAGTTTACCAGATTTTAACTTGTAGATTTTTGCACTGCTTACAGCAGTTGTTTTACCCTTCATTCCAGGTTTATATTCTACTTTACCCCAGAAGATTTTTGGTTGTACTTGTAATTTATATGGTACTTGCTCAAAATCTCCACTAGAGTATTGTACTTTTACGTAATAAGTGCCTTTAACAAGGTTTACGTTACCAAGTGATACCGCCTGGCTCTTACCTTTTTTTGTATAGACTGTTTTTACCGTTTTATTATTACTATCAACAATAGTAGCTTTAAAAATTGTTGATGGTGCTTGAGACATATTCAGTGTAATGTTTGCATTTACAGGTAAACTAACTTTATATGTATCTACATCATCTTTCCATGACATGATTCCATTGTAAGTAGTTTTAAGATTAATAGGTGTTGCAGTTGAAGCTGTATCATTTAATTCTAGTTCTGAGTAATTATCCGCAGTAAAGTTTACTTGTGTTCGGTAAAACTCATTATAATCTTCATCGTTCTCATAATCATGTGTAACAACTAGATAATACGTGCCCGGTTTAACACCAACTGAAAAAATATTATATACAGAATCATCTGCTTCTGGATCGGCCTCTAATGTCCAATCCTCAACTACATTATATTTTGAATCAACTAATAGATAATTTAATTCTACATTTGGTGAATACGTACCACGTACTGTAATCTTACCTTTAGTTGTTGTATTGAATTTAAAAATATCATCTGCATCTGCATCTGTATAACCAGTATAATATTTATTTAATGTCAATGGAGTTGCAGTCGTCGGACTGTCGTTTGATTCTTTTTCATAATAATCATTACTTAAACCAGAAATTCCTAAATGATAAGAATTAGTCGTATCAGTAATCGTACCTTCATAAACATAAACCTTTAAATAATATGTACCAGCTTTTAAACCTTCATTAAATGCCTCTACTGAATTTCTACCATCAGTTAAAATCTCACTCTGCAATTCTTCATTTTTATCATTATATAAGGCAATTGCGATGTTTGCAGTGCTTAATTGTGATAAATTGACCTTAATTGCTCCATTTTTAGCTAATATGAATTTATAATAATCCACATCGGTTTTATCCTCAAATGTCCCCTGGCTATCATTTGAAAAAGTATAAATTAAATCATTTGTTGGGCTAAAATTAATTGGTGTTGCCGTTTGAATCGTATCGTTCTTTTCCACTTCAGAATTCATTTCGGCAAAACCTACTTTAGCAAATCCCGCGAATGCTGCCAAAGCAATTACAAACGCAGTTAAGTAAGATAATAATTTCTTCATGCTGTGCTCTCCCTAAGTTGTTTTAAATTATTTAATGCAATACTATTTTAATGTATTTTTAAAATAGTTGGTATTAAAATGTAATCTATTTAATAAAATAATGGGAATTTCTTTTGCGAGATTATGATTTCAAAACGAAATTAAAAATATCTGGTTTATTCATGAAAAAAGAGGTAGAGAGTTAAATTTTAACTCTCTACCTCTTTTTTGCCTTATTAGTGTAACTACTCTCTTGCCTTAATAAAGTTTAGATTGTATTTTTCAACATCATTTAAAGCACCATTATAAGCTGGATTTGGATGATACCATGACTTTGCCGTAAAATAGATTGTCAAATCGCTAGACTTAAACACAAAGCCATGCCTTGCATAGATTTCATTTCTTGCTAAACGTAAATCACTTGGCGATAGTCCTTTGATATCGGCATCTGTTAATTTTCTTTGATTACTTACCGGTAAAAGAAATTCATTTGATTGCTTTTCTTTTTCAGTTGCTTTTGTTTCATTTTTAGTAGGTTCTTCTGCAGGTTTTTCAGTTTTAGTTTCAACTGACTTTTCTTCTTTTGAATCTTTTTTAACTTCCTTAACAGCTACAGTCTTTGTCGTAACATTTGGTGGTATCTTACCTTCGTTCATTATTTTTGGATAAACATAAAAAATCGCTGTGGCTCCTAATATTAATCCTCCAGCTATCGAAATTATTAATGTTACATATCGTTTACCGATCATTTCACTAAACTGTTTTTGTTTTCTATGTTCTGATCGACTTTCAGCTTTATGTACTTCCTTATTAGCCAAACCTTTTCACTCCTCTAATCAAGTAACTAAATAGTAGGTTCATCATATTATCTAATTAATTTCCGTAAATCCTTTACCTTTAATAGAAGCTTAATATGATATTAATACAATTGAAAAATCCGTTAAAAAATGGCATTCTTGTTTAAATTTATGAACATTCTCTTTTACAGAGTAAAATCCCTAACTCTAAAAGGAAGAAATTAGGGATTTATTGTCTCTTTATTGTATTGTAACACTAATGTATTTACCGCCTCTTGTACCAACAATTACTTGTTGACCCACCACCACTGGTGAAGCTTCAATATTTGCGCCTAAATTAATCTTATTAACAATTTTTCCACTACCATTAATTAAATATAGATTACCAACAGAGTCACCTTGAATTAAATATGCTTTATTATTTTTAGTATAAACAGCGACAGTTGAAGACCATGCGTAATTTGGTAATTGTAGATGCCATTTTTCTTTCCCTGTAGCCGTATCATAACTAATTAACAAACCACCGCTCATCGTTTTATATCTTGAGATATTAAATATTACCTGACCTTTTAATGGACCTGTTCCAACAATTGGAGTAGCTAACAATCCACCATTTACTGGATGATCACCTTTTACAGAGAATCCAGGAATTTTCTTCTCCCAAACTACTTTACCAGTTAATCCGTTTAACTTTTGAAGTCGAGCTAAGCCTTTTGTTCCTTGTTTGTCGATTTCAGAACCGGTATATATATATGGTGTACCATTTGAATTTTCAACAACAATTGAAGCATCTGTATCATCATAAGCATTGTTTGCCCAAACCGGTCTTTTCTTAATAATATCCAAAGCCTGTATGCCACCACCATTATCAGCAAAATAAGCAATGTTTTTAAATACCGCAACAGAGTTTTCAATACCTTGATATGCATTACCTTTTAGTTTGTATCGATATTTTGAAATAACTGGAGATAGTTTAATCCTTTTAGCTCTAGGATCATATTTCGTATTTAATTTTATAAAATAGACTAGCCCATTTTCTCCACCGACTAGCATCGCATCATCTTCTCGATGAAATAACGCCGAACCATCAAACGCTCCCCAACCACGGTAAGAATATGAATCAATCCCTGGAATGAACGCTAATAAAGAACCGTCTATTAGACTATAAATTCGCATTCCAATTTTTCCAGTTTGAGGTATGCCTTGTCCAACGTATAAAAGCGGATAACCTCTAGGATCAAGCGCTACGCTACCTTTTATTGGATTCTTAATATCAATTGGATTTCTCGTTTTCTTACCCGTTGCCAAATCTAAAAAATAAACCTTTCCATCTAATGAACCATAAACTACTTCTTTAAAATTAGACTTTGACTTAAATTGAAAGTATAAATTCATAATCTTTTGCTCTTGTGGTTTCCATTCAATTACACTCGGTTGCCCCGTCCAGCCTGATCCTCCGCCCCATCCAGGTGAGGAAGAAGTTTGGAATGACCAGCCTTTCACTAATTTTTGCTTTGTAATAACTGGATTCCCCATAAAAGCATTATTTCGGGATGGTCCACCTCTAAAGCTTAATATTCCGTTTACGGTTTGATATTGTTCTGGAAATGGTTTCGTAAAGATTTTGTTGCTGTTGCTAAAATTGTAGGATAAGTTTTTGCTGCTTGGGAGTTGATTTAACTGTAGTGGCTCCCATGTATTTGTTGCGGCTTTTACTTCATTTGTATGTATTATGTTTGTGACCTTATTTGAATTACTATGTTTAATCGATGGTGAAATAAATATTCCGGATAACAATATTGCGGTAGAAAAGATAATGCCCATCTTTTTCTTCATTTAGTTTCTCTCCCTCTTATCTTAGTAGACTACTACTATGAAACTACTAAGATTATATATAATGTGAGGTGAGTAATTTGTCATATTATGAAAGTGCATAGTTATATTTACTGAAAAATTACATTCATATAGTTTTTAATCGTTATGAAAAGAAAAACCCTACTGAGTTAGATCTCAATAGGGCTTACTATCATTATATTCTCTTGCGTAAATACACGGATTCTAAAGGATTATTGAACTGCAATGCCTGTAAAGTTCACTGCATTATTATTAAGATCTGTTAAGTCAATTGTACTCTGAGCCTTAACTTGAAGACCATTTAGTGTAGTAAGTGTGTTAGCAAGTGTAATTAGGATTTTATTCCCTGAAATGACCTCAGATGTTTCCGCTAATGCAGATGTACTAGTTCCTTGGAATACTGCTAAATCCGCACCAGCGTTAGCTCCATCTTTTACTGCCTCACTAAATGTTACCTCAATTGTTTTTGAGTCAAGTACTCTTGCTGAAACAACTGTTGGGCGTACTGTTTCTACAAAGTTACGAGCTTTTACATCAGCAACCATTATTGCTCCAGCACCAGTAGAAACATTTTGAACTGTGAAAATACGAGCTCCAGTAGTCGTTATTGCATCAGGTCTTAACGTAAGTTCAACTGTTCTTGCATCACCTTTAAAAATTGCAGTTCCTTCAAATGGTGAAGAAATTCCTTCTATAGCATAATTTGAAAGATTTAATGCAGATGAAGCTGAAACTTCTCGGTCAAAACTTACTAAAACTTTGCTATTAGTTTGTACAACATTAGAAACCACCGGCTTAGTTGTATCTACTGTTGTGCCTAGTTTAAATGTTACAGTTCTTGCTGCAGTCGCATTTGATGCAGTATCCTTAACAATTCCAACTGGTAAGTTTAATGAGAAATCTCCAGTTAATGCTGGTAATTTAACTTCAATTGACTTACCATCTGCTCCATTTACTAAATTCGTACCACCAGTAATAGGTGTAAGTGTTCTAGTAATGTAGTCTGCACCTACGTAAGTACCTGTAATTGACTTCGTAGTATCAACCGTTACATCCTCATTGTAATTTAAAACTAAATATTGTACGCCTGAAACAGTTTTAATGCTCTGGCTAACAAATAATGGAGCTGTTGTATCAGCTGTAATTTCAACAACCTTTGTTACAGCATCCATTGTGTTGCCTGCAAGGTCTTTCACTCCGCCAATGACCAGACTTTGCACACCCGCTGTTAAACTCGAAGTATTAAATGTAACGACTGTTTTACTATTATCGATCGAAGTCGTTAAGCCTGCTGCTGATACACCATTTACAGTTAATGTAGCACTTGCTGCACTTACTTGTTCAGAGAATGTAACAGCAACTTTTCCTACTCCAACCGATGCAACTGATGTGACTGTTGGCTTAATTGAATCAACATCTTTTTTGGCAACTGTTACTGAAACCGGATTCGGTGTTAACAGATTTCCTGCGAAGTCTTTTAGACCTGTAAGAGTAAATGTATAATTTTGATCTTTATTCATTGAAGTTGGTAGAGCAACAGAAAAAGATTTTTTATTTGTTGATAATGTAACATCACTAGCCGAGATTGTTACATTTGTAGGACCTGCAACCGAAATTGCTGATGCAATCTGTAAAGGTGTTGCATCGATTGGCTCACTAAATGTAAATGATGCATTTCCATTCGGTAAATATGTGACACCACTAAAAGTCGGACGAGTTTGATCTGAAACCGAAATCGTGAATGTTTTTTTAGGGAAATCAGCCTTATCAGCAGTTTTAACTTTATCAACAATTACATCGTAACGTTTATCTAACTTACTAGAAGAGGTAACCGTTAACGTTTTTCCATCTGCGCTAAGCTCACCTGTAAGCGAACCTGCGCCAATTGAATCAAGGCTATTAACTGTGATAACACCTGAATTTAAGTTTCCATTTAAATCAAAGATCGTTGAAGAGTCTACAGCTTTGTTAAAGGAAATTTGAATTTGTGAAGCGTTAACAGCAATTGCACTTTCAATTGTAGGCACAGCTAATTTGGCTTGTTGTGCTACTATTCTTTTGCTTAATTCTTCTTTGTAAACCTTGTCGCGTAAAACAGCCACTGCGTCTTGGGCAGCTTTTAATTTAGTAGCATCGTCAGAAGTTAAAGCTTCATAAGCTACAACTGCAGCTGTTGCAGCATGATATTTCGCTACTACACCCTGGATCCCTTTTTCCTTATTCACAATTGAAGTTGTTAAAGATGCTTTTTTATTTAAATCACGCAATTGTGCAACTGCATTTAATGCTGATTTTTTTAAACTAACGGATTTTTCAGCGTCTTTAGGATTTGTTGCATAAAAACCTTCATATTTTTTTACAGCCGCAACTGCAGCGTTATATTTTGTTACAACACCTTGAATCCCTTTTTTCTTGTTTTCAATACGTGTTAATAATTTAGCTTTTGTTGCTTTGTATTTTGCAGAGGTTAATTTTGCAACCGCAGCTCTAGCAGCTTTTTCTTTAGATTCTGCAGATTTAGCATTTGTTGGATTTGTAACGTATACACCCTCGTATGTTTTGACAGCTTTCTCTGCAGCTTGCGTTACAGTTTGTGTTGCAGCAGCAACAGGAGCAACGGCCGATGCTACCATTGCAGCCGTTAATGTAGAAGTAATAATTTTTTTATTTTTTGTAAATGCCATTCCAGAGTTCCTCCCTAAGCTTTGTAATATTTTTCTAGAATAAAAAAGTATTCACTTGCTCTTGTTGCTGTAAAACTATACTGGGATGATTAGTTATCCAAATTTTATAATTGTAAAAATAAGGATAAAATAGCTTTTTTTTCTAGTTTCTTTTACAAGGCTAGTATACAACGGGGGAAATGGGATTTTTTTTGGAAATACGACGATATTGTTACAGACTTCACAAAAATGAAGAATTAGCATTTTTTAATTTAATAGAATGCCATACGTATCAAGGGATTTTATTATTTTTGAATATTTTTTGTCCAAAATTATCAAACATTATTGGTGCTGTTGAATTTAGGTATTAGAACAAGTCATACTTAAAATTTCTTTTAAATGAACAAAAAGGAATTTTTTTAGAATTAATAGTGGGTAACCACATCATAAGTAAATGAGGTTTTTAAGTTGGCATAAATTATAAAAAATGATTCTCCATTTAATGTTGGGGTGATGACTAATTGTTATCATCCTTATTAAATGTTTAACAACGAGTAAAAATTATTTTTATATTTTAATCAATTAAGGTAGTTTTTTATGAAGTTATTTCTAATGGATAATTTTGTTATAATTGAGTTATGTAAAACTCGCAAATGAGGTGTTATTGGATGACAAATTTATACAAGGTAATAGGTTTTATTCTTTTTTGTTTAATAATTGGTGCCAGCCTTACCATTCTAGCAGAACAGTTTGATATTTTTCCAATTAAACAGGAGGATATAGCATCGTTAATTAACACTATATGGCAGGTACATGCTGGAGTTGCAACGACTAGTATAGCAATTCTTGCATTAATTACAGGTTTAAATAAAGAAAAAAAATACGGATATAAGACATTAGACTTCATGTTAAATATTAATAGAAGTAAATTTAGTTTTAGGTTTCATGAAGAGATTATCATTACACTACTACTTCTGTTCATTCAATATTTGTTTGTCGCAACTCTTGCCCTCGCTGGTTCTGTTTTTTTGTTTTCTGTTGCAGGATATTTCATTTTGAGATTATTTTACTGTAGCATTAAAATAACACTGTTTGAGGAAAAAGTTAATGACGAAATAAAAAATTTTATTTTAGAGAAATGCAGGTCTGCTATTGAAATAGAAAATATAAAATTAAAAAACACGGGGAACCCAAGAAATGGATAAAGTATTAAATAATTTATATAAGGATACAATTTTAGCATTAGAGAGTCAGAATTTTAACATATTTGAGGAAAATATTTTTATTAAGTATGAAGTATTAAAAAAAGTAATAAACGAGAGTCATTCTCCTTCAGAATCAGAAATATATAAGAGTCTTTTAAACTACCTTGATTTAATTTATGCAAAATTAATTCAGATTGGTCAAGAAGAAAAGGCAATAGACAATATAAATAAAGTTTATAACATTGTTAATTCCAGTAATCATAATAATCTATTCTTATATTTTTCCGAATCCATGAATATTTTTATTCAGAATATGAAAGAGTACCGGTTTAGCCAACTATTACAATTACCTTTGAATACATTAATTTATCAAATAGTAGCTAATATAGGTCTAAAAGATGGGGAAATACTAATAGATAATAATATTTCTTACCTTATTGGTAATATGTATGATTCTATTATTTCGAACAAAATTTTAGAAAATACGGAACAGAAATATTTATTAGATAGAATTTTAGAAGATGTTTTTTATTTCCAAGCCTATAATAAATCGGGATCTATAGAGCAAGTAATCTATAAAACTCTAATAAATATTTTACTTAAAATGATAATGAAAAAGGATATGCTGAGTTTACGTAGCGCGATAGAAATAATTAAAATTAGAAAAATTCATGTGGAAGATCAGCTTATCAGCAAAATCTTTCTTACAATGTCATCATACTTATATTATTTAGTTTATAAAGAAAGTATTGATGATAATGAAAGAGAAAAATATAAAAGTATTTTAACTATAATGAAAAATAATTTAATAGAAAACCTAACATTCTATTATAATACAGATTTTTGGACTCATTATAAGGAAGTAAAAGATGAATTAAGAAGATGGGAAATAATTGGGTTAGATGTAAAGTGGTTGATGATGGAGAGTGTAATAATTGAATACTTCCTATTTTTGACAGTTGTTAATGACCTGGAAATAACGGAAATAGACAAAGAAATATTAACTGAAGAAGAAGTATTTAATGTTATAAATACTTATTTTAACCGTAATAAAATTAGTGAATCTTTAGTATCCCAATACCAAAAATTTGTTGAAGGCTTTAGTAATGAAAATAGAAATATTATGAACGATATGGAAAAACTTAAAGACGAGATATTTGTAATTTACAAATATTTCCGATTCAAAGATGTTAAGGAAGAATCTCAAAAGGAATCTCAAATAAAAAATAATTTAGAAATTATTCTTAAAGAAGTAAGAAAAAGAATTAAAGAAATTCCGGTAGTACAAGGTATGAAAGAAATTTTAAAAGGACAAGAAGAAACTCATTTTCTTACATATAATATTAATATCCCAATAATTTTTTTATCTAAAAAGAATAGCTTTAGTTTTAACAGTTTTATAGATAATATCTTAAAATATTATGAGGGTATGTTTTTAAAATATTTAATTCAATCTGGAGTTATCTATAAATCGTTATTAATTCAAGATAGACAAAAAATAAAGTCCTTACTGGACTTAGTAAAAGGATATAAAAAAGATTCTAGCAAAATAAATGTTTTTATTTCAGGTATAGAACCAAATTCAACATTCCTTTATTTAGAGGATGAAGAATCTAAAAAGTTATATGAAGAATTAACTAAGGAAGTAGAAAAATATTTATTAACGAACAATAGATATTGGCTTGGAATTGATAATAATACCATTTCTATTAATGTAGTAGATTGTGAAGTAAAACTGATTAAAATGAGCGAATCTGAAATACAAGAACAATTATTAAAATTAGATGAAGAAAACGAAATGTACCTTATTAATGTAACAAATGATATATATTTACCTTTTTCAATAGATGAGGCTAAAGAGTATCTTTTCTTAAATAATATAAAAATACAAATTATAGTCCAAATAATATTAATGAAAAATGAAGAGGTATCGGGTTTTGTAATGGATATTAAATATGATAAATAAGCGAGTGCCTAAAAGTAAGAAATGGTTATTGCATAAGACAACTTGTTAATAAATATATGGGTGATACTGACTGCCTTTTTTTTCAAACCTCAACTTATAAAGGGTTTATGTTTGAAAAAATGATACAAATGTAGAGAGGGAGACAGAATAGGTATACTTCTATATACCGATTATAGAGGAAAGAGGTAATATTTAAGGAATAATAATTGATTACTAAAAGAAAAAATTAAGAGCAAATAGTATTTGTAAGACCTCATTTAGATACTTTACGGTGAACCGTATCATAAGTAATTGAGGTTTTATTTGTACATATAGAATATAAAAAATAGATCCCTTTAGAGCAACGGAATTCATCGTCTAATAGGATCAATTTTTGTAGTAAAAATTAGTTTCATTACCTCTACTTCTCTAAACAAGCAATTATTGGATTTATTCTGATTCTAATGGATTTGAAGTAGTAGTCTTTGTTGAGAAAGAGAAGGACATTCTATCGGTAAAGTCATTGATTGTTTTCATTAATTCTTTCTTCTCATTTACAATTTTTTGATATTGCTCAACATAATTATTATTCTCTATTTCTAGGTTTCTAATTTTATCCTCAAGTTTATTAATTGTTAAAATATTTTGATATTGAACATTAGTAGATTCTTCATAAAGATTATTGTATTTGGCTGTTTCTTTTTCAAGTTGATTTGAAATCTCTTCATTTTCCAAGTTGGATTTCATTTGAAATTCCTTATAATCTTCAAGGAGCTGATCGTATAACAATTGTTTGCTCGTCAAGCTGTTTTCTAAGTCACGAATTTCTTTATTTTTTCCTTGTAAAAGTTGGTCTTTCTTAATTAAATCATGCTTAAAACGATTAATTGCTTCATTTGCTGAATATAATTGATCCTCAAGGCCTACATTCTTATAAGACAGTAATTGACGGTCCTTAAGCATATTTTCAATAGAAGCGATTACATCCGATGCAATTTTATCCTGATTATCTTTTTGGAATAGCTGGGCATTACTATTAGTAACAGGCTGCTCAGAATTCCCCGCGGGATAAGACGGTTCTTCTCCAGTCATCTCCAATACTTCTCCCTGCTGTACTGCACTATTTTTCTTCAATTGGTTTTGATTAGACAAAACGCCTTTAAACCAACCCATTCCTTTTTTATCTGTTTCAATGGCCAAAATATCATCTCCAATATATTTAAGATTAAAGCCTACTCATATTAAAATATTATCACATAAAAAATAGTAATAAATATTAAAAAAGTCCTATTTGTCGAAATATGTAAAATTTTTAATATATTTGTAGAGTTTTCAAAAAAAATGAGATACTTTAACATCTCCTGAAAGCCAATTTGTCTATAATAGGAAATGCAAGTACATTAAAAGCAGGTACTCTATCACCTAGCGATTTAAAAACAATTAATGTTTGGAAGGATGATGGGGGGAAATATGGACTTTAGATCATCGAAGGTCGATAACTAGCATACATGTACGGGTTCAGTTTTCAAATAATTTCGGCTACTTCAGATTTAGCTTCAACTTTAATGAGATTTCCCCATGGATCGTATTTCACTTCCGCAGCTCGGTGTTCAAGATCAATAACTTGTATGTTTATATTAGAAATTTCTTATCTTTGGCTATCTTAAGAGAAGAGAAACAAAAAAGTGCATGATTTCGAAGAGATAAATTTTCTGTGGCTGATTAGCCACGTGCATATTCTCATTGATTTAGGTATTTAGGAAAGTACTTGGATATTTTTGTTCGCCACCTTTTTTTATTACAATGTTCCAATGTTAGCTCTTCTATTAGAAGGGTGCACTTGCTTTTTAAATCGCTCTAGGATTACAAAGAAAAGCCCATTAAAGAATTCTCTTTAATGGGCTTCCAAATGTTACAATCGCCGTTTATCAATAAAATGAATTGGCAATTGGCACCTAATTTATATTTAATTAGCGAGATGCAGTATCTGCTGTTAAAGTTACACCTGTTACGTTGTAATCTTGAACAGTTACTACTTTAGATGTTACAAACTTACCATTTGCATAGTATGCAACTGTGTAAGTAGCATTATTTTGTACTGCTACAGAGAATGTTCCTGTTCCCGCAGCAATATCAGCAGTTTTTGCAACAATCTTACCATTGTTATCAAATACAACAACATAATCAGCAACTGAATCAGCATTAACTGTACCAGAAATAGTACTTGTTAAAGCACCAGATACAAGTTGAACTTGAATCGCTGGACCGTCGAAATTAGCATTGATATCTTTAATTGTGAATGTTGTTGCAAAATCTTTATAAACTACAGGAGTAGCGTTACCTTCTGTAATTAATACTTTGTAATCACCTGTTGGTAAAGCTGTTGCAGTAGTCCAAACTTTTTTGTCAGTTTGTTGAGTGAAATCAAACGTACCGTAATAGTTTGGAGCTTTTACCGCACTACCTCCATCACCAGTTGCATCATGTCCTAAAGCTGCAACTAATACTGTAGGTGAACTTGTTGTATATTGCTTGAAACCTTGATAGTCAGAAGCGAATTTGTTGTCAGTTGCAGTAAATTTCACTTTATTTGCATCTAGGACATTAAACATTGAGTCAGTTGCAACGTAACGTGATTGACCTTTTGCACCTTTAACAACTTTAAAGTTTATAGGATCGTTAGCCCCTGCTTTAACTGTTACAGTAGCAGTTGCAGTTTCAATTCCTTCACCACGCACAACAAATGTATAAGTTTTCCCTGCTACTAATCCACTTGTAAATGAATAGTTTCCACCTTCAACGTCATAGTATGTTACTGGCATACCTTTTTCGTCATATACCATTACAGTAGCTTTACCATCTGCAACGTTTACGAAATCATCTGCAGTTTTAACATAACCAGATAATGTAGGTGCTTTGATTGATTTTAGAGTAAGTGAACCTTTTTGATCTTGAATATCGTAAACTTTGATAGCATCACTAGTGTTTGTTTCATAACCAGCTAATGTTACACGTACTTTTTGAACGCCAGCAACTAAACCAGTAAGTTTAATACTTCCTGCAGTAACTGCTAAATCTTTTTGAGTAGAAATAACATTACCATTTTCATCTAATAAATCAGCTGTAGCTAACGCAGTTGTAGCAACTGAATTTCCTTTTTCATCTTTAAGATCAACTGTTAAAGTACTCGCTGCTTCAACGTTAAGATCTTTCGTGCTTACAGCATTGTCACTAACTGTTGCAGTACCTTCAACTTTTCCACCTTTAATGTAGTCACTTTCAACTACAATTTTATAATTACCTGTTGGTAATTTAGTTAAATCTTTAGAAAGTTGGATAGCTTTTGTAGTAGCATCAATAGTAAATTTATCATTAACAGAATCAACTTTCACATCTACACCATTAACAACTTTGTAAGCTGTAACTGTAGCTGTTACTTCAGTACTTGAAGCTGCTACTGGTTTAGACGCATTTGAGTCAGCATTAACTTTTAATGTACCAGATTGAGTAGCAACTGATTCATTGTATTTGAATGATCCGTATTTAGTTGTTGTTTTTAAAGTACGTTCTTTTTCAATTACACCATCAACAGTTAGATTTTGTCCCTCAGTTACACTTACAGGAACGATAGTCTTTGCATTTACACCATCATTAAGAACAAGGTAGTAAGTACCTGTTGGTAATGTTGGGATAACAGCGTTTCCACCTTCAGCAAAGAATTTTTCAGTAGCATCTACTAGACTAATTTTGTTAGTTAACTCTTTTTCGCCAGATGCTTTTACTGCATTGCTAGTTGCAAATGTTTTTTCTGCAACGATTTCAGTTACACCATCTGTACCTACTAATTTTGCTTTAAGTCCAGTAGTAGTTGTGAAATCTGCATCATTGTCAGTACCTGTTGGGTCGTTCCATTTTACGCCTAATTTGATTTCTTCAATTTTCTTGATTGGACGTAATTCTGTTAATTGAGCTGTATGAGATTGTTCTTTAGATAAATTCACAGCAACAGTTTTAGTCTCATATACATCAGATAAATTTGTAGAAGATAAAGCTTTAGAAAGAACTACTTGTAATTCTGAATTAAAAGTAATTTCATCAGTAGCAAGTTTTTGAACAGGACCTGTTACATCAGCAGTATCAGTTAAACTTGAACCCGTGTTACCGAAAGAATAAGAACCTGTTGAATCTGTAGTAGCAGTAGAGATTGTTACCCATTTGCCGTTAACTTTCTTTTGTAAATCAGCTTTTACGCCAGCTTCATTTGTACCTGTAGCTGCATCTACAGCATGACCATCAATCGCTAATTCCGATACTACAATTTTGTTAATCGCAGTGTTTACTACAGTAGAGAAATTACGTTGAACGTCCGCTTTTGCTGTTTTAATAAAGTAGTCAGCACCATTTTCTACTTTTACTGAAACTTCACCAGCATTAACTGGAATGCGGTAGTATCCGTATGCGTCAGTTTTAACTGAATTTCCTCCAGCTGTTACTGTTGCGTTTGCAACTGCAACTGCAGGTGTACCACTAACTACGAAACCTTCTACAAATGTACCAGCAACAATTGCACTATAAGTTGTTTTTAAACCTGCATCAGCAGTAGCCCAGTCAATTGATACTGTGTAATCGCCGTTGTAAGCAGCTTTATTTAAAATATCTTGATCTACTTTAAACGTTGCAACATTTCCATCAACTTTTACGAAAGTAGCTGTTAAAGTTTGAGATCCTTTTAAAGTGATTTTCTTGCCAGTAAGTTTTGCTCCGTCAACTGCGTTTTCAAAAGTTACTTTTACTGTAGCATCAGTTGAGTTAATTGCACTTACATTAGCTACTTTTGTTTCTGCTTTAAATTTTAAATCTTTAATTTTTTGTTCAATTTGAGATTTAAGAGCTAAACCGCGTTTAGTAAATTCATCCTTTTTAGCAGGATCTTTTACTGCAGCTAATAATGTTGGAGCATCTTTAAATAAGTTATCAACTTCAGCTTGAGTTGTGTTAGCTGTAGGTTGGAAAGCCTCGATTGCTTTTAATCCTTTTTCTACATTAGCCTCAGCAGCTACTTCATTTTTATAATAAGTATTTAATTCATTGTATTTAGCTGTGATTTTACCATTTAAAGTATTTTTTAAACCTGTGTTCACTAAAAGTTTAACCGCATTTTGTGCAGCCACTTTTTTCTTTTCACTTCCAGCAAAATCAGTTACTTTAACTACTTTAGTATTTACGTAAGTAGCTACAGCAGTTTCTGCTTTAGTGATGTTAGCTACTACAGCGCTGTTTGCTTTATATTTGTTATTAATTGTAGTTGTTAAAGATTTTTTTGTTGAAGCATCTTTTTTACTTGTTAATTTTGCAACTGCAGATTGAGCAGTCTTTTTAAGAGCTTCAGATTTCTTAAATTCATCCTTAGTTGTAACTTTGAAGTTGTTGTAAGCTTTTACTGCGTTTGAAGCAGTTTGAGCTGGTGTTAATTTTGCAGCAGCAGCAGCTACTGGAGATACCGCAGACGCTACCATTGCAGCAGTAAGTGCAGTAGTAACGATTTTTTTGTTTTTGTTAAATGCCATTCTAGTGTTCCTCCCTGAGATCTTATGTAGTATTTTACTAGAATAAAAGATGCATTCTCCTACTCTAGGTATTAACTCAAATTAGGAAAATATCTCTATCTTCCAGGATGTTTAATTTACAAAAGTTGTAATTTTTGACAAATTTTTCTAAATGGTTAACATCGCTAGTATACAACAAGAGCGTCAAAATTTGTACAAAAATTTTAAATCTTTTTATAATTTTTTAATTACAAACTTTTCAGATATATTACATCTGCTTGTCGTACACCTATTTCTTCGTCACAAATATGACAAATTTATAGCTTATTTTTAACTTTTTTTATTAAATTCTAAAATATAAGCCAATTATCCTACTTTTGTCGAAAAGTATTTGTGTAAACAGTTCCGTTTTTCACTCTTTTCGATTAATTCACACTTTTAATAGTTCGAGTTATACATAACTTATGGTACATTTAAAGAAAGAAATGATAGATTACCATCTTAGGAGGGAACACCCTTGATACAGTCATTGCAAAAAATGATTAGCAATCGAAAATTAAAGGAATATGAAAAAATAGTTTTAGAGATAAACGAAAAAGAATCATTCTATGAAAATCAAACAGATGAAACATTGCGAGAGTATACTCATACATGGAAGCAAAAATTTTCTAATAATGAATTAACAATTGAAGAAATAAAAATTGACGCGTTTGCATTAGTACGTGAAGCAGCGAAACGTGTACTTGGCATGCGCCATTATGATGTTCAATTAATTGGCGGACTTACGTTATTAGATGGAAATATTGCTGAAATGCCAACAGGTGAAGGGAAAACATTAGTTTCTTCATTACCTGCATTTACTCGTGCACTTGAAGGAAAAGGTGTACATATTATTACGGTTAATGAGTATTTAGCTCGACGCGATGCTGAGCAAATTGGCCAAATCCATCAGTTTTTAGGTCTTACTGTCGGCTTAAACATTCCAGATCTTTCTATAGAAGAAAAGAAAGCCGCATACAACTCTGACATAACGTATGGAATCGGAACTGAATTTGGTTTTGACTATTTACGTGACAATATGGTGACTACTCCTAGCGAACAAGTTCAACGTCCATATCATTATTCGATTATTGATGAAATTGATTCTGTTTTAATTGACGAAGCTAAGACACCATTAATTATTGCAGGTAAAAAATCAGCACAATCACATTTATATTTACTATGTGCACGTTTTATTCGAACTTTTAAAAAAGAGGCAGATTACTTATATGATGAAGAATCTAAGGCAATCGCTTTAACGGAAGAAGGAATTTCAAAGATTGAACAAGCATTTTCAATTGAAAATTTATTCGATTTAGAACATACAACGCTTTTCCATTATGTACATAATGCTTTACGCGCTGAGGTATTATTCCAACGCGATGTTGATTACATTGTTCATGAAGGCGAGATTCAATTAATTGACTTATTTACAGGTCGAATTATGGAAGGTCGTTCACTAAGTAATGGACTACATCAAGCAATTGAAGCAAAAGAAGGTTTAAAATCAACAGAAGAAAATCACACGGTTGCATCTGTCACAATTCAAAATTATTTCCGTATGTATCCAATTCTTTCTGGTATGACAGGAACAGGAAAAACGGAAGAAAAAGAATTTTTACAAGTTTATAACATGGAAGTTATTCGAATTCCTACAAATAAACCAGTTATTCGTATTGACCATGAAGATGTTGTCTTTGAAAAAACAGAGCAAAAGCTTCAAGCAGTTTTAGCAGACGTAAAAATACGACATGAAAAAGGACAACCAATTTTAATTGGAACAACTTCAATTCGTCAGTCTGAGGTTGTAGCTGAATTATTGGAAAAAGAATCGTTAAGCTTCCAGCTTTTAAATGCAAAGCACGTTGAAAAAGAAGCAGAAATGATTGCAATCGCGGGCCAAAAAGGGATGATCACCATTTCGACAAATATGGCAGGACGAGGAACCGACATTTTATTAGGTGAAGGCGTATCTGAATTAGGTGGTCTTCACGTGATCGGAACTGAGCGCCATGAAAGTGAGCGTATTGATCTACAGTTAAGAGGACGTGCTGGACGACAAGGAGACGCGGGTTCATCTCAGTTCTATTTATCATTAGAAGATGAGTTATTTGTCCGTTATAACCCAGAAAAACTTGAGAAATTAATGAAAAACCTTCAAGTGGATCAATCTGGAAAAGTGTTAAATTCATCCGTTCAAGAATTTGTAACAAATACACAGAAACTTTGCGAGGGTAATCAGTATTCAATTCGTGAATGGCAACTTAAATTGGACGGCGTTGCAAATGAGCATCGTCATGTAATGTACGAATTGCGAAATAACTTATTATTAAGCGAAGTAAATATAGAATGGTTTATCTTGCATGTAGAAGAAATTATCGAGAAATTATTAAAACAATATTATCCTGAAAATAGTGTTCCTGAAGAATGGATTCAATCAGAAGGAAAAACTGCTTTAGAACAGCTAATTCCACCACTTCGAATTGATGTTGAACATTTCGATAATGAAGAAGAAATTTGGAATACCGTAAAAGAAGCACTTTCAGTTTATAAAGGTCTACTAAACAACTTGGAAGATGAGAAAAAGACCGAATTAATTAGTATCATGAAATATTCAGCACTAAGTACAGTTGATCTGTATTGGACTGAACATTTAGAGCACTTACAGCAATTAATTGAAGGGATTCATTTAAGACAGTATCAGCAAGAAGATCCGATTCGTTTATATGAATTTGATGGATTTAAATTGTTCGAACATACTTATCAATCAATTCAACAAGATATAGCAGCAAGTCTTGCTTCAACATTCCAAGAATTATCTTGTCCACAGGGGGTAGAAGAACAACATGTTATCATCGATTAAGCGTTTTTTACAAAAAGGTAAAGATTCAACAGTTTCATCGAATGACTTATTGCAGCAACCAACTACTGAACAAGCCGAACAAGTTGAAGAAAATGAGGAAAGCGAAATTCATCCAAAAATTTCATTTCATCCACTAATGTATATTGAAGATGAAAGCCGCTATGTTTATCAGTTTTTAAACAATGAGCTTCCTCCTTTAAAACCAAATCAATTGTCATTATCTGCAATTGACCTTGAAGTAAATGAAGAAGGAGCAACCGTTTCAGCATTTGTTCGAAACAGTTTACCTAAATCAGTTCGTTTACAAGATGCAGTGTTATTACTTATTAGTGAAGAAAATGAGCTTTTAGCTAAAAAAGCATTTAGTTTGGAAGAACTTGGCGAACTACCTGCATGTAGTAGTCGCCCATGGCGTTTCGTATTTGAACACGAGTTTTTACTCAAAGAAGACTTACCAACCCAAGGCTTCCAACTAGCATTTGATTTATCAAAAAATGTACATCGATTAGATATAGATCCAACATGGGAAGGTCGTCTTTCTGAAGAACAAATAGTAGAACTAAGTAATCTAGTAAATACGTTACCTAAATTAGGTGAAAATGAAGTAAGTATACACCCATTAGGAGCAAACTCAAACGAAGATGGTACGCTAGCAGCAACGCTACTTGTTCGTAACGGATCGAAACAAGCAGTAAATCTTGAAGTATTGCCACTAGAACTATTAAATGAAAATGGTGAAACAATTGCGCGTGGTTCTTTTACATTACCACCGTTATTAATTCAAGCAAACACAAGCAAACCATGGACATTCATCTTCCCGAAAGAACTAGTGCAAATTCCAGCATTCGATCGTTGGAGCGTAAAAATACCGAACCAAGAAATGGTTTAAACAAAGAAAAGCTAGAGAATAATCATTCTCTAGCTTTTTATGTATAAGTTTATTTATCTAAAGTAGTAATTATTGTGAAGTTGCTAAAGATGTTCTTTTAAGAATATGTTTTTATAAAACGAAACAGATTGGAACGGAAGGAAGCTCAGCTCACGCCCCATGGAAAGCGAGTATACTGCAGTGGAAATCAACAGGTTATCTATTTTAAGTTTTAAATTTTCTCTCTCTATTCTTCTCTTCCTCAATATACTCTTCCAATAACTCCTTAATCATCTTTAGTCTCTCTTCCTCTGACTTCAATTTATATTCAACCTTCTGACTTAAATACATACTAATAATCTTCGTTGCTTTGCTCATTTGTTTATCAAATATATAGTAAGAAATCGGAAGAATCGTTTCTTCTCCATTCCGAAATTGTATTTTCGTTTGCTTTTTTTCTTTTAAATACTTGTTAATTTGGATAAAGTTTAGCCATTTACATGTGTTGTTACTTTGTGAAGATGTAGGAATCATAATAATTGATAATGTGGAGTTAATCATAAGCGGAATCTTTTTCATACTTGGGTATTTGCTTTTTACGACTTCAATGTGACCTTTTATTGATTGATTATGGTAGAGTGCTGATTCTTTTATTAGCGTTTTTGCCGGCCTTTTTGAATAGATGATGCCTTTGTTTTTATCGATAATTTTTGTTGAATACTCTGGGTGGTCTGCAGTTTCAATCATCATTGTTTCATATGAAATTACATAATCTAATTTTGACATATGTGCCTCCCTGAAGAATTTATACATAACCGATTATATCAGAGTTTTCTTTCCATATTTTTGAAACTTCTATGACCACAAAACTAGTATTTTAGTAAAATTTACCTTTCAAAATGTATTAATACATGAAGTTACTTTAAATAAATTTACCTAAACTTGATGTTTTCGTATCAATACTTCATTTTCTCGTTCACATTATGTACTTATCTTAAGCTTTTGAATAATGCGTTTTTCCCATTATTTCAATATAGTTATTCCACCGCGGAATAAACGAAAAAGGCATGCCTTATGAAAGGCAAAAAAATGTGTAATGGAGAGCATGTAAAATACGAATTTTTTTCAGGGAAAACAAAGCCTGATACATTTGAAGATTGTGTAAATCAATACGCACGTATGATTAAAACAATTATGAAAAAGCTCCAAATCTACAAAAATTATGAGGAGTATTATCAAGTTGGACAAATCGCTTTATGGATGGCTTATCAGCATTATGAAAGTGAAAAAGGAAGCTTCTCTAATTATGCATTTCTGACCGTTAGAGGACACTTACTCAATGAATTATCCAAAACGGTTAAATACGATGATAGAAATGTATTGATTGATCAACAATTAGAAGAAGCTGTCTATTGTGATGAAGTCTTTCTGTTGGAAGATTTTATGATCCTGCTTAAGGGCATATCCCCACTTCAGAAACAAATTCTAGTCGAACGCTTTTATTATCATCGAGAATTTTCTCAAATCGCAAAAAAGCTAAAAATGAATGAATCTAGTGTACGCTCAAGCTATCGCTATGCATTAAAGAGATTAAGAGAATTAAAATAAAATAAAACTCACAAAATATAGAGTAATCATCTAGTTGATTACTCTATTCAGATTGTTGAATTATATATTGTTCAAGATGATAAAAGGTCATTAAGTTAAAAATTTTGTTTTTATGATTCATAATTTGTTATAAGTAAAGGATGTTTAAATTTTTTTCATGAATACTTTTTTTGAAGAATAAGTTGATTCCAACGAAAGGATGCTCGACTCCTATGGGAAATGCGGAAAGGCTAAAGACCCCGCAGGCTTGCCGAGGAGGCTCAGGTTTCGCCCCATGGAAAGTGAGAATCCTGTAGTGGAAATAAACATCACTCAAATTATTTAAACAAGATTTTTTAGTAATCATCTATTTGATTACTCTATTATCTGTTTATATTAAGCAATCGAGATAATTAAAGACATCTCGCCTATTCCATCAAAATTCATCGTTAATTCAACTGGTGCTTTAAAGTTGTGAAGAGTCGTATTTCCTTCCCATACTGTCGGAGGCGTAATATCCATTTCGATGCCTTGTTCAGCAGCAAATGTAGTTAAGTTCCCCGCAATCATATTTCCTAACTCACCAGTAAATGAAATTAATATCTCATTTTCTACTGGCATTCCAAACATAGATTGGGCAAGCTGGCTAAAAGTACTAGATGATCCTTTTAAAACAGTTTGACCTTTACAATTTCCTGTCATGCCAACTAAAACCCCTAAATGACCTTCAACAATATTTCCCTTTAGCATCTTAGGTTGACCTAAAGTAAAACCTAGTGGAACGACTGTTTTTATTGATTGAATTGCGCTATTAAGTAGTTTCGTTATAATCAGTGAATCACTCATATTTTCCTCCCTATTAACTAGAACTTTTTACCTGGTAATTTTAATCTACTAGTATTTAATTATTATATCGGCACCTTTTTAAAAATTTTCTTTCTTTTTACAATAGTCTAATAATATCATTTCACAAATAATATGTTCTGTATAAAACTTACTACTATTTCACTAATTTTTCTAATTTCGAGCAAATTTTCTGCCATTGTCGAAAAGTATTTTCAATAAATTTTTTAGTGATTATTTCAATTGTAAAAAAAACCTTTGATTTATCTAATGTTTTTAATAATTCTGAAACATTACCGTTCTAGTAGTGATAGCTACAAATTCCTACAAACTACGAACTTTGTTCATTATATAATTACTTTATAAATTTAAACGGATCAATTAAACACTCTCTAGAAAAAGGCAAACCAATTGAGAGATTGGGACGCAAAGCCACTGGTCTTACGTTCAAAAATATGGTGATAGTACAGTTTTTAACCAGTTTAAGAACAAAGATAGCAGGGTTACCTAGGTATGATATACCTTAATTTTTGGGAGGCTATTATCCATGCAGGCAGACTTAGAAAAAGATTCTACTGAGTTAAACTGGATCGACTTACTATTAGAATGTATCGAAGTAGGGATTAGTCCTGAAGAAGTACGATCATTTCTTTACAATTCCGTTAAAGATTCATGTCAAAACTAGGAGAATTGCTCAAGACTATGATATACTTTTTGTAATAGTCAAAAAGATATGGAGTAGCTTATATGATAGGAGAACGCATAAAAAAACTACGTTTACAACATGGCATGTCACTTACGGAACTTGCAGAACGTGCAGGTATTGCAAAATCTTACATCAGCTCAATTGAACGAAATTTACAGAGCAATCCTTCAATTCAAGTATTGGAAAAAATTGCAGGAGTCTTTAACACGACGGCAGAAAGCCTCCTAAAAGAAGACAGTGATCCCACGAAAGCTATTGATTCTGAATGGATGAACATCCTTCAAGAAGCAATTAATTCAGGTATTGCTAAAGAAGAATTACTAAAGTTTATTGAATTTAATAAGTATAAGCAAGGAAAATAAATCTTCAAATTAAGGGTGAAATTTCTTAATTTGAGGATTTTTCTCTTTCCAGCAAAAGTCCAAATAAAAAAACACCTATACTGTAATATAGTTCAACTATAAAACAGTATAGGTGTTTTTTTGAGTCTACTAGAGGATTGGTCTAAATGGGGATTACTGTGCTAACCCTAATTGTTCTCTTAATTCATTTGAAAGTGCTAAACGATTTTGTTCTGGCACTAAATAGTAATAGATCCCATTAATCATTTTTCCGCTTCCTTGTAATTGCTGTTGATCTAAATTTTCCGTCGCACTACGGTAATCTTTCTGAATATCAAACATTTCCTGGATCGTAAAGTTCGTTTCTAAATTTTTACTAATTGACTTTAATATCTCTTTGTAACTAACTAAACTTTGAATTTTTGTCCCTTTATTAATGACTTCTTGAATAATTTGACGCTGCCTAGCTTCTCGTCCAAAGTCACCTTGTGGATCTTCATAGCGCATACGAGAAAAGCTCAGTGCCTGTTTACCATTTAAAAACAATAATCCTTTTTTAAAATGAAAACCATCATTCGTAAAGTCTAGTGAGTTATTCACTTCTACTCCACCAATCGCATCCACTATGTCTTGAAACCCTTCCATATTTACTTCTAAATAGTAGTCAATCGGTATATTTAAGAATTTTTCAACAGTGTTAACAGTCATTTGAACGCCACCAAAGGCAAATGCATGATTAATTTTATCAGTCGTGTTTTTCCCTACTATTTCTGTTCGGGTATCCCGCGGAATACTAATAATTTTTGTTGTATGTTTAGTCGGATTGACTGTTACTACCATTAATGAATCCGAGCGCCCTTTATCGCCTGGTCGTTTGTCTACACCTAGCAATAGAACAGAGAATGGGTCTTTTCCTTGAACACTTACTGGCTCTTCTCTTTTCTTAGTCGTTTTAATTGGATGATAAATCGTACTTGTCGTTTGTACTACATCATGGTAAATATAAAACCCAGTTCCTCCAACTATTACAACTAAACCCAACACAACTAAACCAATGCGTAACAATAATATTTTCCAGCTCACAGGAATAGCTCCTTTTAATAAAAATAGTAATCATTAAATGTTTAACCGAGAGACAATTTTTACGGATTTACTTTCATTTATTTTTTTGTTTCAACGTTAACACATTCAACTCTGGTGGATTATCGAATCGAAACTTTAAAAACGGAACAAAATTACTGCTTCCTAGACCTGTACTGACATATTGCTTTATCTGTTTGTATTTCCATAGCCCTTTCACACGATTTTGAGGTGGAAATAGACCATTTCGTTTATACCATGCTTCTGGTACAAATAACGCTCCGATCAATGGCAAACGGATTTGGCCGCCGTGATAATGTCCCGCGAGAATTAAATCATATTTTCGATCTTTAAACTTCAAACTTGAATCATTTAAAAGTGTGTCTATTCTTGCATCAACAACTGGATAATGGTTAAGTGCAATTAAAACATCACGTTTCTTTAAATGGTCAATACTGGCCATCTCTTTCAATAATATTTTACGGTGTTCAATGTACTGCTTTGTTTGAGCATATTCTGGTAAGTAGATTCCACTCGTTTGTTTTTCACTTTCAGATGGGTTCAGAATCGATGTCTCAAAATCAACAAAGTTAATAGAGGCGTTGTTTTTCCTAACCGAATAAACAGATTCTAAGAATTTAACACCACTTTTTTCGATTCCCTTCACAAATCCACTTTTTACTAAAACTCCACTTGAAGTTAGCTGATATGCCTCAGGATCTTCATTCCCAGGTATATAAATAGCGGTCTTTTTATTCCGTATTCCTTTTAATAATTGATAAAAAGGCTTACTACTATTACTTTCACCTTTCAGAACCATATCTCCAGTGAAAACAATGGCATCGTAATCAATCGAATTAATCGATTTAAGTAATTGACTTTGATTTTTACCAAACTCTTTACCGTGTAAATCTGTGATTTGAAGAATTTTATACCCATCGAATTCTTTTGGTAAATGGTCTATTATGATATCTTGTTTTGCGATAGTTAGATGGTTGTTGTCCCGGATTGTATAGACTACAAGCGCTCCTATCAAAATAATCAATCCTACAACTACCATGATGTTTTTAATCCTCAAAGCGATCTCTCCATTGCTCTTTATATAGAAAAAATAGGGACAGTTATCACTACTTAACCGTCTCCTTTATTTCAAAGAATTTAAATAGGTCTTCAACATTTTCAGCTATACTAACGTGTTTACATTTACTCGCTTCGATTTTATTTTCAAAACCGTAACCATAAGTTACAGCAATAAAATCAATTCCTACTTTCTCAGCACCTGTAGCATCGTGGATACTATCTCCTATTAATACTACTTTAGACAAATCACTCTGCCCTAGTTCTTTTAAACACATTAAGATGAGATCTGATTTACTAAGCGTATCTGCATCATCGACTCCATTAATCGAATCAAAATACGGTTTTAGTTCAAAATTTTCCAAAATCTCTTTAGCTAAATCGTCTCTTTTTAGTGTAGCAACCGCTGTTGTACAATTTTTCTCTTTTAAAGCAGCTAGTAGCTCTTTTATATTTTGATAGTGCTTAGCTTCAAATTTACCTTTTTCTTTGTATCTGTTTCTGTAGATTTTTACTGCTTCTCTTGCTACATCTTCTGTAAAACCACATTCCCTCATAAACGATTTTAAAGGTGGTGGACCAATGAAACTTCTTTGCTGTTCTACTGTTAATTCTGGTACTCCCATTTGAATTGCAGTGTAGTTTGCACCAATCATAATCCCTTCGGCTGTATCTAGTACTGTTCCATCTAAGTCAAAAATAACTGTAGAATATTTCATATTTCCTCCAATTAATGTGTCCTGCTATACAAATGAACGTCACTGTATATAGTCGACGTTATAAAATGAATGTTCATGCTCTTTTTTAAGAAATTCAAATGCTTTTCAATTCCTTCATTTTTTTTTACAAGCTCTGCCATTTCAATATGATTAATTAATTCAGTTGAATAATAGTTTTTAGTCTTATTTAAGCTGAAACCATCAAATCCAGCGAGATACACATTCTCAATTGATAAACGGTTTAGTAAATTAATCGACATTAATCCAGCATTATCTGAAATGATCGGATTATCTAGTAGTAAATCAGAATAATTAATAACGAATGAGGAATTCATTTCTTCGTTTGGTATATTCGATGTTGTTATGATAGAAGTCGTGGGTGGTATATCATTTATCGCGTCAGCTATGTTTTTAAATCGTTTATTATTACTAATAAAAACAGCATCACATTTAAAAACACTCGGAATAAAGTTCACACTAATTACAAAAGGATCTTTGTCACATATAAATGCTCCAATATTCTCAAATTCTTTTTCAATCGATTTACCCGGTGCGACGATCAGTACCTTTTTATTTGCGATCAGTTTTCTTAACCTCATCAAAGCTTCCATATCATCAACCAATTGCATTTGATGGTTAATATATAAATCTTCAATGTAATTTTCATCGTAAATGTCGCGCTTTTTACTTGGGATTTGTTTTAAGATTGTGTTGATTGACTTAACGGATATCGTTTGTTTATTCATTAAGTACGAAGCATAGTTCGGATGACAGTTATTAACCGCTGCGATGAAATAAGGTACGGAATACCCCCATTTAGGTTCGTTAAGAAATCTACTTAACTGCTCATCGACAATTTCTAATAACGGGACAATTTTATATTTTTCTTCTATATTCTCATTGATGTACCCAGTTATTAACTCTGTACATAAATTTCCTGCTCCTCTTCCCATTCCAAAAACCGAAGAATCAATAATGATATTTCTTTTAGTGTGTAGCATTAGTAATTCTTGCGCGTTTGAAAAGGATAATTGTAAATTATTATGAGAATGAAATCCGATGCTAATTGATTTATCGAGATTGTGGTCTAGGAGATGATACATTCTTAGGAGATTGTTTTTATACATAATCCCAAGTGTATCAACTAGATAAAATGCATATGGTTTTAATTCATTTACTTTTTCAATTAAAGCGATTAGACTTGCATCGGTATAACTAGTCGTACCAACTGGTTGGATAAAAACTTTGTATCCTTTTTCGATTAACCTTTTTCCATATTCTAATGCTTCAGCAATTTCCTTCGCATTATCGTGAAATGTTAAACGTATTCCATCAATTGAAGTTCCATCGTACTCTTTAATCTTGTCGATTGAGATAAATGGTTGATCAATCATAGCGACATACGTAATATTTTTGTTCTTTGGCTCAATCAATTCTTTTATCTTCTCAACCTCGTTAAAGATCGATGTATCGTTATCGTAATCTACCTCTCTAATAAATCCACATTCTATAATATCAATGTTGGATTGTGCTAACTTTTCAATTATTTTTTTTATCGTTCTTTCTCCAAAATTCCAGTTATTAATATAACCACCGTCACGTAAAGTACAGTCGAGCAGTTTTATATTGTTCACTCTAATACCACACTTTCTACACGATTTTTTATGATCTCTCTAACTTTTTCTAAATCTTTTGGAGTATCTACTGATAGTGTCATGACATTTGCTTCGATAAACTTTATTTTCTGTCCATTTTCTAAAAATCTAAATTCATCAATGTCTTCAGCCGCTTCTAAAGGTCCTCTTGGAGCAGCATAACAAAACTCAAGTGCACTTTTCGTAAAACACTGCACACCTACGAATTTTTTAAAATAAAAATCATATGTACCTTTTGGATATGGAATTGGACTTCTCGCCAAATATAATCCGTAACCATACACATCGGTTGCAATTTTGATTTTTGAAAAATCAACCGCTTCTAATGGATTCTTTAATTCAGTCATTAGGTTTGATACATAAGTAGAATTTGGATCAATAGCAACAGGTAATATCCTTCTAATAGCTTCTGGCTCAATTAATGGCTCATCACCATTTACGTTAATATAAAAATCAGCATCAATCTTTGTAGAAACTTCATACAGTCTGTCCAGGTGTGTTTTATGTTGATCCGATGTCATAATCGTTTTTATACCATAGTTCTCACAAACCTCTTGTATTCGTAGATCATCAGTCGCTACAAATACTTCACTTAATTCCTCTATTCTTTTTAGTTGATCATGAACCCACCAGATCATTGGTTTTCCGCTAATATCTGCTAGTGGTTTACCTGGAAATCTTGACGAATTATATCTAGCTGGGATGACACCGATTATTTTCATACTACTTATTCCTCCAATCTATTTTAGCGAACAAGATATCCAACTAATTGTTCGTTTTAAAGAACAACACTACAAAAAATTTTATTGTACTTTTCCAACTAAATGGTCAACATGCTCTAATTCACTCTTATTTCTTTCAAACTTTTGAAAGAAGTTAATTCGATTTACGAGATACTCTAAATACTTCTGTTCTCTCAAAGGATTTTCCTTTAATCTTTGAAGAATGAATTCTAAGTAAAATATCTGTCTATATATGTCTGACTGTTTTACCATTTCTTCTGCCATCCTAGCGTTTACGTAATCTTCTTCTAAATAACGATTTGTAAATGTTTTAAATGCGATTTCGATTTCTTTCGTCAATAAACTGAAGTCTGGCTCCTTCAATTTGGAAATCTTATCAAACGTAATAAAGTAAAAATCAAAAAAAGAACTTCTAGTTCCTAAAGTATTCCAATCGATTACCTTTGTTATTTTTTTATTCTTAAGAATATTTCCTTCCCAAAAATCTCCGTGTGTAAATCCTAAAAGAATTTCTACTTTTGGGCATTCTTTTTGAAGCTCTTGATGTATATTCGAAATAAACTCCATAATCACTTTTATGCTATGAATAGATTTAGAATCTTCTAGTATAAAAGGATTTAACAACAATTCTATTCTTTTTATAACACTCTTTCTATGTTGTCTTAGTGTAATCACTTGATGTTCTTTACTTACTAAAATCTCTTTTAATATAGGTAGAATATCGAGATAAAAATCTTTTAGGTCGTTTGATTCCCAAGATGCAGGTTTTAAATTCAAATAACTTTCCTTCATGAATCTTTTGTGAAGATCCGAATCAAGCAATTTAGGAGATAAATGACAACTTTGTGCATCTCTTAGCTTATTTATTCGATCATTCATCTCGGAAGTTGAAAAATAGTGTGGGAAAACAGTTGTTACATTCTTCTTTTTAAAATTGACAATTTTATGCTCACCATCACCTACTAAAATTAAACAATTCCCGTAATGAGATGAAGACAGGATTGGAAAAGAGCTGTTAGACTTTTTATATATTTTCTTCTTTCGATAAAATACATAAGTAAATTGTAAAACTCGCATGAGTCTAACAAATGGTAGGAAACGATTCATAAAATGACGATTTGTTTTCCTCTCAAGAAATCCAAATGGTTTACCATAAAAATAGAGAAAATACATAAGACTTACTAAACCTTGATCTAAATTAATATAAAGTGAGCTATATAGGAAATTATCTAAATAAATATAGGTCCACTCCTCCATTTAGCACCCCTTCTTTGATATGACGACTATTTTAAGGTTATGAAAGGTTCTGTTCATTATATTGAACAGACACGATCATTTAAATAAGGAGATTGAAAATAAACTGTTCAAAATATTCTTAATAATGAACGTCTTACCTCAAAAATTATCATCTTTTTAAAAATGTGTCAATTATTCTTTTTTTGATACGATCTACATTACTAATATCCATTAAGTTAACGAATATAAGTTTTCATCTTTGTTCACTTTTCCTACTACTGTATCAAGATCCACTCTTTCAAATACTTCTAGCATTCCTCCTCTAGTAGCATTATAAATTTTAATGTTATTTGAATCCGCATATTCCTTTGCTACTTTGAATGCATGAATCATTTTTAATCCTGCAACGGAATAAGACGGATCAAAGTAGCTGTAATTTTTAAAGTGATGATTCAAATCACTCGAGTAATTACAATCCGTTCCAAGTAAATAAATTTCTTTAAATCCCATATAAACTGCTATTTGAATCAGCGAATAAGTAATTGTATAGCCATCGTATACAACTGCAAATGCATCATCACTAAACTTTGTATTATATTCTTTATGCATCCAATAATGATTAAGCATATTCATTGGGTAAATATAAAATTCATTTGGTACATTTGTATGCTTTAAAATAGGCTCACCGATGAATTTGCATTCTAAATCCAAGTTTTTAATGCATTCTTCAAATTCCAAATAGTTACCAATATCTTGGATACCGTAATATGTTGGTCTCCAGTCTGTTTCGTCAAAGGCAAGACAGATGGAATTCATACTGAACGTAATCTCACCATGTAATTTATCTAAATCCTCAATTTTTAAACTCGGACCTGTTGCGACAATAAAACACCTTTCACCTAAATGCTTATTCTTTATGTTTCTTAACTTTTCAAATTTGCTTCTTCTATTAATACGAGTTACCCTTAATACCTTTTTAAAGTTAAATAGAATGATTGGTTTATAGACTGGTCGAATCATAGGAATAAAATCATATCTTAATCTCCTAATGTGATCATAAAAGAAAAATGTGACCTTATTACTCTTTAAGATGTCCTTTATTGTCATGTCTCCTCAACCTCTTTAGTGAAATTTTTCAATTGGCTGGCGTTTCTTTCAATCATGATCCTGTCCTAGAAGAAACTTTTTCATTCCCTATCTCTATTTCTTTTAAATTTTCTAGTTTTTCTAACAACCTAAAATCTGTTATCTGATTGTCAATTAAATTAATCCTTTCTAAATTAGAAAGATATTGTATTCCATCTAGATTTGAGATGTTTTGCCCACTTAAATCTAATTCTTTAATTGATTTCAATTCAGAAATAGAGATCCACTTTTCATTTGGATTCAAAAGTTGTTTTCTTATACAATTCTCTAAGTTCTTATCGATGAAAGTAGCAACTCCAGCTAGTTCCGCTGTTGTATAAAATTCCATCCCTAGTTTTCTAGCTTCTTGAATAATTCCTTCAATCATTTTAGGAGAGGTTCTCCATTCTCCTGCGGGTATTGATTCACTTCCCCACCCAAAATCTTCCCAATTTTCCTCTTCTGGCAAGATTGAATGACACATTAAAATTAAGTTGCAACCCGTTTTTTTTGCGACCCTCAGAATTCTTTTTATATATTTTTCATTTGTTAAAAATGTACGATCGATGCAAATAGAAGAAGCAAAACCAGTATGATTAAAAGGCGTTAAATAGCTATCATGCAAATGTCCTCTTACTATTTTAAAAAATTTAGAAACTAAGGCGTCTACTAATTTTTCGTTGTACTCAGCAAATGGAAATGCAAATGTAACGGGTACTTTAAATTTTTCTTTCGTTTTAGAATGAGCTTGCGATTCCATCCACTGAAATAAAGATTCAATTTCATCTTCAATCCACCTTGATATGCCATGAAAGCTAGAATAAGATTTTGCGTTTTCGTGATTTAAACCATGATGGGCAATTTCATGACCGTTTGCTTGTAACTCGAGTAACAGATCAATTTCTTTTTGAGTATGCTCTCTTTTCCCTTCAAAATGATGAAAAGCATTGATATTAAACGTTGCTTTCACATCATAATAACCAAACATTTTCATTCCGTATTTATGCCATTGCTCTACCCTAAAACTATCATCAAACGAAAATGCAATACCAGGTTTATTACTAAACGGGTGTTCAATCTGACCGTTATTTGCTTTTGCTTTCTTTTCCATTTCCTTAATTAATTTGGCATAGAATCTGTTCCAATACCAAGCTTTAGCAGCTTTATGTTTTATTCTTCCTACTGTTCTCCTTATCATAAATTTCCCATCCTCACTAAAATGATTATCTTAAATAACTGAGTGCTTTAACTTATGGTCAACCGCTACTAGTCTACCTTTATTCATTTTGAAAACAATGTCGCAATTTTCGATTGTCGTTAAACGGTGTGCAATAATAATTAATGTTTTCTCACCTTTTAAACCATCAATCGCCTTCATAATTTCCTTTTCAGTTTCATTATCTAGCGCTGATGTTGCCTCATCCATGAAGATTATTTCTGGGTTGTTATATAAAGCTCTAGCAATTCCAATTCGTTGACGTTGTCCACCTGAGAGTCTTACACCCCGTTCTCCGACTGTTGTATTTAATTTATCAGGTAGCGACTCGACAAATTCCTTTAATTGCGCTTGTTCTAGTGCTCTCCATACCGCTTTATCATCAATTTGATGTTCCTCTAAACCAAAAGCGATGTTGCCTCGAATCGTATCGTCTGATAAAAAGATCGATTGCGGGATATATCCAATTTTCTGCTTCCATAAAGCCATTTGCTCATTTAAATTTTTTCCATCAACTACTATTTCTCCTTTTTCGGGTTGAAATAAGCCAAGAATGATATCAGCTAATGTTGTTTTTCCTGCACCAGATTCCCCAATAAACGCAACAGACTGACCAATCGGAATCGTTAAGGATACATCTTTCACTGAAAAATCCTTTTGACCAGGATATCGATAAGAGACTTCATTCAATTTTATTGAGTCGGTATAAACTTTTTCATCCGTTGCTTGTAGTGGGAAATTCTCAACAACTGGATTACTTCGATTGATTTGTTGATCATTATTTAAAAACAGATCTTCATGAATAATCGATAATGCCGGTTGTGAATAACGAATTGTTGTTACTAGTCCCACAATGCGAGTGATTGATGGCATTAGACGAAATGCTGCCATAGCAAATAGTGCCATTGTTGATACTAGGCTAGTCGTATTACTACCTTGAATGACAATAAATAACATCGTAATTAAAACGATTGTTACCATAATTGTTTCAATAAAATACCTTGGAACTAGGTTTAGCATGCCTATTTGACGACTATTTTTTGCGCTTATTTGACTTTGATTCGTAAAGGCATTAACGAAGAAATCCTCTTTACCCGATACTTTAACCTCTTTACTAGCTCCTAGTCCTTGATTTACCCATTTAATCATTGCAGCATTTACTATTTGTTGTTCGGTACCTAAATGGCTAATTTTTTTACGAAAGAATCTAAAAAACAGAAAAACACTTCCTCCTAATAATGTTGAAGCGATGATTGTCGCTATAGGCGCCGTAACAATTAACAAAACCAAGATGAACGAAGTAACAAGTATTTCTGTTAATAATTGAAAACCTGATATGATAATGCCTTGAAAGATCTTTGTAACTTCTGAATTAATATTGCGAAGTAATTCTGATGTGTTTCTTTGCAAATGGAATTCATATGGTTTCGTTAAATACTCTTTAAACAAGCTTCTAGATAATTTGACTTGTTGATTAAGAATGACACGCACTTGTAAATAGTTAAAAAACAATAAATAAATGTTTTTAATAAAAAAGACTCCTAATAATGCGATTCCTGCAAAAATGATGAATCCATTTATAGAATGGAAGTTTAAAAATTTATATACGAACGATAAAATTGCTTGTTCTTTAATTACACCAGGATCAGTTAAAATGCCTACAAACGGGAAAATTGCCCCTATCCCAAGCGTTTCAAATACCGCTGCAGCGATCATCATAAGAAATAGTAATAGTAATTTTTTCTTTTCTCTTTTATTAAATAGCACTAATAATTTTTTTAATGAATACTTCAAATTGATCACCCTTTTAATAAAATAAGACTCAGTAACCCATACAACTTATAAAGGATTACTAAGTCTTTTTTGAACTAACATATCGAATAAGTTCGAGTTAATCATAAAAATAAACCAACTTATTTTTTCTTTTGTTATAAAATGCGGATTATTTAAATATGAAAATAAACTCAGGAAGAATTCCACTTTTAACTTCCTTAATTCGCGATGACTATTTGGAACTTCATTTTTTGCTTTAAAATAATATTTAAAAAATAAAGGTATATACCGATATTCCGCTTTCTTTTGTAATTCAAACTGCTCGATCTTCCTAAAAAAATTAACTCTCTCTTTATAAGCTTTAATAAAGTCGAGGTGTTTAATATTAAATTTAGCCTGTGTAATACTATTTGTTCTTTGTAGGTAATAGTGCAATTTAATAGGAAGGTATGTTATCTTTGAACAGTTATAAAGTAATCTATGTGCAATAAACTCATCCTCATGGATTTTATTTTCCTCAAAATTTAGATTGTCAAATAAGTGTCTTTTGAACAATTTATTCCAAACAACAACAAATTGGACTCCCATGTTTGTGTATAATTCGTATAGCGCTTCGATGTTCGTATAGTTTTCTTCATTAAACTGCTCATTCAAACTAGTTGTATCAATTACCTCATCTTCATCTACTTCCAAGTAATCACAGATCACAATATCTGATGAATGTTTCTCAGCATAGTTATGTAAAATTTCATACATTTTTAAATGGATGAAGTCATCACTATCTACGAACGCAATGTATTTGCCTTTTGCTATTTTAATCCCTGCATTTCTTGCTGATGATAATCCTCCATTTTCTTTATGAATTACCTTTACCCTATTATCTAGCTCTGCATATTCATCACATATTTTCCCACAAAGATCTGGAGATCCATCGTCTACAAGTATTAATTCGAAGTCCTTAAATGTTTGACCAAGTATTGAATCAATACATTTTTTCAAATACTGTTCTACTTTATAGACAGGAACGATTATTGATATTTCACAATTCATACCATATCCTCCTACTTAAGAATTACGATATTCTAGTGATAATTTCGCTTTCGTATTTTTTGTCTTTCACCACTTGAACATCAGTACCTTCTGGAACTTCACTAACATATTTATTTTTTAAAGCTTCCTTTTCTAAGGCTTTATTTAAAAACCATTCGTATTCAACATCAATATGACCAATATCGACTGCATGATAACCAATTTTTGCTAGGTCGTAAGCTAGTACAGTGGCTGTCGGTCCAAGTGCAAGTAATACTAATTTTGAATTGTCATGTTTTTTTACTTCTTCAAGTATTTGGTCATATTTTGCAAAAGCATCAGTAGCTGGGCAAAGTATTCTTTCGATTGATTTTGTATTATCAAACAAGTTATTTCCGATTCCTAATCTACTTTGCTCTCCTTCAACAATAATGACTTCTTTTTTATCCCACAGCTTTTTAAACGTCTTAAACCTAAATTCGGCTTGACTCTTATCTTTATAGTCTATATAGAGGCGAGTGACTAGCGCATCATAATAAACTTTGTCCATTTGTAGTAACTTATAGATTTTATAGCGATTTAAGTTTAAGTACTTTATCCAATAGTTTCTTGATCGATCAGTACACCAATCGACGTTATTAAAAATATTTGGGATAAATACTTCATGATTTTCCTGGTTGCTCTTGATGATTTCTTTTAATCGACTACTTAAATCCTGTGAATATGGCTGAAATCGTAAACTTTTTCCATTCATTAAGTTAAATTCCCCATCACCATATCTACTGATTGAATACTTATTTTGTACGATTAAATTTAAACTTTCATCTGTTGTTCGAACTAACGGTTGACTAGATAATAAAAAAACTATTCTATTAAATAGAATAGTGACCTGTTCAATACTTCTGTTTTTAACTTTTGAACCCATAACGTAGCCTTTTTGAAATAGTTTTTTCATGCTTTTCTTCTCCTTGATAAGAAGTTTATTATTAACCTATAAAATATTGGGTGAATTCTTGTTGCAATTAATAATATTTTTATATTAGTGACAAACTCTTTGAGCTTCATTGTTTTTGTAAAATAGTTATTTAAGATCATTGCAACTTTATCGTATTCTTTCTTATATAGCATGCTATTTGGATCTAGCGAAATGATGCTTAAAATGGCCATCGCGCTATTGGCTAATTTCAGTGTTACAATTGGTTTTAGTTCCGGGTAATTTTGACTGATGAACTGATAAATTTCATCATAGATTAGTACTGCATCAATACTCTTATTCTTTACTGCTCTATCCATCGTACTATTTTCCCGTTTAATATAATGATACTTTGCCTCACCTATATAGCCTACTTTTTTACTCTTATTAATTAGTTTATATGTAAAGGCTGTATCCTCGTACATTATTCCTTCGGGGAATCTAAGATTTTCTAGAAGCTCCCTCTTTATTAATTTGCTCCAAACGACCTCATCATATAATTCCCCTTCAAAAATAGCTTTCATCGCTTGGCTTCTGTTATGGATCGTTAATGGATGTGAAGATTTTATGATTGTTTTATCCTCAAAATGAACAATTCCCGTACAATTTACAATGTCACAATCATTCTCAATCGAAATTGCATATAGTAATTCATACATATCCGGTTCAATCCAGTCATCACTATCAACAAATCCTATATAATCTCCCCTTGCTATGTCTAATGCCATATTTCTTGCACTTGCTTGACCACCGTTTTGTTTATGAATGACTTTTACCCGTTCGTCCTTATTTGCATATTCATCACAAATGATTCCACATCGGTCCGGTGAACCATCGTCAACAAGAATAAGTTCAAAATCAGTAAACGTTTGAGATAGAATCGAGTCCACGCACTTATTAATATATCGTTCTACTTTATATACCGGTACAATAATACTTATTTTCGGATTCATTTACACCCTATCCTTTCTATCACTATTAATTATTCAACTTTTATTATTGAGTTTAAAATTATATAATTCTCGAAAAGTAGAGTACGTTCTTAAAAGATAATTTAACCCATTCATGTAATTCATAAAAATGAAGTTGAACACGTTAATACTTAATTTCGAAGATTTTACTAGAGGATAAAACTTCTTCAAGTTTGGATTTAGTAAAAAATCATCGTAATTTTTTTCTATTTTGTTCTTCAAATCATTTCTATATCTCTTATCCGGATCGATTTGTGTATTGTTAAGTAGATTTTGATAGGCTGTTAAGATTGCTAGAAAAAAATGAAATTCAGATAAAGTGAGTACTGATGGCTCGTTAATCCGCTCTCTTAAAAAATGATATCTTTCCTCATGGCACTCTAACCCATCTAAATTCCTTAAAGAGAAGCTTTCTTGCTTTGACATCGTGCTGTTAATTCTCTGAATATAGTAATACTTACTTTTTCCAATGAATATGTATTTCTTAGTCAAATAGTATATTTTAAAAGCTAAAAAACCATCTTCATATAATTTATTAGGAAATCTCAAAGTTTCAAAGATTTCTTTTTTATACAGCTTATTCCAAACACAATTCCGATAACCGTTGTTTAAATAGCCTTTTAATGCAACTAAATTATCTCCATTCTCAAATTCGTTATTATTTTGAATAGGTTCTATACTACAATCCTTTACAATATTTATGCCACATTCAGTAACATCTGCATCATACTGTTTGGCATTTTTATATAGCAATTCGAACATATCATGATCGATATAATCATCACTATCGACAAACCCTATGTATTCTCCCCTTGCTATATCCAAACCAGCATTCCTTGCACTAGCTTGCCCACCGTTCACTTTATGAATTACGATTACTCTTGGATCAATCGTTGCGTAATAATCACAAATTTCACCGCACTTATCTGGCGAGCCATCGTTTATTAAAATAACCTCAAAATCAGTAAAAGTTTGAGTTAATATTGAATTGATACAATGATGAATATATGCTTCTACTTTATATACAGGTACAATAATACTTATTTTTGGATTCATTACTTCACCTCATTTTATCCAATAAATTGATAAAGCTTATCTATTTCTGAAGTTGTATCGACGCTATTATTTAGTAAATTTTTAGTTAAATCTTTACTTTTTTCAGGATTGTCAATTAAATAGGTTATTTTCTCAAATAATTGTTCCTGGTCGAAATCAACAATAAAGCCATCGTAATTATTAATAATTTGTTCATATGCTGCTGTAAAATTTGTCGTAATAATTGGTTTATGCAAGCATCTTGCTTCAGCTAAAGTAAGACAAAATCCTTCATGCCTAGATGTTTGTACATAAATATCAGAGTTTGCTATGTACGGATAAGGATTCTGTTTTGAACCCAATAAAATAAACTGAGATTCTAATCCCAGTTCTCGAATTAACTGTTCATACTGTTTTCGATCTTCTCCCTCACCTATGCAATACCATCTCACGTTATAGCCACTTTCAATTAATTTTGATAATACTTTTATAGCTACATCTTGCCCCTTTTCATTCGCTAGCCTTCCAACTGTCAAAATCTTTATTCCTATGAAACTATTATCAAAGTCAACCTCAGCATGTGACAGATCATTAATTACACTAGATGAAAGGATGTTTTTAAAAACTTCTACTTTATTTTGATCCTGTGGTAATTTTTCTACTAATTTATTTTTTGCCTCTTCTGAAACCGCAAAAATCTTATCAAACTTTTTATGAAGCTTTTTATATAATTTTGTATTAATTAGATGTTTTGAAACATCAAAATGAATCCATGATATTTTTTTCTTTGCTTTGACCTTTTTAGCGATGTAGTAATCAATGATATCAGTAGGTCCTTGATAGGAAATTGCTACATCGTAGCTAGTAATATTTTTTGGAACTTCTTTAAAAATATGATCATAAAAAATATTTCGATCTGAAAGTCGTTTAGAAATTAAATATGCCCCTAGAAAAGATCCCATTTTTGTGTACTGTTTATTTTTTAGATAATTCCTTACTGTTTTGTGCGGTGCCTGTAGTATAATATCCTTAATTTTTGCATACCAAGAAGCTTCTTCTACTTTAACCCAATCTGGAATCTTCCCTAAAAACCCACCTTTCTTCTCTAAAAGTAAAAGGGTTATGTCATATTTATCCTTTGGTATGACCGATAATAACGATAAAAAGGATTTTTCTACGCCGCCTATATTCATACTACTGAGCATAAATAGGATTTTTTTCTTCACATTATTCACTCCAAAAAATGAGAATAAAAAAACCTCATTTTTTCTAGGTTAAGAAATAAATGAGGTAAATTTTTCATTTAAGATTATATCTAATTTTCCGATTTCTTTTGTGGTGTCTACGCATTCTTTTTGTAAATTTGTTTTTATTTCATTTCTTAGCTGATCATTGTCTACTAACTCTTTTATTGCTTTATACATTTCTTCCTCGTCAAAATTAACAATTAAACCTGTCTCACGATTCTTTAATTGCTCTTTTGCACCAGTAAAATTTGTTGTAATGATTGGATTATTAAAGCACTTGGCTTCAGAAAGTGTAATACAATACCCTTCATGTCGTGATGGCTGAACGTATAAATCGCATTGCTTCATATACGGATATGGATTTGTTTTTGCCCCTAACAATCTAAACTCTTCTGACAGATTATATTGCTCAATTAGTTTGAGATACTCTAATTTAGCATTCCCATCTCCGATACAATACCATCTTACGTTGTATCCTTCATTTTTTAGTTTTGATAATACTTTAATTGCTAAATCCTGCCCTTTTTCAATTGAAAGTCTTCCAACAGTGAGAATTTTTATTCCCTTAAAATCATCCTCAAACCCTGAGCCCTTTTCAGCCATTTTCTCGACTAAACTAGACGAAATAATATTACCGAATGTATCAATCTTACTCCTAAATTGGGATAATCTTGAGAGTAACTTTTCCTTCCCTTCATTCGATACTACAAATATATGATCAAATTTTTTATATAGGTTCATTGCAAGTTTATGATTAAAGGATATTTTCGTTATATCAAAATGAATCCATTGAACTTTCTTTTTGGCATTTATTTTATGCATAATAAAATAGCTTATGAAATCCATTGGACCTGCATAAGCTACCGCAATATCGTATTCGTCCTCAGATATTCTATAGTCTTTCAATACATATTTAAAAAATGAACTTCTATCTTTCATTATCTTTGATCGTAACTGATGAAACATTATATTTATAGCCCGAATCGGTTTACCTTGCTTTAGTCTAGCTTTTGCTTCCATTAATGGAGGATTGTTTACTAGACCTTTCATCTCATCATAACCTTTTACATATTTAATTCTAACGTTTTTGGGTACCTCGTTTAGAAAACCACCGAGTTCTTCTAACATTAGGATTGTAATCTCGTACTTATCTTCATCCATTTCGGAAATCATATTTAGTAGCGCTTTTTCAGTCCCACCAATATTCATATTGATTACCATAAATAAAATCTTTATTTTCATAGGCCACTCACTCTCATCTTTACATTAACCTATTAACTTATAAAACTTTGTTAACTCTTCAACATTTCCTTTTTTCTCTACATGTAGATAACTTACGATACTCTCTTTTAACTCTTTATTTTTTATTAATTTCAGTACTCCATCGGTGACAGCATCTGCTGTCATATCAACAACCAGTCCGTTTTTCCCATCAATCATTTGGTTATAAACTGCATCAAATCTCGTCGTAACGACTGGGATATTTAACATACGCGCTTCGGCAATTGCAAGTCCAAATCCCTCAAACTTTGAAGTTTGAACATATACGTCTGCATCTTTTATATATGGATATGGGTTTGACTTTACACCTAACAGTATAAAGTTTGATTGTAAATCATGATCCTTTATATATTTCTCAATCTCCTGCTGTAATGGGCCTTTACCTAAAACATACCATCTAAAATTAATGCCCTGTTCTTTTAAATTCTTACATGCCTCTAATGCGATTTCGTAGCCTTTTTCGTATGCTAATCTTCCAATTGTTAATAATTTAATTCCATTAAATTGATCCTCGTAGCTCTCTCCACTATGTGCCATCTGTAAGATAAAATCAGGATTATTTATATCGTAGATGACTTCCATTTTAGACGAATATTCAGGAAAGGTTTCTATGAAGATTTCATGTGCTGAATCTGATACAGCTACAATCTTTTTAAATTTGTTATAAAACAACTTTTGATAGTTTTTTTCCTTTTCGTTAAGTCGAATACTTGCATTCACCCAAGCATACTTCTCAGTAGCGTCTACTTTATCTGCTACATAATAAGTAGGAATTCCTTGTGCGTAGCTAATGGCGATATCATATTTTTTTTCATTTTTTTCAATTACATTTGAAACGCTTTGCCAAAATATTCTCGCCTCTTCAGCTATACTATAGTTTTTTTTCCTTATTCTAAAAGAATACTTTAGTCTTGATCGCAGCATTTTAAAATGAAATTTCTTAATTGAATTAATTACTGAGTCAGTAAAGCTTAACTCAGTAAATTTTGTATAGTTAAGTGGTCTCAATATATTTACTTCTTTTGGGACTAGTTTCTCAAATTCACCACCGTGTGCAAATAGCATTAGATCGACGGAGTACTTCGAGAAATCCAATAAATTTAAAAGCGTTGTTAAACTTTTTTCTGCTCCTGCAACATGTAATGAATCGATTACAAAGAGCATATTTTTTTTCGTCATATAAAACCTCCTTACTAAAGGTTTCCAATACTACTTTCATTAAATTAAGCTATAAAGCTTGTTTAATTCATTTAAATTACTATAAACGGAACTAGTACAGTTATTTGCTAGCTGCTCTCTCAACTGGGAATCAAGGTAAAGTTTTTCAATACCATCCGCAATCCCTTTAGCTGAAAGCTCACAAATTGTTCCATCAAAACCGTCCTTAACTTGGCTGTTAGCTGTTGGATAATTTGTAATCAGAACTGGCTTTGAAAGAATTTGTGCCTCGACTACAGTAACTGCCTTTCCTTCATACCTAGATGGCTGAACATATAAATCAGCTTCTTTTATAAAAGGATACGGATTAATTTTTTTTCCTAAAAGAATAAATTGGTCCGTTACATTATTTTCGACGATTAATTCTTTAATCTGTTGTTCGTCCCCGCCATAGCCAACAACATACCAACAAATATGATCGTAGCCTCTATCCTTTAATATTTTTAGTGCCTTAACCGCTGTATCAATTCCTTTTGCATATGAAAGTCTAGCGACTGTTATAACTTTAAATCTTGTATCATTTATCATTGGGTTATTTGATCCTTCAGTCGCTAATGTATGAATGAGTTCAGGAGTCGTTATATTTTCAATTACAATAACTCGTTCCCCTAAAGCTGGATATTTACGAACAAATGCTTTTTTACATTCTTCTGATACGGCTACTATATGGTCAAACTTACTCCACATTTTTACGTCCATTTCAATATCCGTTTCGACCGTTGAAAAATCTGTATGAATCCATGCAATTTTTGTTTTTGCCTCTACTTTCTCGGCAACAAAATAATGTGGCCACAAATAGCTAATGGCAACATCATATTCCTTATCCATTTTTGGAAGTAAAGGAATCGCGTATTTCCACATATATTGCATTTGTTTATACCCATTTTCTGAAGATTGATCTTTGTTAGCTAAAAACTTTGCCAATAGCCTAGAGAAACCAAGACCAAAATTCCCACTTTTAATGACTTCTAAAACAGGCATTCTAAACGTTTTATAAGCTTTATTTTCCTTAAGTAAATTTGCCTTTTCAGGTAGTAATCTCATAAATTCACCTGTGTGGCTATAAAGCATTAGATCAACTGAATATGTTTGATAGTCAAAATTATTTAACATGCTAACTAAACTTCTCTCAACCCCGCCAATCTCCATATCAAAGGATGCTACTAATATATTCTTCATTCGACTCACCCGTAGAAAATTGATAAATAGCCATTAAATTGGAAATTCCTTTTGAAAGGGAATATCCTTCTTTTTCAAATCCATTTAGAATGTTTTTTATATTTTCTTCTTTTTTGTAGAAACCAGTTCGGATCGTGTCTGCCCATACTTCAGGCCCTTTATTGAGCATCAGCTGCGTCATCAGACCAATCTTTAAATCGGCTTCAGGCTGAATCGCTTCTGATACAATACAAGGTATCCCACAAGCTTGTGCCTCTAAAAGAACTAAGCCCAACCCCTCATATAATGAAGGAAAAACAAAGAGGTCCATACTATGTAATAGAGTAGGAATATCATCCCTGATTCCAACAAATCTTATATGTGAATCGATTCCGGACTTTTTGGCTTCATCTTCAATACTTTCCCTTAACTCACCGTCTCCTACTAATAACAATGTAAATCGATTATCCTTTTTTAAAATGCATTTCATGGTCTCAATTAAGAACGAATGATTTTTTGCATCCATAAACCTTCCAATATGTCCGATCACAATTTTATTTTCTAAGTCTTCTTTTCTCTTGAATTCAACCACTTCGTTAATAGGTTTTTTTAGAAACTTTGTATAATCTACTACATTTGGAAAATATGAATCTTTTATTTTTACTAAATCTTTATCTCCAAATAAATACTGCGCTGCTCCTTTACTGCAAGCTAATAATTTGGTTGATGTGAAATGAATTAGCTTTCGCATTAAACTTTTGTAAATTGTTCTAATAAATGATTCATTTGTATCTAGCGTTGTATGTGCGTGTGCAATCCTAATTTTAACTCCTGCTAATTGAGCTGCTAAATTAGCAATTCCACAATGAAATAAAGTATGCGAATGAACCACATCATACGGGCCATACTTTTTAATGGCATTATATATCTCTTTTACTGATTGTGTTTTTGTTAATCGGATAACGCGCCCGCCTAAACTTTCTATTTCCTGATCGTAATGTGCTTCATTTTGACTATATGATATGAAATCAAATTGAATTTTTTTTCGATCGATGTTTCGGTAAATATTCATTAGCATTGTTTCTGTTCCCGCTCTATTCATTGCCCCCACGACATGAAGAACCTTTAAATGCTTGGCTTTTCTCATCTTTAGCTCCTTTTATCTTTCTAACCAATCAATTTATTATTATTTTGATTTTTCAAAGTTCCATTTTACAAATTCAAAAACTTTTTTGTACTCACCTATTTCTTCTTTTTTAATCCCAATTTCTTGTAATTCCATCACAAGATCAATCCAATCATTATCTAAGCTGTAATTTTCTTGTTTCGTTCCGAGTAACGTTCTGAAATCAACCCCTAATACTTTTGAAATTTTTTCAACTACTTGAATCGAAGGATTATCATTTAATTCACGCTCAATATTACTTAAATAAGACTTTGAAATATTCGCTTGCTCGGCAAGTTCTGACAGAGTTAGTCCTTTTTTCATACGAATTTCTTGAATGTTTTTTCCAATCACATTCGAAACCTTAACCATCATAGAATGCCTCCCTGGCTAGTAACTTTAAAAAACGTCTTTTTAATGCAGTTTATAACTCTATTCTGTTCTTCAACTGTTAAATTTGATCCTGACGGTAAACAGATCCCAGTTTGGAATAGCCTTTTTGCAACATGGTTATTCTCATCATGTGGATAATAACGATTACCTTTAAATAAAGGCTGCATATGTAATGGTTTCCATACTGGTCTTGCTTCTATATTACTTTCTCCTAGTGTTTCTAAAAGTTCTTTTACAGTTATGCCAGATTCTTCTTCATTAATTGTTAATGCTGTAAGCCATCGATTACTTCTTGTATTTACAAGCTCGGGCATAAATGTAACACCTGGTAGTTGCTTTAATTCCTGATCATACCGTTCAAAAATTTTTCTTCTAGCTTCTATTCGGTCAGTTAGTACTTGTAATTGTGCTCTCCCTATTCCCGCTAGTATATTACTCATTCGATAGTTATAACCTGTTACACTATGCTGGTAATGCGGAGCAACATCTCTTGCCTGAGTTGCTAAAAATCGAGCTCTTTGGATTAATTCAGTATGCGGTGAAACGAGTGCTCCACCACCGGATGTCGTGATAATTTTGTTTCCATTAAAAGAAAAAATACTAAATTCACCAAAAGTACCACTTACCCTGCCCTTGTATGTAGACCCTAATGACTCCGCTGCATCTTCAATGATTGGAATATCATATCTAGCACATAAGGATTGAATCTCATCCATCTTCGCAACTTGACCATATAAATTAACAACAATCACTGCTTTTGGAAGATTTCCTTCTAAATATGCATCTTTTAATGCTCTTTCAAGTGCTACTGGTGACATATTCCACGTATCAGGTTCTGAATCAATAAATACTGGCTCGGCCCCTTGATAAAGAATTGGATTAGCACTTGCTACAAAAGTAAGACTAGAACAAAATACGCTATCTCCTTTTGCTATATTTAATAAAGAAAGAGCCAAATGAATCGCCGCTGTGCCTGAACTAACAGCAAGTGCTTCATTGGCTCCAATGTAATTAACAATCTCTCTTTCGAATTCATCGACATTCGGTCCAAGTGGTGCAACCCAGTTTGTATCGAATGCTTCTTGTATATATTTTTGTTCATTCCCGCTCATATGTGGAGGAGATAAATAAATTCTTGAAAATGACAACTCATTAACCACCTTTACTAAATATTCAAACAATTAAATTTAAATTTTTTATGATTTTCGCCGGACAGCCTACTACTGTACTTAAAGAAGGAATGTGCTGCAGAACCGTCGAACCTGCTCCTACGATCGACCAATAACCTACCTTTACACCTGGTATAATCGTCGCGGAGGCACCAATATGAACACCTTCTTCAACAGAAACATTTCCTGTTAAAGTAGCATTCGGGGAGACATGTGTATAGTCACCGATTCGATTATCATGTTCGATGATTGCTCCGGTGTTTATAATACAATGCTCACCTATTTCTGCATGTGCATTAATCACTGCATTTGGCATGACGACTGTTCCATTCCCAATTTTAGAAGAATGACTTACTACTGCAGAAGGATGAACAATCGTTAAGTACTGATCCTTTTTAAGATCAATTGAACCAGCTATTTTTTTTCTAAGTTTATTATCACCGATTGCAATAATGACTTTTACATCCTTAGCGATAAATTTTTGTAGAGAAGCAAAAGGTGCATAGTAAACACCGTTCTCTTGCTCCTCGTCACGATATTTATCATCTAAGATTGCAATGATTTCATATCCCTGTATCGAAAGAAGCATTTCCTGGATTACTCTGCTGTGTCCTCCATTACCTAAAATGATAACTTTCATTTTACATCACTTCATTTGAGCCAGTGAATTTTTCCATCGTTACTTGTCCCTGCTGTGAAATTCCTTCTTTCTTTAAAACTTTAATTGCCGTTTTCATAAGGATTTTTAAATCTAAAAGTAGATTATGATTTTCCACATACCATACGTCCATTTTAAATTTCTCCTCCCATGTCAGTGTATTCCGTCCATTTACTTGAGCCCAACCAGTTATTCCTGGTTTTACATTATGTCTGGCCATTTGCTCTTTCGAATATAATGGCAAATATTCCATTAAAAAGGGTCTCGGACCGACTAGACTCATCTCACCTCTAATCACATTTATTAGTTGAGGAAATTCATCCAGACTATATTTTCTTAATAGTTTTCCAAAGCTTGTTAAACGCAACTCATCAGATAAAAGCTGTCCTTTCGAATCAAGCAAATTACTCATCGTACGAAATTTGTACAAATTAAATGGTTTGCCATGCAATCCTGGGCGTTGTTGAGTAAACAAAATAGGAGCGCCCAATTTTAGCCTAACCATGATCGCTGTAACGATTAGAATTGGGGATAGCAATATTAAGATAGATACTGATACGATTAAATCGATTACTCTCTTCATTTGACGTTTACTCCTAAAAATTATTTACTTCGTTTCTACTAAATTATCTGTACTGAACATTAAAATCGTTTTTTTCATTTCATTTATAAACTCAATAGTGTTTACTTCGTTGGAGTGAATTCCTCTTTGATAAAACAGATTGAGAATGTCCATTAATTGTTGTTGTGATAAATTTATTGAGTCCATACTTTCCTCCTAAATTAAAAAAAACGCTGCATTATAGCACCGTAGCTTGATCTTTTCTGTTTAATTCTAAATTTCCTGTGTATCCATTCGGATTCGTTTTTTGCCATCTCCATGTGTCTTCACACATCATTTCAATGCTTCTAGTTGCCTTAAAACCAAGCTGCTCCATAGCTTTTGTAGGGTCTGCGAAGCACACGGCTGCATCACCTGGACGCCTTTCTTTCATTACATAAGGTATACTTTCACCAGTTGCTTTCTCAAACGCATTAACAAGATCTAGCACACTGTATCCTGTGCCCGTACCAAGGTTGAATGCTTCAATTCCATTGTTATTTTCCAAGTTCTCAAGTGCTCTTATATGTCCAATTGCTAAATCTACTACATGAATATAATCCCTTATTCCTGTACCATCTTTTGTTGAATAATCATTCCCGTAAATATTTAAACATTCTAATTTACCAACAGCTACTTGCGATATAAATGGCATTAAATTATTTGGTATACCTTTTGGATCTTCACCGATTAGCCCGCTGCTATGTGCACCAATTGGATTAAAATACCTTAATAACGCTATACTCCAATTATGATCGGATTCGTATAAGTCCCTTAAGATTTCCTCAATCATAAGCTTAGTCCGTCCGTATGGATTCGTTGCTCCTAAACGGCTGTTTTCGGCGATCGGTAAATCACCAGTTGACCCGTAAACAGTAGCAGAAGAGCTAAAAACGAGTTTTTTCACTTCATATTTTCTCATCATTTCACAAAGATTAATCGTACCAGTTAGATTGTTATGATAGTATTCAAGTGGAATTTGAACAGACTCACCGACAGCTTTAAGTCCGGCAAAATGGATGACAGCTGTTATCTTATTTTGTGAGAAAACATCTTCTAATTTATTTCTATTTACTAAATCGATTTGATACGTTTTAAAGGACTTACCCGTTATCTCTGAAACCCTTTTTAATGATTTGGGCTTACTATTTGAGAAATTATCTAAAACGATAATTTCATATCCACTTTGTAACAGCTCTACGCATGTGTGACTTCCTATGTATCCAGCTCCTCCAGTTACAAGAATAGTCATATTCTCTTCCTCCCAAAAAATCTAAATAAGTCTATGCGTTCTAGATTTTTATATTTTTCTCCTTTGCTTTTACCAGTTAATATTTAAATAGTTGCTTAAATAATTTATTTGTAAACTAATTACATTTTCATAGTAGTAATAGAAAAAGTAACAAACTAATATGCCATAGTATATAAGTTTCTGATCTTTCAATTTAAATAACTTTACTACCCATGAAATAAGGATTAATTGATAGAAACTAAAATAAAGAGAGATTCTCGCAAAGATCCAGTTTTGGGTTGAGATTAACATAAAGATAAATCCAAGCAAGGCCATGTTTACAACAATATCACTCTTTGGATTAATTTCTCTTAGTCGATCTCTACCTAGATAGGCAAGCAACAGAGGAACAGCAGTTACAGCAACTCTTATAATGCTAGCGCCACCTTCTTGGAAATTTTTATAGCCTGCATACTGGGTATCTTGTATTGCATTAAATAAATAAACCGAAAGTTGATTAAATCCCATAACGAATATAATCGCAAATAATAAAAGAGCAATAGTTACCTTCGACCATGCTTTAAAACGAACAAGAAAATAAATTGGAATTAAGATTAGTGCAGATTGATGGAATAGAGAAGCAATGAGTATAACGAAAATATATCCTTTCCAACTTCCCTCTAATAGAAACCGTATGCCTGTAAAAGCGATTGCTCCGGCAAGCATTTGTCTAATCCCATTCATTGAGACTAAAAATAAACCACCCGTAATATAGACATATACGCTTAATTCAAAAATTCTTGAGTAATTATATAAAGTATAGATAACTAATACATTTGTTATAAAAGCTGATGCAAAAATCATAATCTGTGGATTTGAAGAAAATTGTTTCAAAATCATTTGAAGTATGCCAAATCCTAGATCCTTAGTACTAACGACATAACTCCATGTAAAATCATGTCTTTTATAAATATCGATATATGCAAATGTATCACCTATATTAGATCTGAGGCCTGATACACAAACTAATGTTAATAGACCAATGAATACTAACATTTTATTTGGTTTTATATAGACTGATGTGATTGCTGTCATACTAGCGAAAGTTGGTCTTGCTGCAACACGAGCCATGTATGAAAATAAAAATACAATTGCAAGATTGAACCAGAATATTGTCATATCACAAATATCCTTCCAAAAAAACAAAACCGTTCCTATTAGGCGGTTTTTGTCTTTGTTTTTGTTGTAATATAAAAATATAACGTCACACCTAATGGTATGGCTAAAACTGTTAAACTCTTATTCGGTGTTTCACTTAAGAAATTCCAATTTCTACTTATTAAGCTACTAGAAACATAATGAATAGCTTGCCGAAATTTAAATGATAGACTCGCAAACGGTAATTTCATCATTTCTTTTCGATAAAATGCAAATCCTTTAGGGTTTTTAATATACTGACTGAACATATTTAATGATGAGCCATCAGCAAGGTATTCGACATAGCATAAAATTTCATTCATTAACAGCATCTCATGTTGTTTATCAAGCATATGATATTTATATGCCAAGCCTACGTATCTCTCATCTTTAAATAGTGGATATGGAAATTGTCTTGTTAGTTCAGTACGATAAACTAGCTTTTTATCGCCAGTTACACCATATTTATTGTATAAATCAAATAATCTCGATTGCTTCTTATCAACCGGAAGTGTTGTACCAATTACTCTGCCATCTGTATATGCATCTAAACCAATGATGCCACTTACGTGATCGTTACCATATTGATTCCAAAAACCAATAATTTTTTCCACCGCATCTATTGGCATATAATCATCTGAATCAATGCAAACATTTAATTCGGTCTTTATTAGCTGGTAAGCCGTATTATGCGCCCCATGCATTCCTTGATTTTTTTGCCAAACATAGTTTATTTCCACTACATTTTCTAAAATCCATCCTTCAACTAATTCCTTTGTTTCATCAGATGAACCATCATCAATAATTAACCACACAAATTCTTTACATGTTTGATTTTTTAAGCTTTCGTAACAATTATGAAGACAATACGCTCGATTATAAGTTGGCGTAAATACAGTGAGTTTCTTCATGTCGTACGCCCTAGAGAGATATATGTCTTTTCCGTAATCTCGGCTGTTCTTCGGATATTATATCCCTTTTGATTCAATGCACTTTCAGCATTTTTACGTGGAAATTCTCTTTTTGCCCCGTCTAAAATTTTCTCAATCCATTTTTCCTTTTCAGACAAGGAGCAAAACTGTATTAATCCCATTCCCATATCTACTTCTTCTGTAATCGAATCTGAAATAATACAAGGTAAACCAGCACCTTGCGCTTCAATTAAAGTTACTGGTAGACCTTCATGTAAGGATGGAAAAACGAAAACATCCATTGCTTGAAGAATCTTATGAATATCATCCCTAATCCCAAGTAGCTTTACATATTTCTCGATTTGCAGTTCTTTTATTTTCGATTCGATCTTTGCTTGAAGTGTGCCTCCACCAACTAAAATTAATGTTGCATTAGGCATTTTCTTCAGTAGATCGGCAAATATCTCCAATAAATAAAGGTGATTTTTTTGATGATTAAATCGGCCAATATGTCCAATCACATAAGAATCACTTGAGATCGTTAATTCCTCTCGAATTTGCTCTCTTAACTGCATTGAAAAATGAAACTTTTCACATTCAATTCCATTTTTCAAAATTAGTGATTCATTCGAGCGTTTAGAAAATAACCACTTACTTGCAGATTCAGAACAAGCAAACAAATGTGTAGCATTTGACTCGATCTGTTTTCCTGCATACCATTTGTAAATTTGGGATGCAACTCCACCTTCACTTTTTGTATTATGGCTATGTGCAATTCGAGTAGGAATATTTGCTTTCTTAGCTTCTCTTAAAACTAGACCGCTCATTTTGTCCATATGTGAGTGGACAATTTTATAATTTGAATTGATTCTAAAAAATTTTTCTAGCTTTTTTATATAGCCTAAATGGCCAACTTCCGTTACATAAGGGATTCTATGAATCTTTCCTCCTAAAGCGATTATTTCAGCGTCATATGCCCCTTCTTTACACGTTAAAAAATCGAATTGTATTTTCGTTCGATCAATATTTCGATACAAATTCATAATTAGTGTTTCTGCTCCACCTCGGTTCATATTAACAACCGTATGTAAGATTCTTAAAGGGTAGCCCACATAGTATCCTCCGTTTCATTCATATAGCTTTTATAAACCCTACTCTTTCTCATCATTACTTTCTCGATGCTATATTTTCTCAGAACAATTTTTCTACTACTAAAACCTAATCTCTCTCTTAGACTTTTTCTATTCACGAGGTCTTTAAGGGCATTCGAAAAGCCATTTAAGTCATTTCTCCTGACAATCCATCCATTTTTGTTATTAATAACAAGTTCTCTATGTCCTCTGTTATCTACAGCTAAAATCGGTAACCCGCATGCCATAGCCTCCATGATATTGACTGGTAATCCTTCACGTAGGCTTGAACCGACTGCAACATCACACATTGGTAGAATCTCCTTTATGTCTTTTCTAAAGCCTAAAAAGTCTACCATATGGGAGATACCGAGACGATTTGCTAATTTTTTGCATTCATCTAGTAAGGCTCCTTCGCCTGCGAGTAAAAGCTTTACATTCGGTAACTCATCTTTTATTAATGCCAATGAGTTGAGTAGAAATTGTTGATTCTTGTTTTTATTGAATTCGGCCGCATAAAAAAGTAAAAAGTCATCTGGATCGTAACCAAATGACTTTTTTAAGACTCTTTTATCCGGTTCATCGATTGGTTTAAAAATCTCCGTATCGATTCCAACTCCATGAATATGTTCGATATTTTTTACTTTCAAACTTTTTTTAGCTAGTTCATAATCTTCTTTATTAATTGTTATTAAACAATCAGTAAAATGAGCCATGATTTTTTCAATTGGATAATAGACTATCCAATTAAGCATTGGAGCACCCTTACAAAAATGGAAGCCATGGGCTGTATAAATAACTTTGGTTCCATTAGCTCTAGCCTTACGAGCTGCAAGACGGGTCAGAATGCCCCCCATTGGTGTATGACAATGTATGATATCGTAATGATTTTGATCAATGATCTTTTTCAGTTGTTTTAGAGCCTTGATATTTCCTAAATTAATTGGAGATCTCTGAATGGATAGATTAAACTTTTGGTCTGCATAGGGGATTTGTATATCTCCTTTTGCAGCTATATGTACTTCCCATCCCTTATCCTTGAACCATTTTATATACGGCATATGAAATGCAGTAAAGTGATAATCTACAGTTGCACAAAAAAGTACTTTTTTAGCCATTTCTTTCACCCATTAACAAAAATTTTCTATCTAGTTAGTTTGCTAAATTAATTCATTTTTCAATAACGCTGTTAAATAATCTAGTACACTTTCTCTCAAATCTGCTCGATTAAGGGCAAACTCAAGTGTAGTTTTAATAAAACCTAACTTTTCACCTACGTCATAACGAGTTCCTTCAAAGTTGTAAGCATAAACTGCTTCATATTTATTAAGTTCTGCAATCGCATCAGTCAGTTGGATCTCATTTCCAGCTCCAGGCTTCTGATTACTTAATATATCAAATATTCTCGGGCTTAAGATATAACGACCTAGAATCGCTAAGTTTGATGGTGCATCTTCTTGTTTCGGTTTTTCTACTAGACTGTGAACATTATAGAACTGATTATCTATTAAACTGCCATCTACTATTCCATATCTAGAAACATCCTTTTTATCTACCGTTTGTACCCCTAAGATTGAAGCGTTATATCGATTGTACTGATCAATCATTTGCTTTAAGCAAGGTGTATCAGCCTTTACAATATCATCCCCTAATAATACTGCAAACGGCTCATTTCCTATAAATTTACGAGCACACCAAATTGCATGCCCTAAACCTTTTGGTTCTTTTTGACGAATATAATGAATATCTACAAGCTTTGATGATTTTTGAACAGCATTTAATAATTCAAATTTACCTTTTTCGAATAGATTTTGTTCTAATTCAAAAGAATGATCAAAGTGATCTTCAATTGCTCTTTTACCTTTACCAGTTACAATAATAATATCTTCAATACCTGATTCAATTGCTTCTTCAACAATATATTGAATTGTAGGTTTGTCTACAATTGGTAACATCTCTTTTGGCATTGCTTTTGTTGCTGGTAGAAATCTAGTACCTAGGCCAGCAGCAGGGATAATCGCTTTTCTTACCTTCATTTTTACGGTCTCCTTTTAACCTGAAATTGGTAAAACTGTTGGTGATTGAGCTTTTATTCGATAGTTTGAGATATCCAATAATTTTTCTCTCAGTGTGTCCTGATCTAACGTTGAATAATTTTTAATTAACTCTTCAATTTCTTGTGTATATAATTCTGTCGTTTTTCCAATGTATATTTTTGGATAAATTTGCTCTTCATGGACTTCATCCGCTTTTAAGAGTTCCTCAAATAGCTTTTCTCCTGGGCGCATACCAGTAAATTCCACACCAATTTCTTCAATAGAATTACCTGATAACAGAATTAGATTCTTTGCCAAATCGACTATTTTTATCGGGTCACCCATATCAAGAATGAATATTTCTCCACCCTTTGCCAACGCACCTGCTTGAATAACAAGCTTTGAAGCTTCCGGGATTGTCATAAAATAACGTACCATTTCTGGGTGTGTAACTGTTACTGGTCCACCCTTTTCAATTTGCTTTTTAAATAATGGAATCACACTTCCACGACTTCCTAAAACATTCCCAAATCGAACAGCAACAAATTTTGTATCACTTTTCGTATCCATATCTTGAATGATCATTTCAGCGAGTTTTTTAGATGCTCCCATTACACTAGTTGGATTAACGGCTTTATCAGTAGAAATCATGACAAAGGATTTTACACCATACCAACTTGCTGCTTTTGCAATGTTCATCGTTCCAACTACGTTATTTTTAAAAGCCTCTTCCGGGTTTCGCTCCATTAGTGGTACATGCTTATGTGCAGCTGCATGGTATACTACATCCGGATTATATCTTTCCATAACTGCCATCATTTTTTTAGCATCTTGTAAATCAGCAATTTCAGTTATAAATTGTATATCTGAGCCGCTATATCTTTCTTTAAGCTCCATTTCGATTGAATAAATACTATTTTCACCATGTCCTAATAAAATTAGTTGTTTTGGATTAAAACGTGATACTTGTCTAGATATTTCAGATCCAATTGATCCTCCTGCTCCAGAAACTAACACAACTTTATTTGTAATCGAATCAGAAATGCTTTCGATATCCATATCTACTTCATTTCTTCCTAAAAGGTCTTCAACCTGTACGTCACGAAACTGATTAACTGAAACCTTTCCAGTTACTAAATCCTCAATCATCGGAAGAATTTTTGTACTAATTTTTGTCTTTGCACACTCCTGGTAAATCGTATTTAATTCTCTTCTTCTTAAAGATGGTATAGCGATAATGATATTTTCAATGGATAGCTCATTTACAATCTCTACAATATTTCCTACTCCGCCTTTTACCGGAATACCAAGAATATGTAGTTCATGTTTTTTTACATTATCATCAATAAAAGCTACTGGAAAAAGATCACTTTCACTATTTTTTAACAATTGCCTTGCAACCATCGTACCCGCCGATCCAGCGCCGACGATTAAAGTTCTTTTCTTTTGGTCTTTTTTATTGAATACGAAATCGCGGTACATTCTCCATATAAATCTTGACCCGCCAATTAATAGCATATGTAATAGCCACGTAACGACAAAAAGTCGAAAGTATGATTTTGGATAAAGAATATATTGGGCCAAGTATGCTGTTATGATTGAATATGAAACAACCTTTAAAATAATGACTAACTCTCCAATACTTGCATATTCCCATGATTTCTTATATAGGTTAAGCTTTATCGAAAAAAAATGATGGCTAAAAAGCAATGCTAAAGAAATCATAATAATTGCAGATTCAAAAACATAGATTGTTGCTTGGACTAAAAAATAGCTTATAAATACGGAAGTTAAAACAATAATGGAATCTACGATTAAAAATAATGATAGCCTTTGTTTATAAGTCATTTGTTTACTCCTTTCTAACCCATCATTCTTTTTATCGAGTCTAATTTTTTTATTCGACTATTAATCGCATACTCCAGTAATTTTTGAATGACAATTAATTGATCCTTGGAAGCATCTTGATGAATAAACCGAATCACTTTTTTTACTGATTTAGGTGGATTATAATTTTCCATAATTAAAACACTCCAGTAGTAGTTTTTTAAAATACATATGTATAGGTTCTTTTAAAACCCATACATATGTACTTTAAGTAAATTAAATAATACGGGCATTTAACCCATCCTCACACCACACTCTCGACGACCGGCGTCTAAGGTTTATTTCAACCCACAGCATGATCGAGTGCCTACATAGATAACGGAAAGTAGACATCACCAAATTTATTAAGTTAGTAAAAAAAATCTTGATTCTTAATAAAGAACAACGAAGTAAAATTTTTACTTCTCATTAAAGATTGCACCGATTAATTTCCCGTGAGACAGTTCAATGATTCTACTTGCCTCGTTTGTATTTTCAATGTCGGTTTTACCACGATTTAATACTAAAACAACGCCATCACATTGATTTGCAAGTACTCTTGTTTCTGTAAATTCATTTATTGAAGGTGAATCAATTAGGACAATATCATAAGAATCCATTATTTTTTTAAACAATTCTTTAACTGTAGAATTAGCCAAAAGCTCAACTGGATTATATGAAATCGCACCGCTAGTCAGCACATCTAAATTTCCAAATTCAGTTTTTGTCACAACTTCTTCAAGATTTAGCTGTCTCGTTAACAAATCTGTTAATCCAATATTGTTTGAAACTTTGAAAATTTTGTGGATAGAAGCTTCTCTCAGGTTAGCATCTATTAATAAAACTCTCTCTTTTTGTTGAGCCATTGAAACAGCTAAGTTAGCTGTAATTGTCGATTTACCTTCTCCCTTACCCGTTGAAGTAATTAAAAGGACTTTATTCTTTCTTTCTTCGGTTAAAAAGTGTAGGTTTGTTCGGATCGTTCGAAACTGGTCAGATATTAGCGAATTTGGATTTGTAAAAGTTACAAGATTTCTTTTCTTACTTGTTGGGGTTGGTTTTCTTTTACTAAATATCAATACTCTCACCCGCAGTCTGTATGAATTTGTATTTCTTTTTCTCACTTAATAACTTTCTCTTATTCATATTCGATACAATACCAATTACAGGCACTCCTAAAATTTCCTCAACCTCACCTTGTCTTTTTATTGTTTGGTCTAATGAGTCCAATAAAAATACTAAAGCTATACTAATAACAATACCTAGTACGAACGCAATCATAATCATTTTATTACTCTGCTGGTTAATCGGATTAGGATTTTCTTTTGCAGGTGTTAATAACTGGACGTTTTTAAAATTTAGTAGATTACTAACTTCTTCTTTAAATACTCTTGCCGTTTCATTCGCAATCTCACTCGCTACAGCTGGATTTGTATCTTGCGCTGTAATACTAAAAACAGTTGAATTTGCTATTCTTTCAACTACTAATTGATTTGCTAAGGCATCTGTCGAACGATTTAATTGTAAATTATTATTAACTTTATCTAAAACGGTTGGATCATTAATCATAACGGCTAACGTACTCAAATCATTGGTTGCATTAATCATTATTCTCGTAGACGATTTATAAATTGGAATATAATTACTATAATATTTTTGATAAAGGTAGCCCGCTGACGTTGTTAAAAGTGTAAAAACAATAATTATCCAAAATCTACTTTTAATGACATCAAAGTACTCTCTTACATCAATTTCCTTCGCTCTTACATTTTTAATTGAAATGTCCTGTTTCCCTAAATTCATTGGAACCACCTTTACTAAATTATTTTATTAAAAAACAACTGCTAGATTCTATATAACGAACACTCCCCTAAAAAAAAATGAGTTGTACTATATTTATTTGGTCTTTTTATTTAATATGACATTTTTTCTTACAAAAACTGAAAATTTCATTAATTATGAATTTAATTCTAATTCTTTATAAAGAACAAGTCAATAATATTTTCTGTAAATTTACATCTTTTTTACTAACTCAATCTACCATTAACTCGTGCTTATTTAATTAGAAATCCCTATTAATGTTACCACTCTCCGTATAAGTAAATAGATGAAAGTGTGACTAAAGTTGTTCTCTTGAATGAACACCGGGGTAATAATCTCCTATTCTCCTCTTTATAATAGATTCTTTCACTATCTTTTTATTTCTACTAATTTGTACAAGCAATCTGTTCTCTAAAAAATATACTATTTTTATAAATATTCTATTTTAATAAGGAGTGTAATGCTATTTGGCGATTAGTAATCCTGTCATTAATAAGTTATTAACTGTAACAAGTTTAAATGTTAACTCATACCCAGTAAGTGGTAGTGGCGTAGCAAATGGTACAGTCTATTTAACTTTTAAAGACTCAAACAGCAAGACGGTATCTACTACTGTAAAGGCAAACTCAAGCGGTAGCTTCTCTACTAAATTAAATCTAAGCAGCTTAAAAGATGGACAACTAAGTTTCGAAGCATATCAAAAGGATACAAAAGGAAATACAAGTGGGAAAACTAAGCTTTCTGTTTTAAAAGATACGATTGGGCCATCGATTCTATTTAGTGTCACCAATGTTACAATACAAAATCAGAGTGCATATCAAGTTAATGGAAAGGTTGAAGCTAATCAAAAAGTAAGTCTCACTGTTAGTGATGGCACTCATTCTCTATCGAAAGATACAACTGCAGATTCAAGTGGCAATTTCTCAGCTACGTTTAATGTAAGTACTTTTAATGATGGGAACATCACAATTAAAGCCGTTTCTAGAGACGCATACGGAAATTCTTCTACTAATTCTACAGTTGTTAAAAAAGACACTACGATTGTCACTCCACCAGGAACAATCTATGAGCTAACTTCTTCAGAAAGAACTAGATGGGGAATCTATAATGATGGGACTCATCCAATTGAAACAACGAACGGTTTTAATAGCGCACTTCAATGGGCACAAGCAAACGGCTATTCTACCTTCCACGTACTTGGTGGAACCTATTTAATTGCAAAAGGGATAGAAGATCGAGATAATAACGCCCAAATAAATATGGTTAGTAATATGACATTCTTAATGGACACCGATACAGTTATTCAAAAAGAAACAAATAAGTGGGAACAATACGCAGTTATTTCACTTGGTAGAGAAATTATCAATGTAGCAATTAAGGGTGGGACTTTAAAAGGAGATCGAACTACTCATGACTACACTTATGTAGGTCCTTATACAACAGGTACACATGAATGGGGATTTGGGATTCTATCAGAAGGAGCCCTTAATGTCACAATCGATGGTGTTAAGTTTTCAGATTTTACAGGTGATGGCATTCAAGCTGGTGGTACAACCATCACAGGTGTGTCAATTGATTCAACAAACTTAGAACTAGGTGGATTAGATGCAAATGGCAATCCTATTAGCCAAACAGGAAAAATTCGCACAAAGCAAATTGCACTTAGCGACCCAGCATATCAAAATCCTCATTACCGTAATATAATGATGTGGAATCCAGACGGATTAAACGGTAAATATGATCTATATTATTACCGCAATGATGGAAGCTTAATTAAAGTTGATAAGGATCAAGATTTTAACTCATCATTTGGTTATTCTAAAATACCAGACGAAGCAGTTTCTTGGCGAGCAGTCTTTAACGCAAGTAGTACTGCAAATGTAGGCGTCCAAATGATGACCGTTGCAGTTACGGAAAATTTACTCATTCAAAACTGTGATATTGGTAATAACCGTAGACAAGGTATTAGTTTAGTTGGTACAGATGGAGTGAAAATCTTAAATAATAAAATTCATGACATAGGTGGAATTGCTCCAGGTAGTGGAGTCGATTTGGAACCAGGTTTTTACCCTGGCATAAATACAGAAATTAGCAATAATCAGTTTTTGAATAATAAAATTCACTTGGTACTTGCTTATGGTGGCCATGCAATTGCGAATAATAATTACTTTGGTCCTGGCGCTAGTTTTGCATCAACTAGCTGGGGTGGTGTTTCTGCTTCTAATAATAATTTCGATGGTTCAACTTTTGTAAGTAGTGATGGCTCATCTAATGTTACTTTTGTGAATAACAAATTTACAAGTGGCGGCGCAGTATTTGATAGTGGAGAAAATATAGTAATAGACGGATTTATTGGCATAGATTCGGATATAAGTTTTACCCAAACGGTTGTAAATGGTATAAACGCTTCTAATCTATCCTTTACTTCATCTGGACAAGATACAGAGCTTCATGGTTTCGCTATATGGGGGGACAAGCCATTAACAATTAATAATATTAATATAGAAGGAAACAATGCGATCGCTGGCACTGGTCTTGCATCGAATGTCTATTCCAATGTTACTTTTACGAATCCTGTTGAATCTCGCTTAGCGGCTGGAACTTATAATAATCCAGTTATTACAAATGGAAATTTAAATTTCAGTACTGGAAAAGTGACTATAAATCAAGGACAGTTTAAAAATGCTACGTTTGTTCTTGATAATGACAATGGATATCCAGATGTCTCTATCTCAAATTCAACATTTAACTTTGACAAAGCGGTACCTGGCAATATTATTTTAGTCAATAATGCAACAAATTTTGCCTTTCTTAACAACACAATTAACGACAGTGTAACAATTACTGCAGATCATCCAATTATTCAAATTGGCCGTGACGCGTGGAAAAACTCCCCAAGCCAAGTGAAAGGAGCTACAATCAACGGAAACAAATTAACTTCTAAAGTAAAAAGAGTTGGAATTGACACAACGAATGGTGGAACTGGTGCACCTCCGTATGATGTTGAAAACAACACTTTAATAAATAACACACTTGCACTAACATCTAAAGACATTAATAAAAACAACACAGTCTCTTAAATAGCAATTTCTAATTGAGTTCAACTGTAATTAATTTTTCTTTGTTACTATCTGACATTCTCAGACAGTTGAACTGATTAAAGTTCTAATCAATTTGTTCAATACGAATTGATTAGGCGTACATAATACAGTTTTAACAAAAAAAATCTCCGATTAAAGAGAGATTTTTTTAACGATAAAATTTAACACTAAATAACTAGACTAGGTAGTGACTTTCATTGCGATTTATTCCTACTCAATCTTATAAGACAAATCCAAAATAACCCTAGCTTCCTCATTCCCACTATTAAATGGTGGCAAACCTTTTAAGTATTCTCCATTAAGAACAAACTCCCGCTTACTACCCTTAACTAAACTACCTAAAGGAAACTGATTTCTCGAAAATTCAACTAATGAAACTTTACCATCTTTATTTAAATCAATTCCAAGATTTTTTAAATCGTTTAAAGTGTAAAGCTGATGTCCAAACTTAATCGTTTTAATCGATAAAAACTGTGCTTCATTTTGATTCTTTTTTTGAAGAAGTAGACCTTCCAAATTAATTCTAGTTATATCCTTATTTCCGCTATTTTCTAAAATATGTTTTATCTCAAACGGTGTACCATTTTTTTCATTTTGCTTTAAATAGATTAAATCAGTTGTCTTTGTCAGTTCTTTATTGGATAAATCTAACTGTACGGTTGTTATGTGAGGAGCTGTACTAGCTGTCGAAGAAAATTTGAAGTAGGCCAATGTGCTAATTATTAAAATCAATAATCCAAGAGTAACAATGTAGAATCCTTTTTTCCTCTGTTTTTTTTGTCCCATATTTTCACACCCTACCACTAAATAATAGATTCTATATCATTAATATATTAGAGGGATCACTTTATATGTCATTCCACTAGTAAATATTTCAGTTCATCTCATGAAGAAAAAAGCTAAAGATTTTTTCAACCTTTAGCTTTCCTAACTTAATTAGTCACTGAGTACTGATAAGAAGCACCATCTACCAAACTATCATTTTTATTATGATCCACTAGTGCCACACTTATGTCATATAGTCCTGGTGTTTTTAGTGCTAATGTAAAATTAACTGGGAATCCATCACCAATTTTAAATAGCGATAAATACATATCTTCTATTTCTCTATTATTTGGTATGTATGCAACCCCATTTTCATCAGTTGATGAATCATCAATAACATAATTAAATGGTAAATTTTTAACTGGTTTTCCATCTCTCTTAATTTCAACTTTAAATCTTAGTTGAGAACCCGCCGGTCTTTCAAATGTATCAACTAGCTTTATTTTTACTGCAAATTGCTGAGTTGGATTAAAATTAAAGCGTTCTCCACCTAAATTTACCGATAAGAACCCAAGTGAAGCTTGTACAGGTTTTACCGATTTTACTGCTTTACCACTTGAATCTTTTATTTCTCCAACTAACGAAACGGTTGGTTTAACGTTTGCAATAGTTGGCGTTTGCTCTTCAAGTGTAAGCGTTGCCACTGAACCTTTCGTAGAAGCACCTGTTACTTTGTATCCAGCAACATTAAAATCAGTTTTATCGACACCAGTTACATTTTGATTTAAAGTGACAGCAACTGCATCAACTTTACCGTTTTTGTTTACATCCAAAGTTTGAGCTTTCGTAAACACGACTGGTTTAGAGGGTACGACAAAATTAACTGTTGTTTTAAAAGGAGTGACTGCGTTTCCTTTTTTATCTTTTATATTCGACACAGTTAAAGTCGACTTAAATGATGTAGTCTTACTTTCAGCACCTTTTAGGAATAAAGTTGCTTTGTTTCCTGATAATGCAACTTTTGAAACCGTCACACCACTTGTAAACTTATAGTTAGCTACTTTTAACGCTGTTTTGCTATCTACGGCACCAGTAAATTCAACAGTTACTGTTTTTAAGTTCACAAATGTTACTTTTTTAACCGCTAGTTTTGTAGCTGCGCTGGATAATGTCGGAACTAATGCAGAAGCAATTAATGCTGCTGACATTGTTAACATCAATTTGTTTCCTTTTTTCTTCATTTTATCTCTCCTAAACTTAAATTAATTGCTAATTTAATCGTAATATTTAAATTATATAATATTCAGAAAATACAGTCTAAATATATCTTTCGAACTAAAACGACATTTTTCACGATTTTCTTCTTAGTAGTAACGATACATAAATGCATTCTCTACTACTAAAAAATGCTAGGAAATGCATTGCCATCTTACCAAATTTTAGTTAAATATAAAGATATAAATGCCATAGCTTACTAAATTAACTAGTTATATACAGTTAAAATTTAGTAATATTTGCAGGTTTCTTCGGGGATTCTAGTTTTAGGCTAATATGAAAGGATGTTAGATGATGGATCAAACTTTATATGAAAAATATGGTGGAGAAGACACAGTTGGAAAAGTAGTAGATTATTTTTACGATGAATTAGTCCTAAAAGATGAAACAGTAAACCCTTTTTTCGAAAAAACTGATATGGAAAAGCAACGCCGCCATCAAACAAAATTTATTAGTTTCGCTTTAGGTGGACCTAATCAATACACAGGCAAATCAATGTCAAAAGCACACCAAGGAATGAATATTCAACCCGAGCATTTTAATGCAATTGCTACACATCTTCATGATGCATTAGCTCATTTTGGTGTAACTGAAGCTGACATTGATCAAGCATTAGCAAAAGTTGAATCACTTAGAGATGATATCCAATATAAATAACGACGAAGTAAAAAAGCTACTATTTTAAGTAGTAACTTTTTTCAGAGTGTTGAAATATATATCGGTCAATATGAAAAATGTCATTAAGTGAACATTTTTGAAAATAAAGTTAGTATTTTTGCATCTATTTATGAATAGAAATGTTAATCGTATTTATAAAACCATCAAATTCAAATCATCTCTTTGATTTTTATCATTAGTTTAAAATATTAAATACTAATCTTTAGATAAAAGAATTCAACTGTTTAGTAACTTGTTCTAAGTAAAGGATATTTAAATCGTTTTTTAATGAATACTCGTATTGGTGAATGAGTTGATTGGAACGAAAGGATGCTCG
>NZ_NCTA01000013.1 GCF_002156865.1 Gottfriedia luciferensis | reverse complement strand
TCGACTCCTATGGGAAATGCGGAAAGGCTAAAGACCCCGCAGGCTTGCCGAGGAGGCTCAGGTTTCGCCCCATGGAAAGCGAGCATCCTGTAGTGGAAATGAACATCGCTCAACTTCCTTTACGAAATTCTAGCAATTATTTGACAAGATTATTTTTCAACAGCGTGAATGAACCATCAATTTTAATAGATGGTTCATTTTTAATGTTCTCACATACCAAGTTATCGCACTATAGCATCTGTATTTCATTTTTTAATTTTGAATCCTTTGATAAACTCCAAAATGAGAATAATCCACCATTCCAGGGAAAGTCAAAGCGATTACTATTAGTTTAATCGATTAAATTTAAGTATTTAATTAGAAGATTCCCTTCTAAATTGATTGATTGTAAGTGCCTACATATTCTTTATAATATCTCTCAATTTTTCTAATCCATCAGATAAATCTTTTTCGCTTACTAGGGAGTAACTGATTCGAAATGAGGAAACATCAGTTGGATTAATATAACAAGCAACACCAGGTAAAAATGAGATATTATCATTATTTGCTTTTCTTAATAACTCGAAAATATCTAGATTATGATCTTGAAAATTAAGCCACAAATTGAATCCTCCGTTAGGAATCTTAAATTGAAGTTTTTCATTAAGTGTGGAAAGTATGTCAACGCTTGTATCGCGACGAATTTGTAGAGCTGTTCTTAATTTTTCAACGTGATTACGCATTCGGTCTGAACGTAAAAATGGTAATATAGCCTTTTGAGTTAGTAATGGACTACCTACATCCATGGAAGCTTTTACTGCGATTAACCAGTCAAGTATTGGTCCATTTGCTAACAATGCTGCAATCCTAACACCGGGTGCTAAAGTTTTACTAAACCCTTTAATATAAATAACATGATTTAATTTATCATAATACTTAATAGGTAAATAGTTAATGGCTTCTTCAAAATAAATATCACTAAATGAATCATCCTCAAGGATAAAAAAACTGTATTGTTGTGCTAATTCAATTAGTTCATTTCTCCGATCATTACTCATCGAGATTCCAGTTGGATTTTGAAATGCTGGATTAACGTAGATTAACTTTGGAGTGAATTTTACGCATACATCCTCAAGTAAATCTGAACGAATTCCTTCCTTATCCATCTCAACTGGGATAATATGAATTCCTTTATTAATAAAAATATCAAGTGCCCCACCATAGCATGGACTTTCTACAACAATTGAATCACCTGGCTTTAATAATGCTTGTGCCACTAAGTCAATTCCTTGTTGCACACCGCTCGTAATCACTAGATTTTCAGTAGTACATTTTATTTTTTGGAATTCATACAAATGTTTAGTAATCTCTTCTCGTAATTCAAAATCTCCTTGAACAGGACCATATGTCGTTAAAATAGAGGCATCATCTTTTAAGAGTTTTTGTATTTCTTCCGCTAAAAATTTATTTGGAAGTAGACGTGGATAGACAACCGCTTTTGAAAAATCATATTTTACTTGTTCCCTAGTTATTAAATATTGAGATCTAACAACATTGATACCTAAAGACTGTTGCCAATTAGAGCCAATTTCTGTTTGAGATGTTTTATTTATTTTCTTTTTTATAAAAACTCCTTTTCCTGGCTTTACAATGGCATACCCATTTTTCTCTAGCCATTTATATGCTTTTCTAACTGTTAATACACTTATTGAGAGTTCATCTGCTAATAAACGTAATGATGGTAATTTTTCATCCGGCAAAAGAAGACCGCTTTGAATACTTCCTGCAATCTGGTTACCAACTTGTAAATAGAAAGGGACAGCTGATTTTTTGTGAATTTGAATTTTCATATTTTCACCATTTGTTTTTGATTTTAAGTTAATGAAAAATAGATAAATAGTCAACGAGAAAGTATGTAACTGTTATACACTCTATTATACTGTTATACACTGCTTTTAATATAATACCCATATCAAAGGGGTGATGAAATGATTATTATTAATTATATTTTTATTTGTATTATTTTCGGAACGACTTTCCTAGCAATTAAATTTGGAATTGAATCTGGTATTTCGCCTTTATTTTCTGCTGGGGTACGATTTACTTTAGCAGGCTTATTGGTTATTTTATATTTTCTTCTTAAAGGAGAAAATATAAAGAGATTTATTTTTTCAAAAAGAATTATGTATATTGGTTTTTGTTTAACCTTTATGACCTTTGCAACTCTTTATTGGGCTGAACAGTATATAACGTCAGGTTTAGCTGCGGTTCTTTCAGCAACTGGACCAATGATGATTTTACTCTTTCAGTTAAAAGGGAATCGTAAAGGAATTGAACGCAAACAACTCATCGCATTGTTGATGGCATTTACAGGAGTAATATTTGTTTGTTTACCTGGACTTAGCCAACATATCTCATATTTATGGGTGTTATCGTGTATTGCAGTTTTAATTGGAGAAGCTTTTTATGGATTTGGTTCAATTAAATCGAAAGAAGTCTTAACTGAGTATAGTGAAGTATCACCATTTTTAATAAATGCGTTTCAAATGTTATTCGGTGGCATTTTTCTTCTATTATTTTCGTTTTTATTTGAAAAACCAGATCTGACTGTTTTAGCTTCTTGGGATGCTCAATGGCCAATTTTATATTTAGTTTTTATCGGATCAATTGGGGGACATGGATTATATAGCTGGTTATTAGCCAAAACGAATCCTGTATTTCCTTCAACATGGCTATATGTATCACCATTGATTGCAAGCGTATTAGGCTATTTAGTAATTGATGAACCGATTAAAGCAATCATGGCAATTGGTGGTATTTTGATATTATCTGGTGTATTCATTGCAAATTGGTCAACGTTTATGTTGTATAAAAAGCAAGGAAATCTATTAAAAAAAGAAGTGAATGTTTCAAAGTAATGGAAGTGTAGATATTATATATAAAGATAAGGGGGCGTCTCTATTTGAGATTGCCCCCTTAACATTTAGCTTGGTTTTTGGACAAACGCCCATATATAACCATCTGGATCTTTTAGGCAGAATTCTTTGTAACCCCATGGTTGAAAGATTGGCTCTTAAAATCTAATGGCGTCATTTCTTTTTCTAATCTTCTTAGGCAATAAATTAACCTTTTTCATAGGGTAAATAATAGAAACTTGCTAAAAAATTGTGATAAATGACTTATTTTGCTAAAAAATCGTCAAAATTTGTAAAAAAAATTGTTAATCATTACCGATATATATATAGGACACTATTTTTTAGAATAAGGTTCTGTTATAATGAATGCTTTGTTTGTTAAAATTAGCTCATTTTTATGCTGATGAACCTCAGAGCCTCCTCTTTCGTAAATAGTAAGACGTACTTTCAATACCTCGTCTTTAAAGGAGGAGATTCGTGGATTTTTTCAAGGTTCACTTTAACAAATATATCGTTAACTTTAACAGATCCAATAACCAAAAAGTAAAGGGGGGATTGCAAGGTGTATTTGAAGCTAAGGAATTATGTATTTAAAGTAGTGATGATCTTGTCATTAATAACAAGTAGTCTATTTTTTTCTCTTATAGGGGGCACTAGTAGTAAAGCTGCTACGACGCAAACAGGAGAAGTTACTGCATCAACTTTAAATATGAGAACTGGGCCAAGTACTGCCTATGGTAAAGTATTGACATTAAAAAAAGGGAATAAGCTACCGATTCTTGAAAAGAAAAATGGTTGGTATAAGACTAAATTTAATAATAAATCAGGTTGGGCATCAGATGATTATATTAAAATAGTAAATACCGCAACTTCGACTACCCCTAAAGTGTTATTATCAGGTGAAATAACAGCAGCTTCTTTAAATGTTAGGACAAGCCCCAATACTTCGGGTAAAGTAATTCTTGCATTAAAAAAGGGAACAAAAGTATCCGTTGTTGAAAAGAATGGTACTTGGTACAAAATTAATACTAGTAAAGGATATGGATGGGTCAGCTCAACGTATGTGAAACAAACGAATAGTACTACAACGAAGCCGCCTACAACAAGTCCGCCTAGTGGAAATACGAAGCCGCCTACAACAAATCCGCCTAGTGGGAATACGAAGCCGCCTACTACGACTCCACCAAGTGGGAATACGAAGCCACCTAGTAATTCGAATAAAAGTGGTAAAGTAACGACCTCAGTTTTAAATGTAAGAACAGGGCCAGCAGCGACATATCAGTCGATTAAAACCATAACAAACGGAACTGTTGTTACAATTAAAGATGAAAAAGATGGATGGTATCAAATAACAATTGGAACCATTACTGGATGGGTAAGTGCAAAATATATCCAACAAATTAATAGTGAGGATATGGACCTGGAAAATTTTATTTTAGTTATTGATCCAGGGCATGGAGGAACTGACCCAGGAACATCATTTAAGACGAGTACTGGAGCCGTATACAAAGAAAGTATGATTGTATTAAACGTTTCACAGTACTTAAAAGGATTTTTAGTTAAGCTACCTATTAAGTCCTATTTTACACGTGAGTCAGATGTATATCCTACCTTAACTCAGCGTGTTAATTTTGCAAAATCCAAGAATGCAAATGCATATATTAGTATTCATATAAATGCAACAGCTTCACATACTGGAAATGGAACTGAAACTTATTATTACGGTGAATCAAAAACTTCACCAAATAATTCACCAACGAAATTGCAAGATAGTATGACGCTTGCTGATTCGATTCAAAAGAGACTTGTAGAAAAGTTAAAGCTGAAAGACCGTGGTACTAAAAGCGGAAACTTCCAAGTAATTCGTGAATCAACCATGGCCTCAATTTTAACAGAGTTAGGTTATGTTGATAATCCAGCAGATAATGTAAAGTTAAGTAGTGCAACTTGGCAAAAAGAAGCAGCAAAAGGTATTTACCTTGGCATTTTAGATTATTTAAATACCCAAGGTTATAACGTAGATTCTTATTATATTAATTAATAAGTAGTAAAGAGGATGCTCGTAAGTCACTTATCCAGACTTATGAGCATCCTTTTTTTAGTGGTTGGAATGGATTAATTTCTCAAAAGTTTGAGAACAATAACTTGATGCGGTTAATAATGATAAAGTGATCTTGCTAAGTGTGTTGAATAAGATAATTTTTTTAGACATTGATTGGAGTGAAGGGTGTGAGAAGGAAAGGGCAGGAAAGAGCAGGAAAGAGCAGGGGAATTAGGGAAAGCATATGCTCAAGAAAACTCGCATCCTGTAACGGAAATTAACATTCTTTTTGTTAGAGCCTAAAAGATTAATAAACGTTGTGATACAATGAATTAGTCATTTTTGAGAAAAATATGAAACACCCATTATTATTTTAATGATAATAAATAGAAAGCTAGGTAAAAATAAATGAATAAATTTTCTAATTTAGGTTTAAGTGAAGAATTAACTGAGTATCTAACCGAGTTAGGCATTAATGAACCGACACCGATTCAAGAAAAAGCAATTCCAATTGTATTTGAAGGTAAGGATTTAATTGGTCAAGCACAGACAGGAACAGGTAAAACTTTTGCATTCCTATTTCCAATCCTTGAAAAAATTAATTTGGAATTACCCCATACTCAAGCATTAGTAGTTGCCCCTACAAGAGAATTAGCTATACAAATTACAGCTGAGGCTAGAAGAATTGTTAGTGATGATTTTGGTGTATTAGCTGTTTATGGTGGGCAAGATGTTGAACAGCAAGCACGTAAGCTTAAAGGTGGGGCGCATTTAATCATTGCAACACCTGGTAGACTATTGGACCATTTAAGAAGAGGGACAATCAATTTAGACAAAGTTGACTTTTTAGTATTAGATGAAGCGGATCAAATGCTACATATCGGATTTTTGCATGAAGTAGAAGATATTATTAATCAAACACCTTCAACAAGACAAACATTACTATTTTCTGCAACAATGCCAGATCAAATACAGTCACTTGCGAAGCGTTATATGAAAAAACCAGAAATTATAAAAGTAAAAGCTAAAAGAATAACACTAGATGAAATTGAACAATTAATTATTGAAACTACTGATCGTGGAAAATTAAATGCGTTACTGAATCAAATAAAAGAAACAGAACCATTTCTAGCAATCATATTTTGTCGAACTAAGAGAAGAGCCAATAAGTTAAATGAGCAACTAAAAGGAAAAGGCTTGTTATCAGAAGAACTCCATGGTGATTTAACACAAGGAAAACGTGAAAAAGTGATGAAGTTATTCCGTGAAGCGAAAATACAATATCTTGTCGCAACTGATGTAGCAGCTAGAGGGATTGATGTAGAAGGGGTTACACATGTATATAATTATGATATACCTCTAGATACAGAGAGCTACGTACATCGTATTGGAAGAACAGGTCGTGCAGGTGATACAGGAACAGCTATTACATTTGTTACTCCTAAGGACTTTCAAGAGATAAGAATAATTGAAAAGGAGCTTAATCTTTCAATTAAACGAATCAATTTAATTGAGGAAAAAGGAGATAGGGAAGAAAGGGCAGGAAGAGCAGGAAGAGCAGGGAATGCGGGAAGAGCAGGGAATGCGGGAAGAACAGGAAGAGCAGGGAATGCAGGAAGAGCGGAAAGAACAGGGAATGCAGGAAGAGCGGAAAGAACAGGGAATGCAGGAAGAGCGGAAAGAACAGGGAATGCAGGAAGAGCGGATAGAGCAGGGAATGCAGGAAGAGCAGGAAGAGCAGGAAGAGCAGGAGAGCAGGAAGAGATGGAGAGCAGGAAAGGTAGGAAGGGCAGGAAGAGCAGGAAAGGTAGGAAGAGCAGGAAGGGCAGGAAGAGCAGGAAAGGTAGGAAAGGCAGGAAGAGCAGGGAAGGTAGGAAGGGCAGGAAGAGCAGGAAAGGTAGGAAGGGCAGGAAGGCGGGAAAGGCGGGAAAGGCAGGAAAGCAGAAAAGGAATAAAAGTGGAGAAATTACTTTGAGGAAATCAATAAAAACTTACGAGAATTGTTTTGTATATTGTAAAATGATTATAGAAGTAAAGTTGAGAAGGGGAAGAATGATGGAGATAACATTTGCAACGAAAGAAGATGTAAAAGAAATAGTTATGATTTATAATGATGCGATTCTTAACACGACTGCTACTTTTGACACGGAAATTAAAACAGAAGATGAAATGTTAGTATGGTTTCAAAATCATTCTGAACGATATCCTGTCATTGTTTCCAAAGAAAATGGTGTGGTAACTGGATATTGTTCACTTACACAATTTAAAGAAAAAGACGCATATAAAAATACTGTAGAGTTATCGGTTTATATTCATCCTGAACATCGTCGCAAAGGACTTGCTAAAGCATTAATGGTCGAAATGATTGAAACTGCAAAAAAATTAGGCCATTTCACAATGATTTCTTGTATTACGAGTGGAAATGAAGTAAGTGAACGATTACATCAAAAGTTAGGTTATAAAAAAGTCGGCCATTTTTATAAAGTTGGCCAAAAATTTAACCAATGGCTAGATATCGTTTATTATCAATTAATGATATAAAACAAACGCTTAGAGATTAACTACATCTTACTTGTTAAAAGGGAACTAACAAATAAGGTCACGTTCATTCTTTAAGCTTTTTTATTTTGAATTTTTTTAATCTAGATTGAACTTGAAAAAAGACCCATTATTCATAATTTCCATACAATGAACGTAAAATGTAGGAGATATGTCGGAAAGTGGGGGAAATGACTTTGAAATTAAAACGCGCATTGACCCAGAAATTAGCGAAAAAAATTCATAATTTCTTATTTCTCGGAAAAATCGTTACTGAAAGAGTCGTAGATCAAGAGAAGCAAAACTTACTTTTTTATGAAGATGATGAGTATATACGTTTTTACATTGAATGTTTATCACCAATTCCAGCAAAATTAAAAACTAATTTTTCAACTCAAGATGTCTTATTTGTAGGGACAACAGCAAATAAAAACAATGAAAGTAAAATAAAACCTCTTATAAAAAGTAAGAAAAAAGATGAAATAATTGATGAATTAAAAAAGATATTTGATTCAAAGGTAGTTCTGTTTCGTCTTGAATATGCAAATGAAGTTATTACAGCTGATATCGTTGAGTTTTTCGACGGCAGAAGAGATACTTTCTATCAACTTTTACCTGTAATTGAACTTAGAGGTGAAGGGAAAAGAGAAGAAGTCGAAAATCGTTTGATTAAGGGGTCATTACCTATTCATTTACCAAAATACTTTAATGACTTTGATCAACCAGAATTTGTATTTTATGAAAATCGACTATATGGAAATTTATTTCTAAAGTCGATGATGAATGACATTAGTTATTTAGAAAAACAAAATGAAGTTACTTTTCAAGATTACGATGAAAGTGAACTGAAAAAATCCTTTATTCATTTAAATCATTTGATTTATTTTATTCCGCAAAAGCAATGGGATGAATTGAAAAAAAACTTTAAGAAAGAATGTAAAGAATTAATTTATACTCAAGACTTTACTGAAAAACAGGCTTTCCCAATTGAATGGAGTACTGATTCTGAAAATGCTTTTATCGAAAGATTTTATCAAAATTGCCTGCAACAGGGCTTGTTATATGAAAAGAAAGATATAATTAATTTCCATATTTGTTGTAAATTTCAAGCTTTGACGATTTTAGGTGGAGTCAGCGGAACTGGTAAATCTCAATTAGCTCGAATATATGGAGAAACATTAGGTTTAGAGTTTGGGAAAGAATTATTATTTGTTCCTATAAGTCCATCTTATAGGGAGCATTATGATTTATTAGGATACTTAAATCCGACCACAGGAATCTATATAGACTCTGAAACTGGACTAACAAAATTACTGATTGAGGCTGAACAATTTCCACATAGGATGTATATGGTCATTTTTGATGAAATGAATCTTTCTCAAATTGAACATTGGTTTAGTAAATTTTTATCAATTCTAGAAATGCCGCAAGAAAAAAGAGTCATCACTTTATTCCATGATCATAATGTTGTCATTAATCAATATTACAAACAGAAAGTGAAAATCGGAAATAACATCATTTTTGTTGGAACTGTTAATTTTGATGAAACTTCAAGTGAGTTTTCGTTAAGATTATTAGACCGTGTAAACATCATTTCACTTAGATCAAATTCGTTTGTTAACTATGCAGATAAGATGAATAATGAAAATATATATGAAGCTGTGCCTCAAGTTTATATTAATGCAGAAACATTTCATAATTGGACTAAAAAAACAATTAGTTCTTCAGAGCTTACGATCGATGAATTAAAGTTTTTCGATGAGTTTAATAATATTGTAGAACAGTCACTTAGTGAACGAATCATCTCACCACGGATGATCAAAGATTTATCAAATTACTTAGCTAATATTCCAACTTTACCTTCACATATTCAATTTGAACGAAAGGAAGCTATTGATCTATTTGTTAAACAACGTGTCTTAACAAAAGTTCGAGGATTATTTGCGAACTTAGAGGAATTAATTGGTACAGGTGAGGGGAATGAGCAAGAAGGATTCCTAAATATGATCATGAAATCAAATTTAGGAAGGTCAATATCTGATTTTGAGAATTCAATTAAAGAATTGAAAAAGAAAAGGAAGCAACTGGAGATCGATGGCTATGTCAACTAATGATGGTCTAGAAGTTTTTGAACCACTTTATCTTCCATTTACGATTTCAATTCTTGTAGGTACAAGAGGGAAAGAAGATAAAATTTCACTAGATGCACTAACAATGAATCCAAAAGAAGCATATTTTTTTGCATATGAAATTCAAGAATTAAAAAGATTTTTATTTCAAGTTGATGGTGAATTTGATGGGAAAATAACTTTTATTTGGAATAATCTATATCATTTTCAACAAGAGAATCTAGATGATCAGCAATTTATCTTTACTTCCGAAAATCGGAAAATTTTAATATACGAACACGGCAAAACTGAAAATGCTTATCCTTGGAGATGCGGATATTATGAGTTTTGTATTATTTACCAAGAACAAAGGTTTTATGGAATGATAAAAATTATCCCTAAAAACTTAGAGTATGATCAATTAGAGTGGATGCATTCATCATTAAACCAACAAATAAATGGAATTATGAATGATTCTCAATACTTTAAAAAGTCATCAGCATCATTGACACAAAATGGCACAATGTATTTTTGGCCTATTATTCGATTTATTGAATCAAATGAAGAGAGGCTCTTAGTAGCAATTCAACAATTTATTAGTAAATTGAAACGGAAACAAAAAAAAACATATGAATTAAAAAGGCAGGTTAGGAAGTTAGATTTTAATACGATAAGATGGAACTTAATGCACCCGGCTATATCAAACGCAACTAATTTAACGATGCAGCCTGTCATGCAAGAAGAGAATTATTTAGATGAGATAAAATACGCAAAAAACAAAGTGCGAAAATTTATCATGACGATTGAAACGCTTTTAACATTTGTAAAATATGAATTAGTCAAAGACAAAAATAAAATGGATCAAATCGATTACCAAGTAAAAGATATTGAGAAGATGATGCAAAACGTAGTGGGAAATGGATCGATTACGGATAGGGAAAAAGCAAAATATAGACAATCAAAACTATTAAAAGAGATTGAATTAGAAAAATTAACAAAAAGTGTTATTGAAAAAGAACGGATTACAAATTCATTAGAAAAACTTTATGAAGTTTATTTCCGAGAATATACAATTGGTGTATTTCGAGTCGCAACTGATACAGATTCATCTAACTATCCAGGAAGTCCTTCAAAAGTGTTTTTAAACTTTATCCATTCATTAAGTCTATTTGATAAAAAAGTAAAAGAGTACGGAAAAAAACAAATGCTTTTACCTGTTTATAAACCTACTTTTTTACTATATGAATACTTTGTTTTTTTCTCGTTATGTGATATTTTTATGAAACTAAAATTTAAAAACGACAAAGAGCCTTTAGCAGAACAGATTTTAATGCACATTAAAGATGATGAATTAATGGATGGGGCATTTGTCACACTTGAGAATAAGGACTGGATAATTAATTTAGTTTACAATGAGATCATTGAAGGCAGCCCTCAAGTATCACTATTAAAGGGAACAAATTTTTTTAGTGGTGAAGAATCAAAAAAGCCTGATATTAGATTAGATTTTTTCCGAAAAAAAAATAAAGAATACGTCGCATCAATTATTTTCGAAATCAAATACAGTCCAATGTTTAATATCTATCAACCAGTAGGAAATACTAAAGCGATGGAACAAATGTATAAATACTGGGGATTAAAATATGTTGAGCGAGTAAATGGAAAATTAACTTTTATTCGAAAGCCAATTAATGAAGTTATTTGTTTATATCCTGGAAGCAATGTACATCGTAAAGTACTTGAAGCAGGATGTGGAACATATATTCAGTTTTATCCAAAGAAAAAAGGTGAAGATCTTTATGAACTTGTTGGTGAAAGGGAACTAATCGATATAATTAGAAAGACGATGTTTGAAATTAATTAGTTATCTATCATGTTTAAAATGCCCTATTCCAATAGTACGGCATAGGGCATTATTTTTATATTATTTGATTGTATTTATATATTTATTAATAATCAGATTTTATTTTGTAACTCAACATATTTTTAAAAATCTATATTACAAAACTAATTATGTTAAAACTTGTATTTCACATTTTATACATAATTAACAATGAAAGCGTTGCCAAAAGCTAAAATTTACCATACAATAGAGCCATATATTAATAATTCATTAAAACATTTGGGTAACAAAAAATATAGTTGTTAAAATTATACTAAAGAAAAATTTGTCATAAACATACATTAATTGACGTATGATTAAAGTATTTATTTAGGAATTTTTAGGGGTGAGTGAGAGTGTTTCGTATTATTCATACAAAAGAGGAGAATAATTTATTTAACGAGCTTTGGGGAGATTTTTGTGAAGAAAACGAAATACCTTTCTTAGTAAGAAATAATGAAGTAACTCGTTATGGGATTTGTGGTTCAGATGATAAGTTAATTGGTACGATTGAATTCGATAAATACAGTGTTGAAAATGAAGAGCAATATAAATATTATTATAACTTTTCTGAGAACAAATATATTAAATATATTCAAAATGAACAAATCTATGAAATTAGTAAATTATTGATAACTCGTGAAAATAGAGGAAAAGGATTTTTTAAACAAATATTATTAGCATGTTACGATCATGCAAATAATACGAATGCTGATTGGTATATCGGTACAATAAATAAAAGATTGTATATGTTTGCACGTAGTGTAGGATTTAAAATATTACCGATTGATGAATATTTTGAAATAAGTGATGATATCATTGCAGTTCCTTTTTTATTGGATATCAAACATGCTATTAAACTTTTAAAATATTCAAATGAGTTTAAAGAAATATTAATGTATTATGATAAAAAATAATTCAAAAAACTCAGGAGGAAATCACTCCTGAGTTTTTTGATAATGTCATTACTCTTGTCCAAGAATATTTGCAGTTTGCGTAGTTTGATTATAAGCAGTTTGACAAGCCTGTAATGCTTGTTCAATTTGTTCATGATTATGTGGTTTTTCAACAGTTTCCAAAGCTGATTGTAGGTTTTCAATAGCTTGTTTAAGACCAGTAGTAGCCTCTTGTGTATACTCTCTTGCATTTTTTTGCATTGTATAGCCTCCCTTCATTCAAAATTATTTTCACCAGAATTCATTTAAGTATGTAAAAAAAGAAGAAAGACTGTAAAAAGAAAATCTTTTCGTTTTTCCTTGGTCCTGCCATTCCTTAATATACTTCCCAAAAAAATACAAAATAAAAAAGTAGAAGATAAATCTTCTACTTTCAGTGTATAGACAAAGTCCTATTTATCTGATTATCAGACTGATTGAAAACGCTTGTCTTTCGAGGCGCGAAGCCTGGCGAGGAGCGGAGTTACCTTTAGAGGGTAATGAGCACCGCAGGCAGGCGAAGCAACGAAGAAAGCGAGCGTTTGTCAACAGTCTGAAAGTAGAAGAAAAATCTTCTACTTTTAGTTAATCCCTACACACCAAATATAGATAAGATCGCAAATCTTTTCTTCGGTTTAAATGCAACAATCTTTTTTTGATCTTCTAATTCCGCTTTTAACACACTGACCTGTTCAGTTAAATTTTCTACTTGATTTTCAAGTTTTACAACTACTTTTTTTAAATCTTCAATTTCACTACGATGTTCCAAAATTTGTACTGAAACGACTTCATTTGCTTTTGTCTCAATTTTTTCTTCAAGTTTTAATAATTTTTGTGTTAATTCCTTTAAAAGTAAAGAATCTTCTTCTTCATGTTTTTTTGGTTCAATCGATTGCACGGAAGCCTCATAAATTTCTTTGATTTGTTGAATTTGCTCTTCTTTAAATAAATAACCATTATTGGTTCGCTCTAATGTTAAATTACCTTTTTTTGAAAAAAATAACACTTTTTTATTCGTTAATTGTAGCCGTTCAGCTACTTGAGAAGTTGTAAACATCGCTATTCCTCCTCGATTTTTATTATATTTTTTAAATTCTTTAAATTAATGAGACATTCCTCTATGATTGACAAAACTAGTGTCAACTCGTCAAAAGTTCTTAAAATATGTTTAAATTCTTGGCTCTGTAAATGTTAATCGCTTGTATTTTAAAGATATAATCATTACAAGGTGGAAAGTAGAGTAGCGAAATGGATACAGCCTGTATGCTTATCAATAGGGATATTTTTAGTAAACTTAGATGAAATTGACCAAATCAAAAAAAATTTTTGATAACAAATTCTTTAACTGAATATACTAAGATAAGCCTAATTATCAAATTTAGATTATGAAGATGGCCTTCACTTCCAAAATGGAGGGATGAATCAATTGTTAGGAATTGGAACTAAATTATTATTAATCGTTGTATTGATTGCTTTTACAGCATTTTTTGTTGCTTCTGAATTTGCAATTGTAAAAATTAGAAGTTCAAGAATTGATCAATTATTAGGTGAGGGGAATAAAAAGGCACGAGCTGTTAAAAAGGTAATTACTCATCTAGATGAATATCTATCTGCTTGTCAACTCGGAATTACTGTTACAAGTTTAGGTTTAGGTTGGTTAGGTGAACCAACTGTAGATGCATTATTACATCCAATAATTGACGATCTACATTTACCTGCTGCAATTAGTGGAACGATTTCTTTTTTACTTGCCTTTGGCTTTATTACATTTATTCATGTCGTAGTTGGAGAATTGGCACCTAAAACGATTGCCATTCAAAAAGCTGAACAAATAACTTTACTGTTTGCACCTATCTTAATTCTTTTTTATAAAATTACCTATCCATTTATTTGGTTATTTAATAATTCAGCTAGGTTAGTCTTAAAAATATTTGGCTTACCACCAGCTTCAGAACATGAGGTAGCACACTCTGAAGAAGAATTAAGAATCCTTCTTTCAGAAAGCTTTAAGAGTGGAGAAATAAATCAATCAGAATTTAAGTATGTAAACAATATTTTTGATTTTAATATGCGAGTTGCTAAAGAAATTATGGTTCCACGAACTGAAATGGTTGCAATTGATTTACGAGAACCATTCCATGAAAATATCCATTTCATGAGTACAGAAAAATATACTCGATTTCCAGTTGTAGATGGAGATAAAGACCATGTAATAGGATTAATAAATTTTAAAGATGTTTTTACAGATTTTGTTCTTCATAAAGGAGATGCAGAAGTAAAAACATTGGAACAATATATCCGACCAATTATTCAAGTTATTGAGTCAATTTCTGTACATGATCTTTTAGTAAAGATGCAGAGAGAGCATATACATATGTCAATATTAGTGGATGAATATGGTGGTACATCTGGATTAGTAACGGTTGAGGATATTTTAGAAGAAATTGTTGGTGAAATTCGTGACGAGTTTGATGTCGATGAAAAAGAGGATATTAGTAAAATAAGTGATAATAAATATATTATTGCTGGTAAAGTTTTAATAAGTGAAATTAATGATGTTTTTAGTTTAGATATAGATGATACCGATGTTGATACGATAGGTGGTTGGATCTTAACTGAAAACTTTGATGTTCAAGAAGGAGACTCAATTAAGTTTGATAATTACACATTCAAAGTTTTAAAATTAGATGGACATTATATTAAATCAATTGAATTAACTCGAGAAATAATAAAAAAACCTGAACTTGAAGAAGGAAGCGCAACTGAATTGTAAAACAATTGAGTTGCGCTTTTTTGTTTGCATACATTAAGAAAGTATAAAATGACAGCGGTGTAGAATAGTCGACGAAGTTGCCAAATTTCAGCAATTAAATATGACTAAGTCTCTGTCATCACATAAAGGGCTTGCCAATCGGCAAGTTTTCTTTATTCTTAATAAAAATTTCACATACCGTACTTCAAAATTCTGTTGAATGATAAAGTTCATCTTTCGTAAAAATTTCATTTTTATCAACTGCATTTTGATGTGCAATGACAAGACCAATCGGAGTAGGTGTTGGTAAATTATTTACTAAAGAGAAAGGGATATTTATTTTCTTTGCCAATAATATATACTTAGAAATTGAATTGTAAGGAAGTGTACCGTTTAATAATAAATTTACATTTTTCAAACTTAGCGATTTTTCAACGATTGGGTAAATTGAATTTGCCATTACTTGACTTGTGGTTAAAGCAATTTCAACTCGTTCACGTATCGTACCTAAAAAAATATTTCGTTCTTCAATTTTTATTTGTTTTTCACCGTAGATACCTTTAATTAAATAATCTTCAACATTCTTTCCAGTCATAGAAATACCTACCTTCAGTTTATTAATTTAATTGTATCTAAAATTATCCTATTCTTCACACTATATTATTGACATATTTGAATACATTTAGTTTAGTAATTAATATGGTATAAACTTAATATGAAATTAAATCTGAAAATTGTAAAAAAAATAATTTTATTGTAACAAATTCGACAAATTTTTGATTTTACACTTAACGAATATTTAAAAATTTGTTACTATTTAATTAATAGATTTTTTCTGGAGGTGTTCCTTATTGATATTTCAATAGAGACTAGGTATAGCGCTTTCATACAGGAAAGTATGCCTACATTAGTAAAGAATTGGGTTGCTCAAGCAGTCATAAGCGATGATGATCCATTTAAATCCGAGATAATCATTAATGGAACCAAATTAATAGATTTTACGTTATTGTTTATTGAAGGTAACATTAATGAGGACCAAGTAAAGGAATTAGCATATAAGATTGCTCATGAGCGTGCGAAAGCCAGTTCAAATATTGGAGATTTTGTATACAACTCGAATATAGCTAGAAGTGAACTTTTTAAACATTTATCAGAATTTGAAGAAAGCATCAGTTTAGTTCAGCCACTAATTAATAAAATTAATTATGTATTCGATCAGTTTATTTATCATACAGTTAAACGCTATTCTTGCATTATTACTCAAGATATCGAAGAAAAAAAGCAATTTATTGATGAGACACATAAAGAAAGACTTACAATCCTTGGTCAAATGTCTGCTAGTTTCGTTCACGAGTTCAGAAATCCCCTTACTTCAATTATTGGTTTTGTAAAGTTACTGAAAGATGATCATCCTCAATTAAAGTATTTAGACATTATTGATCATGAATTGCATCAATTAAATTTTAGAATTGACCAATTTTTACATGTTTCAAAAAAAGATCAAGATCAAATAGTGGAATATTTTTTAATTAATGATTTATTTAGAGACATAACAGAATTTTTATATCCTAGTATTGTAAATTCGAATGTTGTATTACAAGAAGGATTATCACAAAATATATACATACCAGGTTTTCGTAATGAACTCCGTCAGGTTTTATTAAATATATTAATGAATTCAATCGATGCATTGGCTGAAAACGATGGCCAAAAAATTATCCATTATCAAGTAGAAGATCAAGAGAATTATATTGTTATTCATATAAGAAATAATGGCCCTAAAATTAATGAAGAAAGCATACGTACAATTTTTGAACCATTTGTTACGACAAAAAATCATGGTACGGGAATTGGTTTATTTGTATGTAAGCAGATTATCGAAAAACATGATGGTGAAATCAACTGTATTTCTGATGATCACTGGACTTCATTTGATATTACTTTGCCAAAAAGAGCATAAAAAAAACTCGGAGCATATTCCGAGTTTTTTTAATTTAATGTAATAACTTCAATTTTTGGATCCCCTTCGATTAATCCTACGGACACGAAGGTATATAATTTATTTTCTTCAAATTTCGTCTTATAGAGTGGCAAAATCATCGTTTTCGATCCCGGTTTACGTAGTTCTAAATTAACTGTCATAGGTGATAAGGAAAGGTAGTCAGAAGCACTTTCATAAGCTACATTTGGGAATACCACATCACCTTCACCTGCTTTAACAGCAAAATCCAGATTTGGTGCATTTGCTGTTAAATTAATAAAGCGGATTTTAGCTTCTCCTAAAGGTAAAAAAGTATGATCGCTAAACGAAAGTAGTGAAACGGTATCATCGTTTAAACCTACCGCAAATGTGTAATATTGGTTAGCCTGGATCAATTTTTTCTCACAAAGAATTGATTTTGTTGTGTCATCTGAATCATAAATTTCGATAAATTGTTCACCAGAGAGCAATGTAAAATATTGCGTGAAATGCTTATATTCGAGTTTCGAAATTAGTTTACTTCCATTGATAACGACATCTAATTTTTTTGTATTAGGTAATGCATTTAGGACTCTAATACAAACTAAATTTTGTTTTATAATCTGCCCATTCGTTTTATTTAAGTGTAGCTTATATGATAAAAAATTTTGAAGGATACGATTTTGTTTTTCTGAATCCTGTGTTGAAAGAGAATGATTGATTGAATAGGATGAAAATTGACTATTCATAAATGGCTTATTCAATTTGCTCAATTTACATTCCTCCTAATAGACTGTCCCATAAAATCCTATTCACTTTCTAGAAAATTATGAATTATTTTATATTTTATTCTCTTAAAATAGTGATTGCTTTTTCTACCATAAATTTAATAGAATACGTTTAATATAGTTTTTTTACAACTAAATATAAGCAGTTAAGTTTAGTCACTGAGAACGTAAAGTGAACCTTAATTCGCTCGTATAATTTTGGAAATAAACGGTCCAAGAGTTTCTACCAAACTGCCGTATAGTTTGACTACGAGAGATATGACAACCATATTCTCTCCTATCTTTAGGAGGAAATTAGATGAATCTACATGAAATGAAAGCGTCGACAAAAGCTGAGAAAGCTGACTTTTTAATAAAAAATGGGAAAATATTAAATGTATTTACAAAAGAGATTATTGAGGAATCAATTGCAATTACAAATGGTGTAATTGTTGGTATTGGTGACTATGAAGCTCAAATGGAAATAGATGCAAAAGGGAAGTATATTTCACCAGGGTTTATCGATTCACACGTCCATATCGAATCATCAATGGTATTACCGTGTGAGTATGCTAAAACTGTACTTCCGCATGGAGTAACAACAGTCATTACTGATCCACATGAAATTGCAAATGTAGCAGGAGCAGACGGGATAAAGTTAATGTTAGATGCATCTGAAGATATCCCATTAGATGTCAGAATTATGTTACCATCCTGTGTACCTGCGACTTCATTAGAGCGTGGAGGCGCTGTTCTGTATGCAGAACACTTGGAACCGTTTATGGATCATCCAAGAGTATTAGGATTAGCAGAAGTAATGGACTATCCTGCAGTAATGACAATGGAAAAGCAAATGATTGATAAATTACAATTAGCTCATTCATATCAAAAACCGATTGATGGTCACTTAGCAGGCTTAACAAAAACAGAAATAAATGCATATGCTTATGCTGGTATTTCTACGGATCATGAATGTACAAACGTGCAAGAGGTATTGGATCGCTTAAAAGCAGGACTATATGTTGCCTTTAGAGAAGGATCTGCTGCTAGGAATTTAAGGGATTTACTTCCTATCGTAAATGAACGAAACGCTCATCGAATTATGTATTGCACAGATGATAAACATTTAGATGATATCATGAAGGAAGGTTCAATTGATTACTGTATTCGAATGGCAATTGCACACGGAATTCATCCTGTTACTGCATACTCAATGGCAACTTTAAATCCGGCACAGTGTTATGGATTAAAACAAAAAGGTGCAATAGCACCTGGGTATGAGGCATACTTAGTATTTCTAAGTGACTTAGAAAACGTTGATGTTACAGATGTTTGGTGCAAGAATGCGTTCATTGTAAAACAAAAGCAAATGATAAAATCGATAAATAATCAAAGTTCGAATCTGATTGATTGTACGGTCAACATAGGTGATATAAAAATTGAAGATCTTGAAATCAGTACTATCTCAAATAAGTTTGCAAACATTATTGAGATTATCCCAAACAGTATCGTTACTAAACATAAAGTTGAACAATTAACTTCAGATCATCATTATTTTATTCCAAGTGTATCTGATAACTTATGTAAAATTGCTGTGATTGACAGATACAATTCCGGCAAAGAAATTGGTTTAGGCATTGTAAAGGGATTAAATTTAATAGATGGAGCAATTGCAACTACTATTGCGCATGATTCTCATCAATTAATTGTTGCTGGTATGAATGATGAAGATATGTATCTTGCAATTAAGACAATAGAAGAAATGAATGGTGGAATTGTAGTCGTATCTTCAGGAAAAGTTATTGCCAAATTATCCTTACCAATTGGTGGTTTAATGAGTAATCAACATGCTGAAGACGTAGAGTTTGGTCTTAATTTAATCGAAAATTCATTATTACAAATTAGGCCAGATAATACATTTAACGCATTTTTAACTCTATCATTTCTTGCCTTGCCAGTTATACCAAGTATTAAAATTACGACTAAAGGTTTATTTAATGTGAATGAATTTAAATTTATTCCTGTTTTATTTAATTAACCGAATTAAATGAGTTATAATTTTGATTACTTTTATAAAAAAAGCTAACGTATTGAAGATTTTTTATTGTTAGCAATTGAACACAGAGAGTATATACATTGCTCTTAAAGCTGTTGAAAAATAATCTTGTCAAATAACTAAAATTTTCGTAAAGGAATATTAATTAGTTTGAATTCTTTTATCTAAAAATTAGTATTTAATATTTTAACTAATTAAAAAAATGTTCAAAACAGATTAAAATTTCATTCATAAATAGATGATCAAAAATACTAACTTTATTTTCAAAAATGTTCACCTAATGACATTTTTTCATTTGACCGATATATATTTCAACACTTTGAACACAGAGAGCATATAATTGCCCTCTGTGTTTTTTTTAGTTGTGTATGAATATAAGTTTGTTGATATACAATAATTGCTATTAGAACTATGATGATCCATATTTGTGTTTTAAGCCAATTAGAACCTTTGAGGTAATTCAAATATTAAGTTCATTGTTCAAAAGATACATATAAATAAAGAATATAAAAACTGTTTCTGCTTTTATTGTGCGATTATTCACAAAGTTGTATTGGATGAGGGGAAATTTTATAAAAAACAGGGTTTATAATTCAGTTAACAGGAAAATAGTAAAAGAAAATAGAGGTCAATCATGAAGTTTAGAAAACAAATTTTATTTATCTTATTTTCTATAATATTATCACTATCTGTTTTTAGTAATATTTTAAAGACTTATGCAGAAACAGAAACTGCTCCAGTTTTTGGGACTTTAGAAGAAGGGATTCAATCAAATAGTGGCCATTTTATTGTTAAAGAAAGCAGTGATAATACCAAAAACCCTTTGAACAGAAATGGATCTGTTGGTTGGGAAGAATGGAAATTGACTAGTACAAAAGTTTTGAACTCAAATTATCGTTTTGGCTGGCATCCAGATTCATACTATTTTTCTTCAACCAAAAAAACAACGTTTACATTAAGTATAGCTGGAGGATATGGAGCCTTTGCAGTAAGTGTTGGAGCACCATCTTCACCATCATCGGGATATATTATAAATGCCACATCTACTAAAAAATCTAGACCAGCAGTATATGGTGAGTTAAAAGTTTATAATGGAGCAGGACTTCAAACTAGTTCTCGGACAGAAAGATTATATCGATACTAGCTCTAAAAAGTTAACTATATTTATATTGAAATAAATTATTTTCCTGTCTACATTATTAAACTATTTAAAGAAAAAATTTAATTTCATGAGATAAATGAATAAGATACAATTCTACTGATTTTTAACTTTCTTGAAATAAGAAGGTTTTTTTTACTGTACGAGTCGTTCCGATTAATTGTAATAAGAAAGCCAAAACCTCAGAGACGTTTGAAAGGTCACTTTTATTTGTTATTTTGGTCGATCAAACGACCCCCATTTTTTATTCATAGGCTCTGTAAATGTTAATTGTTGATTTTTTACAAAATACATAATTGAAAAGATTTTATGCAATTTAAAGAGATTGATTGGAGTGGAAGGGGTTAAGAGCAGGAAAGACAGGAAAGACAGGAAAGACAGGTGAAGCATAAAGGACGGGAATTACTTAGAGATCGATAAAATTCTATCTAAAGTCTTTTAATCTCTTTTCCTTTCTCTTTAATCCTGCCTTTCCTTGTTCCTGCTCTTTAGGGCATTGTGTAACGGAAATCATCAACATTTTTTTAAAACAGAGTTTAGCTTATTTATAAGTTTTTTGATTTTTATTTGTATTGTTGCAAAGAGCTTGTAAAAAACTTGTAAGAAGAGTGTAGTCCAATTTGCATAAACTTGTTACATTTCTAAGTTAACATGTATAAGTATATGTCAAGCTTAGGGAGATAACGATGAAAAGAACGATTAATAAATTAATTTTAGTAGCTGCAAGTTTATCATTTACTTTATTTCCAAGTGGGGTATTTGCAGAGAATATATCAACTTCAAAGATTAAGAGTATTCAAAATAAACGAGTGAAAGTTCAAGAAGAAGCTCAAAAAGCGAAAAATGAGATGGATCAATTAAAAGAACAGCAGAAATTGTTATTAAACTCTTTAGATACAATTTACTCATCAATTGAGAATGCAACGATAAAGATGAGCCAAAAAGAGGCAGAAATAGTAAATGGTAAAAAAGAACTAGGGGAATTAGAAGCTGAAAGAGAAGAATATCAAAAACGTTTAGATCAACGTCAAGTAATCATAAATAATCGTTTAATTACTATCCAAAAATCTGGTGGGAATTTAGACGTTCTTTTTGATGCAAAAAGTATTGGTGATTTACTTCAACGTATAAATGCTATTGGGAAATTTATGAATACTGATCAAGATATTGTAAAGGAACAACAGAACGATCTTGAAAAAGTTGAATTAAAAAAGAAAGACATATTGTTAACTCAAAATAAGTTACAAAATGATAAAAAAGATCTTCAAAATTTAAAACGTACACTTGTTAATCAAGAAACTCAATTGAAGGCTATACTTAGCAAACTTAAGGATGATGTAAATGAAAAGGAACAAGACATTTTGAGTTTAGAAGAACAGGAAAAACTATTAAAAGAACAGGAAAAGGCAATAAAAGCTGCTTCAAGTATTTCAGGTGGTGATTTTACTCGACCAGCGGAAGGGTATTTATCTTCAGGTTTCGGATATCGATCATTTGATCATGAAACGCATTTTGGCGTAGATATTGTTAGAACAGGGAGTACACCAATTGTCTCCGTTGCAAATGGCGTTGTAATACGCGCTTATCATTCATCTAGTTATGGAAACGTTGTATTTATTACACATAATATCAATGGAAAAGTATTTACATCCGTTTATGCTCATATGCAAAATTATCAAGTCTCAACAGGGCAAACTGTTTCAAAAGGACAAAAAATCGGAACGATGGGGAATACAGGTCATTCTTTTGGTCAGCATCTTCACTTCGAACTACATGATGGTCAATGGAATCAGGCAAAATCAAACGCAGTTAATCCAGCAAAGTTTATTAACTTTTAAACTTTTATAAATATTTCCGATCCATTTTTACCGCTGTTTAAGCCAAAACAGCCTACTATTCATTAGGCTGTTTTCAAAGTGATGCAATTGATATGAATGTTAATATGTTTGGAGAAATATGTCTAACTCCCATAGGATTTTTTTTGACTTAGTCTTTCAAACTGTAAATAAATAATCATATATATAACGATTTAACCTGAGTCCATTAAGGCTCAGGTTATTTAATGTTCATAAATTATTTTGTAAGATAATCAACCAACTAAATTTTTTAAATAGAAGCATCGCCTTACATAAAGGTGAACAAATTCATCTAATTTTGATAAGTTGATAATTTTTCATGAACAATAGAGAATATTTCAATTTTAAAAGATTAAGATTATATTAAAAGAATCTAATTACTTTAGATTCATAGTGAATAAAGTAGAGGTAAAAATAAAATAGAAATCGAACTTTAACTGTTAAAAAATGGATTAAAAAAATTAATGAAATTTTAATCAAAATTATATGTTAAAATGTGTAAACGGGAGGAGATAAATTGAAAGAAATTAAATCGTTAAAAATAAACTTACTTTTAATGTTATCAATTATACCACTGTTAGTAATTGGATATTTTTTTGCAGTATATAAAGAGAATCTGTTTTATTTATTTGAATGGTTCTTTACTGTACTAATGGTTGTCATGCTGATCTATTCAATAATTAATGTGATAAAAATAAAAAGTAATTTAAAGTGGATTGCAATCTCTACTTTGTTTTTTCTAATGCAACTATCAGTATTTTGTTTGTTTTTAGGACCGTTTACGCAATATGAATTCTTTTATTTATATTATGTAGTTTCAATACTTTCTTTTGTTATTTTTATTGGATCAATTAGAAAAGCTTCCAAATATAAGTTTGTACCAATTAGTTTTACGATCCTTTCAATCGTGCTTAGTTTGTATATGATTTTGTTAAATAGTTTATGGGGGAAGGATCTAAGTTAATCCTTGAGGTAGCGAACAGTTTCCTCAGTCTCAATCAAAATACATATGATTAGTCAGCTTAATGGAGACCTTTGAAGAAATAATATTTAATTACCATGAATTGATAAAGAAGTCGGCAACTTGTGAAAATTAAACTCCTATGGTGCTGACTTTTTTATTTTAAATTTGGATCGATTGATATGAATAGTACGTATTTTACAAAAGACATTATCGTAAAAGATTTAATAGAATTTAAGAAAAATATTTTAAACACTTTGATTGGAGTAGAGGATGGAAGATTTCTATGGGAGTAGCAGGAGGAGCGGAACCCCGCAGACTTGTAAGTGAGGTTAAGACCTCACGCCCAATAATAAGAGAGCTGCAACGGAAATTAACCTTCTATTAACAAAGCCATTAATTTAGTCATAAAAAGACGGCATTTATTAATTCGAGTATAATTATTTTATACTATATTTGTAAATGAATAGAATGATTGATTATTTAAGAGGTGTAAAAGGCATGTACGATATTACAATTATTGGTTCAGGTGTAAGTAGCATTTTTTTAGCATATACATTATTAAATACGAATCAAAAGATATTAATAATCGAAAAGGGTAAAAAATTAGAGGATCGAATTTGTTCAGATAAACATCAGATATGTGATTGTATTGAATGTGATCGGTATTTCGGTTTTGCCGGTTTAGGTAAATCTGAAGGGAAATTTAATTATTCAAGCGACTTTGGGGGAGAACTAGAACAAAAAGTTGGTAGAGAAAGTTTACAAAAATTAATGGAAGAAGTCGACAATATATTGTGTCTTTACGGTGGTAGTGCTGTTTCAAAATATTCAACAGTAAATGAGAGATTAGCAAGAAAAGCAGAAGAAAGTAATCTTAAAATGCTAACGACAGAAGTTAGACATTTAGGTACAAACCTTTCTACAAAAATATTCCAACGAATGTATTCTGAGTTAGCTAGTAAAATTGATATTTTTTTTGAAGTAGATGTCCAACAAGTAAAAAAAGAGAATAATGTATTTACTTTAAATACAAATAAAGGTGTTTTTGATTCCAAAAATTTAGTATTTGCAACTGGTAGATCAGGAACTGAATGGTTAAAAAATCAGTGTTCTAACCTTGGAGTAAAGCAAGGGAGAACAAGATTGGATTTGGGGATTAGAGTCGAAATGCACGAACAGCAACTTCGTTCAATTTTACAAGAAACCTTTGAAACAAAGCTTTCGTTTGAGCATGAAGGTGTCATTTCAACTACATACTGTATGAACCCTAAAGGAAGAATCATTCGAAAATTTCAAGAGGGCTTAGTGATGCCTGATGGGCAAAACTTCAGAGAAAAAGAAGCAGGGACTACAAATTTAAACTTTACTTTATTCACGCCAAAATATTTTCCTTCTTTAAAAGAAGCGAATACTTACGCAAATGAAGTAATTGGAAAAATAAATAATGGTACTGATCGTATCGTTGTTCAAAGATTAGGAGATTTGCTTAATAACGAATCAACTACAAAAGTGAAAATGATAAACAATTGTATACAGCCTACTTTAGCAGCTGAATCCGGAAATCTAACGAGTGAAATCCCTCAATTTTACTTGCAAATTTTAAAAGGATTTTTAAATCAATTAGAAAAGTTTATAGGTGAAACGATCGATGAGGATACTCTTCTATATGGTATGGATGGGAAATTTTACTCGCCAATGATTGAAACGAATAGAAACTTTGAAACTAGCATTGAAGGATTATACGTAATTGGTGATTGTTCTGGTGTTACCCATTCATTATCACAGGCTGCTGCAAGTGGAATTTACTTAGGAAATATTTTAAGTGAATGTTTCAATTAATGCCCAATTTTTGACTGTTATTTATTTCAGAGTGTTGACATATGTAACAGTCAATATAAAAAAGGTCATTATGTGACCTTTATTGATGTTAATGTTAGTATTTTTTGATGTTCTATTAAAGAATACAAATATGTTTTGAGCAATATTTATAACTCCGTCAATCTCAAATCATTAATTAGATCATCTTTTTATAGTTAAATACTAATATTTAGAAATATGAATTCAAATTTTAAAAGTCGATGCTTTTTTGAATTAGTCGTTTAAACTGATTAAATTTAAATCGTTTTTTTTATGAATACTTTTATTGAACAATAAGTTGATTGGAACGAAAGGATGCTCGACTCCTATGGGAAATGCGGAAAGGCTGAGACCCCGCAGGCTTGCCGAAGAGGCTAGGTTTCGCCCCATGGAAAGCGAGAATCCTGTAGTGGAAATGAACATCACTCAACTTCCTTTACGAAAGTTTAGGATTTTTTGACAAGATTTTTTTCAACAGCATGAAATAAAAAAGCTCCTCGAGAGCTTTTTTATTTTTGTTAATTCTTTTTTAATTACTTACTTTCATCATTATTTTTACTTTTAATTACTGGTGCGGGCTCTTTAAAAAATTGCTTAATTGTTTGTCTGTTTTTTGAAAAGTTTAATTTTAGTACTGCACCAGAATGTTCAACAGTTTCATTTGTAAAAGCGGAGCTAACAGGAATACTTAGTGTATCTATTTTTTCAATAGGCTGAGAAAAAGCTACCGATGCTAATGTGAGGACTTCTTCTAATTTTAAGTCTGTTGAAACATACTTTGTTGTTTCGTCTAAAAGAAGTGGAACTTTTGCTATTCCTCCAAAAGTATTTAACTTATCTCGAACAGAGCTTACTACTTTTAATAATACTTCTTGTTGGCGTTCAACTCTTCCAAAATCATTATTCTGATCATGTCGGAATCGAACATATTTTAAAAGCTGTTTTCCATGTAAATTATTTTTTCCAGGCTTCATTTTTAAATTCATATCGTCAATTAACGTTTGACTCACATTTACAGTAATGCCTTCTGGTACAAGAGTATCCACGATTCCAACAAATCCTTTAAAGTCGATGATTACAGTATGATCAATTGGAATTCCGAAATTATTATTTATTGTTTCTTTTAAAAGCTTCTGCCCACCTAAATAATAGGCTTGATTAATTTTGCCATAATGATATTTATATCCACTTATTTTGACATATGAATCCCTTAAAATTGAGGCGACTTTTAATGTTCGGTCATCGACATTATATTGGACAACTGCTATACTATCGGATCTCGATTTTTTCTCGCCGCGAGAATCAACTCCTATGACTAAGAAAAATAACGAGTTTTTTAACAATTTATTTTTAAAACTCATTTTTTGTTCATTTTGAGACCTTAATTCATTTGCTGGTTCATTTGAGGGTCGAATCTGGCAGCTAACTAGGAACAAAACTAGAAATGAAAGAAGGCATATTCGAAAAAACTTAATCATAATGATTTCTCCTTCTAATTTAGTAAAAGTAATTGATAAAATGAAAATTTTTGTGCTGAGAAGTAGGGGTCCCTGTGAAAAATAAAGAAAGTGATGATTTTCAGGCTGAGATTGAAAAAAGGAGGGTGAGTAAAGCCAGCCCATTTTTTTCAACACACTTTTCTAAACGGAACAATATTTTTTACTTAATTTATATTTCCCTCCATATTTTTGAAAATACATCTCAATTCAATGTTTCTCCTGAAAAATGGTAAAAATTGGAGCTTGTAAACAATGGGAAATTAGTCTAAACTCTACATTGTTAAATACTTCACATACAAAGTACTTTGTATTAGATGATTGAAATATTTTTTTAAGTATATATGTGAATTGTTTCACATTATTAAAGTTTAAGCACTTATTTAAAAGAAAGTTGATTTCAGATTAAAAAATAAGTTTAAAGGAGCAAACATTATGTTAGTAGACAGTTATAACCCATTTGATAATCTTGCAATTTCAGCATTAGTGGCAGCAGTACCAATCTTATTATTTCTTATCTGCTTAACCGTATTAAAAATGAAAGGTATTTATGCGGCACTACTAAATCTTGGAATTACATTTATCATCGTTCTAACCGTATTTAAATTGCCAATCGGTCAATCAATTGGTAGTGTTGCTCAAGGAACAATTCAAGGATTATGGCCAATTGGCTATATAATTGTAATGGCAGTTTGGTTATATAAAATCACAGTTCAATCAGGTAAGTTTGACATTTTAAGAAGTAGTATTGTTGGGATCTCAAGTGACCAACGTATTCAATTTTTATTAATCGGTTTTTGTTTTAATGCATTTCTAGAAGGAGCAGCAGGATTTGGTGTGCCAATTGCAATTTGTGCAGTATTACTAGTTTCTGTTGGATTTAAACCTTTACAAGCAGCAATGCTTTGCTTAATTGCAAATGGTGCTTCTGGTGCATTTGGTGCAATTGGAATTCCAGTAGGGATTGTTGATACATTTGGATTACACGGTGTAACATCAATGAAAGTTTCGATTATGACTGCATTAACTTTACCAATCATTAACTTTACAATACCATTTCTATTAATTTGGTTAATTGATGGGGTTAAAGGAATAAAAGAAATCTTACCTGCAATTTTAGTAACTTCAATTACTTTTACGATATCTCAAGCTATTATGACTGTTTTTTTAGGTCCAGAACTAGCAGATATTATTCCTTCATTATTAACGATGGGTGTTTTAGCATTATTTCTTAAAAAATGGCAACCTAAAAATATTTTCTTACTAAGTGGGAAAGTATTTAAAGCAGAAACATATTCAATGAGTAAAATTATTAAAGCATGGTCACCGTTTTATTTACTAACAATTTTTGTATTAATTTGGAGCTTAAAATCATTCAAAGGATTATTTGTTGAAGGTGGGGCGCTAGCTTCAACAGTTCTAAAATTTGTTGTTCCTGGATCTACAATCAATGTGAGCGTTGATTTAATTGGGGCAACAGGTACAGCAATTTTATTAGCTGGATTAGTCACTATATTTACATCTAAATCAATTAATTTAAAAAAAGGCCTTGCACTTCTTGGAAAAACAATTAAAGAATTTTGGATTCCTATTATTATGATTTGTGCCATTATTAGTATTGCAAAATTAATGACTTATGGAGGTTTAACGATCGCATTGAGTCAAGCTGTTGCACATACTGGAGATGCATTCCCGTTTTTATCACCTATATTAGGTTGGATTGGTGTATTTATGACAGGCTCTGTGGTTAATAACAATACATTATTTGCACCAATTCAAGTTTCAGCAAGTAATATTTTAGGAACAAATCCTTCATTATTGGTTTCAGCAAATACCGCTGGTGGCGTTATGGCTAAACTAGTATCACCTCAATCAATTGCAATCGCAACTGCAGCTGTAGGTGAGACAGGTAATGAGTCAACTTTAACAAAGATGACATTAAAATACAGTTTTGGTTTGTTGGCCTTCGTATGTATATGGACTTTTGTTTTATCATTATTCTTTTAATTAAAAATATGAAAAGTCTTGGGAATATGATTTCCAAGACTTTTTTGCACTATAAGAAAGTATAAATTGGCAGCGGAGATTTTCAACTTTCTTTTTAAACAAAGCCTTATAATAAAATAAATCTAAATCGAAATGACCTTTACCTAAAATATAGACAAATGCCCATGTAACAAGGATTGTGAACTTTACATATACTTTAGTGTAATTTCTATTACGTATGTGAAGGAGGCAATATACATGAAAGGTTATTCACCTTACTACGGCGGAGGCTACTGCGGCGGCTATGGTCATGGCTGGGGATGCGGCGGAGGTTTTGCGTTAATCGTTGTATTGTTTATTTTATTAATCATCATCGGTGCTACTTTTGTAACTTGCTAAAAACTATTGAGCGTCAGCCACTGTAACCGACTAACTACTAGTTAGTCGGTTTTATTATGTAGATTGGAAATTGTATTTTCAGTCTTTTCACCTTCTATTTATTAAATGCATATAAAGAAGTAGGTATATAACTAGAATTTCTACTTAACTTTTTAAAATTAAACTGTCCTAGAATACAAGGAGGACCTTAAATGAAAAATCAGCTTTATAAACCTCAAAGGCATTGGAAAGATATCCCTTTATGGAAAGATGTAACGGATGAGCAATGGAATGATTGGTTATGGCAATTAACGAATACTGTTAGAACATTGGATGATTTGAAACAAGTGATTGACTTGACGGAGGATGAAGAAGAAGGAGTTAGAATATCAACGAAAACGATTCCCTTAAATATTACGCCGTACTATGCTTCATTAATGAATCCAACAGACCCACGTTGCCCGATTCGCATGCAATCTGTTCCTATAAGTAAAGAATTAAATAAAACGAAATATGATGCAGAAGATCCTTTAGGAGAAGATGATGATAGTCCTGTATCTGGTTTAACCCATCGTTATCCAGATCGTGTACTGTTTTTAGTAACGAATCAATGTTCGATGTATTGCCGCTACTGTACAAGACGTCGTTTTTCAGGTCAAATAGGAATGGGAGTCCCTAAAAAACAATTAGATGATGCAATTGCATATATCCGTCAAAATGAAGAAATAAGAGATGTTCTAATTTCAGGCGGAGACGGATTACTAATAAATGACAATATATTAGAATATATTTTAAAAAATTTAAGAGCAATTGATCATGTCGAGATTATTAGGATTGGTACTAGAGCACCAGTAGTATTCCCGCAAAGAATAACTGAAAATTTATGTGAAATACTCAAAAAATATCACCCAGTATGGTTAAATACACATTTTAATACAAGTATTGAGGTAACAGAAGAAGCTAAAAAAGCATGCGAAATGCTTGCAAATGCTGGCGTTCCAGTAGGGAATCAATCTGTTATTTTAACTGGAATTAATGATGGTGTACCAATTATGAAAAAGCTAATGCATGACTTAGTAAAAATTAGAGTAAGACCATATTATATTTATCAGTGTGATTTATCGGAAGGAATTGGCCATTTTAGAGCTCCCGTAGCGAAAGGATTAGAAATTATTGAAGGATTACGAGGGCATACATCTGGTTATGCAGTCCCTACATTTGTAGTTGACGCTCCTGGCGGTGGAGGTAAAATATCACTTCAGCCAAATTATATCGTTTCGCAAAGTAGTAAAAAAACTGTATTACGAAATTTTGAGGGTGTGATCACTTCTTATCCAGAGCCTGAAAACTATAAAGAAGATACTGCTGAAGAATATTTTTCTTTAATCTACCCTAATTACTTAAATAAAGCATCTAAAGTTGGGATTGCTAGTATCATGAATGATACAGTACAAAGTCTAATTCCAATGGACTTAGAAAGAATGAAAAAAAGAGAGCAATATCAAGATGATCCAGCTCATAGTTCATTAAAGAATAAACGAGAAAAAAGAGATGAATTAAAGGAGAAAAAATTTAAAGCACAAATTAAAAAAATGGATGGAAGTGAAAAGGGTGACGAATAATAGCTTAAAATGTGATTGGTGCGGAGAAGAGGACGCAAAAGAAACAAATACTGTCGTACATTGGGAATTGCCAGATGGTTCTCGCGCAATTACGATTACAAATGTACCGTCATTTCATTGTGATAAATGCAATTTTACGTACCAGAAAGAAGAAGTGGTTAAATCAATCGAAGATCAATTATTTCTAATTTCCACTGGCTTGCTTCCGGTTTCTGTTTCATTTGAGGAATTAATGAAGCAACCAAGATTATTAAAAAGAAATTATTTTGACTTCTCTTCATATAACTAGTATTTTTAATTTAAAGGTTGTGTGAATAACGACTGGTCTCCTATCAAATCGGAGTCAAGAAGGCATCTTTTCGCCCGAGTAGCAAACTAATTTTTAAAAACTACTATAAAATCTAAAATATAATAGAAAAATTGAGGGAGATTCATGAGAAAGTCATTTTACCACTACATGATGAAACATAGAAACTACAAAATACCTACAGATATTGGGATACTAGCAGATCATCTTTTTAATGATCATTCGTTTCCAAAACAATCAGCGGACTATGATGAGATTAGTTCCTACTTGGAATTAGATGGAACTTACCAATTATCAATGACCGTTTTTGATAAAGCATGGGATTTATATGTAGAAGATCGATAAGGTGTAACTTAGTTAAACTAAGTTGCACTTTTTTTATATCTATATTTATCTATCTCTTTTCTTGATTTCTAAAGTCACTAAATCTGTCCTTACAAAATAGGCTAATCCCTTTTTTTATTTACGTTGAAAATGACAGACAATTATTTGGTGATTGCATAGTATACAGTAAAAACGTAATAGTCACGACGTATGGAGAAGGAGGTTAGAAGGATGACAAAGAAAAAACAACCAAAATATAACGTAGATGATATTGTCGTGATAACGTTATATGGTACTGTCGGTAAAATAACAAATATTAAACTGATGGACGGCGTATTTGTTTATGAAGTAAATAACCATGATGGACTTTATGTTGAGAATACACTTCAACTACTTAATGAATATGATGGAAAAAAACTTGAAAAAGAATGGATTGAGGTTAATTATTCCTTTTCTTTTGGGGATCTCGTTCAAGTAAATGGTTATGAAAAAGAAATTTTTCGTATTGTTGGATATCGTACAGAGGTTTGGCGATATAAAAATGATGCTTGGGAAGATACGATTTATGAATTAGCTCGTATTACAGATGGTGAATGGTTAGAGGCCGATGAAACAGATTTAACATTGATTGCATCAGCTCAAACTGCAAATGCAATCTTAAAAAAATTAAGAAATGATAAAAATGGTATTTCAAAATTAGACTTAGAAAAATTACGCTCAATGAATGACTTTAACAAAAATAGAAATAAAACGACAAAACAAGAAATCATCGATGGATTATTAGATATTTACAATGATTATGCTGTTTTATATTCAATTTTCCAAGATGAAGAATATAAAATTGTGATGGATCTTGTGCTTAAAAATTTAAATAAGTTTTCAGAAAAGAAAACAAATTGAGAGAGAGAGGATATTCTACAATAATTGTAGAATTATATGAAACATAAATGGTATGCCTATCCCTATTAAAATAAAAAATGCAATAGAAGTCAGTTTTTCAACAGTCTCTTCAAATAATTCTTCATTTAACATGATTTCTTTTAAATTTGCTAGCTTGTCCATTTTTACCATTGGGAAAATCGCTCCTTTAACATGTTTTAATTGAATATATGCTTGTCATTGTTGTATTATGCTAAAGGTTACATATTAATATTTTTTTGTGCTTGGAAAGGTTTTTTTCATATTTTCTCATTTTTCACATATTAACTAGTAAGGGGTGATGCTAGTGAAAGAAATTGAGGTAGTTATTGATACGGAAGAAATAGCAGAATTTTTCTATCAACAGCTCATTCAGAGAGGTTATGTACCTGAAGAAGAGGAGATCGAAGAACTAGCGGATATTACTTTTGAATACTTACTTGAAAAATGTATGATTGATGAAATTGATGAAGAAGATGAATAGTCATGAAAGTGGCGACGGGTGCTCTCGTCGTTTTTCTCATTGTATCCAACGTACAAGCTATGTAGATCGAAAATTTTTAGTTGGGGGATATTATGAAAAAAAACAATTGGATACTTATTTTTACTTCAGTTTTTCTTTTTGTTATTTTAGGTTTAATTTATGATTCAAAACTGATTCATCGTTTAGACCAATCAGCTTTTAAGTTTTTTGAAGCCATTCGTACAAATGGACTAGATTCATTTTGTTACTTCTTAAGAGATTTTGGCTCTTCAAAAATCTACTTAACTTTTTCTATCATTATGTTAATTTATTCCATTCTACGTAAGAGACTCTGGAGTGGTATATCATTAGTTATTACGCTTTTAACAGGTAGAGTTATTGTTACGATTTTAAAGGACTTCTACGAAAGACCAAGACCAGCATCAATGTACTATTTTGAAAGTGGATTTAGTTTCCCAAGTGGGCATGCAGTGATGGCTTCAACCTTTTTTCTAACTTTAAGCTTTATTTTATTCGTCATTGAACCAAAATTAATGAAGCATAAAAAGTTGATTCATTTTTTAGCATTTTTCATGATTTTTTTAATCTCGATGAGCAGAATTTACTTGCATGTACACCATTTCTCAGATATTATTGCCGGCTGGTTAATCGGATTTGCTTGGTATAGTCTTTGTAAGAATGTCTTTATTTCATTACATGAAAAAGGACAATTAACGTAGTCTGTTTATCAAATTCTTTTCCATACAAAATGTTAGATTGATGAGTTCTTCAATTAGCTACGATTTCACTATTTATATCGATCGTTGTTCTAAAAAAACAAACTTTCTTGAACTGTGAAGCCATCGATAGATTATGAACGAAAACAACCTGCTCAAAAGATTAGGGCAGGTTGTTTTTATTGTTTTGGCTTGTTGATTTCTGTTACAGGATATCAGTCACGATTTACTCAAATGTTGTTAAAAACTCTTCAACTTGCTCAGGAGTTTTTGCATTTGCACTATGTAAATGACCGATTTTTTCACCGTTTTTATATACTAGTAAACTTGGAATACCCATTACTTGTTGTTCACTAGCGATTTCTGGAAATTCATCACGATCCATCGTGTACCATTTAAATGAAGGATGCTCTTCAATTACTTCTCCAATAAACGCATCTAAACGTGTACAATCAGGGCACCAAGTTGCATAAAATTTCACCACGATTGGTTCATTGCTATTTATTACTTCTTCATATTTTTTTACATCTTTAATATTTTCCATAATTGCCTCCTAAATATGTTTATAGCTCTATATTGAATGATATTTAGTAGTATTTCAATTATTTTAACTGTTATGATGCAATTTTAAAATTTAACGAATATAAAAGCATACAAATGTTCGCATATTGATGTAAAATAGGAATAACGAATAAAAATAAAGAGGTGTATTTTGTGAAGTTTATCCATACAGCAGATTGGCACCTTGGTAAAATTGTACATGGTGTACATATGACTGAAGACCAACGATTTATTTTAGATGAATTTATCACAATTATAAAAGAAGAAAAACCAGATGCAGTGATAATTGCTGGTGATTTATATGATAAAAGCATATCGCCAACTGAAGCGATTGAATTATTAAATGAGGTGCTACATCAGATTGTAATCGAATGTAATACACCAATTCTTGCGATTGCTGGTAATCACGATAGTGCTGAAAGAATTGAATTTGGTAGTCGTTTTATGGAAAAAGAGGGATTACATTTAGTCGGTAAATTTCAAAATCCTTTTAAAAGAGTTGTTTTAAGTGATGAAGATGGTGATGTACATTTTTATTTGATTCCTTATGCAGAACCGAGTATTGTACGCTATATCTTGCAAAACGAAGATATACATTCCCATGACGATGCAATGAAAGCAATAATAAATAAAATACGAGATGAAATGTTGGATACAACTGTCCGTAATGTCTTTATTGGACATGCATTCGTAACGAATAACGGTGAACCTTCAGATGAAGAAACAGAGGGTGAACGTACGCTTTCGATCGGTGGAGCAGAGTATGTCTCACATCAAAATTTTAAACATTTTAATTATACAGCATTAGGACATTTACATCGAGCGCATTACGTTGGAAATCAATCGATTCGTTATTCCGGTTCTCCATTAAAATATTCTTTATCTGAAGAAAATCACAAAAAAGGATGTTTGATTGTTGAGTTAAACGGTTCAGGTGAGGTTTCAGTTGTAAAACGAGACTTTCACCCAGTACGAGACTTAAGGTCAATCGAAGGAACAATTGAAGAGATTAGAAAACATCCAGTAAATAATGACTATGTTTTTGTCAAATTAACGGATGAACATATGATTGTGCAACCAATGGAGCAAATCAGAACAGTTTATCCGAATGCAATGCATGTTAGCCGTAAACGGTCAAATCAGCAAATGGATTTAACAAATCAATTAAATTTTGTTGAAAAACGGTCTAAAAACCAGTTGGAATTATTTCAATCTTTTTATAAAGAAATGAAAAACGAAGAGTTAAAGGATGAAGATGAACAATTAATGAAGGATTTACTTCATGACATCTTTGAAAAGGAGGAATCGTTATGAGGCCTTTAAAAGTAATTCTCCATGCATTTGGACCTTATAAGGATAAGATCGATGTCGATTTTAGACTCTTAAATGAAAAAGGATTATTTGCCATTACGGGTCCGACAGGTGCTGGTAAAACAACTATTTTTGACGGAATCTGCTTTGCTCTTTTTGGAGAGGCAAGTGGTGAAAATAGAAATGATCAATCCTTATTACGAAGTCATTTTGCAGATGATGATTTATATACAAGCGTTGAGTTAACATTTGAATTAAAGGGTAATCATTATAATATTTTTAGACAAAAAGGACATCAAAAGAAACAAAACAAAGGAATTACCGGAGATAAAATAGAGTTCTATAAAATTGTTGAAAATGAAAAAGTACCTTATTGCCAGGAGTTTAATAAAACTTCAATCGTAAATAAAAAAGTAGAAGAATTATTAGGTATTAATGCAGACCAATTTAAACAAATCGTTCTTTTACCACAAGGTGAATTTAGAAAATTATTAGTTTCAGATACAAAGGAAAAAGAAGAGATTTTACGTAAAATCTTCAAAACAGAACTATATGAAAAAGTGACAGAAACGTTGAATCTTGAAAGAAAAAAAATGGAGAGTCACTTTAGTAATTTAAAGCAAAAAATTGTTATTAAATTAGAAGTCATTGAAGAGTTATTAAGTGAAAAAGGTATTCAGATTACAGATGACGCTCAAATTAATCTTCATATTGTTAATGATATTTTGACAGAGTATATTTCTAGCATAATAAAGGATTTAAAAAGTCTTGTAGAAAATGAAAAGTTACAAAAATCTCAATTAGAAGTAACTCAGCAAAAGCTTTTTTCTGCTGAAACACATAATAAGAACATTGATCGACTACTTGAGATTATCGAACTTTTAACAATGATGAAAGAACAAGAAGTTGAAATTGAAGATAAAAAGTTGAAATTAAAATTAGCATCGAATGCTGAAAAAGTGTTGCCATTTAAAAATGAACTCGAAAAGTTAAAAAATTCTCTTCAAATTTCAAATGATAAGCTATTAATCGAAAATGAGAGTTTAATGGATATAGTGCAAAAGATTGAACAAATTTCTAGTGAGGTAGCTTCTTTAACTGAAAAAAATAAAAAATTAGTACGCCTTGAAAATCAATTGAACAATCTACTAGCATTAAAAGATGATCTTGATCAATTTCAAAATCTATCCGTTGGGTTAAGTTCAAAATCAAAACGACTAAATTTGATAGAAAGTGAAGAAAAATTAATACAAACTGAATTCAAAAATGAAAATGAAGAATTAAATAGGTTAAAGCTAGAGTTGAATAAGTTTGAAGGTATTCACGATAAATGGGCTCAGACTTCACTTCTAAAACAACAAATCCAGCAAAAAGGTAGTTTTGCAAAAAGGATTGTCTTTGCAAAAAAAGAGTTAGAGCAAAAAGTTAATGAGAATCTTAGTAAAAATTCAGAACTAAATGATTTAAAAAGCGAATTGAACAAGATTGAACTTGAAATGAAGCATCAAAAAGCTGCTTTTTTAGCGAAAGATTTAAAGGACCAAGAAGAATGTCCAGTATGTGGTAGTACACATCACCCAACGCTAGCCAAATTTATTGGAACAGTAAATGAAGAAGAAGCGGAAATAGTAAAAAATAAAGTGAATCTCCTTCAAAACGAACTTGCTACAAAACAAGGTGAGATAACTAGTTTAGAAAATACAATTCAATTAGATGTACAATCATTTAATGAAGAATATGGTTTTTTTGAGTTTTCAAATGAAGGTTTAAAAGCACTAGCAAAAGAGTTTAATGATAATGGAGTAAATCTTACAAATCTGACAAAGAAGAAGGAAGAATTCGAAGCAATAAATAAATTAGTCAAAGTAAAAGAACAATTAATTGCTGATTTGTCCTCAAAAGTGTCATTAAAATCTGAAGAACTATCAAAGTATGTTAACGAAATTAATGAATTAAAGATTAATCTGATTCAAATTGAATCTAAGTTACCTGAATCTCTTAGAACAGTTCAACAGTGGCAAATCGAAAAAAATGAGTATGAAAATAATATCAATAAATTGAAAAATGAAATTACAAAAATTGAAGTTGAATATAAATATTTAACTGAACAGAAAACAGTAAAAGAAACGACTATTTTGCATCTTAAAAACGATCTTATCAAAATTACGGATGAGATTGAGAAGGCAACGATTTTATATGATGAAAAATTAACTGAGCAACAATTTCATCATGAAGCTGACTTTATTCAAGCGATTGAGCATATCCAATTCATCGAACGATTCCGAAACGACCTTTCTATTTATGAAGAGACGATCCAGCGATTAAATACAGAAAGAGAATTACTTGAAAAGCATGTCCAATCGATGGATAAAATAGATGTAAGTGAACTGAGGAACGATTTGCAACTTATAAATCAGAATATCGATACTACTGTGAATGAAATCATACGGATACAAGAGCTTGAAAAGCGCCTAAATCAATTAAAAGCTGATTTGCTTGTTTATCAAGAGGATTTTGTAAAAACAGAAAAGAATCTAGCAGGGTTAACCGATCTATATAAAGTTACAAAAGGCGATAACGATAAAATGATTTCATTTGAACGGTATGTATTGCTAGATTATTTTGAACAAATAATTGAATCTGCAAATATAAGACTTGATCATTTATCAAATGGCCAATTCCAATTACAGCGTAAGGATTCAGTTGAAAAAGGTAGAAAACAAAGTGGTCTAGGATTGGAAGTCTATGATTCTTACACTGGCTTAGCTAGAGACGTAAAAACGTTATCTGGCGGTGAACAATTTAATGCATCTCTTTGTTTAGCGCTTGGTATGGCAGATATTATCCAAGCCCATCAAGGAGGTGTATCAATTGATACGTTGTTTATAGATGAAGGATTTGGTTCATTAGATGATGAATTATTGTCAAAAGCGATTGATACATTAATACAACTACAAAAATCTGGACGTTTAATTGGCGTTATTTCACACGTACAGGATGTAAAAGATGCAATGCCTGCAGTAATTGAAGTGCATAAAACAAATCATGGTTATTCAGAGATTTCGATCTTAATCAAATAATACGTTGCCGGAAATTAGAAATAATTTCCGGTATTTTTTTGTGCATTTTGAAAGTATAAATCGGCAGCGGTGTAGAAAACACAACGCATTTACCAATTTTTAGGGATTAAGTACGCCAAAGAGTTTTCTTTCTCTCAAAGTTAATTCAGGAGAATGAAATGAAATTGAGATTAGTAAAATAGTAATACCTAAGTCCAAACATAACTCACTATTTAATAGAATGAAATGAATAATAGAGAAATTAACAATAAATGACATTGTATTGCATATTTAAACAAGAGTAGATATAATTATTTAAAAGTCTAAATATATTAAATTTTCAATATATTTAGTCTAGTCAGATTAATTTTACATAATTAAAAAAATGGGGGTAAAGAGATGAAAAAATTAAAAAAACTATCTTTTGCTTTTGCAGTTACTACAGCATTAATTTTATCAGGTTGCGGGAAGGATGCTGAAACGAGCGGTACAGCGGATAAAACGTATAAAGTTGATACTGATGCTGCTTATGCACCATTCGAATATCTTGAAAATGGTAAAATTGTAGGGTTTGATGTTGATTTTACAAAGGCAGTTGCAAAAGAAGCAGGCATAAAAATAAACATTGTTAATACTGGCTGGGATCCATTGTTTGCCGAAATTGATGGCAAGCTTGCTGATGTTGGGATGTCTTCAATTTCAATTAATGCAGAACGTGAAAAGACATACGATTTTACTACACCATACTTCCTATCTATCAATAAAATCTTAGTTCCTGAAGGTAGTAGTATTAAATCTGCTGCTGATTTAAAAGGGAAAGTGGTTGCTGTACAAAATGGAACAACTGGCCAAGAAGCAGTTGAAAAATTGTTTGGTAAAAACAATAAAAACCTTAAAAAATTTGAAAATAATAATTTAGCAATCTTAGAACTAACAAGTGGCGGTGCAGATGCAGTTGTTGCAGATAATGGCGTAATAGAAGCGTATGCAAAAAATAACCCAGACAAAAAACTAGTTGTTATTGATGATAAAAATAGTTTTGAGCCTGAGTATTATGGTTTATTACTTCAAAAAGGAAGTAAAATTAAAGGTAAATTAGATAAAGCCATTAAAGAAGTTGTAAATAATGGAACATATGAAAAAATTTATAGCAAATATTTTAGTGCAAAACCTGACCTTGAAACATTAAAAGCAGAACAAAATAAATAGTGGAGTAAAAATTGCGTAACGCAAAATGTGTTACGCAATTTTAACTAAATGGGGGATAAGATATGTCATTTAACTTTGAAATTGTTAGAGAATACATGCCATTTTTCCTGAAAGGAACCGCATTAACAATTGGCTTATCTTTCGTTGGTATCATTCTAGGTACAATGATTGGACTTTTTATAGGATTAGGTAAAATGCAATCCAATAAGTGGTTAGCACTCCCTTTCGTATGGTATATCAATTTTTTTAGGGGAACACCTTTATTTGTTCAAATTCTATTAATCCATTTCGGATTGGTTCCATTATTTATTGATAAAACAAATCCAATTGCCGCTACAATAATTGCACTTTCATTAAATGCAGCTGCCTATATTGCTGAAATTTTTCGTGCTGGTATTCAATCAATTGATAAAGGTCAAATGGAGGCATCTCGTTCATTGGGGATGACACATGTACAAGCTATGAGATATGTTATCTTACCTCAAGCAGTGAAACGAATGATTCCACCCCTAGGCAATGAATTTATCGTATTAATCAAAGAATCTTCAATTGCTGCAATTATCGCTGCACCTGAATTAATGTATTGGAGTCGAGCAATGCAAGGTCAATATTTTAAAGTGTGGGAACCTTATATAACTGCAGCAGTTATTTATTTAGTTTTAACTTTAACATTAAGTTTTATCTTAAATCGCATTGAAAGAAGGTTGACGACAGGATGATTAAAGTAGAAAACTTAAAAAAATCATTTGGTTCATTAGATGTACTAAAGGATATCAATATTACAATCCAACCTCAAGAGGTAGTTGTTGTGATCGGTCCTTCAGGTTCTGGAAAGTCAACCTTCCTTCGCTGTCTTAATATGTTAGAATCGATTACAGCTGGTAATGTAATGATCGAAGGTGTCAATCTAACAGATAAAAAAACAAATATTAACGAAATTCGAACAGAAGTAGGTATGGTTTTTCAGCATTTTAATCTATTTCCACATCTAACCGTTTTGGAGAATATTATGCTAGCACCTACTAAAGTAAGAAACAGATCAAAAGAAGATGCTAAAAAGAAAGCATACGAATTATTAAATAAAGTCGGTCTTTCAGATAAGGCAAATGCATATCCTGACTCATTATCAGGTGGTCAAAAACAACGTGTTGCCATTGCCAGAGCACTAGCAATGGAACCTAAAATCATGTTATTTGACGAACCGACATCAGCACTTGACCCAGAAATGGTTGGTGAAGTACTTGAGGTAATGAAGCAATTAGCCAAAGAAGGAATGACAATGATAATTGTTACGCACGAAATGGGATTTGCTCGTGAAGTTGGTGACCGTGTGATATTTATGGATCAAGGATATATTGTTGAAGAAAACAGTCCGATTCAAATCTTTGATTTTCCAAAACATGAACGAACAAAGAGTTTCTTAAGTAAAGTACTTTAGAGGCAGGATATGATTGAAAAACAGGAAGTGCAGGGAAAGCAGGGTAATTTATCAAATACCTTGATTTTCTTGCATTTTCTTTCATTTTTTAACCTTTGAGCCAATAATCCTATCTCACGAATAGATTAACTTATCTACTTCCTTAACTCTTCCTTGTATTGTTTTTCTATTCATTCTTTTCGGAATTTTATGCTAAAATTTAATTAAGATCATTAAAGGAGTAGAAGCCAATGGAAATTCAAAAAGTTCTAGTTACGAGTCGAATTCATCATAAACTAAAAGATATTATTGAATCGCATAATCTTAATAAAGAGTTTCGTTTTTTGCCGGAGGACCAAGTTACAAAAGAGGATTATGAGTGGGCTGATACATATGTTGGTTTTAGACCAACTCCTAATTTTGAATTTGGAAATATAAAATGGGTTCATTCATTAGCAGCGGGCGTAGATAGTTTTATGAAAATAAAATGGAAGAATGATGTATTATTAACTAGAACAATTGATGTTTTTGGTCCTAAAATGAGCCAATATTGTTTAAGTTATATATTACAAGATTCGCAATTACACGATTTATTTTCGAATCTACAATCGGAAAATAAATGGGAATTCCATATTCCAAAATCATTAGAAGATCAAAAAGTAGTTATTTATGGAACTGGAGAAATTGGTGGCTATATCGGAAAGACACTCTCGACATTAGGAATGAAAGTATATGGTGTTTCGATGAGTGGAAATGAAAAGCCTTTGTTTGAAAAAGTAGTAAAGTTTGAAGAAGCTAGTACGATTTTAGATCATACTGATTGGATCATTAGTGTTCTTCCATCTACAAGTGAAACTCAAAATCTATTAAATATGGATACATTTAAAAATGTACATAACGTAGGTTTTATTAATGTTGGTAGGGGAGTAACTGTCTGTGAAGACGATTTAAAAGAAGCACTTAAAAAAGGTCATATTAGAAAAGCAATCCTAGATGTTTTTGCTTTTGAGCCCCTTCCTGCTGATTCAGATTTATGGCAAATGCCTAATGTGAAAATTACACCGCATATTTCAGCCGTAACTTTACCAAATGATGGGGTAAAATGTTTTATAGATACACTTTCAAAATTAGAAAATAATGTGTCCTTAAAAAATATAGTGAAAATTGAAAAGGGATATTAATAGACTATTTTACTTTCACTTTAAGAATTTATAAATTGCCAGCGGAGAAGTTCCCTATCTTCGACTAAAGGCTCGCCAATCGGCGAGTTTTCTTTATCATTCCAAACATGTTAAGATAGACAAGTAACAATTTGATGAATAAAGGAGCAAACAAAAATGGCAATTATTGACGTTTCAATCGTACCAATTGGCACAGAAACACCAAGTGTGAGTGCTTATGTAGCAAATATACATAAAGTATTAGAAAAGTATAATGGTGAAGTAAAATACCAACTAACTCCAATGAATACAATTATTGAAGGTGAGTTACCATTATTGCTTAAAGTTGTTCAGGAAATGCATGAAGTACCTTTCGAAAACGGAATTTCAAGAGTTGCAACAACTATTCGTATTGATGATCGCCGTGATAAGAAAAGTACAATGGAAGGTAAACTAGCATCTGTACAAGCTAAACTTGAGCAAAAATAATCGATACGATAAAAGTGACTTTTTGAGTCGAAATACTCTAGTCACTTTTTTTGTTAGCAGACTTGAGGCAAAATAGTTCGATTATTACGAATTATTCGGATGGATGTATTGAAATCTCATATTTTAATTGTTAAACTAAACTAAATAGTCAGTTTAAATAATTCACAGAAAAGGAATGGGTTTAATGCCTAAAGTTTCAGATGATTACAAGGAAAAAAAGAGGGAGAGTCTTTTAGAAAGTGCATTAATTTGCTTTGGAGAAAAAGGATACCACTCAACAACGATGGACGATATTGTAGCCTATTCGAAGACAAGTAAAGGGCTAATTTATAACTATTTCAAAAGTAAGGAAGAACTATACTTAACTTTAATGCAGGAGAAGACAGTTCAAACTTTTGAAAAAATTAATGCTCGTTTTCAAAAATTAAATTCAGCTAAAGATAAATTAAAAGAGTTATTCCAAATGTATAGTGAAATTTCATTAACCGAAGAATGGCGTAATATGATTAGAGTACATATGGAGTTTTGGATTAATTCTGCAAGGCATGAAAATTTGCAAAAAATTATGATTGATCGATACAAAGATCAATATCGAATCTTCTTAAGTGAAATTATCGAACAAGGAAAAATTGCAGGTGAGTTTAAGGACACTATCGATCCTGTTACAATTTCTAGTTTGTTTTGGGCTTATATTGATGGTATTTGTTTACATTATTCAGTTGTAGAAGATGATGACATTTACAAAGAGCAATTTAAAGCAACGGAAGAAATGATTATGAATTATATTTTAATAAATAAATGAGTTTAGGAAGTGTAGAAGATAAACTTCCTACAAAATTTAATATCTGAAAATTTTGTATGTTAAAAATAAAACATTTGACATACATTATTCATAAGATAAAATAAACTTAACAGTCAGTTTTATTTTTGGAAGGGGGGATTTTCATGATCGTTCAAATAAGACTTATTTATTTTGCTATGCATTATTAGGCATTTCATCATATTTATATTAGATTGAAGGGATCAAAGTGGGGAAGAAAGTCTATTTTTTATACACTAAAGCCTTTTCAGATATTGGAAGTATGATGGAATTAGTTGTAATGAATGCAGTTATTTATTCGATGACGAAAAGTACATCTTGGCTTGCAACTATTTTAGCGCTTCGTGTATGTGGCGGAATTGTTACCAGTTTATTTTCTGGCGTAATAGCAGATCGATATAATCGAAGAAAACTAATGATATTTAGTGATATTACTAGGGGGATATGCATTTTATTCCTTTGTATCATTCCAACGCCAACAATGTTTGCAATTGTAGCATTTATTATTGGGGCGTTAGGAAGCTTTTTTTCAGTAAGCTTTAGTGCAGATCTTCCCCAAATTTTTGGTGAAGAAAACATATTAAAAATTAATGCATTTATCTCTCGTCTCGCGGCTATTAGTATGGTTATAGGTTTTTTATGCTCTGCCTTTTTGTCAACTGTGGTAAATTATCGCGTTATTTTTGGGATTGATTCCATTTCTTATTTTTTATCAGCATTTGTTTTAATCTTTTTTAAGTGGGAAAATACGGTAAAAAATAACGGGAACAATAGTTTGAAAAAGTTTATTTATGATTTAAAAGAAGTAAAAAATTATGTGTTTATGAAAAATATACTTCTTTTCGTATTCATCGTCTTTTTGTTTCAAACATTTTCGGCTAGTTCTCATAATGTCGGTGTACCAATTTTGGCAGATAAAATAAACTCTGACAAATCAACATTTTATCAAGGGCTGATCTGGGGAGCGTGGGGAATTGGTGGAATTATTTCTACTTGGATCATTCCGAAAATAACTTGGCCAAAACAGCATTATCTTTTTTTGTATTACGGTACGTCTATTTTGACCTCTTTAGGCTTTATATTATTTTTATCAAATCGAGTACTATGGATTGTTTTCTTTTTTGCTTTTTTTACAGGGTTTTTCGATAATGCAGCAGGAACGTATTTCTCAACAATGATTCAAAAAACTGAAAATTCAATAAGAGGCAGGATTTTTGGCATAGCAAATTTATTAAACAGAATTGGATTTACAATTGGTTTTGTAGTAGTTTCACCATTATTATCGATTATGACAATGCCTCATCTTGTATGGCTGTTTCATGGGAGTTTAATAATAATGATAATTTGCGTAACTGTTTTCTTACTATTTAGGAAAATAGTAAGTGTCGAACAAGAATCAGAAAGAAATGAGAAGGAACTAATTGTTAGCAAACAATGATGAAGAAAAGGACGTGAATGGATGGAAACAAATGTGAAAAATAATATTGAACTTGAGAAAATTAACTATTTCCGTTGTAGTGAAGTGGATATTGAATTGGCTTATCAAGCATTTACAATAGGATTTTCAGATTATATGGTAAAATTTGATTTATCTAAAGAACAGTTTATTAACCTGTTTTTTGGTCCTGAAGGAAATAAACCGGAGCATTCTTTCGTAGCGATCCATGAAAATGTAGCTGTCGGTGTTATACTTGGTGGAATTAAAATCTATGAAAATATAAAAACAATGAGGTGCGGTACTTTAGCAATTAGCCCAGATTTTAGAGGTCTTGGAGTAAGTCAAAAATTATTTGAATTACACAAGGAAGAGGCAAAAAAGCAAAACTGTAAGCAATTATTCCTTGAAGTAATCGTAGGAAATGACAGAGCAATTAATTTTTATAAAAAACTTGGGTATGAAAAAATCTATGATCTTTCATATTATTCGAAAAAAGAATTAACAAGTTTTCCAAACACACAATTAGTATCAAATTCAGAAATAAACAAAGTTGATTTTAATACGTTCAAGGAAACGATTAAAGATTGGAACTACCACATTAACTGGCAAAATGACGTTGAATATTTAGAAAAATCATCCAATTTTACTTATTATTTAGCTAAGGTCAATCATAAAACTGCTGGAGCATTAGCTATTAATTCAAATGGTAGAATAAGTTTCTTAATGATCAATAAAGCATTCCGAAATCAGAAAATAGCAACTAAATTATTAGAAACAAGCTTTAACGAATTAAAATTAAAAGCCTTTTCAGTGACAACGCCTAATAATAGTAGTTTAGAAGGTTACTTGTACCATTTAGGCTTTACAAAAGATAAAATTGCGCAGTACGAAATGTATCATTCATTAATGAGTGAGTAAATGGGACGTATCAGAATAGATTATCTTTCAAAGTAAAAGAAACTACCTTTTTAATTCATTTTTGTACGATTGCCTATCTACTGGCCTTGCTCATAATTGTCTATTTCTTCGTACATTAATTAGTACGGAGGTGAATTTACATGTATGATTATCGTCAACAAATCGAGCAACCATATTATCCAAATTACCAAGTTCCACAACAAGAGGATGAAAGATTCTTCCCATTCTTTTTTCCCTTTTTATTAGGTGCAGCAGCATTTGGACCTTGGGGATGGGGAAGACCATGGGGATGGGGCCGTCCTGGGTGTGGATGGGGAGGACCTTGTGGATATTATCATCCTTGGGGATGGGGAAGACCATGGGGTTGGGGTCGTCCTTGGTAAACTAGAAAACTATAAAAGCCACATAAATTATGTGGCTTTTCAGAATGCCGCCAAACGCTCGCTTTCTTCGTTACTTCACTAGTTGCGTGTAGTGTAACTCCTCTCCTCATCAAGTATCGCGCACCGATAAAAAGTGTTTTCAATCAAATAACGAGGATTCTTATTATTTTCCAATTAAATGCATTAAAAATGGAATAAGCAATGAAGCTAATATCGCACTTAATGTCATTGCGATTGAACTAATTGCTTGCTCAATTTTCCCATATTCAGCTGCTTTAGCTGTCCCAACTCCATGTGAAGCAATTCCATAAGAGAGACCAATGACTACAGGATGGTCTATTTTAAAAAGTGACAATAGAATTGGTCCAAACATCGAACCAGATATTCCAGCAACCATAACATAAACTACAGTTAAAGATGGAATACCTCCTATAATAGAAGTAATTCCCATCGCTAAAGGGGTTGTAACGGATTTTGCTGCTAATGAAAGCATAATAACTTCTTTTAATCCAAACCATATTGAAAAGTACACTCCCGAAAATAATCCAATGGTAGTTCCGGCAAAAACACTGATTAAAATAGAAAGACTATGCTTCTTAAGGGTTGCTCTATGCTCGAATAAGGGATAAGCAAATGAAACAACGGCAGGACCTAATAACATATTGATCCATTTCCCACCGAGAATGTAATTTTTATACGAAAGGTGAAAATTTACAAGAAATAAAATAATGACACTAGTAGATGTTACGATCGGTATTAGTAAAGCGTATGTGAACTTTGAATATAATTTTTTTGCACCGAGATAACACAAAATGGTTAAGACAATAAAAAAGATAGTTTCAAAGTCTTTCATTCAGATCCCTCCCTAAAATACTAGCTTCATTTTGTTCATCAGCAGTTTTATTAGAAAGGTATGAACTAACAATTGCGGTTACACTAAATACGATCCCTGTACTAACTAGTACAATTAAAATTGAAATGAAGCCATGAAAATTTAATAATGAGGAATATTGCATGATTCCAACAGTTGCCGGAATGAATAATAAGGTCAAATGTTTACTCAAAAAATTACTTCCATTTCGTATCCAATTATCCTTAAAAAATGGTAAATAAAGTAAACAAAATAATAAGATCATACCAATAATACTTCCAGGAATCATTAGATGAAATTGTTGCTTGATTAGATTCCCAATAAAAAATAATAAGTATAAAAAGCTTATTTGAACAATTAATTGTACAAACTTCATAAACAACATCCTTTAAATCTTTAATGTCTAAGAGATTATTAATCTACATATTGTACAATAATTTATGGCTAAAATGTGAACTTTTTTTAAGAACCAAAAATGCATCTTTTTATAAAACAGTTTATAATAGAGTTATTATATAAACAGAGGAAGTTGAAAAAATGAATTCATTTGTTGCATTTGATTTTGAAACAGCAAACTATAACCGACATAGTATTTGTGCTGCAGGATTTGTTTTTGTTGAAAATGGAGAGATTGTTGATCAAATTTATTCTTTAATAAATCCTGAAGAAGAATTTTATTCTATGAATATTTCTGTTCATGGTATAAGACCAAGAGATGTACAAGATGCACCTATTTTCCCAGAATTTTATCAAGCAATTCAAAATAAAATCGCTGGTAAAACTTTAGTTGCTCATAATTTACCTTTTGATGGCTATGCATTAAAAGATAATCTATCAAGATATGGTATTCCTTCTACACCGAATAATTTATTATGCTCACTTCAGCTTGCTAAAAAGGTATTGCCAAAACAAGCTCGTTATTCATTGGATATTTTATCAAACCAGTTTGGAATCGTTTTAGATAATCATCACCATGCTCTTGCAGATGCAGAAGCTTGCGCAAGATTATTTCTTCATTTAACGAAGCATTATGAAATTGCTACTTTAGATGATTTATATGAGAAAACTTCAATTTATCATGGTCAAATACATCAATTTGATTATCGCTCATCATTAGTAAAACCAAAGCCTAAACGTAAATTGGAGAAAAAAGTATGAAAATAATTTCTTGGAATGTGAACGGGATTAGAGCCTGTGTGCAAAAAGGTTTTTTAGAATATTTTAATGAACAAAAAGCAGATATTTTTTGTATTCAGGAGACGAAATGTCAGGAGGATCAAATAACATTAGAGCTAGAAGGTTATCATCAATTTTGGCATTCTGCTGTAAGAAAAGGATATTCGGGAACTGCAATCTTTACAAAACATAAACCATTAAATGTAAGCTTTGGATTTAATGGAAAAGAAGAGGACGTTGAAGGTAGAGTATTAACATTAGAATATGAGAAGTTTTTTATGGTTAATGTGTATACGCCTAATTCACAACGAGATTTAGCTAGATTACCGATACGATTAGAATGGGAAGATCAATTTAAAATTTATTTAAATAAACTTGATGAACAAAAACCTGTTATATTATGTGGTGATTTAAATGTTGCGCACAACGAAATTGATTTGGCAAATCCAAAATCAAATCGTTCAAACTCAGGATTTACTGAGGAAGAACGTGGGAAAATGACAGCATTATTAGAGAGCGGATTTACGGATAGTTTTCGTTTTCTGAATCCAACTAAGGAAGGTTCATATACTTGGTGGTCTTATATGGCAAAAGTTCGTGAAAGAAATATCGGATGGCGAATTGATTACTTTATTATCTCCAACAGATTACAAACTGAATTAGTAAATTCGGAGATTCACTCAGAGATCATGGGTAGTGATCATTGTCCAGTCATGCTAACTTTAAACGATTCTATCATCTAATTAAAATAGAAAGTTCTTATTTCTAAAGAGCTTTCTTTTTTTTATTAGGCAATTAGTATGTCAACAACTTCAATAATGCGTAAACTAAAATAGGACAAAGTATGTTTAACATTTTTGAAGCATGTTGAATAATGATAGAGATCAAAAGGGACGGGATTCAAATGAATATGAAATGGCTAGAATGGGCGCAGAGAATCCAAGCGATTTCACAGGCAGGATTAACGTTTACAAAAGATGTTTTTGATAAAGAAAGATATGAAGAATTAAGGGGTATAAGTGCAGAAATTATGCAGCAATATTCGGATATGCACATTGAAAAAATCCAACAATTATTTCGCAATGAAATAGGCTATCCAACACCAAAATTAGATGTAAGAGGCGTAGTTTTTAATGAGGGTAAAATATTATTGGTAAAAGAAACTTTAGAAAATAAATGGTCTTTACCAGGCGGGTTTTGTGATGTAGGACTGTCAGCATCCGAAAACGTAGTAAAAGAAATAGTTGAAGAATCCGGTTATAAAGTCGAACCAAAGAAATTACTAGCAGTGATGGATATGAAAAAGCATTCACATCCACCTCAACCATTTCATTATTATAAATTATTTATACTTTGTGAAGTTGTTGGTGGAAATCCAACTACTGGAACTGAAACAAATGGGATTGATTTTTTTGAACTGAATGATTTACCTGAACTATCCATAAATCGAAATACTGCAGCTCAAATTGAATTAATGTTTGAGTATTATAAAAATCCTTTAAAAGAAACTTGGTTCGATTAGAATTTGCTAGGTTATAGATAAAAACTTGATGAGTTGCTTTTGCAACTCTTTTTTGTATATGTCTCTAAAAGAAAGAGGGATTTAAATGCAACCATAAGCAACAAGAGATTGAAAAATACAATAACGCTGTTGAAAATACTTGTTAAATAATGACCAAATTTTCGTAAAGGAAGTTGAGTGATGTTCATTTCCACTACAGGATGCATGCTTAAGAGCAGGAAGAAGGTAATGCAGGATCAAGGGGAAAGTGAAAGGAAAAGATATTAAAAGATTTTAGAGAATTTTATTGAATTCTTAAAAATAATATATTTCCTATCTGTTTTCCTGTTTTTCCTGCCTTTTTAAGTATTCGACTTGCACAAGTTTTATCCTAAAATAAAAATATTTAAATATACTATTAGTAATATGACTAGATAAGGTGGTTAGAATATCCCATGCGAAATCTTATTATAACCATTTTGACTTCAATTGTTTTCCCATTGATTCTTTCTTGCATTCTAACAATTGATAAACCAGTCTCCGAATTCATTGATACATTAGTTATTTTAAGTAGCTGCATTTTTGTGATATTTTTTTCATTTGTTGCTGTTAAAATATCAAATAAAATGATTGGTAAATATAAAAAGTTGATCGTTTTTGGACTCGTTGGAGGCATAGGCGGCTTCTCATTTATTTTATTTTATGAAGAGCTTGTAAATATTAAAATCATTTGGGGATTAGTTAATTTAAAATTAATTTTAAGTTGTATCGGTTTAGGTATTCTTGCATCAGTTATTTGGTTACTCATTGAAAAGCTAACATTTTTCGTTATGAAAAAGAGTTGGTTTGAAGAATAAGGTACATTTCATTTGGAAAAATGAGGGAGTAATTGTTAGACTAGATATTGAGAAATATTTTTATTCATAAATATGGAGGAATGACTTGAAAATTGAATCAATGAATTATATAAAACTAGAGAATGAATTAAAGAAAGAAAGAATTTCAACTTGCCTAATTTATCATAATAATGAGATCGTTTATCGATACAATAAAAATCTGAAAAGTGAAAGTAAATTATTTAAAATAAATTCTGTTACGAAAAGTGTCTTATCGATCTTAATGGGGATTGCAATTGATAAAGGATTTATTGAGAATGTAAAAGTTCCAATATTACAATACTTTCCAAACATTGAACCTGAAAAAAGAGAGATTACAATAGAACATCTACTTACAATGACAGCAGGATATGAATGGCCTGAATGGGGAGAGTGGGGTGGTAGGCCTTTCCCAATGATTAATAGTAAAGACTGGATTCGTTATGTATTAGAGAAAGAAATGGTTTCGAAACCAGGAGAGAAAATGATTTATGACTCAGGTGCCTCTCAAGTCTTAAGTGCAATTATTCAAATGGCTACGAAACAAAAATTAGTCGATTTCGCAAGGAAGATGCTATTTGAACCTTTAGGAATTCTGGAATATGAATGGCACGAAGATTCAAAAGGAATAAATATAGGTGGATTTGGTTTAAGCTTAAAATCTGAAGATATGCTAAAAATTGGGATTTTGATGCTTCAAAATGGTACTTGGAAAAATAAACAAATTATTTCATCCGAGTGGATAAAAAATTCTACAAATGCCAAATATCACACATATGATCACGTTGGTTCATATGGTTATCATTGGTGGACAACAAGTTCTGATGAAATGAAAAGTATCGATCCGAATCTTTTTTTTGCAATGGGGTATGGTGGCCAGTTTATTATTATTTCGCCAAAACATAATATGGTTGCTGTTTTTACAAGCGCAAAATATATTAATACATTTATTCCTTTAAAAATTTTTCAAAATCATGTTCCATTGATGATTAATTCTTAATTAATTCATTACTTGAAGTTTTTACAATAAAATCTACCAAAATCACATTAAAATTTAATTTGATTCAGACTGCCCGCCAAACGCTCGCTTTCTTCGTTACTTCGCCTGCCTGTAGTGCTCATTACCGTCTAAGGTAACTCCGCTCCTCGCCAGGCTTCGGCCTCGAAAGACAAGCGTTTTCAATCAGTCTGAAAATCAGATAAAAAAGGACTTTGACTACACACTGAATCACATTAAAAATTAATGTGATTTTTTATATTGTTATATATTGGCAACGGTTAGATATCCCGACTTATTTTGATGAAAATACAATTGTGATTTGAACAAAGGTTTTATAAAACAAAATGAAATAATATAGGATTTTACGAAAATATGTCGAATTATATAAGGAATAAATTAAAATGTAATTACTCCAGAAGGGATGTAGATTGATGTTTTTAGTAACAGAAGATTTTAAGACATTTATTAAGAAATATCCAATAACGACAATTATGGTTTGTTTATGTTCCATTTTAACGATGATCACAACTTTTTCAGGTGGCTATAGTATTCAAAATATTATTAAATTTGGTGGGTATGAGCATAGTTTAGTTGAAAAAGGAGAAGTTTGGAGACTATTCACATATGCTTTTATGCATGGAAGCTATGTTCACTTTTTTATGAATATGACATTTTTAATCATATTAGGCAGACCATTAGAAAGAGCAATGGGTTCAGTAAAATTTATTCTATTTTATTTAATTGCAGTTTTATTTACTGGCATGATGATAAATTTATTTTATACGCCAAATACAGTTGAGACAGGGGCATCTGGTGTTGGATATGCATTTTTAGGGATGTACTTATTTATTACCTTATTTAGAAAAAACATGCTTTTTTTAGATGATCGAAAGTTTGTAATGACATTTTTAGGGATCGGATTACTATCATCATTAATTATTCCTTCTACAAGTTTAACGGGTCATTTAGCTGGTATGTTCATTGGTTTTATTATGACGCCAATTGTAATAAATAAAAAAGCAAAATTTCAAAATACAGTAAATGTATAACCTACATATCAATAAAAAACAAATGGTTGAAAAAGGAAACTTTCAACACATTTGTTTTTTTATGTAATCATATAAAAAGAAGGTTGATTTCCGTTCCAGGATGCTCGCTTTCTTAAGAGCAGGAACAAGGAAATGCAGGATAAAGGAAAAGATATAAAAAGCTTTAGAGAATTTTATTGATTTCCTCTATAAAGTCCTTGTCCTTAATGTTTTCCTGCCTTTCCTGCTCTTAATTGGTCTCACCCTTCCCGCTACTCCCATAGGAGTCTCCCACCTTCCACTCCAATCAATATCTTTAACGACTTTATTCTTAAAATTAAGTGAAATATAATCTCTTTTAAAAATATCTTTTAAATAGTAACAATATCCATTTACAGTACCTTGTATTAAATATCAAATACGTCTGTTATACGGTCAGCTGATTGACGATTTCTACATAATTTGTATAAATCATTAAAAAATTGATCTACATCTTTACTTGAATTCGGGATCGGAATATCTACTTGTAGTGAGCCAAATACTTGTTTAAAATATGCTTTGCGTTCGGCATTTTTACCATCTCGCTTTAAAGGATTGTACTTCCATACGAGTGATTGCTTTCCATTTAAATCATGAACTTCTCTAATTTCTGCAGCTGTTGTTGACTTATTTCCAACATAAATGACTAAGTAATAATTTTCATTTCGATGCCAATCAATAAATAATAAATAATAACTTTCCTCTTCAATTTTATTTAAATGAAAAGCAGAAACGATTTGTTTCCCATTAGCCCATTGTTGAAAGTTTTGTAAAGTATTGAATGTCGTTGGAATTTCCTCAATTACATAAAATGAGTTATTCGATTTCATCCATTTTTTAATATGATTTGTAATATTAATCGCAATTTCCTTTTTCATGATTTACCTCGTTTTTCGATACTTGATAATATCATTTTACCATTACAGGTAGTCTAAAAAAATCATTCGATGTTATTATCTTCCATCAATAAGTTAAACTTTAATGACGAATAGTATTAATGATGATTTGAATAAGGAGGATTTTAGATGGCAAGAGGTAAAAGCTTTAATCATAAGAAAAAAGGGCATGAGCCAACACATCCTAAAGGTACATTAGTAGCTCCAGAAGACCGAAAACATGAAGATCGTGAAGAGGATTATATCGTAACGGAAGAAGCATTTAAAAATCGAATTCAATAAATTACAGTGAAGAAGGAACTCCGAAATATGAGTTCCTTCTTCATTTTTAACAAATAGTGAAATCTAATAAAGAAAGTAGCTGTTTTGTATTAATGACTTGAAATAATAATGGAATAGGTGGGCCACTTGGTTCGTTTAACACAAGCTGATAAATCATTGTGAAAAGTTGTTTTTGATTTGATTTCATTATTTTTTTATCTTCATCAAAACAAATTGAGTAAATTTGTTTCATTAGATTGTTTAGATCTTGATCTCCAGTTGTTTGAATAAGATTACAAAGTGTTTTCAACCAATCTTTTTGTTGTGTTGTTAAAGTGCTGTAATAATCAGTGGCCTGATGTTGATTTATCATTCTATTTCTTTGTGGATAATAATTTTTTATCCAATACTCAGCAAGGTCACTTATTTTTTGAATCTCGTTAAAAGAGTAAGATTCTCCATTTTTAGTAAAAACTTCATGTAATAGATCAAGCTTGAAATTTACGAGTGGTAAAATACTAGCAACATGATTAAATTTTGGATAGTCAACATTCCTTTTACGATGATCAGCAAGTTCTAATGAATCTTTTATTGTAGAATCATTTAAAGTTTTATTTTTATAATTAGAATAATATCTTTCGAATTCAGAATAGTTTTTAATAACATCTTCATCTAAACCAATGTTAAACGAAGCGGTAGGGTTGTATTTAGCAAACATAAAAAGAATGATTTCAGGTAAATAGATATTCAATAACTCGGAAGGTGTAATGATATTACCTGAAGAACTAGACATTTTTTGATTTTGACCTTTAATACCAATAAATTCATATGGAGCATAGCGTGGAGCTTCGAAATTAAAAATCTCTTTTGCAATTTCTTTTGAAACATTGTAACTACCTGTTTCAGAAGAATGATCTCTTCCTCCAGGTTCAAAAACAACATCTTCTTTCATCCATCGCATTGCCCAATCTATTTTCCAATTTAATTTTATATTTTTAGCCGTTAGGACAAATAATTGATTTGCGAAACCGCAGTTGCAACGATATTGTAGACTTTTGTTCTCACTGTTAAAATGAGTAATCATTGTATGATCTTTCTGGCAAGCTTCACAATATACCGTAATTGGATAAAATTCATTTCGTTCATTACTATTTGGTGCACTCGTTTTAAACTTCATTAAAATATCATAAATCTCATTTCTTTTCTCAAGCGCATATAGTATTTCATGATTGTATCTTCCTGAAGTGTATTCCTTGCTCTGATAAATAAACTCGATTTCAATTCCGAATTTGGATAAGGATGTTTCAAATTCTTTTTCAAAGTGTTCGGCATATGAAGCGTGACATCCATGAGGGTCTGGAATATTGGAATAGGATCTACCAATATACTCTTCAAATGAAGAATTAATATTTTTGGGTACTTTTCTTAATCGATCAAAATCATCCCATGAAAAAATAAATTTCGTTTTTTTACCTAATTTGTTTAATGCTTTAACGACAAAATAAGTTGTAATCACTTCTCGAAAGTTTCCAATATGAACAGATCCAGATGGACTTATACCAGAAGCACAAACATATACTTCTTTGTTCGGATACTTTTCAATAATTTCATTTGCAATTTTATATGCCCAATGCATGTGTTATCACCTCTAATTATTAGTTAAATCGTTAAGTTTAAATGTTTAATAAATAAAAAAACTCTCACCCCCAAGATTATTCATCTTGAGGACGAGAGTTTGTTGACTTCGTGGTACCACCTCAGTTTGTTAATATGTTACCATATCAACCTTATCAGGTACGGCTAAAAGCTTATACCTTATCTCTGTAACGGGAGATCCCGTCGTACCATCCCTAAAGGAATAACCTTTAGTTCCATACGAAGCTCCAAGTCTTTTTTCATAAAGTGTATTATTACTCCTTTTCAGCTAACTGGAGCTCTCTGTATATAATTCATCTTTATTACTTTTCTCTTCATCGCTTTTAAAATTCGAAATATTAATTGTTATTATATTAATTAAAAGAGTATTAATTGTCAATGAAATTTAAAATTGAATAAAATGGATTAAATTTTTTTAAAAGGGGGTGTCAATGTGAGCGAGCCAGGAGATGATATCGTATTAATTGGTGCTTATTTTTTATTGTTTGGCACTTTAACTTCTGCTGTTGGTGTGTCGAGTAAAAAAATTGTAAGTGAAAATTTTGGGAGGGATTTATTCGCTAAGGGTAATGCAATCGAAGCATTTGGTAACTCTCTTCAGGCAATTGGACGAGAAAAGTTATATTACAAGGATAAAGAAGAGGTTGAATTAACAATCATGTTTGGTGCTTGGACTCAAGCAGCGGGAAATATTACAAATACGATTGCAACAAATTTAGAAATACAAGGTTTGGAAGAAGAGGGACATAAATTAAATGCAATTGGAAGTGTAATCCAAGCAATTGGTGCTCAAGTCGAAACTACTGGCGCGTTAGAAGGAGGTACACAATTAGCAAAAATAGAAGCATATGGAAATGAATTAATTGGATTAGGTGCTTTAATTGATGGAATAGGTAATGTTGCACTACTAAATGAAAAAGTTAATTTAGGTGAACAGCTTTTACTATTTGGTAGTTGGGTTCAAGTATTCGGTTCAATACTCATAATATACTCACTTAGGAATAGGATCAGAGAAGAAGAAATGAAAAATCATAATGAATATCGATACGGCTATTATCCTAATAAAACAGTTGAATTTTAATTTTTTAACTTTTTGTGAAGAATACAAAAAAAAGAAGGTATATTGTTTTGAATTAGCTAATTATTAAATAATAGTAAGAAATTAAGAATATATTATTTTCTGTTTCGTTTTTTTATGAGAAAATATTTTAATAAAATTAATTTTTGAAACTGAGGTAAGAATGATGAATGTTAAAATAATAACGGATAGTGCGGCAGACTTGCCAAAAGAAATCATAGAACAATACAAAATTGATGTCATACCTCTTAGGGTATATTCAGAAGATGAAAAGGAATATTTTGACGGAGAAACTTTAGATTCAAAAACTTTATTTAATGAAATGCGTAATGGTAAAGTGTTCAAAACTTCTCTCCCTTCATATGAGCATATATACAATACTTTTATAAAATACGCAAAAGAAAATACAACTTGTATTTATATTGCATTTTCATCTGAACTTTCAGGTACATATCAATCAACAACGATGGTGAAAAATGAAATTGGTGAGGAGTATCCTAATGTTGATTTAGAAATCTTTGATACAAAAAGCGCTTCGATTGGACAAGGGTTAATAGCAGTGAATGCTGCAAAACTTGCTTTAAGTGGTGCAACGAAAGATGAAATAATTCATAGTATAGAAAATAGTATCCAAACGATTGAACACATTTTTACTGTAGACGATTTACAGTATTTAGTGCGCGGTGGACGATTAAGTAAAGTTGCAGGACTTGTTGGGAATTTATTAAATATTAAACCGAACCTACACGTTGAAGAAGGCAAATTAGTACCACTTGAAAAAGTTAGAGGATCAAAAAAAGTAGTAAAAAGAATGCTTGAAATTATGGAATCTCGTGGAACAAATTTATCAAATCAAATAATCGGTATTTCACATGGCGACGATTTAAATAAAGCAATTGAAATAAGAAATGCAATGACAGAGGCATTTGGCTGTAAAGAATTTGTCATTAATTCAATTGGATCAGCAATTGGTGCACATGCTGGTCCTGGTACATTAGCAATATTTTTTATGAATGAAAACAAATAAAGTTAAATTTAGGCTGATTTTATCGAATAGATGAAGTTAGCTTTTTTTTGTACATTAAGAAAGTATAAAATGGCAACGGTGTAGAGACTTTTAGGTATTAAGTATATTTTCAGTTAAGCCTTTGTCTTCGCCTAAAGGCTCACCAATGTACGAGTTTACTTTATTTGTTGTTTTAATTTTCTGGAAATATTACCCGGATAATAATTTATACATAATTTCATTTAAAGAAGGAAATAGTATTTATGTAATCTTCAACAATATACTTTATGAGGTGAAATCGATGTCAATTTTAGATAACTGGGATCAATGGAAAGATTTCTTAGGAGATCGTTTAGATGCAACAGATGAAAAGGGTGTTGGAGAAGGTGCTATTTCTGAAATGGCATATCGCTTAGGTAACTATTTAGCAAATGAAGTTGAACCAAAAAATGCAGAAGAACAAATCTTAAAAGATCTTTGGAATGTAGCTGATGAGCAAGAGCAACATACAATTGCTCATCTAATGATGAAATATGTAAAAAATAAATAATTAAAAATTGTCATGCGAAAATAACCCTATGAATAAAATCATAAGGGTTATTTTTTCTTTTGGCTCTGTTAATGTTAATTGTTGATATTTTACAAAACACATTAAAGACATTGATTGGAGTGGAAGGGGTTAAGAGCAGGAAGAGCAGGGAAGGCAGGAAAAGAATATAGGATCAATAAAATTTTCTAAAGTCTTTTAATATCTTTGCCCTTCCTTGTTCCTGCTCTTAATGGCATCCTGGAACGGAAATCATCAACATTCTTTTTTAACAGAACCTTTCTTTTAAGGAAAAGGATTACAAAAAAAATTAAACTTGAATCAAATAGTTTTATCGCATATACTGTACTTGGTATAGATACTGTTTATATTTAAAGGACAATTATTATTTACAATTTAATTATTTTTTTGTATGATAGACTTTCTGTTCATTTTACACATTCATCACCTTTTAGTTTTTCGCACTTTTATTTGTTTGTAAATTTGAACGAATTTCAATAAAGAAGTACAAAATAGGAAATGGGGTTAGTTTATGAATAGTCAGCACGATACGGCGGAAAAGCCTTTTAGTGTAAAGACGATTATAGGTCCTATGATGGCAGTAATCGTCGGAATGATCATGGTTATTTTAGATAGTACCGTTGTTAACGTAGCTTTACCTGGTATTACTGAATATTTTAAATCTGATTTAACAAAAATGCAGTGGACGATTACTGGTTATACACTAGCATTATCAGCAGTTATTCCACTTGCTGGATGGATGTCAGATCGATTCGGTGCAAAACGAATTTTCTTACTAACGATTTTATTTTTTACGATTGGGTCAATACTATGTTCAGTTGCACAAACACCTAATCAATTAATTATTTTTCGTATCATCCAAGGTTTAGGTGGAGGTATGGTTGCTCCAATCGGTATGGCAATTATCTTCCGATTAGCACCTCCTGAAAAAATCGGCTCGATTATGGGAATGCTTGGAATACCAATGTTATTAGCGCCTGCGTTAGGGCCAGTCATTTCAGGTTGGTTCGTTGAGTATTCTACATGGCACTGGATTTTCTTAATTAATTTACCAATCGGTATTATTGCTTTATTTATTGGGGCTAAATTTTTACCAAATTTTGAAACAAAGTCAGTTCCTGCTCTAGATGGACTTGGCATTATTATTGCTCCAATCGCTTTTTCAATGTTAGCTTATGGGGTAAGTCAAAGTTCAACAAGTTGGACTTCTAAACAAACTTTAACTGGATTAATTGTTGGTGGAGTAGCGTTATTACTATTCATTTTTGTTGAGCTTCGCCAAAAACAACCATTATTGGAATTAAGAGTATTTAAATCAACTGATTTTATTAGAAGTATTTTAATTACATGGATTATGCAAATTGCGTTATTTGGTTCATTCTTAATTGTTCCACTATTTTTACAAACAGTTAAGCAATATGGTGCATTTGAAACAGGTTTAATTATGTTACCTCAAGCATTAGCATCGGCATTAATGATGCCTATAGGTGGTAAAATGTATGATAAAGTTGGCGCTAGACCAATGGCATTAGTTGGTTTAACAATCATAACATCGGCACTTTACATTTTCTCAACTATTTCAGTTGATTCATCAAATACATTTATTATGCTTACACTTGCTATGATGGGTGCTGGTATGGGATTATCAATGATGCCAATTAATACACATGTATTACAATCTGCACCAAGACATTTAGTAAGTCGTGTAACTCCTTTAACAGCTGCAGCACAACAAGTTATGGTTTCATTTGCAGTAGCTGGTATGGCTGGATTTTTAACTTCTAGCACAAAGGATTATATGGCAAAAGCAAAGAATCCACTAGATGCAATGATTTCTGCATTTGGTGATACTTTCTTATTAGCCGCAGGTATTGCTTTAGCGGGTGCATTATTGGCAATCATTTTACGAAAGCCAGTAAATAAGGATCAAAATCAAATGTCTCAAGCAGAACTTGACGAGTCAAAATCATCAATGATGGCAGGACATTAAGATAGAAAACAGAAGCTGATTGTTACGCTTCTGTTTTTTTTTTGTGAAAAATGAAACTGACAAATCGTTAAGAGCAGGAACAAGGTAAGTCAGGATAAAGGGGGGCCTCCTGCTTTTTATCTGAAATATTAAAAAAAAATTAGAATTTGTAATAAAAATGTACTTAAAATGTAAGATTAGTTTTGTATAATAAAAGCTTATCATAATAGATTTACTAGACAATGGAGCTGATTAAATGATAAGAAGTATTTGTAAAACAACTTTGGCACTTTCGATTTTAACGGGAGGTTTGTTTTATGAAAACAGTACCCCAAATACAATTAAAACTGTCGAGGCTGCAACAATTAATGGTACAGTAACGGCTACAGTATTAAATATGAGAAGTGGTCCTGGCACTAGCTATAAAATTGTTGGAACACTGAAAAAGGGTAATTCTGTTACAATCACAGGAACAAGTGGAAATTGGTTTAAAATAACAAGTGGGACGAAGAGTGGATGGGTTTCAAGTTCATACATAAAAAAATCTCCAAATACTGTTTCTGTAGCTACTGTTAACAAAATGAAGACGCTAGGTACTTCAAAGCAATTAATTATCGTATCAGCTGATAATGAGAGTACGCGAAATGTTCTAATTGAAACATTTGAAAAAAGTGCTACAGGTTGGAAGAAGCTACATACATATTCAGGAGTAATTGGCAAAAATGGTATGATTAGTAATAAGCATGAAGGTGATTATGAAACACCAGAAGGGAAATATACGATTACTACAGCTTTTGGAAGATATACTAATCCGGGAACGAAATTGACCTATCGAAAAATTACTTCAGATGACGTATGGGTCGACGATTCAAACAGTAAATTATATAACACTTGGCAATTAGCATCACAAAATAATGGTCGATGGAAAAGTGCTGAAAATATGAATCGATCATTATATGATTATGGTTTTGTCATTAATTATAATGAAGCAAAAGTACCTGGGAAAGGTAGTGCAATATTCTTTCATATAGCAGGTACTTCTGGGTATACAGCTGGCTGTACGGCTACTTCTAGAACATATGTAGTTTCAATTCTTAAATGGTTGGACCCTTCGAAAAAGCCAATTATTATTCAAACGCCATTTAATAAATTATCACAATATTAATAAGAAAGAAGGAAAGATTTTTTTGAAGTCTTTCTTTCTTTTTTTTTTTTTTGCTTTTTTTACTCCATTCTTCCATTCAATTCTTTCATCTTAGAGTTATAGTCTGATAGCCTCTGATTCTTTGAACTTCCCCAAATAATATGATCGATTTAGTGAAAATCATTATTTTATCATTTACAAGGGAATTGTATGTTTATTTCGAAATTTCAAAGTATAATAGAAAGAACACTTATGTAAGAAGGACATTAAAAAGAGGTGTAAAATGAGTAAAAATAATTTTATAGAGATAGAAACAGAACGATTAAGACTTAGAAGATTTAAAGAGCAAGATCTTGCAAACTTTTATAACTATCGATCCAATCCTGAAGTAGCAATATATCAAGGTTGGGATGATTACACATATGAACAAGCAATTAATTTTATCGAAAAACAAAAATCTGCTGAAATAAATATTCCGGGAACTTGGGCTCAAATTGCAATTGAACATAAATTAAGTGGAGAATTAATCGGTGATATAGGTTTACATACACTTTTAAATCCTGTGAATCAAGTAGAAGTTGGATTTACTTTAGAACCGAAGTTTCAAAATAAAGGTTTTGCAAATGAAGCATTGAATTCTTTGTTTCATTATTTATTTAATAAATTAGAAAAAGAAAAAATATGTGCAATTGCAGTAGAGCAAAATGTAGCTTCTATTAAATTATTAGAAAAATTAGGGTTTCAGCAAGTCAATAAAATAGAAAACACCTATTTTAAAGGCCGATTTGTAACTGACGTTGTTTTTGAACTGTCAAAAAAGAATTGGAATAAAGTAGGAGACGTGGATTAAATGAATTTTTTTAAAGGTGCAATTTATTTGTCACTAGCCGCGAGTATTTGGGGAATGACCTATATTGTAAGTAAAGTAGTTTTAGATCATATTTCACCTTGGCTTTTATTAGAAATGAGATTTATATTAGCGTTAATTACTTTAGGGATTTTTAGTTATTTCAAAAGAAGCTGGAAGATTAATAAAAAGGATGTATTTCCGATTGCAGTCATTGCTTTAGTAGGATATACGGGTTCAATAGGGCTACAATTTGTCGGTACAAAGCTTTCAGGAGCGGCAATGGGCTCATTAATAACATCTGCTTCACCTGCATTAATTTCACTATTTGCATTTATAATTTTAAAAGAAAAGATAAATTTTCGTAAAATCGTCTCGATAATTTTAGCTACTATTGGCGTGATCGTTGTAATCGGACTCCCAAGTGGGAGTTCAAATAGTAGTGCATACATAGGAAATATCATTTTAGTCGGTGCTGCAATCACATGGGCATTATATACAGTCTTGAGTAAAGTTCAGACAAAAAAATATTCTTCATTAACAGTGACAACTTGGGCTACAGTATTTGGTGTCATTTTTACTTTGCCGTTTACTTTAATTGAGCAAACTAACCATTTAACTGACTTGCCATCAAACAGTTGGATTTGGATGGGTGTTCTATTTTTAGGTTCTATTTCAACTGCGGGAGCTTTTTATCTTTGGAATAAAGGATTTGAATTCATTGATACCGCTACAGGTTCACTATTTTTCTTCTTACAACCATTAATTGGTTCAATCTTTGGCTATTTTTTATTAAACGAAGAAATTAATCCTTCATTTTTTATCGGCAGTATCCTAATTCTGATTGCAGTTTATTTATCGATAAAAGAACCTAAACACGAACCAACTTTTCAATACAATTCTAAAAAAGCATAAATTTTAAAATAAGTGGTTAGAAATAGGTGAAGAGTTCTCTTACATGGAGAAAAGACATTAGCGAATAGGGTCTCAGAGAAGAAATTTGAGCTAAATGACATCCTATATTTACGTTAAAATTTAATTAACATTAGAAAGGACTATTGGTAGAAGTATCTTTTTATACTCCTTGTATTACCGTTTGTAATTTTGTGGCCACTCATATTCGACTCGAACGGAGAATCAGTTTTGTTCATAATAGACATATTAAAGAATGAAAATAAGGAATAGTTGTTCCAATCAACAATTATTATCGAAAACTGCCTATTAATATCAATAAAGTAAGATATAAAAAAGGATCTTTTAAAAGATCCTTTTTTTGTTTAGCTAAGTTAAAGTTTTGGCATTGTTCATCTTAATAGGATTGTATACAAACCACATAGTCAAAAAAAGATTTTGAGAATTAAAGTATAGAATATTAAAAGAAATTGATTGGAGTGGAAGGTGCGAGACTCCTATGGGAGTAGCGAGAAGGGTGAGACCAATTAAGAGCAGGAAAGGCAGGAAAACATAAAGGACAAGGATTATATAGAGGAAATCAATAAAATTCTCTAAAGCTTTTTATATCTTTTCCTTTATCCTGCATTTCCTTGTTCCTGCTCTTAAGAAAGCGAGCATCCTGTAACGGAAATCAACCTTCTTTTTTATCAAAGCTAAAGTTATTAATAATTTTATTAAAATGAAAGTCTAATAATAATCTAACTGTGTTTTAAATTGACAACTAAAATGGATAGCAATATGATATATCTTATAAGATATATCGTATAAGATGTATCTTGTACGATGTAGTTTTAAGGAGGGATAAAAAATGCTGGAAAGAGCTGAATATATTCGCGAATCGATTGATTTTTTACAACGTTATTTTATGAAAAGTCTTCAAAAACATGCAGAGGAACATGGGGTTACAATACCACAAGCAAGAGTAATTGCAGAAGTATTTGCACATAAGACAATGAGTATTAAGCAATTGTCAAAAAACCTTAAAATGACGCAAAGTACAGTTTCAGATATTGTAGAAAGACTTACTAGTAAAGGACTTTTATTAAAAACACCAAGTGCTAAGGATAAACGTTATGTTGAGATTTCTCTCCCTGACAAAGTAGCAGAAGAAATAAATATTAGTATTTCAGAAATTGCTAATAACTCATTAATTGGTGTATTAGGTCTATTAAATGAAAATGAGCAAGAAATTGTGGAAAAAGGAATGCGATTATTAGTTTCAGCTGTTAAAGAAAAGATGGAGACAGATGGAATGGATAATTATGAATTCTTTGATGTTTTATACTTTTCTAATGAAGACTGCAGAAAAAAATAAAAATGACAGGGAGGGGATTATGTGAAAAATATCATAAAAGGCCGTTGGGCGATCTTTTCAATCTGGCTGATTGCAACAATATTACTTACAGTTTTTCAGCCTGATATTAATGCGATCCTTCGAAATAAAGGACAGCAAGGAGCAAATAGCAACTCGCCTTCAGTAATTGCTGATAACATTTTAAAAAAAATGGATACTTCTAAAGGTACGAATAACATTATCGTTTTTTACGATAAAAATAAAATTTCAAGTACCGAAATGGAGAAAATAGGTGATGCTGTACAAGAAATTAAAAAGAGCAGTTCAGAACTTGGCATTGCAGACATCATTGACCCTTTTAGTATACCTAGTGCAAAAAGTTCATTAATCTCAAAAGACGGAACGACACTAATGGTGAGTTATAAGCTTGATAAGAGATCTAGAGAAATTGACGATATTAAAAATCAAATTGAAAGTAAACTTACTAAAGTAGCTGTTAACTATTATTTTAGTGGGGAAGATTTTATAAATAATGATTATTTGAAGGCTTCACAAGCAGGTGTCGAGAAGAGTGCAGCATTAACTGTCATTTTTATTTTAGTCGTGCTAATAATAGCATTTAGGTCAGTTGTAACGCCATTTGTTTCATTATTAGCAGTAGCATTTTCTTATCTTTGTTCAATGGGGATTGCCGCACAATTAATCGATAAAGCTGGATTCCCAATTACAAGTCTTACGCAAATGCTACTTATACTAATTCTATTTGGGATCGGAACTGATTATAATATCCTCTTATTCAATCGTTTTAGGGAGGAACTTTCACTTGGTCATTCAATCGATGAGTCGATCATAAATACTTACAAAACGGCAGGTAAAACAATCGCTTATAGTATACTAACGGTATTTATTGCTTTCCTTGCATTAGTTTTTGCAGAATCTCCAATTTATAAATCTGGAGTTGTAGTAGTAATCGGGGTAACGATCCTATTACTTGAAATTTTGACGCTAACACCGTTCATAATGAAGGTTTTAGGTAAAAAGCTTTTCTGGCCATCTAAAAATGTAGCAGGTCATAAGGAGAATAAGTTTTGGGGGGAATCATCCTCATTTGCTATAAAGAGACCTTTTATAACAATCATCGTTATACTTTTAATAGTAGGTCCAATGGTGTACTTACATCAGGAAAAACTAAACTTTGATACGATTGGTGAACTTGGAAATAAATATCCTTCATCTAAAGGCTTTAATTTAGTCTCAGAGCATTTTGGAAAAGGTCAGGCAATGCCTTCTACTGTAGTAATTGAAAATAATAAAGCACTCGACAATAATCAATCCCTTGCAGTAATTGATAATTTAACTGAAAGATTAAAGAATATTAAGGGGGTTAAACAAATTTCATCTGTAACACAACCAGAAGGTAAAAAGATAGATAGTTTTTACGTTGATAACCAAATGGGAAGCGTAACAGATGGCATCTCAAAAACACAAGATGGAGTTGATCAAATCCATGATGGTTTGAGTTTAGCTCAAGATAAGCTTGGATCTGCAGATTTTTCGAAAGTCAATCAAATGGTTGATGGCACAGAAAGACTTCAAAATGGAGTAGTAGCTTTATCGAATGGATTAAAACAAATTCAAGCAGGGATTGATGATGGGGCTAGTCATTCACAAACAATTAGCAACGGGCTATCGACAATTGAAGCAAATCTTACGCAGATGAGTAATGGCTTTTCATTGCTAACAACTAATTATAATAAAATGCAAGCCGGATACAAAGAAATGGGAGGTCATTACCAAGAAACAGCGCAAGCTTTACTCAGTATTAAAGGTGCGATCGCACAGATGCAATCAATGGCGACTGCATTAGGGAATAGTTATACTAATTCAAATAATGACGCAAATTATCAAGCGCTGAAGCAAACAATTGATCAGACTGCGGCATCGTTAAATCAAATTACACCTGAAGGTATAAAAGCATTAAATGCTAATTACAATGCGGTAACAACTGGGTTTGCTACTGCAAATAAAAATCTTTCTAGTATGAGTAAAGGCTTATCCCAAATGGCGGTAGGTTTAAATAAACTTGAAAGCGGCCTAAGTGATGCATCATCAGGAATAGGTAAAATTGTAACGAATATGGATAAGGTAACAGAAGGTCTAGGCCAAATGAAATCAGGTCAACAACAACTCGTTTCTGGTATGAATGGTTTTAGTACTTTTGGACAAAAGCTTTCTGATGTAAATGGGGGCTTAAAAGTCATTTCTGATGGATTAGGTAAGACAAATGATTTCTTAACACAATTTGGCTCAAATAAAACGTTCTTTATTCCAAAAGAGGCTTTAGCAGACAAAAACTTTGAAAAATCATTAGACGTATTCATGTCAAAAGATCGCAAAATTACAAAACTAACAATTGTTCTTAAAAATGATCCTTATTCTAAGGAAGCTTTAAATACGATAAATAAACTACATTCAACTGTTTCGAGTGGGTTAAAAGGTACGAATCTTTCACATGCAAAGTTTGGTGTGTCGGGACCAAGTGCTACAACAAATGATATGAACCATATTTTAAGCAGTGATTTGAATAAAACAACTACGATTGTTATTATCGGTGTTTTACTTGTCTTATTCTTAGTCATAAGATCATTCTGGACACCAATTTTTATTACTGCATCTCTATTAGGTGCATACTATTCAGCTATGTTTATGATAAATTATATTTTCATCGATTTGTTAGGGTATGAAGGAATATCTTCATTTGTTCCATTCTTCTCTTTCATCATAATCGTAGCTTTAGGAGTAGATTATAGTATATTTCTTATGATGCGATTTAAGGAATATAATCATCTGACTCCTACAGAAGCAATTGTTTTAGCTTCTAAGCATACAGGTGGAGTCATTATATCAGCCGTTATTATACTAGGTGGTACTTTTGCTACACTTATGCCATCTGGTATCCTATTATTGTTTGAATTAGCTATTGCTGTTATAACAGGATTAGTCGTACTTTGTTTTATCTTACTACCAATCTTTTTACCAGCGTTAATTGCTATGCCAAATAAACTATCTAAGATTTTCTCAAGAAAAAACCTAAATGACATTCGTTCAGAAAAACATGTAATTTAATGTCATCATTGAAAATCAAAAAATGCCGAATTAAAAAGAGAGTCAACAGTCTGAAAATCAAATAAATAGGACTTTATCTACACACTGAAATGCCGACTTAAAAAGAGAGTCGGCATTTTTTTACTTTAAATTATGAAAAGTAACTAAGCACTTTTACAATCTTTTAATTTATGAATTAATAACTATATTGTCTTTCTGGATCATTTTTAATAGTGGTGCTGTGATTTGATCAAACTTTTCTGTTTCATCAATCGAAATCCAGGCAACCTCAATTAGATCGCTATTTGCTTCATTTTTTAAATCAAGAGATAATTCTCCTCCAATTATCTTCGCAATAAATGTAAACTTGTTGGACGTTTTTAAAAGTAAACTTTTTATTTCTACATCAAATCCAGTTTCTTCTTTGACTTCTCTAATACAAGCATCTTCTGGCGTTTCATTTTCTTCTATACCACCACCTGGAAAGTTCCAAACAATATCTCCTCTTTGGACAAATTGTTTAACCATAAGAATTTGTTTTTTTTGTAGAATAAGAGCTTGTGATATCAAATTTGTGCACCTCCATAGTAAAATAACAATACAAGGGCTTGCTTATCTCATTAAATCGTTAGTTAAATATTACCAATTTTATGATAAAATTAAAATGAAAGATGTAGCTAGCCTTTCTCCTGTGGACACTTAACGTTGACTTATACATGGAGAAGGAAGTTTAGGAAACTTATTAACGCTATGACTAGGTAAGGTGTGAGCGTTTCGAATGTTCTTTGTATTGTCAGCTCTCATATTAATTGGGAGCTTTTATACTTTTACCTTAGATTTTAATCGTTTTCAGTTTATAGGAGTTTCGCTAAGAAGCGATATGGATCATCATACAGAGATCGTAATTTGTTAACCAGATTATTGAGGAGGGGATTTAATGGCAATTAAGCTCTGTCCCATGTGTGGAAATGAGAATAAGTGCTCAAGTGGGAAGACTTGTTGGTGTAATGATGAGTATTTTCCAAGAGACATATTTAATCAGATACCACCAGAAGAGGTAAGAAAATCTTGTATATGTAAGTCGTGTTTAGATAAGTACAAAGAAGATAATAGAATAGAGGATATAAAACCTTCTGATATTGGACCAATAGTCTTTAGTCGAAAGAATGCACCTAAACAAGACGATGAAGTATGTTACTGTTATGAAAAGTTTAAAGATCAACTTAAACCAGGAACTGTTACTAAGTGTTTCAAAGAAAAATGTGCTAATTACATAAGATGCACAGAAGAACGTAATCAGAATAGGGGATGTTGATAAGAATTTTCAATTTTCCTTTTATTATTTGAGCTTAAAACCACTTTAAATTCATATAAAAAAGGCGGTAATTTATCTTACCGCCTAATTCCTTCTTTATTAATCGACTTGAATTTCATTATTTACATCAAGTGCTTCCACTAATTCTAATTCCTCATGACGTTCTTTAAAACGATTAAATGTAAATTCATTCGCAAATAAGAAAAGTGGTCGTTCGAAACGGTCAAATACAAGCATATTTCTCATGTCCTGGTATTTCTTCAGTCCTTTAACATCATCTGTTTTAACCCATCGAGCTAAATTGAAATCAACATGGTCTTTACGGATATCAGATCCATATTCATTTTTTAAACGATATTCAAAAACTTCAAACTGAAGCTGACCAACAGCACCTAAAATAACCTCATTGAATTCATTTTTATAAACTTGAATTGCACCTTCTTGAGCTAACTGCTCAACACCTTTGTGGAAGTGCTTTGATTTTAGTGAGTTAACTGGGCTAACGCGTAAGAATAACTCTGGTGGGAATGTTGGTAATGGCTCAAAAAAGAGTTTTTGTTTACCAGATGTAATCGTATCCCCAATTTGATAAGTACCAGAATCATAAATACCAATTACGTCACCAGCATAAGCTTTATCGATTGTTTCACGATCATTCGCCATTAATTGCGTTGATTGACTTAATTTAATTTGCTTTCCTGTACGAGAAAGCATTACGTTCATACCTCGTTCAAATACGCCTGAACAAATTCGTAAAAATGCAATACGATCGCGATGGGCAGGATTCATATTTGCTTGAATCTTGAAAATAAATCCACTAAAAGTTTCATCAGTCGGGTTCACTTCACCATTGATTGTTTTTCGAGGTCCTGGAGCAGGTGACATGTCTAGGAAATGATTTAAAAATGGTGTTACACCAAAATCAACTAAAGCAGTTCCAAAAAATACAGGTGTAAGTTCACCAGATTGTACTAACTCGATGTCAAATTCATTCCCAGCACCTTCTAAAAGATCAACTTCATCACGTAAGTTTTCTAAATTAGATGGTTCTAAATGAGCTTCTAATTCAGGGCCGTGTACGCCATCTTTACCAAGCTTAATGACTTCGTCTTTTCTAAAAAGATGAACTTCGTTTTCTAAACGATCATAAACTCCTTCAAACTGCATACCACTACCGATTGGCCATGTTACTGCAACTGAAGGCATTCCAAGAACTTCCTCTAATTCTTCCATTAATTCTAATGGGTCTTTCGCTTGACGATCTAATTTATTCATAAATGTAAAAATCGGAATACCACGCATACGACAAACTTGGAACAATTTCTTCGTTTGTGTTTCGATACCTTTTGCAGCATCAATTACCATGACTGCAGAATCAACAGAAGTAAGTACACGATATGTATCCTCACCAAAATCATTATGACCAGGCGTATCCATGATTGATACCATTTTTTCATCATATTCAAATTGCATAACTGATGATGTTACTGATATTCCACGTTGTTTCTCAATTTCCATCCAGTCAGATTTTGCATATTTTGAATTTTTTTGAGCTTTTACAGTTCCAGCTTCACGAATTGCTCCACCATGAAGAAGTAATTTTTCAGTTAAAGTTGTTTTACCTGCATCCGGGTGAGAAATGATCCCAAAAATACGGCGTTTAGCAACTTGTGTTAATAATTCTTTATTTGCCATCTATTATAAAGTCCTTTCTAAAACAAATATATATATATCAATATTTTTACATCCTACCTATTATACAAGAATTTAGCGCGTGATGAAACATCTAGTAAGAAAGTTATAGACAAAGCTGACAGATCGATTCTAAAAAGTTGATTTTAAGTAGATATATGTACATTTGTAATGAGATTGACACACTAGATGTTGATCTATTGAAATTAGGAACGATTCGATTTGAAAGGCTGAATAACAAGAATGTAAAATTAATATCTACTATATAAGTTTATCAGAGTCTTGAAATAGTATGCTTGATGAATCATTCACAGCTGGATGGAAAGAAAATGCTGAAAATAACCAACTTTCCATTGAAAAAATTTACTTACAGCAAAAATGAATTAGAGGTAAAATAATGAGTTCGATGAAAGGTATATCAATAGTTAGAAGATTAGGGGCAAAGTAAAAAAAGAAACGCTAATTCCAGTTTACTAGATTTTTTAAAATTCTGTATAATAATGGTAAAAACAATTTGTCAGGAGAATAGTCTATGCCATTTACAATTAATCCGGTTGCTTTTGTTCGAAATACAAGAAAAGAAATCATAGATGATAATTGGGGTTCAATTATCTCTGAAATTGAATTAGTAGAAGAAATGAATGAAGAGGCATTAAGTGGAATTAGTGATTTTTCTCATTTAGAGATTATTTTTTACTTTAATAAAGTTACTGATGAAATGATACAATACAATGCAAGACATCCAAGAAACAATATGAATTATCCGAAAGTTGGAATATTTGCGCAAAGAGGAAAAAATAGACCAAATAAATTAGGATTAACTTCTGTAGAGCTTTTGAAACACAGTGGTCGTATTCTAACTGTTAAAGGGCTAGATGCAATCGATGGCACACCAATAATTGATATAAAACCAATTATGAAAGAGTTTTTACCTAAAGGTGAAGTCAAACAAGCAGAATGGTCAAAGTCATTGATGGATAAATATTGGTGAGAAGGGATAGTCAAATCTTTCAATTACAAAAGACATCAGTTGGTTCTGATGTCTTTCTTTTTGACAAATTCTAATCAATTCATTATTTTAAAGGTCTTAAGCTTGCTTCAATCTCAGCTCTTTTAGGCTCTAAAAATGGTGGCAATGCTAATCGTTCTCCTAAAGTTTCCATTTGCTCATCAACATCAAATCCAGGAGTATCGGTTGATAATTCAAACAAGATGTGATTGGGTTCTCTAAAATAAAGTGCTTTAAAATAGTAGCGATCTATTTTACCTGAATTTGAAATCCCAAGTGAATTAAGTTTATCTGCCCATTTGTTATACTCTTCAACTGTAGGAACTCGAAATGCAACATGATGTACGCTACCACGTCCGGGTCTCTCTCTTGGTGAATCTGGCCTAACTTCCAAATGCACCTCAGCTCCAGCACCACCTAATCCAGTTTGATAAACTTCAATATTTGTAAACTCTCCACTAGTAGAAGGATACGATCCGATGTGTCGAAAACCTAATACATCTGTTAACGTTTTACTTGTAGGTAATGGATCTTTTACTGTTAAAGTAACTGGACCTAATCCAATGATACAATGTGGAAGGGGGATATCAGTTTGATCCCAAGGCTCTCCTGCGGGAACACCTTTCTCTTTATTATCAGCGACTAAAATTAGTCTTGTCCCCTCATAATCTTGAAATGCAAGCGTATCTCGATTTGCTCTTTTTACAATCTCTTCATGCTCAATTCCATTTTTTATAAATCGTTCTTTCCAATAATTTAGTGAATCTGTCGTAGCCACTCGCAGGGATGTTGATGAAATACTTGAATGGCCAGGATATGTATTTCCTAAACTTGGAATATCGAAAAACGTTATTTCTGTCCCAGGGTTCGCTTTTGCATCACCATAAAATAAATGATAACTAGAAGTATTATCCTGATTAACAGTTTTTTTAACAAGTCTCATACCTAAAACTTTAGTATAAAATTCATAATTCCTTTCGGCTTTCCCAGTAAGTAGTGAAACATGATGAATACCTAATAATTCCATTTTCATCACTCCAATTCATTTATCATGATTATTTTAAATCCAAATCGAACAGTAAAATACATAGGGAATTACAATTGATTTTATGATAAACTTTGATTAATCTAAATATTCTCATAAATAAGTAAGATAAGGGGGCTAAGACAGTGTACTTTGGATATTTATTAATTTTAATATCGGCAACTGCCTTTGGATTAATGCCAATTTTTGCACTTTATGCCTATGATCAAAATGTAAGTGTAAATACATTATTATTCTTACGATTTTCATTTGCAACAATTCTTTTTTTTAGCTACTTAGTTTTAAATAAAAAATTAATTTCAATTACTAAGAATCAACTATTTTTATTTGTCCTTCTTGGTGGGGTACTATACATGTTACAGTCAAGTTTCTATTTTAGTTCAGTAAAATACATACCAGCTTCTCTAGCTGCTTTAATTTTATATTTATACCCTGTGTTTGTAGCAATCTTATCATTTATCGTAAACAAAGAACAATTAACAAAAATTTTACTTCTATCAATTATCATTTCATTAATCGGAATTATCTGTGTATTAGGAGCTCCATCAGAAAACTTAAATTTACTCGGAATTTTATTAGCATTAGCAGCAGCAGTAATCTATTCAATTTACATAATAGTTGGAGGGAGAATCTCATTACAAGTTCCACCAGTCGTAACGAGTGCCTATATTTCTTTATTTGCAGCTATTTCATTCTTTATTGTTGGATTATCGACAAAAACGATACATATACATTTTCATTTCATTGGTTGGTTATCTATCCTTGGCATTTCAATTATATCGAGCGTAATATCAATGGGAGCATTTTTTGCTGGGGTTAAATTGATTGGTCCGACAAAGGGATCGATTTTAAGTATGATTGAACCGGTTGTGACAATTGTATTTTCGACAATTCTTTTCCATGAAAATATGAATTTCCTTCAAATAATAGGTGGAACTATTGTTTTATCCGGAGCATTTTTAGTTGTTATTGCAAGTGAAAGGAATAAGGTCGTAGAGAATAAAATGGATTTTTAAAAGTAATATGATAAAATAAAGCTAGATAATTAGAGTAGAAAATAAAAAATATTGAACATGATGGGCTGCTTTTGCAGCTCTTTTTAATGTGTAAAGGAGTCAGTAATCCGATGTTTGATTTTAAATTAAAAAACGGAGAAGTCATAAATGTACGTGAAGCTACCAAAAATGATGCAAAATCTATCATTGATTTTTACAATATTGTAGGTGGAGAAACGAATTTTTTATCTTTTGGTGGAAATGAATTTAAAAGAGATGTTGAAGAATATCAAGTCTATTTAGATTCTACATTTCATGAAAACAATTCGATTATTTTATTAGGTACAGTAAATAATCAAATAATTAGCATCGCATCAATCAATTCGAGTCAAAAAGAACGTACAAAACATGTAGGAACATTAGGAATTGTCATCAAAAAAGAATATTGGGGATTAAGTCTTGGAAAATTAATGATGGAATCTTTAATTGACTGGGCTAAACGAAATGAAGTAACTAGAAAAATTCAATTAGTTACAAATGAAGATAATCATAAAGCAATTCAATTATATAAAAATTTAGGTTTTGAAATTGAAGGTAGGATGAAAGAAGATACTTATATAGATGGTAGATACTATAATACTTTATCTATGGGCTTGTTTTTAAACTAGTTAAAAAGATAAAGCTGATGCTAAAATAAACAAAGGTGTATATATGATTAAAGATTTATTTCTTAATTTTTCGTTACTAATATTTTTCTTATTTGGTTTTAATCGAATCCAATTTATTTTAAAACGAAGATTTCAAAACAAATTTTCAATCCTAGTTGGGGTAATCCATGGAATCCTTGGGATTATCTTAATATTTTTTGGAGTGCATATTTATGAACATAACATCTTAGATTTCAGACAACTTGCTATTTTATCAGCTGCTTATTTTGGTGGGATTAGGGCTACAATTATTACAGGTTTCATGCTGATTGTATTCCGATTTTCCTATTATGGTGTTAATATTGGCTCAATTTATGCTTGTGTAACGATTTCGATTAGTTCAATTGTTAGTGGATTACTAAGTGGTTGGGTTAAACAATATTGGATGAAATGGATCACAATGATCTCATTTTTAGTTATATTAACCAGTTATTTTACTATCTATCATTCAATTAAATTTTCTCATCCGCTTTATCCGATCATGCCGCTATATGAGTCAGCAATTTTATTTGGTGGTTTTATCATCAGTTCATTTATTCATTTTTTAGAGAAAAGTGAGCAAATAAAACTTGCTTTAAAGGAAAGTGAAGAAAGATATCGGACGTTAATTGAGACGTCTCCGGATGGAATATTTGTTCAAATTAATGGGTATATCAAACTAGCAAATAAAAAAGCAGCTAATTTACTAGGGGCTAATTCAATATCAGAATTAATAGGTTTATATGTATTTGACCTAATTGATCCTACAACACTAGAGGAATCTTATGGACGGTATTACCAATTTATTAATGGTGAACAAAAGCAAGAGCAAAAAGAAAGTAGATATATTCGTTTAGACGGTCTAAAGATTGATTTAGCTTTCTCCGGATCTAAAGTAATCTATGAAGGACAATTAGCAACAATGGTTGTTTTTAGAGATATTTCTGAACAAAAGGAAGCTGAAAGAAAATTAAAACAAGCAAATCACTTATTGCATAAACTATCAATTACAGATGGTTTAACTGGAATTGCGAACAGAAGATATTTTGATGAAGTTTTTCAAATGAAATGGGATGAGGCATTAGTCAATAAAACATCGATTTCAATTATGCTTATTGATATTGATTCTTTTAAAGAATTCAATGATACTTACGGGCATTTAAAAGGGGACAAATGCCTACAACAAGTAGCTAATATTATTTCTGTGAATTTACTTCGTGATGTGGATTTCTCTGCAAGATACGGTGGCGAAGAGTTCATTGGTATACTATCAAATACAAATGAAAATGAAGCCAAAGTAATTGCTGAAAGAATAAGGAGAGATATTTTAGATTTGAAGATTCCTAATCTAAATGCAAATGCTGTACCATTTGTAAGTGTTAGTATTGGAATCGTATCACTAATTCCAACTGAGTTAGTTGATCCAAAGGATGCTATTGATTATGCGGATAAATCTCTTTATTCTGCAAAATCAAATGGACGGAATCAAGTTAATCTATTTAGTCAAAACCAATTAGAATTATTAAAGAGTTAGGTATATAAACTTAAGTGTTTGAGAACATTCAAAAGCCTTGTGATATGAAATCACAAGGCTTTTTTTTAGGTAATAATAGTTTTTAGAAACACGTAAATGACCTAATCCGTCTTGTATCGATTCCAAAGAAAACCCATCTAAAGCCAACCCATCTAAATCCTGCAACTGAAGTTCTACCAACAAATGTTGGGAAAAACCAAAATGATTCTCCATTATTCAACCATACATAAGTATTTCTAAATCGACAACCAGCGATTGCACCTGGATCTACTGCAAATGGTGTAGCTTGTGATAATGTCGGAGTGAATGAAGGTGGTGGAGAAGTAGGTTGACCTTGAGTTGTTCCACCAGTTCCGGGAAATCCACCTGGTTGCCCTGGAAATCCACCCGGTTGACCCGGAAATCCGCCTGGTTGACCTGGCTGTCCTGGGAAACCAGGAAAAGTTCTATAATCTGGGTAAAAGTACATTTTTTCAACTCCTTTCCATTTAATCATTATTAAAGTATGAAAATAAAATTTTTTTTGTTTGGGCGGATAGTCAAATATCCAAGAATTTAAATTTGAGAACTAGAATGCTTTTCTAAAAACATACATTTTTACTCTATAACGTAAAAAAAATACTTTTAAGAGTAAAAAACAGTTGCATTTTTCTGTGAATTCGAATAAATTAGACTTAAAGGAGGAGAAATATGGAAAATTTACGCTTAAATGTTTCATTGTTACGCCGTAGAGTACCAAATTTAACAAGTACTGCTAAATCTGTAGGGCTTCGACCAGCAACTGTTTCAAATTTATGTACAGGTAAAATTCCAATCGGTCGCTCTGAAGTTAGAACTTTAGTTGCATTAGCAACATTAGCAGAATGTACTTTAGATGAACTGATTATAAGAGGGGAGAAGATCGAAATGATTGAAACTGGAATTAAGACAATTGATTTATTTGCTCCATTAGTAAAAGGTGGTACTGTTGGTTTAGTTGCAAGACCAGGGATGGGGCAATTAGTGGTCCTGGCAGAAATGCTTTATAAATTAAATAATGAATCATACTTTACGATTGTTTTAAAACCTGAAGGTGAACATCCAGAAATTGATGATATTTTGTCTGATGTGAAACTAGTTTGTCATTCAATCGATGAAGTTTACGAGGCAATTGCAAAAGTCGGAAAAACAACTGATATCGCATTTGCAGCGGATCGTTCACATGTCATTACAGGTGAAATTAATCGTCTTCAACAAAAATTAGCAGATATAGGAATTGAAAGCGTTACAACATTCTTAGTCGACTTAAAAGGTGAAGCAGTAGATGAGGATTTTCCATATGGTCCTTTGGAAACTTTATGGCAATTTGATGCAGACTTGGCATTCCGACATAAATATCCCGCTATTAATCCGATCTATTCAACGTCTACAGTATTAGAAGATAATCATCAAGATCAAACCCACAATTTAGTACAAAAATCAGCTCAAAAATTACTTCGAAGATATCGTGAATTAAGATCACTAGTAGCAGTACATGGTATTGATTCATTACCTGAAAATGAGAAACTAACATATAAACGAGGAGAACTATTAGAAGCATATTTAACTCAACCATTCTTCGTAGCAGAAGAATTTACCGGTACAAAAGGAGCTTCAGTTCTTTTACAAAACACTTTACAAGATGTACGTAAACTCATAGACGGTGTCTATGATTCGATCGAAGTTGAAAAAATGAATTTTATTGGAACGATAAGTTAAGAGCAGGGAAGGCAGGAAGGAAGGGCAGGAAGAGCAGAAAAAGCAGAAAAAGCAGGGAAAGGAATTTAATAAAATTCTTTAAAATCTTTTCCTGATCCTGCCTTTCCTTGTTCCTGTTCTTAAAAAAGCAAGAACCCTGTAGTGGAAATCAAGGTCATAAAACTTAATTATCAGTGATAAATAATTATAATTATAATTAATGACATAGTTCTGTTTCAACACTTTGAAAGCAATACTTTTTACGTTTTCTAAGTAAAGGCTATTTAAATTGTTTATTAAAGAATACTTTAATTGAAGAATAAATTGATTGGAACGAAAGGGAGCTCGACTCCTATGGGAGATGCGGGAAGGCTGAGACAAGTTAAGTGCAGGAAGAGCAGGGAAAGGAATTTAATAAAATTCTTTAAAATCTTTTCCTGGATCCTACTTTTCCTTGTTCCTGTTCTTAAGAAAGCGAGAACCCTGTAGTTGAAATCAACATCACAAAGCTTAATTATCAGCGATAAATGTTTATAATTTACTGACAAAGTTCTGTTTTTACACTCTGAAAACAATACTATTTATATATAAAAGGTCATTAAGTCATTTTTGATGATCAATTAATGAATATAAATGATAATCTGTTTAGAGCAATTGTCGTTTAAACTAATTTGTTTACTGTAAAGAATTTTTAAATTGTTTTTGAAAGAATACTTTAATTGAAGAATAAATTGATTGGAACGAAAGGGAGCTCGACTCCTATGGGAGATGCGGGAAGGCTGAGACAAGTTAAGTGCAGGAAGAGCAGGGAAAGGAATTTAATAAAATTCTTTAAAATCTTTTCCTGGATCCTACTTTTCCTTGTTCCTGTTCTTAAGAAAGCGAGAACCCTGTAGT
>NZ_NCTA01000012.1 GCF_002156865.1 Gottfriedia luciferensis | reverse complement strand
TCAAGAAGGGTATAATCATGTTCAAATTGTAGTAAGTGGTGGATTCACAGTAGAAAGAATCTTATCATTTGAAAAACAAGGTGTACCAGTAGATTTATATGGTGTAGGTGGAAGTTTATTAAAAGTTAATATAGGATTTACAGGGGATAATGTTGAGTTAAATGGAGAACCACAGGCAAAAGTTGGTCGAAAACTCCGTGAAAATCCTCGCTTAGAAAAAGTAGAAATGCGTCCTAGATTATAAAAAGATTGGCTTTGTTAATGTTAATTGTTGATTTCTTACAAAACACATTTTTGAATAAGATTTTATACAATTTAAAGAGATTGATTGGAGTGGAAGGTGGGAGACTCCTATGGGAGTAGCGGGAAGGGTGAGACCCCGCAGGCTTGCCGAGGAGGCTCAGGTTTCGCCCCATGGAAAGCGAGAATCCTGTAGTGGAAATGAACATCACTCAACTTCCTTTACAAAAACTTGTTCATTATTTGACAAGATAATTTTTTAACAGCTTAAGGCATCTTTAAAAGATGCCTTTTTCTATTTAAATATATAAATAATCTATATTCCTGAATCACCTTATTGACTTCTTCATAGAAATCTTTTATATTTTTTCTTCGTTATAACATTAAATAACCAACATAATTCCGCTTAAGGGAATACCTACCTTCTAAAGATGTAATAATAAATTCGAATATATAATCACATAAAAACTAGTTTTATGACTACATAAATATAGTATTTATAGTATATTAATTAAAAAAAATTAATTTAAAGCTCAACTACTTTTTAAACCTTTATTGATGTGTGGTAAAATGGGAAAAGATGATTTTTGGATGTGATTCGTTACGTCCATCGCTAGTAAAGGACGTGTAATAGTGAAAGAACAATTAGGTATACCTGTCTCAATTGATTTTGAGACTTTGATAAAAGATCCGCACGGACGTGATAAAATCAGGTTTCAAGCAAATGGTCTATACTATAAAAAAGATGATGTAACATACTTATTATTTGAGGAAAATCACGAAGACCGAAAAGTAAAGGCGACTATGAAAATAGGTAAAGGTGAAGTAACGATTATTCGTAATGGTGGAGTAATGATGCGACATCTATACCGAGTGAATGAAACTACTGAAGGTACATTCTCAAATGAGTTAGGAGTATTCCAAACAAAAGCATATACAAAAAAACTACAATTTCTAGTTTCAGAGGGGCCATTAAAGGGTGTGCTTCAACTGGGATATAAGTTATTCGTAGGTGAGGAAAATGCTGGGTCGTATAACATCACAGTATCAATTAAGGAGGCAACGATATGAATACGTTAGAACAAGTTAAGAGTCGTTTAAAAAATGAAATCGAAGCTGCTGTATTAAAAGCAGGATTAGCAACCGAGGAACAATTACCTCAAGTAGTACTAGAAACGCCAAAAGATAAAGCACACGGTGATTTTTCAACAAATATGGCAATGCAATTAGCGCGAGTTGCTAAAAAAGCTCCAAGAATGGTTGCTGAAGAGCTAATTAACGCATTTGATCAAAGTAAAGCTAGCATCCAAAAAGTTGAGATTGCTGGACCAGGATTTATCAATTTTTATATGGATAATAGCTATTTAACTGATTTAATCCCATCTATTATAAAAGCGGGAACTGAATATGGACAAACAGACTTTGGTAAGGGTGAAAAGATTTTAGTTGAGTTTGTTTCTGCAAATCCAACTGGCGACTTACACTTAGGTCATGCACGTGGAGCAGCGTTCGGTGATTCATTATGTAATGTTTTAGATAAAGCAGGTTATGAAGTAACGCGTGAGTACTATATCAATGATGCAGGAAACCAAATTAATAATTTAGCATTATCTGTAGAAGCTCGTTATATGCAAGCACTTGGAATGGAAAAAGAAATGCCTGCAGATGGCTATCACGGTGCGGACATTATTGAAATTGGTAAAACTTTAGCAGCTGATTTCGGTGATCGTTATATAAAAGAATCAGAAGAAACACGTTATAAATTTTTCCGTGAGTACGGACTAAAATTAGAAATGGAAAAATTACAACGAGATCTTCGTAATTTCAGAGTAGATTTTGACGTATGGTATTCAGAAACGTCATTATATGAAAATGGAAAAGTGCTAGAAGCTCTTGCTGATTTAAAACAACGCGGTGAAACGTATGAAGAAGAAGGAGCAACTTGGTTCCGTTCTACAACATATGGCGATGATAAAGATCGCGTATTAATTAAAAGCGATGGTTCATATACTTATTTAACTCCAGACATCGCATATCACCGAGACAAGCTAAGTCGTGGTGCAGATAAATTAATCGATATTCTAGGAGCTGACCACCATGGTTACATTCCTAGAATGAAAGCAGCAATTCAAGCTTTAGGATATAACGCAGATACACTTGAAGTAGAAATTATTCAAATGGTTCAATTATATCAAGACGGTGAAAAAGTAAAAATGAGTAAACGTACAGGTAAGGCTGTTACGTTACGTGATTTAATGGAAGAAGTAGGAATTGATGCAACACGTTATTTCTTCGCAATGCGTGGCTGTGATTCACATTTAGACTTTGATATGGATTTAGCTGTTTCAAAATCAAATGAGAATCCTGTGTATTATTCACAATATGCTCATGCACGTGTATGCAGTATCCTTCGTCAAGGACAAGAAATGGGTATAGTATACGATGGAGAAGCAGACTATAGCCTTGTTTCATCTGAAAAAGAATATGAGTTATTAAAGAAATTAGGGGAATTCCCAGAAGCTGTTTCATTAGCAGCTTCAAAACGTACACCACATCATATTACAAACTATGTGTTTGAATTAGCTGGTACGTTCCACAGCTTCTACAATGCTGAAAAAGTATTAGACGCTGAGAATGTTGAAAAATCAAAAGCTAGACTAGCATTAATGAAGTCTGTTCAAGTTACACTTCAAAATGCATTAAAATTAGTTGGCGTTTCTGCACCAGAAAAAATGTAATAAATCATTTAAAGTACCATGAGCTATGTTTTTACATAGTGCATGGTACTTTTTTTATATTGAAGCACTAGGTTTGGTTAAAAAGATAATATTTTCGCTTTAATTTAGGGAGTAGCATTTTTTTTGGTTCTTTTAAAGGAATTTAATCTTTATAAAAGGTTTTGTGAAGCAAACTTATTTGATGAAGAAGTTGATTGGAGTGGGAGGTGCGAGACTCCTGTGGAGTAGCGGGACAGGTGAGACCCCGCAGACGCGAATGCGTTGAGGAGGCTCAGCGCACGCCCCACGGAAAGCGAGTATCCTGCAGTGGAAATCAACATGATTATACTTTAATATCAAGAATTTGTTTTGTTTTATTATAAAACTTAAATTTCGTCTTTTTTTAGGAAAAGAATACAAACTTCTTCATTTTTTGATTAATTTTTATATTTTTTTTAAAACGACCCCCTTAAATTTTAAATCACTTACGAATGTATATAGTGAGAATACATAAAAGAGAAAATTAAAAGGGGAAAAAATTCATGAAAAAATTATTTGTACATACTACAGCAACTGCCTTATTACTATCACAATTAGGTCTAACACATACAGCTTTAGCAGCAGAGAATGATACAGTTTCAGCTAATGATCAAGTTCAAAAAGAAGATCCATCGTTAGTTAAAGGAGATTTCTTTTATTTTGTAAAAACTGCTGTTGAAAAAATTCACCTACTACTTACAACTGATAAAGTGAAAGAAGCGGAATTGTTAGCAGAACTTGCTGGAGAACGCATCCATGAGGCACATGTATTAATTAAAGAGGGAAAAGAAGATTTAGCAAAAGAAACATTACAAGATGCTCTTTCTAAAATGGAAAGTGCTCAAAGTCAAGTAGACGTTCAGCTTCCTGCAACGAATACAACAACTGACACAACTACAAATACAACAACTGACACAACTACAAATGCAACAACTGATACAACAACAAACGCAACAACAGAAACAAATAAATCAGAAGAAAGTGGAACAACAACAGCTACTTCTGATGATAATGAAAAAACTGAAAAAGATGATTCAAATAAAGAAGAAAAAAATTCATTAACAAAAGAGCAAAAAGAAATTGCAAAAATACAGCATCACTTAAATAATAACTTACTAGTTTTAGCAGATGTACTAGATCAAGTAAAGAATCCGAAAGCAAAAGCTGCAATCGCAAAAAATATTGAAAAAAGCTTCAATAAAATTGCTGAAAAACTAGAAAAGGTTTTAAAGAAATCTGCAACAACTGATACAGCCGTAAAACCAGTTATTACGATTAAATATCCTGACGCAACTACAAATGAAAATACTGAAACACCAGAAGTAATTACAACAATTACTAAAATTGAAGACGTAGAAGATACAACAAATAAAGTAGAGACTGATGAAGATAACAAGTCAGAAGCAGATAAAACGACTGAGGCTGAGGAAGTTAAAACTGAAAATCAAAACGATGATCAAAATGATGATCGAGACGATGAAAAAGAACATCACGAAGCTGAGAAAAAGCCTGTGCATGTTGTAAAAGAACATAAAGAACATAAAGACAAAGAAGTTAAACAAGTTAAAAAAGTAGAACATAAAGTTCATGTTAATGAAAATAAAGGTCATCAAAATCATCAAAATCGTGGTCATGAAGAAAAGAATAAGGGATATGAAAAGAAGCAGTGGATTGAACAAAATAATAAAAAGAATCACCACGAAGAAGGACATGGTAAAAACGGTAAAGATGGTAAAAAAGATTAATTGAGTAATTATTTACCAGTAACCTTTCAATAAAAATCAAATGAAACATTTTTAAAGATAAGATATCCTTTAAGAATGTAGGTTAATAAAATATGCCTTTTCTATTCAATTTAATTTAAAAATCTAGTAAGCTAGTAAAAAAAATTAAATTGAATAGAGGGCTTTATTCTGTTTTATTAACAATTCAAGCCACTTTTGAAAGGAGATGGGGTCTTGTTACTAACAATTTTTCAGACACTCTATAAACGAAAAGAAAAAATTGAAGATATTGTTTTAACAATACAACAATCTTCATCAAAAGAAATAGACGATTTTATTTTAAAATATGAGCCCTTTATCACTAAAACTATTTCCACAATATGTGGTAAATATATAACTAGGCAAGATGATGAGTATAGTATTGGATTAAGCGCATTTCATGAAGCAATCGAATTATATTCATATAAAAAAGGAGCATCATTTTTATCTTTTGCGAAATTAATTATTAAAAGAGAAATTATAGATTATTTTCGTAAGGAATCAAAATACCAGAATATCACTTTAGATCGGCAAGAATCTTCAGATGAACATGAACAATACGATCATCATGTTTACAATACATACATAAAAAACTTTGATGAAATCAATCGAAAAGAAGAAATTATTCATTTTAACGAGATGTTGAATCAATTTGGAATTTCTTTAGAAAACTTAGTTAAAGTTTCACCAAAACATGAGGATACAAGAGAACAAATTTTCTCAGTAGTAGACATAATTACATCAGACGAAGAAATGTTAGCAATCTTGTATAAGAAGAAAAAATTACCTATGAAACTTTTAGAGGACAAGGTTTCATTAAGTAGAAAAACACTTGAAAATCATAGAAAGTTTATCATCGCCATGTGTATTATTACAGTAAATGAGTACAAGTATTTACAAACTTACATAAAAAGGGAGGGCTGAGTTTGAATAGTGGCATAGTTTTAAAAATAAATCGTTCTTCTGTGGTTGTACTGACACCTAATGGGGAATATTTAAAATGCAAAAAAACCTTATCGTCCTATGAAATTGGCCATGAAATCCAGTTCCCTAATCACGCTGTTATAGTAAATAAAAACATAAAAATCTTTATGCCAAAACTATTACCAGCTATGATTGCTTGTGTTTTGGTATTAATAACCTTCTTAGGATTAAATTGGAATAAACAAGGAGTACTAGCTGCTGGCATTGTTAATGTAAATTCACAAGTTAAAGTTTCACTTGTTCTTAATAAACAATTAAAAGTAATTGATATTAAGGCTCAAAATGCGCAAGGTAAAAAAATTGTTGAAAAGTTGGACAAGTGGGAGCAGGAGTCTCTTGACGTTGTTATGGATGACCTTATTGTTAAAATAGAGAAAAGTAAGGCAGTTCATCCTGATGAAAAGATTACCGTAACAGGTGACATGGGAAAAAAATATGAAGATAAACAAAAGAAATTAAATCAAAAATTAAATAGTATCCAACGTAATAACTCGCGAATTAGTTTACAGAATGAACAGAGTAAACAAGATGAACAGACAGCACAAAAAGATTTATCGAAAGGAAATACGATAAAACCAAATGTGCGACCGAATGTCTTTAATAATAAGACGCCGAATGTAAATAATGAGAAAAATTATGGCTCAAAACAGAAAGATGAAAATCATCAGTATTATCAATTTGGTCATCAAAGAAATAACGAACACAGGGACAAGAAGCATGATCAAAATGGTCATAGACAAGGTAACAATGAATGTAAGCGTAATAATAAAGATGAATCGAATGATTCCAATCAAATAAAAAATAATTCTTCAAATTACAATTCGAACTCTGATAAAAAGGAACAACATCATGAGAACAATGGTAATTCTAAAAATAAAGTAAATAACGTTCACAATGGTCGGGGAAATAATCATTCGGACTGGAATAAAAAAAATGAATTAAATCAATTCATAAATAAAGAAGAGAAGTATCAGCCTAAATTTAATGCTTCGCAAGAATATAAGAACAATAATAAAAAAGATAATCGTCATCAAAATAAAGAAAAAGAAAAAGATAAACAAAAACGAGAAGATCATTCAAATAAGTTTAATCACAAAAATGGTTATTATGAAGAAGATGACAGGTGAAGAAAGATAAATAATGAAAGCTCGGAGTATAGCAGAATATCCCACAGTTGATAGACGTGGTGTAGTACAAGTTATCATCCGAGCTTTTTTATTCGATTTGCTATATTTCTAAAAAATAAGTCATATGTAACTACACTGAAATTAATTTAAGGAAACAAAGTCTTAACAGAAACACGATTCCTCCCTGTTACATTTCTAAATTGTATCCTCTGATGGGCTGCTTAAATGCTCATGAATGACCTTCCAGTGGCCTTGTTCATTCTTTACAAATACATTTGTAGCTCTACCATGACCTCTTACAAATTTCCCATTTAAATAACCTTCATATTGAAATTGGTAAGTACAAGAAGCGGAACTTTGACCGGTTGTTAACCAAATAATATTTGTAGCTGAATAAATTTCCTCTTTAATAACATCCCAAGCATTTTCAAAGTAATGTTGAATTTCTTGTATGGAGTTACATGATTGATCTGAAAACCAATAAATCGCATTCTCATGAATAAACCTTTTTACTTCGTTAAAATCATGTGTATTTGTTGCCGCTATATACTGTTGTAACGCGTTTTGATAATCCATTTAAAGACCGCTCCTTAATAAAAGATTTTCAATGCTTTTAATGAAGTTCTTGCCAGATGAATAGTCTATAAACCATCATATCATTAGTGACTGAAATCTTGTTCTGAAAGCAGAAAAAAACCAATCCGTCATCTGGATTGGTTTACTCTCTTATTAGACTTCGATTATTCCACCGCTAATTCTTTTATAACCTCTCAATTTTGATAAGTCTTCCATTAATCTTAATAAAGCTAGGTCTTTTTTCTTTGACTCGATCATTATATCGATATCATTTCCAATTGATTTAGCAACATCAAAAAAAGGTTTAACAAAATCAAGGTCAATAAAATCTGAGTGGGCACGAAACTCTTTTTCTGATTTAGGCGATGAGATATGTATTTTAGGGATTAAGTTTGTTTTTGACCAAGTTGAATAAATAAGTGGTAATAACTCCTCTAATGGTTCTTCACACAAATTCGCCATATGATGATGGTAGTCAAAAACGAGGGGAATACCTTCGTTTTTACATACCATTAAAGTTTCAGAGGTCGTATATGTTTTATCATCATTTTCTAACGTCATTTGTTTCTTTATATGTGGAGGTAACTTTTTTATATTTTCATAAAAGCGTTTAATCGCAAGCTCTTTATTGCCATATGCCCCTCCTACATGAATATTAATGACACTTTCATCAGAGATTCCCATTGCTTCGAGGACATGGTAATGATACGCCATATCGATGACAGCATTATCCGTAATATGCGGTTTATCGCTTGTAAATAGCGTAAATTGGTTAGGATGAAAGCTAACTCTTAATTCATGGCTTTTAATAAAGTTACCTATTTCTTTAAACTGTTTACGGAATATGTTTAAATAATCAAATTCTACATCTGGATGGGTTGCTAAAGGCACCATTGAAGAGGACATTCTGTATAAAGGGATTTGTTGTCCTACATTATAATGGAGTGCCCTAAATGTATTTTCAATATTTTGTGATGTGACATGAATTAGTTTTTCTAACCGTTCATCTTTTTCCATCGATTTGTAACGGGTAAAAGTCAAAGTCTTTGCAGGCGAACAATTATATAAAGATAATGCATGGGACACATATCCAAATCGAATTCTCATTTTTTGTTCACCTCGTAATTGAATTTCGATTAAATTGGAAATCAATCATTACATTAATGGAGAAAGGAGCTTAGAAACCAGCTTTCGGCATTTCCATAAGAATGTTGTGTTTTTATAATATTCGATTGGATAAGTTTTAGAAAGTTCCAAGTCGTTCAAAAAGATTTCTTTTATTTTCAAAATGAATGATTCACTTGAAAAAATACAACTCCATTCATCATTAATACATAGACTTCTTCGATCAAAGTTAACTGAGCCTACGTCACAGCTTTGATCATCGATTAATATTACTTTTGCATGAAAGAAACCTTTCTGATAATGGTATACTTGACCGCCGCCTTGTAAGATTAAAAGGAGATGAGGAAAGCTAGCCTCCTTCACTAATCTGTGATCTTCTTTTTCGGGAACCATTACAGAAATATGGACACCTCGTTTAAGGGCTGCTAATAAAGCATTCATCAGTTTTTTTGTTGGAATAAAATAGGGTGTACCGATATAAATATGTTTGTTTGCATTATCAATTAAATCTTTATAAAGGTTCTCAATACGTATAAAGTCTGATGAATAGAAATGATGTTCAATCTTTCCTTTTTCTAATTCTTCGGCATGGATCAATGAGAAGGAATCACCACCACTCCTAACCCAGTCTTTTAAAAATTGAAGATGTAAATCGATTACTCCTTCGCCAGTCATTCGAATATGATAATCTCTCCAATACCCTAATTCTTCATCGAAACCAATATATTCTTTTCCAATATTAAAACCGCCAAAATAGCCGATTCTTTGGTCAATTACAGTGATTTTACGATGGTTACGGTGTTGAAATCGATAGAGAGTATATGGAAATCCTAAACGTCGATTAAAAAGAACTTCAACGCCATTTTGTTTCAGCTTTTTTATTCGATCTCGCTTGAAACGAAAACTTCCAATCCAGTCAATTAATAAGCGCACATGTAATCCTTCACAAGCCTTTTTTTCTAGTAAAGTTAAAAATTTTTCAGACGTATCGTCATTTCGAACAATATAAAAAAGCATAGAAATACTAGAGGTTGCACCTTTTATATCATCCAAAAGATGTTTATAAAGCTCATTACCGTCCGTTATTAGCGTTGTTTCACTAGATCTTTTTTTAAACGGACAAGGTTCATCATATTTATGAAATGCCTTAAAACCAAAATAAAGATCTAAGATAGCAAGGAGTATAAGAAATAGAAGGACAATTAAGCAAATGCAAAGAATCATATTAGTAAACTCCTTTAACTTTTACGTGTTGATAGTATGACCATGAACAAAGAAGATTATGAAAAAGGGCTCATTAAAAAGAAAAAGTGTTGACTGAATGGTCATTCATAATATAATTAAATTATATATTGTCAGAATATTATTATGGTTATAAATTTTTAAAAAGTAAGCGTTTTATTTATAACCAGTGAAATTGGGGGAGGAATACATCATGGATCATGCACTTTTGTATTTGAACGCACTAGGGTTTGTGGCAATTACAGTTTATGCACTTTATTTATTCATTTACCTAATTAAGACAAGATTAGCCTACATCAAGCTTGGTAAAAAAGAAGAGTTTGAACGAAATTTTAAAGAACGTTTTCAAAAAATATGGGTAAACGTTTTTGGTCAAAAAAAGCTTTTAAAAGATAAGAAAAGTGGATTTATCCATTTATTATTTTTCTATGGTTTTATTTTAGTTCAAGCAGGAGCTTTAGACTTTATATTACGAGGTTTAATCCCTGGGGTACATTTACCACTTGGACCATTATATGGTGCATTTACATTCTTTGAAGAAATGATTGCATTGTTAATTTTAGTCGCAGTTGTTTGGGCATTCCATAGAAGATATATTGAAAAATTAGTTCGATTAAAAAGAGGATGGAAAAGCGGTTTAGTATTAATTTTTATCGGTTTATTAATGCTATCAACACTTTTTGGAAATGGTATGGCGATGATTTGGAACGGAGAAAGTACAAGTTTCCATGAACCAATCGCATCATTAGTTGCAACAATCTTTGGTGGGATTAGTGAGCCATTATCAGTTTCATTCTTCTACGTTGCGTGGTGGATCCATTTAATTACGCTATTAACTTTCTTAGTGTACGTACCTCAATCAAAACATGCACACTTACTTGCTGGTCCAGCAAACGTATATTTTAACCGTCTAACGAAAGCAGGAAAATTAGAGAAAATTGACTTTGAAGATGAAACACAAGAATCTTTTGGAGTTGGAAAAATCAGCGACTTCCGACAATCACAATTAATCGATTTATATGCATGTGTTGAGTGTGGTCGATGCACAAATGTTTGTCCTGCTACAGCAACAGGAAAAATGTTATCTCCAATGGATTTAATTTTAAAACTTCGTGATCATTTAACAGAAACTGGTGCAGTTGTAACATCAAGAGCACCTTGGGTACCAACTGTTGCGTTTTCAAAGACAAAAGGTAATCAATTAGCATTTGCTTCTCAAGGAAAGCAAGAAACGGCAGCAACATTAGAATATAGTCCAAGTTTAATAGGTGATGTCATTACTGAGGAAGAGATTTGGGCTTGTACAACTTGCCGTAATTGTGAAGATCAGTGTCCAGTTATGAATGAACATGTTGAAAAAGTAATTGACCTTCGTCGTTATTTAGTTTTAACAGAAGGTAAAATGCAACCAGATGCTCAACGTGCCATGACGAATATTGAGCGCCAAGGAAATCCGTGGGGATTAAACCGTAAAGACCGTGAAAATTGGAGAGAACTTGATGAAAGTATCCATATTCCAACTGTAAAAGAGGCTGGAAAAGCTGGGGAAGAAATCGAATATTTATTCTGGGTTGGCTCCATGGGTTCTTATGATAACCGTAGCCAAAAAATCGCTTTAGCCTTTGCAAAATTAATGAATGAAGCAGGAATCAAGTTTGCCATTTTAGGTAACAAAGAGAAGAACTCTGGTGATACTCCAAGACGTTTAGGTCAAGAGTTCCTATTCCAAGAATTAGCTAACAATAATATCGCGGAAATCGAAAAAGCAGGTGTGAGTAAATTAGTAACGATCGATCCTCATGCTTACAACACATTTAAAAATGAATATCCTGATTTTGGATTATCGATTGAAGTTTACCACCATACAGAGTTGTTATCTAAGTGGGTAAAAGAAGGTAAATTGAAGCCGATACATCAAATTGACCAAGTGATCACTTACCATGATTCGTGTTATTTAGGACGTTACAACGAAGTATATGAAGCACCTCGAGACATTCTTCGAGCTATTCCAGGTGTCACATTAGTTGAAATGGAACGTAAGCGCGAAACAGGTATGTGCTGTGGAGCAGGTGGTGGATTAATGTGGATGGAAGAGCATGTCGGTAATCGAATTAATGTAACGCGTACTGAACAAGCACTTGCTGTTAGCCCGAATGTAATTGGAACTGGCTGTCCATATTGCTTAACAATGTTATCAGATGGAACAAAAGCCAAAGAAGTCGAAGAAAGTGTTAAAACACTTGATATAGCTGAGCTTTTAGAGTTATCGGTTTTTGGAGATAAACAAAATCAAGCTTCATAAGAGTTCTATCAGTATCAAATTTTCATAAAATATCAATGAAAGGTGTGCAGCTCGTACACCTTTTTATTTGCCAATGCGGTTTATTAAAGGTTTTTTATAGAGGAGAAATCGTTAAAAATCTAAGGGGGAATTTGGGATGAGTAAAACAGTTATCGTTAGTGCAGTTCGTACGCCAATCGGTCGTTTTGGAGGTATGTTAAAAGGCTTCAGTGCTGCTGAGCTTGGAGGTATTGCAATTAAAGAAGTTTTGAACCGTGTTAACCATCCTTTGGAGTCAATTGATGATGTAATTATGGGAAGTGTATTACAAGGTGGCCAAGGACAATTACCATCAAGACAAGCATTACGTAATGCAGGATTACCTTGGGAGACAAGAACGGAAACTGTTAATAAAGTATGTGCGTCTGGGATGCGCAGCGTAATGCTTGCGGACCTATTGATTCGTTCTGGAGAAAGTAAACGAATTGTAGCAGGTGGAATGGAATCAATGAGTAATACACCGTTTTATCAAACTTCGTTAAGATGGGGAAATAAAATGGGAAACACAGAATTAAAAGATGGCATTCTAAAAGATGGTTTGACTTGCTCATTTACTGGTGTACATATGGGTACTTATGGAAGTGAAGTGGCTAAAATTGAAGAGTTATCACGTGAACAACAAGATGAGTGGGCACTAAGAAGCCATCAACTTGCAGTTAATGCGATTAAATCAGGTAAATTTAACGAAGAAATTGTTATGATTGAGTCTGTTGATCGAAAAGGTGTCGTAACAAAAATTGAAGTAGACGAATGTCCAAGAGAGGATACTTCGATTGAGAAATTAGCTAAGCTATCACCAGCATTTGATCGTGATGGAACAATTACAGCTGGAAACGCACCTGGAATCAATGACGGAGCTGCGGCACTTTTATTAATGAGTGAAGAAGAAGCAAAACTTAATGGCTACTCACCATTAGCTAAAGTAGTTGCAACAGAATCAATTGCTGTTGAAGCGAAAGACTTCCCAAGAACGCCTGGATATGTAATCCAAAAATTATTACAGAAAACGAATAAAAAAGTTTCAGATATAGACTTATTTGAAATAAACGAAGCATTTGCAGCAGTTGTTCTTGCTAGTGCGAAAATAGCTGAGATACCACTAGAGAAAATTAATGTAAATGGTGGAGCAATTGCTCTAGGGCATCCAATTGGGGCAAGTGGTGCAAGAATCATCGTTTCATTAATTAATGCTCTAAAAGAAAGAGGCGGTGGCTTAGGAATCGCTGCTATCTGTAGTGGTGGTGGGCAAGGTGACGCAGTGTTGATTGAAGTTTAGGGATAAGAGCAGGTAGAGCAGGAAAAGAAAAGTAGGTTAGGGAAGAAAAAAGAATTCATTTCTTTGTTCTACTCTCCTGAACCTGCTTTTCCTTGTTCCTGATTTTAAAAATTTTTCTACAAAAAATAACAGGAATTTTCAGACTTTTGTCTAATATTATTCAAAGTAGACAATCTTTTTAGGTAAAGAAAACTCGTCAATTGGCGAGCCTTTAGGCGAAGACATAGGCTTAGTTGCACATAATACTTAAAATAGGCAACTATGTCGAGTTATCTACACCGAAGCCAATTTATACTTTCTTAATGTGCAAAAAAAACAAAAAATGTTAACGCTTACAAAATTCAACAAAATGAATAAGGCAAGGTTTAGTGAACAGGTGATGGAAAGGGAATAGGATATAGAAATGGATTGATTTTTATTCTCTATTTCATTTGGTTCATTCTTGTCCTTGCACAAATCGGGGGAAAGAAGCATGCAATTTCGTTTAAGTGAAGAACATGAAATGATTCGTAAAATGGTAAGGGATTTTGCAAGAAATGAAGTTGCTCCATCGGCTGCTGAGCGTGATGAGCATGAGAAATTTGACCGTTCAATTTTTGATCAAATGGCAGAGTTAGGATTAACGGGAATTCCATTCCCTGAAGAGTATGGTGGAATCGGTAGTGATTATTTAGCGTACGTTATTGCAGTTGAAGAGCTTTCAAGAGTTTGTGCTTCAACAGGAGTGACTTTATCGGCACATACTTCTTTAGCGAGCTGGCCGATCTATAAGTTTGGTACGGAAGAACAAAAGCAAAAATATTTAAAGCCATTAGCACAAGGAACAAAAATCGGTGCTTACGGGCTAACTGAACCAGGATCTGGATCAGATGCTGGTGGGATGAGAACAACTGCTAGAAAAGAAGGAAATGAATATATATTAAATGGTTCTAAAATATTTATTACAAACGGTGGAGAAGCAGAGATTTATGTAGTTTTTGCGATCACTGATCCGACAAATAAGCATGGGATTTCTGCATTTATTGTTGAAAGTGATTCACCTGGCTTCTCAGTTGGTAAAAAAGAAAGCAAATTAGGCATTCGTTCTTCACCAACAACAGAAATCATTTTTGAAGAATGTCGTATTCCAGCTGAAAACCTTTTAGGTGAAGAAGGTAAGGGCTTTAAAGTTGCAATGCAAACACTTGATGGTGGTAGAAATGGAATTGCTGCACAAGCTGTTGGGATTGCGCAAGGGGCTTTAGATGCAGCGGTAGATTATGCAAAAGAGCGAGTTCAATTTGGTAAACCAATTATTGCGCAACAAGGTATTGGATTTAAACTTGCGGATATGGCAACAAGTGTCGAAGCAGCTCGCCTATTAACCTATCAAGCTGCTTGGTTAGAGTCAAATGGTCTTCCATATGGCAAAGAATCAGCGATGTCTAAATTATTTGCAGGAGATACTGCAATGAATGTTACAACAGAGGCTGTACAAGTATTTGGCGGATACGGATATACAAAGGAATATCCTGTTGAACGCTTTATGAGAGATGCTAAAATTACTCAAATCTATGAGGGTACACAAGAAATTCAGAAACTAGTAATCTCTAGAATGCTATAAAACGATTAATTTCTTTATTTTGCATTACGAATGATCAAATCAACTTGGTATAAGGATAATGAATTGCCTTTTGCCAAGTTTTCTTTCTGATAAGGTAATTATGATTTCGGGGGATGAATAGTATGGTAGAAAAATATCAAGCTAAACATAAAATTCGTTTTGTTACTGCTTCAAGCTTATTTGATGGTCATGATGTGTCAATCAATATGATTAGAAGGTTATTGCAAGAAAATGGGGTAGAAGTAATTCATTTAGGTCATAATCGTTCTGTAGAGGAAATAATAAACGCAGCAATTCAAGAAGATGTACAAGGTATTTCAATTTCTTCCTACCAAGGTGGACATATGGAATACTTTAAATATATGTATGATTTACTTCAAGAAAGAGGTGCTTCTCACATCAAATTATTTGGTGGAGGAGGGGGCGTAATCTTACCTCGTGAGCAAGAAGAATTAGAAGCATATGGAATTACTAAAATCTATTCGCCTGAAGATGGTCGAACAATGGGACTTCAAGGAATGATTAACCATATGTTACAAAGCACAGATTTTATGCCACCTTTAAAAGAGTTAGAAAATGTGCAAAAACTATCAGCAAAACAACATAAAGAGATTGCTAGACTGATTACGCTAGCTGAAAATAAAGGCTCATTAGATTCGAGTTTAGAAATGGCTGCAACATTAGAGAAGCCAGAAACTAGTAAAAGTGTAGTAATTGGTATGACAGGAACTGGTGGTGCTGGAAAGAGTTCATTAACAGATGAGCTAGTAAGAAGATTTATTCAAGAGTTTCCGGAAAAAACAGTTGGGATCGTATCGATTGATCCAACGAAACGAAAAACAGGTGGAGCGTTATTAGGTGACCGTATCCGCATGAATTCGATTCACCATCCAAACGTGTACATGAGAAGTTTAGCAACTAGAAATAGCCAATCCGAAATCTCAAATGCATTGGAAGATACGATCTCAATCTTAAAATTAGCGGATTTTGACGTTATCTTTGTAGAGACAAGTGGTATTGGCCAAGGTGATGCTGCAATTACGCAATATAGTGATATTCATTTGTATGTAATGACGAGCGAGTTTGGAGCACCTTCTCAATTAGAAAAGATTGATATGATTGACTTTGCTGATTTAATTGCGATTAACAAGTTTGAACGTCAAGGCTCTGAAGATGCGTTGCGTCTAGTTCAAAAACAATATCAACGTAGTCGTCACCTTTTCCATGATGATTTAAATACAATGCCTGTATATGGAACGATCGCTAGTCAATTTAACGATGCAGGGACAAATAATTTATTTTTAGCTTTAACAGGTGCAATTGAGAAGCACACAGCAAAGGAATGGACTACAACTTTTATTAAACCTGGAAATGTTGAAAAACAACACGTCATTATTCCAAGTAATCGCCGTTTTTATTTAAGAGAAATCGCAGAAACGGTTAGAAACTACCATGCAAATACTGAAATAGAAGCAGCGAAAGCTTCAAAACTATATCAAATCGAAGGTACTCTTTCTGAAATTGAATCACTTAAGATTGAAGATGGAAAAAGCACATTAGTTGATTTGAAAAATAAATTTGAAGATTCTCTTGCACCTACGACAAAGCAAGCTCTTAATCATTTTAAATTGATTAAAGAAGCTTATTCAAAAGATCAACTTACACAAAAGATTAGAGATAAAGAAATTAAAGTTGAACTAACAACAAAAACACTATCTGGTACGAAAATACCTAAAGTATCCGTCCCAACTTATCGTGACTACGGTGACTTATTAAGATGGGTTGCAAAAGAAAATGTACCTGGATATTTTCCATTCACAGCAGGGGTGTTTCCATTTAAACGCCAAGACGAGGATCCGAAGAGACAATTTGCTGGTGAGGGACCACCTAGTCGTACAAATAAACGATTCCACTATCTGTGCGAAAATGATCCAGCTAAGCGCTTAAGTACAGCATTTGATTCTGTAACTCTATATGGTGAAGATCCAGCAATTCGTCCTGATATATTTGGGAAAATTGGAGAAAGTGGAGTAAGTGTTTGTACGTTAGATAATATGATTGAACTTTATAAAGGATTTGATCTATGTAGTCCTTCAACATCCGTTTCAATGACGATTAATGGCCCAGCACCAATCATTTTAGCGATGTTCTTAAATACAGCTATTCATCAACAAGTTGAAATAAAAGAAAAAGAATTAGGTCGAATTTTAACAGTTGAAGAATTTACAGTAGTAAAACAGTCTACATTACAAAAAGTTCGTGGTACAGTTCAAGCTGATATTTTAAAAGAAGATCAAGGACAAAATACATGTATCTTCTCTACAGAATTTGCGCTAAAAATGATGGGAGATATTCAACAATATTTTATTGATAATAGTGTACGTAACTATTACTCAGTATCAATTTCTGGATATCATATTGCTGAAGCTGGAGCAAATCCGATTTCCCAACTTGCTTTCACTTTATCAAATGGGTTTACTTATGTTGAATACTACTTAAGTCGTGGCATGAAGATTGATGATTTTGCACATAATCTATCATTTTTCTTTAGTAATGGGCTTGATGCCGAGTATTCAGTAATCGGCCGTGTAGCAAGAAGAATTTGGGCAGTAACTATGAAAGAAAAGTATGGAGCATCTGAACGAAGTCAAAAACTTAAATACCATGTTCAAACTTCTGGGCGTTCATTACACGCACAAGAGATGGCATTTAATGATATTCGCACAACTCTACAAGCTTTATTGGCTTTATATGATAATTGTAATTCACTTCATACAAATGCATATGATGAGGCTGTAACGACTCCTACTGAGGAATCTGTAAGACGTGCAATGGCTATTCAACTGATTATCCAAAAGGAAAATGGACTATCGAAAAATGAAAATCCAATCCAAGGTTCATTTATCATTGAACAATTAACAGACTTAGTTGAAGAAGCAGTATTAAAAGAGTTTGAAAGAATTAGTGATCGCGGTGGTGTATTAGGGGCAATGGAGCTTCAATATCAACGTGGTAAAATACAAGAAGAATCACTTTATTACGAAACATTGAAACATAACGGAGAACTTCCAATCATTGGAGTGAATTCTTATATCAATCCAAATGAACAAATGGAATCAATCAATACAATGGAAATCGCTAGATCAAGTTACGAAGAAAAACAATCGCAAATTGACCATGTAGCGGAATTCCAATCAAAACACAAATCAGAAGCCCAAACTGCTTTAGATCAATTGAAACAAGTTGCCCGTCAAAACGGTAATTTATTCGAAGAGCTAATGAATACAGTACGATTTGCAAGTTTAGGCCAAATTACACAAGCATTATATGAAGTTGGCGGTCAATACCGTAGAAATATGTAAGAAGTTCGAAAAAAAGCACGGAGTAGTAATTATGAAGTGGTTATTCTAGATTTCTTTTTAAGAAAACATTTTTTATTAATGAAAGTAGATTGGAACGGAAGGATTCTCGACTCCTGTGGGAAATGCGGGGAGGCTCAGCTCACGCCCCACGGAAAGCGAGCATCCTGCAGTGGAAATCCAGATGGCATCCTTGATGACAAGCAACAAAGATAGCGTTTCAACATTAAAAAAGTGAGCGTCTTTTTTAGACGCTCATTTTACTATTTTCATAAAAAATTAATCTAATATTGAAAAATATAGTCTAGGTGCTAGCATATTTAACTTAGTTTTGTTTATAATGAAAGATATGTATTTTATAACTAACAAGTAAAATTTATACATAATGTTATTGAATTATGGTGAAAATATTATTTTTAAAGGAGTGCTTACCTTGAGTTTAAAGCAATACTCGGAAGAGCAATTAAAAGAATTATCGTTAATTGAATTAGCATATGAACTTTTTTCTGAAACGAAGGAACCAATTTCGTTTTATGATTTAGTTGACCAAATGGCAACTGTACTAGGTGTTACGAGAGAAGCACTTTTAGAAAAACTTCCACAATTTTATACTGAATTAAATATTGATGGACGCTTCGTATGTTTAGGTGAAAATCGCTGGGGATTAAGAGCTTGGTATCCATATGATCAAGCTGAAGAAGAAGTATTACCAGTTGCAAAACCTAAGAAGAAACGTAAACCACTAGATGAGGAAGATGAACTATAAGCTCTTGACTTTTAGATAGTGAATGAGTAGAATTCTTATTGGGCTCTTTAAAAAAGAACGAAATATATTTGACGCTCCCTATTTTAAATAGGGGGCGTCTTTGTTTTTTTCAGAAAACTTGTATTAAGAAGTAAAGTGAATGCTTTATTCATGTTTCTACCAAAATGTTAAATCTTAAGAATTTGCATGAAAAAAACCTATTTTGGAAGACAATAAAGCATGCATACAAATTGTTATTAAAATTTTTTTATAAAACTTTAGCTTTGTAATTTCTTGTATGGAAAAAATAAAATACGAATGCTAAAAAATGAAAGGGGCTCAATTATGACAAAGTATATTTTTGTAACAGGTGGCGTAGTTTCTTCTCTTGGTAAAGGGATTGTTGCAGCATCTTTAGGACGACTACTAAAAAACAGAGGGTTAAATGTAACGATTCAAAAGTTTGACCCATACATTAACTTAGACCCAGGAACAATGAGTCCTTATCAACACGGTGAAGTTTTCGTAACAGATGATGGAGCTGAAACAGACTTAGACTTAGGTCACTATGAAAGATTCGTTGATATTAATGTAACTAAATTTAATAATGTAACTTGTGGTAAAGTTTATTCCACTGTTTTACAAAAAGAGCGTCGTGGAGACTATCTAGGTGGAACTGTACAAGTTATTCCACATATTACAAATGAAATTAAAGATAAAGTTTTCCGTGCAGGTCGTGAAACGAATGCTGATGTTGTAATCACTGAGATTGGTGGAACTGTTGGGGACATCGAATCATTACCATTTATCGAAGCAATTCGTCAAATTAAAGGTGATGTTGGTCGCGACAACGTAATGTATGTTCACTGTACACTTCTTCCATATATTAAAGCGGCTGGTGAGTTAAAAACAAAACCAACACAGCATAGCGTAAAAGAACTTCGTAGCATTGGTATTCAACCAAATGTCATCGTATTACGTTCAGAAACATCTGTACCACAAGAAATGAAAGATAAAATTGCTCAATTCTGTGATGTAGATGCGAAAGATGTAATTGAATGTGTAGATGCAGAAACTCTTTACGAAATTCCGTTAGCTCTTCAAGCTCAAGGATTAGATGATATTGTATGTAATCATTTAAAATTACAAACAAATGAAGCGAATATGACAGAGTGGATTGCATTAGTAGATAAAGTTAAAAATCTTACAAAATCTACTAAGATTGCTCTTGTTGGTAAATATGTTGAATTACAAGATGCTTACATCTCTGTAGCAGAAGCATTAAAACACGCTGGATATGCTTTTGATAGTGAAATTGAAATCAAATGGATTAATGCTGAAGAAGTTACAACAGCTAACGTAAACGAGCTTTTAAGCGATGTTGATGGAATCCTTGTACCAGGTGGATTCGGTGATCGTGGTGTAGAAGGTAAAATTTTAACTGCTCAATTCGCACGTGAAAATAACATACCATTCTTAGGAATTTGTCTAGGTATGCAAATTGCTTCAATTGAATTTGCTAGAAATGTATTAGGATTAAAAGGTGCACACTCAGCTGAAATCGATCCAACAACTAATTATCCAATCATCGATTTATTACCGGAGCAAAAAGATGTTGAAGATTTAGGTGGTACATTACGTTTAGGTTTATATCCATGTAAATTAGTAGAAGGTTCAAAAGCGTTTGAAGCATACGGTGAAGAAGTTGTTTATGAGCGTCACCGTCATCGTTATGAGTTCAACAATGAGTACCGTCAACAAATGGAACAAGAAGGTTTCATTTTCTCAGGTACAAGCCCAGATGGTCGTTTAGTTGAAATTATTGAGTTACCAAACCACCCTTGGTTTGTAGCATCACAATTCCACCCAGAATTTATTTCTCGTCCAAATAGACCACAACCATTATTCAGAGACTTTGTTGGAGCAACACTTAAAGGTCGAGAATAAGAGAAGAAGTTTAAAGGTTTCAACCAGTCTGATAATCAGATAAATAGGACTTTGTCCACACACTGAAACACCCAATAGTATTTTATTATTGGGTGTTTTTTTTACTTTTTATTTTAAAACGACAGTTAGTCAAAATCGGCTATGATTTCGTTGATCGTTAGTAGTAGGCAGTGGTAGATAAACAATCCTACAAGTAGAGTAGGGAAGCCAATTCGATCTCCTTCATCGGTAGGCACTAATTTTCTCGTTAATTCGTAGTTAATAAATACATCAGCTAAATCAGATAATTGGTCTTCATGATTAATAGTAGTAGAGACGATTACAAGCCCAATATTTAATTCAGTTAATTTTTTTGCAATGTCAATTGCTTCTTGATCATTTGTTTGTCTAGTAAATAGAAGGACACGATCAACTGGAGATAATGATTGAATCTCTCCGTTACTAAATAAAGGTTTAATTGAGTCACTTTGCTCAGCGCCTTCAGTGATTTCAGAAACGATTCCTACGAATTCTTTTGTGCCGTGAATGTAAACAGTTCCCTCACCTATTATAGCTTGTGCTAGAAAGCGAGAAGCATCTTCAAATACTTCCTCCTGATTTACTATTTTTTGAAAAACTCCATTTAATTGAGTAGTAAAAATTTTTAACATTTAATAAGACTCCCTCTTATAAAAGTATGTGCTACCCATTATACTTTAAATTAGGTACAGACTTAAAATTAAAAGAGAGTATTTTTTTGTAAAAAATATCATTGGTTGCAGGAAAATAGGACTTCTAAGTAGAATGTAAAAATTTAGGGGAATTTGTATTTTTTTCAATTAAGCTTATCTGGTTAGAAAGGTGGTACTATTTTTGGGTAGTAAATTACTTATAGTAGACGATCAGTACGGAATTCGTTTGCTTTTACACGAAATTTTCAAGAAAGAAGGCTATGAGGTATTTCAAGCTGCGAATGGTTTTCAAGCAATTGATATTGTGGTAAAGGATTGTCCTGACTTAGTCATTCTTGATATGAAAATACCAGGTATGGACGGAGTAGAGATTTTAAAACGAATCAAAGAAATTAATAAAGATATCAAAGTAATCTTGATGACGGCTTATGGTGAATTAGATATTATTGAAGAAGCAAAAAAATTAGGTGCACTACAATATTTTCCAAAACCATTTGATATTGATGAAATAAAAAAGGTTGTTAGAGAATATACATCTCAACCGCAATCTCAGCAGTAAAATAGCAGATGGGCAGCGGACCATCTGCTTTTTTTTTCATCGATATAATTGAAAGCGTTTTCGGAAATCACGAAAAATAGCTGTTGAAATCCAACCTAATTTACCGAAATGTTACGATAATACGAACGTTAAATGATTTGGGTTGTGTTTTTTAAGCTTTTTTTGTATTCTTAGGTTGTGATATAAATACCACATAATTTACATAATATAGAACAATTTGTTGCATTCTATTCTTGTTAGTACAATTATGGGTACAGATTAATTTCCATTAAAAGATTATAAGGAGGGCTTATAATGCCTTTAGTATCTATGACTGAAATGCTTAATAAAGCAAAAGAAGGTAAATATGCAGTTGGTCAATATAACATTAATAACTTAGAATGGACTTTTGCTATTCTTACTGCTGCTGAAAGAGAACAATCTCCAGTAATTCTTGGTGTATCTGAAGGTGCAGCAAAATACATGGGTGGGTTTAATACTGTTGTAAAAATGGTAGAAGGTTTATTAATTGATTTAAAAATTACTGTACCTGTAGCAATTCATCTTGATCATGGTTCAAGCTTTGAAGCATGTAAATCTGCTATCGATGCTGGTTTCACATCAGTTATGATCGATGCTTCTCACGATCCATTTGAGCAAAACGTTGAAACAACTAAAAAAGTTGTAGATTATGCTCATTCTAAAGGTGTTTCAGTTGAAGCTGAATTAGGAACAGTTGGTGGACAAGAAGATCACGTTGTTGGTGACATCATTTATGCTGATCCAGCAGAGTGTAAAGAACTAGTAGAACGTACTGGTATTGATTGCTTAGCTCCAGCATTAGGTTCTGTACATGGACCATACAAAGGTGAACCAAAATTAGGTTTCGACGAAATGGAACAAATCGGTAACGAAACAAACGTACCATTAGTTTTACATGGTGGAACTGGAATCCCTACTGAACAAATTCAAAAAGCAATTGCTCGTGGAACTGCTAAAATTAACGTAAACACTGAAAATCAAATTGCTTTCAACAAAGCTGTACGTGAATTTGTTGCAAACGACGAAAAACAGTACGATCCTCGTAAAATCCTTGGACCAGGACGTGAAGCGATTATCGCAACTGTTGCTGGTAAAATTCGTGAGTTCGGTACTAGCAACAAAGCATAATATTTTAAGTTATTCAGCTTGAAATATGATATAGTATTAATAACTAAGCCGTCTAAAATTATTTTTAGACGGTTTTCTTGTTTCTGAAGGAAAATAAGGTTACGATCAAAAGGTTGAATCTCGATAGGCAATTTAAAACACTGTATAGTAAACACTAGGGAGTTTAGTCGTTCGAGGTTTCAATGAAGCAGGAAATGAAATAATGGTCGATTTGATAATTATTTTTTTAGTAATAAATTAGAGTTTTTTTTAATTTGACTTGAAGACATTGGACAATAATGATTAGAATTAGTTTAGGGCTAACTGTTATTTAAAAATACGTTTCATCTTCTAGAATCTATTTCAGTAAATAGTAACGTAAAAACGAACAAAGCAAGATCAATGTTAGCTCAGTTTTTCTGGAAATTGGAGATTTTGCAGTTCATAATGTTAGGCTATTTTAAGGCAAATGTCTTTACATTAGAGTGCACCTCTCGTATAAACTAAGATTAGGGAAATAGAAATTTGGAGAAAATAGGTAGAAACTTACCCGAAGGTTGAGAAGCTTAAAATTTTACTTCTCTACTATTTTCTTCTGCTCATTTTAGAAGGGAGTATACTATGGAAAAGCTTGTATTAGAAGGCGGTATACCTTTAAAAGGGACAATTCGAGTCAGCGGAGCTAAAAATAGTGCTGTAGCATTGATTCCAGCAACTATATTAGCAAGCTCACCAGTAACACTTGAGGGTGTTCCTTCTATTTCAGACGTTCAAACACTCTGCGACCTTTTAGAGGAAATTGGTGGACAAGTAGAAATGTCTGATGAAAAAATTATGATTGATCCAACAAATATGGTTGCTATGCCACTTCCAAGTGGAAAAGTAAAAAAATTACGAGCTTCATATTATTTAATGGGTGCAATGTTAGGTAGATTTAAGCAAGCGGTTATAGGCCTACCAGGTGGATGTTATCTTGGTCCAAGACCTATCGATCAACATATAAAAGGTTTTGAAGCATTAGGTGCAAAAGTAACAAATGAGCAAGGTGCAATCTATTTAAGAGCAGAAGAGTTAAAGGGTGCACGTATATACTTAGATGTAGTTAGTGTAGGTGCAACGATCAATATCATGTTGGCTGCAGTTTTAGCAAATGGTAGAACCGTTATTGAAAACGCTGCAAAAGAGCCTGAAATTGTCGATGTTGCAACTTTACTAACAAGTATGGGTGCGAAAATTAAAGGTGCCGGAACTGATGTGATCCGTATAGATGGTGTAGAATCGTTATCAGGTTGTACACATACGATTATCCCAGACCGAATAGAAGCAGGAACTTATGCTATTTTAGCTGCTGCGACTGTACAAGATGGAGACCAAGTAATCGTTGATAATGTAATTCCGCATCACTTGGAATCGCTTATTGCAAAAATGAGAGAAATGAATATTGATATTGATACAAATGATGATCAAATTATCGTAACTGGGTCCAATAAACAGTTGAAATCAGTTGATATTAAAACACTAGTTTATCCAGGTTTTCCAACTGATTTACAGCAACCATTTTCTGTTCTTTTAACGAAAGCAAATGGAACAGCTGTTATAACGGATACAATTTATGGTGCGAGATTTAAGCATATAGATGAACTGAGAAGAATGAGTGCAACGATTAAAGTTGAAGGTAGTACAGCTATTATATCTGGACCATCAGAGTTACAAGGCGGTCGTGTAAAAGCAAGTGATTTGCGTGCTGGTGCTGCATTGGTTATTGCAGGGCTAATTGCTGAAGGTAAGACAGAACTTACTGGACTAGAGCATGTTGATAGAGGATATGAAGATTTAGTTGAAAAGCTTTTAGGATTAGGAGCAAATGTATGGCGTGTTCAATTGACTAAACAAGAAGTTGAACAATTAAAAAATGCGTAAATAGTATGTCTACATACTCCGATTTAACATAATTATAGTAGTTTTCATTTACATCAAAGGGGGAGTTTTAAATGGAAAGAAGTTTATCGATGGAATTAGTACGTGTTACTGAGGCAGCAGCACTTGCATCTGCAAAATGGATGGGTCTTGGTAAAAAGGATGAAGCGGATGATGCTGCAACAACAGCAATGCGTGATGTATTTGACACGATTCCGATGAAAGGAACAGTTGTAATTGGAGAAGGAGAAATGGATGAAGCTCCAATGCTATACATCGGTGAAAAGCTTGGAAATGGATATGGTCCAAGAGTAGACGTAGCGGTAGATCCACTTGAAGGAACAAATATCGTTGCATCTGGCGGATGGAATGCATTAGCTGTTATCGCGATTGCTGACCATGGAAATTTATTACATGCACCTGATATGTATATGGAAAAGTTAGCAGTAGGTCCAGAAGCTGTTGGTAAAGTTGATATTAATGCTTCTGTTCTTGAAAACTTAACTGCAGTAGCACAAGCAAAAGGAAAAAATATTAATGAAGTAGTTGCAACTGTATTAAACAGAGAACGCCACGCAAAATTAATCGAAGAAATTCGTGCAGCAGGTGCTCGAATTAAATTAATCAATGATGGCGATGTTGCTGGTGCGATTAACACGGCATTTGATCATACAGGTGTTGATATTTTATTCGGTAGTGGTGGAGCTCCAGAAGGTGTAATCGCTGCAGTAGCTTTAAAATGTTTAGGTGGAGAGCTTCAAGGTAAGCTATTACCTCAAAATGAGGAAGAGGTTGAGCGTTGCAAACGCATGGGTATTGAAGATACAAACCGTGTATTATACATGGACGATCTAGTTAAAGGTGATGACGCGATTTTTGCAGCTACAGGCGTAACTGACGGTGAATTATTAAAAGGCGTACAATACAAAGGGAATGTAGGAACTACTCATTCATTAGTAATGCGTGCTAAATCAGGAACAGTTCGTTTTGTAGATGGAAGACACAGTTTAAACAAGAAACCTAACCTAGTTATCAAATAATATCAGATTACCTACCTCGAGAAATAAGTGTTTTTTAGTCAATCTGAAACTTATATAATGATTTACTAGAATAATGACTCTTTCCTTTTTTCTCCAAAGGGAAGGGTCATTATATAGTTTCGTCGAAAAATAGTTGGCATAAAAAACTCTTTCGAATTATAATCTCAATAGATAGTAAACCTATTTAATTCTAATTACTTAGAATATTTTTAGGGGAAAAGGTTACACTAAAGAGTAATACTTTATGTAAGTTTCCTTCAAAAAACCTTCTAAATAACCTTCCGAATTAAGAAAATCCTAATTTGAATGAATAAAAGTAAAGAGTGGTGCTGTATGAGTTTAACGATCTCTGCATTAGAAAATATGAAATTAAAAGATTTGTATGAACATGCGAAAGTAATGAAAATTTCGTATTACAGCAAATTAACGAAAAAAGAACTTATTTTTGCAATCTTAAAGGCGCAAGCTGAAAAAGATGGATTAATGTTCATGGAAGGTGTACTTGAAATTATACCTTCAGAAGGGTATGGATTCTTACGTCCAATTAACTATTCACCAAGTTCCGAGGATATTTATATTTCTGCGTCTCAAATTCGTCGATTTGATATGCGTAATGGTGATAAGGTTTCTGGAAAAGTACGTCCACCTAAAGAGAATGAAAGATACTTTGGATTACTTCAAGTGGAAGCGGTTAATGGAGATGATCCTGAAAATGCGAAAGAGCGCGTTCACTTCCCAGGACTTACAGCATTATATCCGAATAGACAAATGAAACTTGAAACATCACCTGCAAAATTTTCAACGAGAATTATTGATATGATTGCCCCAGTAGGATTTGGTCAACGTGGTTTAATTGTTGCTCCTCCAAAAGCAGGTAAAACAGAACTATTAAAAGAAATCGCTAATAGTATCACAACAAATCACCCTGAAGCAGAACTAATTGTATTATTAATTGATGAACGTCCTGAAGAAGTAACGGACATTGAACGTTCTGTTAAAGGTGACGTTGTCAGTTCGACATTTGATGAAACACCTGATAGCCATATAAAAGTTGCTGAATTAGTATTAGAACGCGCAATGAGACTAGTAGAGCATAAGAAAGATGTCATCATTTTAATGGATAGCATTACTAGACTTGCTCGAGCATACAATTTAGTTATTCCTCCAAGTGGTCGTACATTATCAGGGGGGATTGACCCTGCTGCATTCCATCGACCAAAAAGATTCTTCGGTGCTGCACGAAACATCGAGGAAGGTGGAAGCTTAACGATCTTAGCTACAGCTTTAATCGACACTGGTTCTCGTATGGATGATGTCATTTACGAAGAGTTTAAAGGAACTGGAAATATGGAGCTTCACCTTGATCGTTCATTAGCTGAACGTCGTATTTTCCCAGCAATTGATATTCGTCGTTCTGGTACACGTAAAGAAGATTTATTAATACCAAAAGATCATCTGGACAAGCTATGGTTAATGAGAAAAACGATGTCAGATATCCCTGACTTTGTTGAACGTTACTTCAGAATGCTTCGTCAAACAAAAACAAATGAAGAATTCTTTAACACGATGACGGAAGAAAGTCGAAAAACACCAGTTACTAACAAGTAGTTGGAAGATATAAGCAATCTATAAGGAAAAATAGTGGGTTGCATTCTCCCGGGTTAGTTGCTATAATTTCATTTGTATGTGAAATGTAAATTATGTGGTATACACATGGTTTCTATAACTCTGATTTCGAGGATTTCAGGGCGGAAGGAGATGAAAAACATGAAAGCAAATATTCATCCTGATTACAAGAAAGTAGTGTTCATGGACATTAACACTGGTTTCAAATTCTTAAGCGGATCAACAAAATATTCTAACGAAACAATCGAATGGGAAGATGGTAACACTTACCCTCTTATCAAAGTTGAGGTTTCTTCTGATTCTCACCCATTCTACACTGGTCGTCAGAAATTTGCTAACGCTGCAGGACGTGTTGAACGTTTCAACAAAAAATACGGCCTTAAGTAATAATGATGAAAAGCAGGCGAGTTATTGCTACTTTGCCTGCTTTTTTTACGCATTTATAGTTAAATATCATACAAGTTTAATTCAAAAAAATGAATTTTTATATAGATAGACAAAATACTTACATGAATAATAATGAAAAATGATCCGGCAAATTGCTTTGAACTAAAATAAATAAAATAGTCATTGTACTGATATAGAAAGGTGAGACTCATAATGTTCTTTATGATGAAAAAAAATGGTTGGATTGAAATGATTTGTGGCAGTATGTTTTCTGGTAAATCAGAAGAATTAATCCGCCGCATTCGCCGTACACAGTTTGCTAAGCAAAGCTGCGTTACATTCAAGCCTTCAATTGATAATCGATATAGTGAAGTAGAAGTGGTGTCTCACACAGGTATGAAAGTACCTGCATACGCAGTAACACACTCATCACACATTCTTAAATACGTTACAGAAGAAGTAGAAGTAGTTGCAATCGACGAGATTCAATTTTTTGATGATGAAATTGTGAATGTTGTTCAACAATTAGCAAATACAGGGAAAAGGGTAATTTGCGCAGGACTTGATCAAGACTTTAGAGGACTTCCATTCGGTAAAGTTCCCGAAATATTATCAATTGCTGAACATGTAACAAAATTAAACGCAGTTTGTGCAACATGTGGTTCACCTGCAAGCAGAACTCAAAGATTAATAAACGGGAAGCCTGCTTTATTCGAAGACCCAATTATTTTAGTAGGTGCATCTGAATCATACGAACCAAGATGTCGCCACTGTCACGAAGTACCAACTAAAACAAATCAACCAGTACTCCAAAATCAAAACGATTAATATTTGTAGTAGGTTGAAAATTAACTATTAAGACCATATACTTAGAAATGTGGAGGTGCCTTGGTTAGCCCCGACAAGCATAAGAAAAATATCAGCGAAGGTTGGTTTTTAACCTTTGATGATATTTGGCTTATGACCTCGAGGGGCTAGGCGCTGGAACTAGACACTAAGAAATATGGAGGAAGCTCGATCAGCTCTGAATGGAATATTACCGAAGAGCTAGCTTTCAGAACTAGATCGTTAGAAACGTGGAGAAAGTGTCTTATGATACTTGAATTTAACAGATAAAATTAAAGAAGCGATTTGCATCGCTTCTTTCGATATATATTTAGTTACTATTTTAGACGAAAATGTCGAGGTGAAAGATATGTTTGATCGATTACAAGCAGTAGAGGATCGTTATGATAGATTAAATGATCTACTTAGTGATCCTGAAATCATAAATGACTCAAAAAAATTACGTGAATACTCAAAAGAACAATCTGATATACAAGAAACAGTTGATGCATACCGTCAATACAAATCAGTTAAAGAGCAGATTAAGGATGCAAAAGCTATGCTTGAAGAAAAGCTTGATGCTGATATGCGCGAGATGGTAAAAGAAGAATTAAATGAGTTAGAAAATGAATCAAAAGATTTAGAAGAACAATTAAAAATCCTTTTAATTCCGAAAGACCCTAACGATGATAAAAACGTTATTGTTGAGATTCGTGGTGCAGCGGGTGGAGACGAGGCGGCATTATTTGCTGCGACATTATATCGTATGTACAGCCGTTATGCAGAGGTTAATGGATGGAAAACTGAAATCATTGAAGGTAACTATACAGAGCTAGGTGGCTTTAAAGAGATTATTTTTATGATTAACGGTAAAGGTGCTTATTCAAAATTAAAATTTGAAAATGGCGCTCACCGTGTTCAACGTGTTCCTGAAACGGAATCTGGTGGACGAATTCATACTTCAACTGCAACAGTAGCTGTCTTACCAGAGGCTGAAGAAGTTGAAATTGAAATTCATGAAAAAGATATTCGTGTTGATACATTTGCTTCAAGTGGTCCTGGTGGACAATCGGTAAATACAACGATGTCTGCAGTTCGTTTAACACATATTCCTACAAATACGGTTGTATCTTGTCAGGATGAAAAATCACAAATTAAGAATAAAGAAAAAGCTATGAAAGTTCTACGCGCAAGGGTTTATGATAAATTCCAAAGAGAAATTCAAGCTGAATATGATCAAAATCGTAAGCAAGCTGTAGGTACTGGTGATCGTTCTGAGCGTATCCGTACTTATAACTTCCCACAAAACCGTGTAACTGACCATCGAATTGGTTTAACAATTCAAAAACTTGATCAAATCGTTGAAGGTAAAATTGACGAAATCATTAATGCATTAATTATGGATGATCAAGCAAAACGAATGGAACAAAATCAATAATGACAACAAAGATATATGAAGCCCTAAAATGGGCTTCTTCTTTTTTACAAGAACACGGTCGCGATGAGAATGTGGGAGAAATTGCGTTAAAACATATTTTAAACTGCAATCGAACGGAATTGCTGTTAAATATGCGTGAAGATTTGGAAGAGCAACATTGGAATCAATTTCAAGATATGCTAAAGAAACATATTGATGGTCAACCAATTCAATATTTGATTGGATATGAATATTTTTACGGCAGAAAATTTTTCGTTAATGAAGAAGTGTTGATTCCGAGACCTGAAACAGAAGAACTCGTAGAAGGCGTATTAAATCGTATTCATAAACACTGGAAAAACACAGACCAGCTTGAACTAGTTGATGTAGGTACTGGAAGTGGGGCTATAGCAATATCGCTTGCGCTTGAAAGTAGCCAACTTACTGTTCATACTATCGATATCGCTGAAGAATCGATTCAAGTTGCAAAACAAAACGCCCAAGAGCTAAATGCAAACGTTCATTTTATTCATAATGATTTATTAAATTATTTTATTGAGGAAAATAAGAAGGTTGATATTGTGGTATCAAATCCACCGTATATTCCACATGAAGATTGGTTGAATTTAGATGAGGTCGTTAAAAATCATGAACCGTATCGAGCGTTAGTCGGTGGTGAGGATGGGTTAGATTTTTATCGTCGTTTTGCAAATGATTTACCGAAAGTGTTAAATGAAAAGTCACTCGTAGCTTTTGAAGTCGGTGTAAATCAAGGTGAACCGGTGGCTGATATTTTAAGAAAAGCCTTTCCAAGTTCAACTGTTGAAGTTGTCTTTGATATAAATGGTAAAGATCGTATGGTATATATGATGAAGTGATCGTTTCGAAAATGAATCGTAGTATGTTGACTAATAAAAGTCGATGTATTGCGATTCTTTTTTTTGTGTTAGAGTTAATAATTGATAAGGAATTTTCGATTATATTTTTCAAGAGATAATAAAAAATTTTACGAGTGAAAGAAGATAATTAGTATGAAAAAGTTTACAGGTTGGATTGTTTTTAATGGTCATATTACAGCAACAAAATTTACCGAACTTTTCGAATGGTTGAGAGATACAGCATTAACAAAGGGAATTGACGTTACTTTAGTTAAGCACTACGAACTCATTCCGGTAATCGAAAAGGGTCAGGCGAAATTAAAAGGGAAGTATGAAAATCAAAGACCTGATTTTGTAATTTTTTGGGACAAGGATGTTCGCTTAGCTAGGCATTTAGAAAATATGGGTCTAAAATTATATAATTCTGCAAGAACAATTGAGGTCTGTGATGACAAAGCATTAACATTTCAAGAGTTGTCAAACTATGGAATCCCAATGCCGAAAACAATTACTGCACCGCTTCTTTTTCCGAATTGTAATTTAACAAATTATGACTTTTATGATGAAGTAGAAAAAGAGCTTGGTTATCCATTGATTATAAAAGAATCATTCGGTTCATTTGGTAGACAAGTTTATTTAATTGAGAATAGAGAAGAACTTTTAAAAAAGGTAGATGAGCTAAAACATGTGCCTCACATTTATCAAGAGTTTATTGAATCAAGTAGAGGTACTGATATTCGAATCCAAGTTGTAGGGAAACAAGTAGTAGCATCGGTTTTAAGAAAATCAGAATCGGATTTTCGTGCAAATGTTACAAACGGTGGAAAAATGTTTAAATACGAACCAACGAAAGAGCAAATAGATTTAGCATTAAAATGCTCCGAAATACTAAAAGCTGATTTTGCAGGGATTGACTTATTATTTGGAGAAGATGGCCTAACGTATTTATGTGAAGTTAATTCTAATGCTCATTTTAAAAACATTTATTTATGTACCGATGTAGATACAACGAAATATATCATTGATTATATTATTGAGGACTTGGAGCTAAACGCATGATCGGATGGTTAATCTATTCAAAAGCAGACGCAGAGAGAAATAGAACATATATCGACTGGTTAATAAATGGAGCATTGGAAAATGGACTTGAACTAAAATTACTATACGCTGACCACATCATTATCGGCATTCAAAACGGGGTCAATACTCTTTCCTATTATGGTGAAGTATTAAGTATACCGAACTTTGTCATAATGAGATCGATATCTAATGTCTTATCCACACACTTAGAAGAAATGGGGATAAAACTATTTAACAATGCGACAATTTCTTCAATGTCAAACCATAAGTTTTTAACACATCAAAAGCTTGCCAGTCTGGGTATACCAATGTTAGATACATTTTATTATAAAAAAAGTACGATTAAGAATGTAGTCGATACAATTCAATTCCCATGTATCCTTAAGAATTGCATAGGGAGAGGTGGAAATGAAGTATATTATGTTCATAATCAAGCTGAACTAGTAGAAACTGTTCAAAATGCAAATTTTGATGAACTATTAATACAAAAAGTAGCAGATCAAGTAGGGAAAGACTTAAGAGTCTTCATTATTGGTAAAGAAATAATCGCAGCTGTTTTGAGGTATTCAGAACGCGACTTTCGTGCAAATTTCTCGCTAGGCGGAGATGCAAAACTATATGAACTTTCGCCAACCGAAAAAAAACTGATCCAAAAAATAGTAGATCACTTCGACTTTGACTTCGTAGGAATTGATTTCATGTTCGACTCAAACAACCAGTTAATACTAAATGAAATAGAAGACGTAGTAGGAAGTAGAACACTATACACAGTTTCAGATATTGATATTGCATCATTATTTATGGCTTATATAAAGAAAACTCTAAAATAATTATAGCTCCACAAGAGCATCCTGAAGCGGAAATTACCACTCTTCTTTTTTTAGGCTATGTTAATGTTTATTGTTGAAAATTTAAAGAAGCTATTTTCGGAAGAGATTTTATAGAAATTAAAGTAGAGAATAGAAGAGACGTTGATTGGAGTGGAAGGTGTGAGACTCCTGTGGGAGTAGCGAGAAGGGTGAGACCCCGCAGGCTTGCCGAGGAGGCTCAGCTCTCGCCCCACGGAAAGCGAGCATCCTGTAACGGAAATCAACATTCTTTTTTTACAACAGTAAAAAAAATAGAATACTAGTGTTTAAGAATTTATTATTTTGTCCACACTGTTCCTAGAGGGACGGTGGAGAGAAAATGAAAACTAAAAATAAAACAAAAATAACATATAAAATTATTTCTTTATTTATCATATTATTAATTAGCTCGTCGGTATTAATGCCACTTAGAGATACAAATGCTAAAGGCAACGAAATGGTAGTAATCCCTAAAAAAGCTGTACGATTAAGAATCCTAGCAAATAGTGACTCTAGTGAAGATCAAGCGCTTAAACGAAAAGTCAGAGACGAAGTAAATGCACAAATCAACACTTGGGTTAAAGATTTAACAAGCTTCGAAGAGGGACAAAAAGTTATCAAGAGCCATATTCCGGATTTACAAAAAACAGTAGCACGTGTCATTAAAGAAGAAGGATCAAATCAAACATTTACAATTACTTATTCTAAAAAGGTTAAATTCCCTACTAAATTATATGGTAGTTTCTTATATCCTGCTGGAGATTATGAAGCTGTATTAATTAAACTAGGTGCTGGTCAAGGCGCTAACTGGTGGTGTGTATTATTCCCACCTTTATGCTTCCTAGACTTTTCAAATGGAGATGCAACTTTAAGTAAAGATGCTCTTCAATCTCAACAAAAGGTAGATAAAGAAACAAAAATTAAAAATGGGACAAAAATTGAATCTAAAAATGACAATAACTCAGCTGATTTAAGTAAAAAGAAAGTTGAGGTTTCCGAAAAACATAATAATGACTTAGTCGTTCAAAATGATACAAATGTGAATCAAGATAACGCGACAGTTGAAGCGTCTGCACTTCCAGGTGAGGAACCTAAGAATGATATAAAAGTTGAGAGTTTCTTTCTACAAATGATTAAACAATTATTTTAGTTCTACCTGTCTCCTTATGTGCATAAAGTATTACGAGCATACTAGGGAGGTTTTTTTATGAAAATACGTTCAGCTTTACAAGAAGACTTTGAAACAATCTTTACGTTTTTAGGACAAGCAGGACTTTCTACAATCGGACTTGAAGAGCAACAAGAATCATTTTTCATAATGGAAGATGAAGCCGGAAAAGCTCAAGCTGTAATTGGTTACGAACAAGATGGAAGTGAAGCGTTATTAAGATCGCTAGTAGTTGCACCTACCATTTATTCACAGCATATGGTACTCTTTTTACAAAGTGTTCTTGATAAACTAAAAGAAGAAATGGTTAACCAAGTCTACTTATTAACAAGACAGCATGTTGTTCAAGACCTATTCCTTTTATTAGGTTTCGAACAGGTTGAACAAGAAAGTGTCTCAAACAGTATTAAAGAAATGAAACATTATCAAACTACAATTAAGAATGAAGAAGTGTTAGTATATCAAAAAGAACTATACACAAAGTTATCCACAAATTAGCAAGTTTTGTCCACAATTTGTGGATAAAACTTGCTTTTCATTCGTAGGATAATGTCTAAATTTGTAAAATATACACTATTATTCACTCTAAAGAGAGGTGCTACGTATGGAAACAAAAATATGGTATGTGGATAATCCTGTGAATAAAGATAAAGTTTACCCACAGATTGTGGATGCAGCAAAAAATTTACAGTTAGGACAAGTTGTGGCCTTTCCTACAGAAACGGTTTACGGATTAGGAGCGAATGCTCTTTCAGATGAAGCCGTTCAACGAATTTTTCAGGCTAAAGGAAGACCGAGTGATAATCCACTAATCGTACATATAGCAAATGAAGAACAATTAAATGATTTAGTTGAAGATATTCCATTAAATGCGAAGAAACTAATGGATGCATTCTGGCCAGGGCCTTTAACGCTGATCTTAAAAAGTAAGAAACATGTCTCAAAATTTGTAACAGCTGGTTTATCAACAGTGGGGGTTAGAATGCCTGATCATCCTGTTGCTCTAGCATTAATAGAGTCATGTAATTTACCGATTGCTGCACCAAGTGCAAATACTTCAGGAAAGCCAAGTCCAACTTCTGCAAAGCATGTATATGAGGACTTAAATGGACGAATTGTTGGAATTGTTGATGGCGGTAATACGGGCGTGGGGTTAGAGTCAACTGTAATTGACTGTTCGCAAGATGTATTTACAATTCTAAGACCTGGTAGTATTACGCCAGAAATGATTAGAGAAGTCATAACAACAGTTGAAGTCGATCCATCAACAATGAAAGAAAATGAAGCACCAAAATCTCCAGGTATGAAGTATAAGCACTATGCACCAGATGCTCAAATGCATCTCGTAAATGGTGATATTGAGTTTATACACAAACTTATACACAATTCCCAAAATCAAGGGAAAAAAATTGGCGTACTAACAACAGAAGAAAATAAAACACAGTATAAAGCTGACGTAGTACTCGCTTGTGGAAAACGTAGCGAATTATCAACTGTAGCAGCATCATTATATGATTGTATTCGACAATTCAATGATGAAAATGTGGATATAATTTATTGCGAAACATTCCCCTACGAAGGAATTGGAATTGCAATCATGAATCGTCTGTGGAAAGCCTGTGGACATTCGATAATTGAGCAGGGAAAATAATAGAAGCCCATTGGAGCTTCTATTATTTTTTTCAAATCCTTTTTTGAAATTAAAATTTATTAATTTTCCTCATATGGTAAGTAGGACGTGCATATCTTTTAATAGCAAGTCCTAGGAGGGAAAGCATGAGTAGCTCATTAATCGATGAAATGATTACATTAACAATTATGGGATCTGCGTTAGGTTTAGATGCATTCTCAGTTGGTTTAGGAATGGGTGTAATTCAACTAAAATTAAGACAAATCATTAATATCGGAATTGTAATTGGGCTTTTTCATGTTATTATGCCCTTATTAGGCATGGTAATTGGATACGAATTATCCGAGAATTTTGGTAAATATGCCGTACTACTTGGTGGTATTTTATTAGTAGGCATAGGTTTTCATATGATTTATACAACTCTATTTGGTCAAGAAGAGAATAAGTATTCGCCGTCAGGGGTCGGATTATTACTTTTTGCATTTAGTGTAAGTGTCGATAGTTTTTCAGTTGGAATAAGCTTAGGAACATTTGGTGCAAAAACATGGTTAACAATTCTTTTATTTGGTATTATAAGTACAATTTTAACTTGGGCAGGTTTATTGTTGGGAAGAAGAGTAGAACAAGAACTCGGCAAATTTGGAGAATTGCTTGGAGGCTCATTTTTACTGATATTTGGAATCAAACTATTATTTTTTTCCTGATCGTTATAAATTTAAATAAAATGTAGGATGGTGAAATTGGAGACAATTGCCCCATCCTTTTATTTTTTAGTAGAATAGATTAAATAAAATGTTTCGATAAAAGAAGGTGAGGAAATAAGATGAAAAATATACTATTTGTTTGTACAGGAAATACATGTCGAAGCCCAATGGCTGAAGCATTATTAAGACACCATGGGAAGGATTCTTATCAGGTTAAGTCTGCAGGTGTATTTGCGATGCCAGGAGACTCTGCCTCTAAAAATGCAATATTGGCTTTAAAAAATAAAGGGATTGAATCCAATCATTCCTCACAGCAAATAAATGAAGAGTTATTACAATGGTCTACTAACGTCTTATCAATGACTTCAAGTCATAAACAGATGTTGATTTCTCAATTTCCACAATATAAAGATAAAGTATATACAATTTATGAATATATAAATGGTACCGATAAAGATATTTCTGATCCTTACGGTGGATCATTATCGATTTATGAAAGTACTTTAAATGAATTAGAAGAATTGGTAAAAAAAATTGTTCAAAACTCAAATGAAGTTTAACTTAATATGGAAATTGACGTTGATAGTTTCACTAATTTTGAACATAATAGTGTAAGATAGAAATTGGAATAAATATTTAAAGATGTAAAACGGGGGTTTTCGAATGAAAGTAGCAATAGCATCTGATCATGGTGGAGTAAACATACGTCAAGAAATTATGAATTTAATGGATGAAATGGGCATTCAATATGAAGACTTTGGATGTGAATGTGGTACATCAGTAGACTACCCAGACTATGCTTTCCCAGTTGCACAAAAGGTTGCAAATGGTGAAGTAGACCGCGGGATATTAATATGTGGAACAGGAATTGGGATGTCAATTGCTGCAAATAAAGTAGAAGGTATACGTTGTGCTTTAGTACATGATACATTTAGTGCAAAAGCAACTCGTGAACATAATGATACGAATATGCTTGCGATGGGTGAACGAGTAATCGGACCTGGCTTAGCGAGAGACATCGCTAAAATCTGGTTATCAACTGATTTCGAAGGTGGACGCCACGAAAATCGAGTAAACAAAATTAAAGACTACGAAAAAAATCATAAATTATAATAACTAAAAATACCGTTAATCCAAAACTAATTGTTAAGATTATCGGTTTTTTTTAATAATAAGTTCTGCAAATGTTAATGGAGCAGGAAAAGCAGGAAGAACAGGAAAGAATAAAGGGCGAGAAATACTTTGAGGAAATCAATAAAATAATCTAAAGTATTTTAGGATCTTTGCCTTTCTCCTTGATCCTGCAATTAGGATTTTCGTGAGAGGAAGATAGAAATGGACGAAGAATTAAATTTAGTAGAACAACAAATCACCTCATTATTAGCTGAGTTAAATGAAGAAGTACATTTTACTAGCGACCATGTATTAGTGATTGGTTGTAGTACTAGTGAAGTGACTGGTCAAAGAATAGGAACTTCTGGGACAATTGAAGTAGCGGAAGTTTTATTCAGAGCTATAAAAGCATTCCAAGACCAAACGAGTGTACAATTAGCATTTCAATGCTGCGAGCATTTAAATAGAGCGCTTGTCGTTCAAAAAAACACAGCGAAAAATTTATGGTTAGACGAGGTTACCGTAGTTCCAGTTCGTTCAGCTGGAGGTGCTTTAGCTTCTTATGCATATAGACATTTAGAAAATGCCGTAATCGTAGAGCATATTAAAGCTGATGCAGGAATTGATATTGGAGATACACTAATCGGAATGCATTTAAAACATGTAGCGGTCCCTGTTAGAACAAACACAAAGCAAGTAGGACAAGCACATATTACTGTTGCAAAAACACGACCAAAACTAATTGGCGGAGCACGTGCTATTTATTCAATTGATGAAGAGATAAAATAGGAACAAATATTTGTTAATTGTAAGATATATGATTTATTTCTACATAAAACCATGATAAAATAGAAAAGAATTCAGTCGTTTTTCGAATGATATTTAAAATTTATACTTGTAATGTTCGTGTTTTATTAAAAGGGGGATATAGCCGTGGAAAATTTAAAAAAGCAAGATCCATCATTGTATGAAGCAATTCAGTTAGAGTTAGGGAGACAACGTACGAAAATTGAGTTAATTGCTTCTGAAAACTTTGTAAGCGAAGCTGTAATGGAAGCCCAAGGTTCAGTATTAACAAATAAGTATGCTGAAGGATATCCAAGTAAACGATACTATGGCGGTTGTGAGTATGTTGATATTGCTGAAAACATTGCAAGAGACCGTGCAAAAGAAATTTTTGGTGCGGAGCATGTAAACGTTCAGCCTCACTCAGGTGCTCAAGCGAATATGGCAGTATATTTCACGATTTTAAAACATGGTGATACAGTATTAGGTATGAATTTATCACATGGTGGTCATTTAACTCACGGAAGTCCAGTTAACTTCAGTGGAGTTCAATATAATTTCGTTGAGTATGGAGTAGACCAAGAGACACAAGTAATTAATTATGAAGATGTATTAGAAAAAGCGCGAGTACACAAACCAAAGTTAATCGTTGCTGGTGCTAGTGCATATCCAAGAGCTATCGATTTTAAAAAGTTTAGAGAGATTGCAGATGAAGTTGGAGCTTATTTAATGGTTGATATGGCTCACATCGCAGGCTTAGTAGCATCTGGACTTCACCAAAATCCAGTTCCTTATGCTGATTTTGTAACAACAACTACACATAAAACTTTACGTGGCCCACGTGGCGGTATGATTTTATGTAAAGAAGAATTTGCGAAAGCAATTGATAAATCAATCTTCCCTGGTATCCAAGGTGGACCTTTAATGCACGTAATCGCTGCAAAAGCAGTTGCATTTGGCGAAGCTTTACAAGAAGATTTTAAAACCTACGCTCAAGCAATTATCGATAATGCAGCTCGTTTAGCTGAAGGCTTAAAATCAAATGGTTTAAATCTAGTATCTGGTGGTACGGACAATCACCTTATTCTAATCGATGTACGTTCTTTAGAATTAACTGGAAAAGTTGCAGAACATGTATTAGATGAAATTGGAATCACATGTAACAAAAACACAATTCCATTTGATCCAGCAAGCCCATTTGTAACAAGCGGTATTCGTATCGGAACAGCAGCTGTAACTTCTAGAGGATTTACTTTAGAAGATATGGATGAAATTGCATCAATCATTGCAGATACTTTAAAAAATCATGAAAATGAAGAAGTGTTAGAAAAATCTCGTAAACGCGTTAACGCATTATCAGGTAAATACGAATTATATCCAAACTTTTAATTTATAAGTAGTCATCTAATGGGACTCCACCTCCACTTCGTTAAATAACACGAAATGGAGGAAGAGTCCCATTCTAGATGGCTATTTTTTTATAATCTGAATAGTTAGATAAAAGTCACAATAAGTTCATTAAAACTTGTGAAACTATTCACAAAAATAAATGGAAATAAAGTACAATAACTTATGTAATCATTTATAAAATAAATTTAACGGAGGCAAAAAATTATGTTTATTAATTTTTTAAGAACTAATAAAATTGCATCTGGTGTTTTAACTGTTCTTCGACTTTATCTTGGATATGAATGGATCCATGCAGGCTGGGGTAAATTATCTGCTGGTGGATTTGACGCATCAGGATTTTTACAATTTGCAGTTAAAAATTCAACAGGCGATCATCCAGCAGTACAAGGTTGGTGGGCAGATTTCTTAACTCATTTTGCTATTCCACATATCGATTTATTTAACTTTTTAGTACCTATTGGTGAATTTGCAATTGGTCTTGGACTTATTCTTGGATGTTTTACAAAAACTGCAATGTTCTTTGGGTTAATGATGAACTTTTCATTTATGTTTAGTGGTACAACTAGTACAAATCCGCAAATGGTATTATTAGGTATCTTTATTATTATCGCTGGTTCAAACGCAGGACGTATTGGATTAGACCACTATATTCGCAAATTTATTGAAAAAAAACGTTTAAACAATCATTCAATAGCATCAAATAAATTAAGTAATGCATCTTAATTTTTCATAATTAAAAGTAAGAGAGGACGAACGCGTTCTCTCTTATTTTAGTATATAGGCAAAAATTGATTATCTGAGTGTAACTAAAAATTTAAAAGAAATTTGGTCAAATAAACAATGAAAATAGAAAAAAAAGGAAATATAAATAGTAGTGTTAAAAAGTATTGAAAGAAATCAAGCAGATTTAATAATGTGACTTGAATTATTTAACCGCTTTCGGTATTCTTTTTAAGAATCATAAATTACTAAGTATATGCAAGGAGCGATATAAATGAGTAAAGTATACGTTTTTGATCATCCGTTAATTCAGCATAAAGTATCTTTAATTCGTAGCAAAGACACTGGAACTAAAGAATTTCGTGCACTAGTTGATGAAGTTGCGGGTTTAATGGCTTTCGAAATTACACGCGATCTACCATTACAAGAAGTTGAAATCCAAACACCTGTATCAACTGCAAAAGCAAAAGTTATTGCAGGTAAAAAATTAGGGATTGTACCTATTTTACGTGCAGGTTTAGGAATGGTTGATGGTTTCCTTAAACTAGTTCCTGCTGCTAAAGTTGGACACGTTGGATTATACCGTGATCCTGAAACTTTAAAACCGGTTGAATATTATGTTAAGCTTCCTACGGATGTAGAAGAACGTGATTTCATTGTAATCGATCCTATGCTTGCAACAGGTGGATCAGCAGTAGAGGCAATTAATTCATTAAAAACACGCGGTGCGAAACATATTAAGTTTATGTGCTTAATTGCAGCTCCAGAAGGTGTTGAAATATTACAAAAGGCGCATCCAGATGTGGACATTTACATAGCTGCATTAGATGAAAAATTAAACGATCATGGTTATATTGTTCCTGGTTTAGGTGACGCTGGAGATCGTTTATTTGGTACGAAGTAATTTGATATTAAAAGCTTTCCTAACTAGGAGAGCTTTTTTTTATTAAAAAGGTTATAATAATTAAAAATTTGTATCGGTATAAAGGATTGGAAAATTAAAGGGGATTTATTGGGATGTCATTAGAAAAACAAAGGTTAATAATTGACGCTGCTAGACTATATTATGATTCAGATTTTAGTCAACAGGAAATAGCGACAAAGTTAGGAATCTCTCGTCCAACTGTTTCTAGACTACTTCAACAAGCAAAAGAATTAGGTTATGTAAAAATTGAAATTATCGATCCCCTTGAAGATCATCAAGATTTAGCACGAAAATTAAAGAAAAAATATAATTTACAAACGGTAGAGGTTTGTTATTCGCCTATTGACGATATCAATGAGGTCTTACAAACAATTACTAAAAAAGCTGCCGATGTGCTGTTTGAAACAGTACATGATGGAGATATTGTTGGTGTGACTTGGGGAACAACAATGTATCATATTGCTACAAAACTAAGTAATAAGGCAGTAAAAGGTGTTGAAGTAATTCAGTTAAACGGAGGAGTTAGTTACTCTAAAACGAATACTTATGCATCTGAGACAGTAAATTTATTTGCTGAAGCATTCAATACAGTACCAAGGTATCTACCTCTTCCAGTTATCTTTGATAACCCTGAAGTGAAACAAATGGTTGAGGCTGATCGCCATATTGGTCGATTGATTGAATTAGGAAAACAATCAAATGTTGCGATATTCACTGTAGGAACTGTAAAAAAAGATGCTTTATTATTTAGAGTAGGTTACCTAAATGAAAAAGAAGAAAAAGAGTTACAAACTCATGCAGTGGGTGATATTTGCTCTCGCTTTTTTGATAAAAATGGAAATATTTATTCGGAATTCATCGATAGTCGAACAATTGGTATCGCACTAGATGAGTTAAGGAGTAAAGAAAAATCTATTTTGGTAGCAGGTGGAGAAAGAAAAACAAACTCAATTCACGGTGCCTTAATGGGTAAATATGCAAATGTATTAATAACCGACCAATTTACAGCAAAGCGTCTTTTAGATTTGCCAATAGTGGAAGATTAAGGGAGCATTAAAGAATAAATAATTTGAGCATATAAAACGTTAGGAATTTTAACGGTTTATATGCTTTTTTATAGGAAAAAATATCCTTGAACATAAGTTCAAATAATGTTTTACAAAATTTCAAGCTGGTGTTATAGTAAAGACATATTCGAAGTAACTTAATAAATATCAAAAATGAAACAGAAAATAAACGACCAAAAAGGAGAGACTAAATTATGAATTATGCAAATTTAGTAGATCACACATTATTACGCGCTGATGCAAAAAAAGAGGAAATTACAAAATTAGTAGAAGAAGCAAAAGAGTTTAATTTTGCATCTGTTTGTATTAATCCTACTTGGGTTTCTTATGCTAGTGAATTATTAAAAGATTCAGCTGTAAAGGTTTGTACAGTTATCGGTTTTCCTTTAGGAGCTAACACTCCAGAAGTAAAAGCATTCGAAACAACGAATGCAATTGAAAATGGTGCTGGAGAAGTTGATATGGTTATCAATATTTCTGCATTAAAAGAAAAAAATGATGAATTAGTTGAAAGAGATATTCGTGCGGTAGTTGAAGCTGCTAAAGGTAAAGCTTTAGTTAAAGTAATTATTGAAACTTGCCTTTTAACTGATGAAGAAAAAGTTAGAGCATGTGAATTATCAGTAAAAGCAGGTGCTGACTTCGTAAAAACATCTACAGGATTCTCAACTGGTGGAGCAACTGTAGAAGACGTAGCATTAATGCGTAAAACAGTTGGCGAAAATGTAGGAGTAAAAGCTTCTGGTGGAGTTCGTAGCTTAAAAGACGTTGAGAATGTAGTAAATGCTGGTGCAAACAGAATCGGAACTAGCTCAGGTGTAAAACTTGTTCAAGGCGAAGAAGCAAACACAGCTTATTAATTTCAAAATAATTTTAAAATAAAAAAAAGTGGGTGAGTTATTGCTCTTTAGCTCTTACGTTGGTAATATGGTAAGGCGAAGACAAAACTCACACACTTTAATAAATGAATTACCTATCTATTCGTTAAAGGGTGATATAAATGAATACACAATCATTAATCAATGAAGCTTTAAACGTTCGTGAAAACGCATACGCTCCGTACTCTAAGTTTAAAGTAGGTGCTGCGATTTTATTGAACAATCAAAAAGTCTACACTGGATGTAATGTTGAAAACGCTTCTTACGGTTTAACAAATTGTGCGGAAAGAACGGCAATTTTTAGTGCAGTAGCTAATGGAAATGGTTCTGCAAAAATCGAAGCGATTGCAATAGTAGGGGATACTGAAGGTCCAATTTCACCATGTGGTGCTTGTAGACAAGTTATTGCAGAGTTTAGTGATGAAAACACAAAAGTTTACTTAACAAACTTAAAAGGTGATGTCGCTGAAACAACTGTTAAGGAATTACTTCCTGGATCATTTAGTTCAAAAGATTTACAAGCTTAATCCTTGTCTGACATCTAACCTTTAAAGGATGTCTGACATCCAACAAATAAAGATGTGTCCGTTTTGAAAGCGCTTATATAATAAAAAATTATTGGATTTTCGGAGGAGAAACATGAAATACATTATAGCTCTTATTGGACTGCTAGTTGTTTTCGGATTAGCTTTCATTGCTAGTAGTGATCGTAAAAATATCAAATATCGTCCAATTTTAATCATGGTCGTTATTCAAATCGCATTAGCGTTCTTATTATTAAATTCAGAAGCAGGATTAATTTTAATTAAAGCTATTTCAAATGGATTTGGTAAGTTATTAGAATACGCGGCTCAAGGTGTGGATTTCGTATTTGGCGGAATGGTGAATAAAGGAGCGTTTACGTTCTTCACAGGTGTATTATTACCGATCGTATTTATTTCTGCTTTAATTGGTATTTTACAATTTACAAAAATATTACCATTCGTAATTAAATATATTGGTTTATTCTTAAGTAAAATCAATGGGATGGGTAAATTAGAGTCTTATAATGCAGTAGCTTCTGCAATTTTAGGACAATCTGAAGTATTCATTTCAGTAAAAAAACAACTTGGACATTTACCGAAAAATCGTTTATATACTCTTTGTGCATCAGCGATGTCAACAGTATCTATGTCAATCGTAGGTGCATATATGACAATGGTTGAACCAAAATACGTAGTAACTGCAATTGTATTAAACTTATTTGGTGGTTTTATTATCTCATCAATTATCAATCCATACACTGTTTCTGCAGAAGATGATATTTTAGCAGTTCAAGAAGAAGAAAAACAATCATTCTTTGAAATGCTTGGTGAGTATATTTTAGATGGTTTCAAAGTAGCGATTATCGTTGCTGCTATGTTAATTGGTTTTGTTGCATTAATTGGTGGAATCAACAATATTTTTGATATGATTTTTGGAATCTCATTCCAAGGTATTTTAGGATATGTATTTGCACCATTCGCTTTCATTATGGGTGTACCATTTAAAGAAGCTGTTGATGCAGGTAGTATTATGGCGACAAAACTTGTATCAAATGAGTTCGTTGCAATGATGGAATTAGCGAAGCACGGTAAAGAATTCACAGGTCGTACTTTAGGAATTGTTTCAGTATTCCTAGTATCATTTGCGAACTTCTCTTCAATTGGTATTATCGCAGGTGCAGTTAAAGGTTTACATGAAAAACAAGGTAATGTTGTAGCTCGTTTCGGATTAAAATTATTATTCGGTGCAACATTAGTTAGTGTTTTAACAGCAATTATCGTAGGTATCGTTTTAAAATAATATATTTCAAGCGTTTGACTTTGATCAGACGCTTGTATTTTTTTTAAATCTTAAAGAAGGAGGGTTGAGTTAAAAAGATAATATTACTGATTATCTTTTTAACAATTCACTATGGGATCAATCGGTTTACTACTATCTGGTGCAACTCTGTTTTTAAATAGTCTTGTTTTATTAAAAAAAGCAAATGCTAAAAGTGCAGCATATTTAAATTTGGTTGTCGGTACATTACAAATCGTAATTCCTTTTTATCTTTTAATGCACATCGGTGCTGGAAAATGGGAATTATTTAATACAGCGGGTATATTCTTCTTCGGTGTTACTTACTTACTAGTAGGTTTTACGAATCTAAAAGGTCTTAATGGAACTGGACTAGGATGGTTCTCACTTTGGGTATCAATTATGTCAGTTCTTTATACTTTCGTGAATTTAGTCATGATCCATGATGTGGTTAATGGCCTATTATGGGCTATGTGGGCATACTTATGGTATCTATTCTTTGCTGGAATCGTATTAGGTAAAAAAATCGATCGATATACTGGTATTGTTGCAATGATTCAATCTTGGACGACAGTTACGCTACCAGCTTTCTTAATGATTTTAGGAATTTGGCAAGATCCAATCATTTTAAAAGTATGGATCGTAGTACTAGGGGTTGCAATTTTGTATTTTATCGTACATGAAGTTAAATCATTTGTAAAAAATAAAAGATTTCAACTGTTCAATCAAACTGGTTTAAAAAATCAATGATAAAAATAGATAAAAAAGACTAACGTCTAGATTAGTAACGAGCTATATCTAGAGTTAGTCTTTTTTGTTTGTCCAAAAAGTCTAATTTCATTTTTAAAATAACCATAGAGCTAGAGAAAATTTCCTTTTTATACATGAATGAACGAATAGTGAGAAAGCTAAAAGAAAAAGTGTGTATAAAGGAGAAATTATGAAAAATTACTTTATTAAAATAATTATTTGCCTAGTTTTTTTACTAATTCCATTCAAAGGATATCTAGTAAATGCACATGAGAAACAAAAACAAGTTGCACTAATTTCGGTGAAAGAAGGAATGATTACACAAGCTCTAAAAAATATTGGCGAGCGCTACCCAAATATTACTGTAAGACAAAGATACACCGAAACATATTACGGCTTTTCTGTATCTGGTTCGCTTGAAGAATTATCACAATTAGCTAGTATGCCATTAGTAAAAGATATCCATTTTGTTACTACATATAGAGCACATTTAGAGGACAGTATTCCTTTTATTGGGGCGGATGAAGCACAGTTATACAAGGATCAAAGAGGGAGAAAGATAACTGGCGAAGGAGTTAAAGTAGGGGTTATTGATACAGGTGTGGATTATAGGCATCCTGATTTAAAATCAAATTATGGTGGAGGATACGACACAATCGATTTAGATAAAGACCCAATGGAAACTAAACTTGAAGAAAAGAGTACGTTTCACGGGACACATGTCGCAGGAGTAATTGCCGCAAATGGAAAAAGAAAAGGGGTAGCTCCTAAAGCGAAAATCTTTGCCTATCGCGCATTAGGACCTGGCGGAGTAGGTACTTCTGAAACTGTATTGGCTGCGATCGAACGAGCTGTAAAGGATAAGGTAGATATTATTAATTTATCTCTAGGAAATGATGTGAATGGACCAGATTGGCCAACTAGTATTGCCTTAGACAAGGCTGTTGAAAAAGGAGTACTAGCGATAACTGCCGCAGGAAACTCAGGACCGGGATTATGGACTGTGGGGTCACCAGCTACAGCATCAAAAGCACTAACAGTTGGTGCAAGTTATCCCCCAGTATTATTCCCATCTATCCACGTCAAAAATAAAGAAACAATTATCACGCCGATGATTGGCTCAGTTAAATGGACGAAAGGGACAGATGGACGATTTGTCTTTAAAGGATATGGTGAAAAAAGTGATCTTAAAAGAGTAAAGAATAAGATTGTTTTGTTAGAAAGAGGAAAAATCACATTTACTGATAAAGTAAAAAATGCGCAAGAAGCTGGAGCGAAAGCTGTTATTGTATTTAATAATGTGAATGGCCGATTCGTTGGTCAAATTAAAGGGAAATTTTCAATTCCGGCGGCAACTGTTTCTAGGAAAGAAGGCTTATGGATAAAAAAAGTGATTGAAAAGAGAAAAACCGATGCTAAAACTGGCCATGAGAAAAAGGTTGATGTGTTAGCAGAATTTAGTTCTAGAGGGCCAGTAACAGGAACTTGGCAAATGAAACCAGATTTATTAGCTCCAGGTGTACAAATAAAAAGCACGATTCCAGGAGGATATTTATCGTTACAAGGTACAAGTATGGCAAGTCCACATGTAGCTGGAGCAGCTGCCTTATTAAAGCAATTGCACCCGGATTGGAGTACTGATGATTTAAAAAGTGTTCTTGTAAATACAGCTACACCATTATATAAGAATAATAAAATGATGTATCGTGCATATGAACAAGGAGCTGGAAGATTAGATATTGAAGAAGCGTTAGATACAGAAACAACTTTATATCCAACATCTTTATCTTTTGGAGTAACTAGAAAAGTAGATCAACAAGTAAAGAAAGATTTTGTTGTGAAAGTTTCCAATAAATCAAACAAGCCAAAACAAGTGACGGCAGTAAATAATCAACAAACAACTGGAATACAATGGGTATTACCTAAACCTTTTTCAATTCCAGCCCATACGAGTAAGAACGTAAAATTAAGTGCAACTGTAGAGGCGAAAGATTTAAAAGATGGATTTTATGATGGGGCAATTACATTTAGCACGGATGACAAAGAATCACTTAGAATGCCTTATTTATTATTACAAGGAGAACCGAATTTTCCATCGGTAATGGGATTTCATTTTGGAAGAGTAAAAGGTAAAAACCATTACAAATATGAATTGTATCTACCAAGTAAGGTCGAGGTGTATAAAATTGCTGTATTTGAATCAGAGACATTTCGTCTACTAGGAATTATTGATGAACAGAAAAATAGTAAGAGAGGAATTATTAAAAAGGAACTAGTATTGAACGATTTTCCTAAAAATGGAATTTATAAATTTGTCATTTTTTATAAACGTAAACAATATGAAAGTGCAACAGAATCATATGTTAATGTCGCGAAAGTGTACGTAGAAGACTAAAAATTGGTAAGTAATTTTTAATAGTTTTTTAATTTAGGTAATTGACACATTTTTGTAACATATTGTATGCTTAACATGAATGTTTAAAAGGGTTTTCATTAAGTGTAAACACTTTCTTGTCGAAAATTTTTGAACGTTTTGTGAACAATTTGTGAACGTTTTCAACCTAGTAGAGATTTTGGCAAATAATTGTTGTAGAATAAACCATGATAATAAGACTTTTGGCAATTTTTTGGGAATGAAAATTGACATGGAGGGATTTTGTATGAAAAACAACAATCAACATCCTCTTAAAGCAATGGCACTCATGTCTTCCATTCTAGCTCAACTTGTCGGTTCTATTCTCATAGGTATCTTTTTAGGAAGATGGATTGATTCATTTTTTAATTGGCCAATACCAGTATTTATGATAATTTTCCTACTATTAGGATTATTTACTGGAATCTACGGCACGCTTAAGTTAGTTAAGCAATTTACTCCAGGGGACTAGTTACATGCAAAAAGATCAATTTAGACGATTTACACGAGATATGTTGTACATCATTTCTTTGGCTGTTTTAGGTTGGGCATTTACCGATTATAAAACAATTTTCACAGGTTATATTCTCGGAACCGTAACTAGCTTTTATTGTATATGGATTCTACACAGAAAGATAAATACCTTCTTCGATCGAGTTTTAAAGCAACAAAAAGTTCGTTCTTTAGGTACTGTAATTTGTCTTTCAGCGGTGGCTTTAGCAATGGTCATCGCGCTTCGGTATGAAAATTTTGTGAACATACCGGCACTAACCGCGGGATTAATGACAGGTCATCTTGTCATTATGATACATTTTGCAATACAACAAACGTCTTTTGCAAGGAAGAGAGGTGAATAAATTGGAACACGGCACTTATGGTTTTAAATTTCTTGGTTTAGATTTTACGTTAACGAATGTTCTGATGACAACCATTGCTGCAGTAATCGTTTTTATCATCGCAGTTACATGCGCAAGAAGTCTGCAATTACGCCCAACAGGAAAGCAAAACTTTTTAGAATGGGTTGTAGATTTCGTTAAAAACATTATCAACAGTACAATGGATTGGGAAACTGGTGGTCGCTTCCTTACATTAGGTGTGACATTACTTATGTACATATTTGTTTCAAATATGTTAGGTCTTCCATTCGATATCTCATACGATGGAAACTCAGTTTGGAAATCACCTACATCCGACCCAGTTATAACGTTATCATTAGCAATCTTTATAGTTTGTTTATCACATTATTATGGTATTAAAATGCGCGGTATTGGAGCGTATGGTAAGACATTCATCCAACCGATGCCATTCTTATTCCCATTAAAAATCATAGAAGAATTAGCAAACACTTTAACGCTAGGTCTTCGACTTTACGGAAACATCTATGCGGGGGAAATCTTACTAGGTTTACTTGCAACAATGGGTACACACGCTTATGCTACAAGTACAGGATCAGGTATTATCTGGACTATCGCAGCAGCAATACCGATGATTGTATGGCAAGGATTCTCAGTATTCGTTGGTTCAATCCAAGCGTTTATCTTCGTAATGTTAACAATGGTTTACCTGTCACATAAAGTGGCGGACGAGCATTAATCGGCTCATTTAATTTAGTAGTTAGATAAAAATTATAATAAAAATATATTTCTTATGTATAAGAAGGAGGAAATTTAAAATGGCTTTAATCGCAGCGGCAATCGCAATAGGTTTAGGTGCACTAGGTGCAGGTATTGGTAACGGTTTAATTGTATCACGTACAGTAGAAGGTGTTGCTCGTCAACCAGAATTACGTTCAACTCTTCAAACTTTAATGTTCATCGGGGTTGCATTAGTTGAGGCACTTCCAATCATCGCAGTAGTAATCGCATTCATGGCATTCGGTAAAGCTTAATATTATACAAGCAGTTTAAAAATGGCGAAGTTTGTGTTCACATTTACTTCGCCATTGCTTTATAACACATTAGTTATAAAGTTTACATTTGAAAGTAAAGCATAGGTCGGCAGTGATCTAAGCTATGTTATAAAGAAAATATTATTAAATGAAACCCTTGAAGGGAGTGAAGGCATGTGTTAAACGGATCATTATTCGTATTAGCTGAAGCAGGACATGGTATTCCTTGGGGCGATGTTGTGTTTCAATTACTAATTTTCGTAATTCTACTTGCATTATTACGTAAGTATGCATTAGGACCAGTAATGGGAATTATGAAACAACGTGAAGATCACATCGCTAATCAGTTAGATTCAGCAGAGAAAAACAACGCAGATGCAATGAAACTAGTTGAAGAGCAAAAACAAGAGTTAGTTGCAGCTCGTAAAGAAGCTCAAGAACTTCTTGAGAAAGCTAGAAAGCAAGCTGACGTACAACGTGAAGAAATCGTTGCAGCAGCTAAAGCAGAAGCTGAAAACATGAAAGAAAGCGCTATGCGTGAAATTACTCGTGAAAAAGAGCTTGCAGTACAATCAGTTCAACAACAAGTGGCTTCATTATCAGTATTAATCGCTTCTAAAGTTCTTGAAAAAGAAGTGAAATCTGAAGACCAATCTGCTATTTTTGATCAATATCTTAAAGAAGTAGGCGAAGCGAAATGAGTAACGAATTAGTTGCAAAACGCTACGCAAACGCTCTTTTTGAACTAGCAACAGAACAAAATTTAGTAGAAACTGTTGAACACGACTTACAAGTAGTGAAAAAGGAATATGTAGAAAACTTAGAGTTACATAAGTTTTTACAACATCCTGGTATCACAAAAGAAAGCAAAAAGTCTGTCTTAAATGACACATTTGCTTCAATCTCTGAAACGGTATTAAATCTAGTTTGTTTATTAGTTGATCGTCAACGTTTAAACATCATTCCTAGCTTAGTAACTGAATACATCCAAATTGCGAACGAATCTCGTAATATTGCGGATGCAACAGTTTACTCTGTAACGGCAATGTCTAATGAAGAGCTAGAGAAAATTGCAGCATTATTTGCTTCAAAATTAGGTAAAAATTCTTTACGCATTACAAATGAAGTTGATTCATCATTAATTGGTGGATACAAAGTTCGTATTGGTAATCGTATTTATGATGGCAGTTTAAAAAATAAACTTGTTCGTATTGAACGTGAATTAATCGCAAAATAGTTTGTAGATAGGGGTGAAATGCATGAGCATCAAAGCTGAAGAAATCAGTGCGCTGATTAAAAAGCAAATCGAAAATTACCAAACTGAAATAGAAGTTAGTGATGTTGGTACAGTTATCCAAGTTGGTGACGGTATCGCTCGTGCTCATGGTCTTGACCAATGTATGTCAGGAGAGCTAGTTGAGTTCTCTAATGGCGTAATGGGACTAGCACAAAACTTAGAAGAAAATAACGTAGGTATCGTTATCTTAGGTCCTTACACAGGAATTAAAGAAGGCGACGAGGTTCGTCGTACTGGACGCATCATGCAAGTTCCAGTTGGTGAAGAATTAATCGGTCGCGTAGTAAATCCATTAGGTCAACCAGTTGATGGAATGGGTCCAATCGCTACGACTAAAACTCGTCCAATCGAAAATCCAGCACCAGGCGTAATGGCACGTAAATCAGTACATGAGCCATTACAAACTGGTATCAAAGCGATCGACGCTCTAGTACCAATCGGACGTGGACAACGTGAGTTAATCATCGGTGACCGTCAAACTGGTAAAACATCTGTAGCAATCGATACAATCCTTAACCAAGCTGACCAAAACATGATCTGTATCTATGTTGCAATCGGTCAAAAAGAATCAACAGTTCGTGGACTTGTTGAAACTTTACGTAAGCACGGCGCTTTAGATTACACAATCGTTGTAACTGCACCTGCTTCATCTCCAGCTCCAATGTTATACTTAGCTCCTTTCGCTGGTGTAACAATGGGTGAAGAGTTTATGTACAATGGTAAACACGTATTAGTAGTTTACGATGATTTATCAAAACAAGCGGTAGCTTACCGTGAACTTTCATTACTATTAAAACGTCCTCCAGGTCGTGAAGCTTACCCAGGGGATGTATTCTACTTACACTCTCGCTTATTAGAGCGTGCAGCTAAGTTAAATGATGAGTTAGGTGGCGGTTCATTAACTGCATTACCATTCATCGAAACACAAGCTGGTGATATCTCAGCTTATATTCCAACAAACGTAATCTCAATTACTGACGGACAAATCTTCTTACAGTCTGACTTATTCTTCTCTGGCGTACGTCCAGCGATCAACGCAGGTCTTTCTGTATCACGTGTAGGTGGTTCAGCGCAAATTAAAGCGATGAAATCAGTAGCAGGTACGCTACGTCTTGACTTAGCATCTTACCGTGAGCTTGAGGCATTTGCTGCGTTCGGTTCTGACTTAGATAAAGCAACTCAAGCTAAACTTAACCGTGGTGCTCGTACAGTTGAAATTCTAAAACAAGGTTTACACAAACCTTTAAAAGTAGAAAAACAAGTTACTAGTCTTTATGCTTTAACACGTGGTCACTTAGACAGCGTAGCAGTTGAAGACATTACTCGTTTTGAAGAAGAAATGTTAGCTTGGATGGACGTTAATGCAAAAGGTCTTTTAGATGCTATTCGTACAACTGGTAAATTACCAAACGAAGCTGATCTTGACGCTGCAATCACAAGCTTTAAAAAGAACTTTATTGCTTCTAAATAAGAGGGCAATTTAAATAACTGAAATTGAAGGAACGGGCTTTAGGCTCGTCCTTCATTTAACTGTTTACCAAAAGGTGGTGAAAACCTGTGGCATCATTACGCGATATAAAAACGAAAATTAATTCAACAAAAAAGACAAGCCAAATCACAAAAGCGATGGAGATGGTTTCTGCTGCTAAATTAAACCGCGCTGAACAAAACTCTAAGCAATTTGTTCCTTACATGGAAAAAATGCAAGAGGTAGTTGGTAGCGTAGCAAAAGGTGTAAACAGTAGACATCCGATGCTTGTAACACGTCCTGTAAAAAAGACTGGTTATATTGTCATCACTTCAGACCGTGGTTTAGCTGGTGCATTTAATAGTAACGTATTACGTGCGGTAACAAATACAATTAAAGAACGTCACAAATCAAATGATGAGTTTGCAATTATTGTATTAGGTCGAGTTGGACGTGATTACTTTAAGCGTTTAGGTTATCCAATCGTTGAAGAGGTACTTGGAATTCCAGATCAACCTTCATTCGATGATATTCAAAAGTTTGCTAATCGTACAGTTCAAATGTACACTGATGGCATTTTTGATGAGCTATACTTATCTTATAATCATTTCGTAAGTAAGATTTCTCAAGAGGTTTCTGAGAAAAAGCTTCTACCTTTAACAGACATTGACACAGGTAAAGCAACAACTAACTACGAATTTGAACCTTCTGATGATGAAATCCTAGAAGTTTTACTGCCTCAATATGCGGAAAGCTTAATCTATGGTGCATTATTAGATTCTAAAGCTAGTGAACACGCTTCACGTATGACAGCGATGAAAAATGCAACTGATAATGCGAAAGAAGTTATCAGCAAGCTTACTCTTCACTATAACCGTGCGCGTCAAGCAGCAATTACACAAGAGATTACTGAGATTGTCGGCGGTGCAGCTGCATTAGGTTAATCGACCTTCAAACAGTAAGATAAATTGATCGGCTTTAAAGGAAACAATGCTAGGAGGAAAAGCGATGAGCAATGGTATTATTACTCAGGTATTAGGTCCAGTAGTAGACGTAAAGTTCGAAAATGGCCAATTACCACAAATCTATAATGCGTTACGTGTTCGTAAAGAAGCAGGAAGCGCTAATGAAGTAAACATTGATTTAACATTAGAAGTTGCTCTTCACTTAGGTGACGATACTGTTCGTACAGTTGCAATGGCTTCAACTGATGGATTAGTACGTGGTATGGAAGCAGTTAACACAGGTAAACCAATCTCGGTTCCAGTTGGAGACGCTACATTAGGTCGTGTATTCAACGTGTTAGGTGACAACATTGACTTAGACGAAGAAGTTGGAGCAGACGTACGTCGTGATCCAATTCACCGTCAAGCACCTAAATTTGAAGAATTAACTACAAAAGTAGAAATCCTTGAAACTGGTATCAAAGTAGTAGACTTATTAGCTCCTTATATCAAAGGTGGTAAAATCGGTCTATTCGGTGGTGCGGGTGTAGGTAAAACTGTATTAATTCAAGAATTAATCAACAACATCGCACAAGAGCACGGCGGTATCTCAGTATTCGCTGGTGTAGGTGAGCGTACTCGTGAAGGTAACGACTTATACCACGAAATGAAAGACTCTGGCGTTATCAACAAAACAGCGATGGTATTCGGACAAATGAACGAACCACCTGGAGCACGTCAACGTGTTGCCCTAACTGGTTTAACAATGGCTGAATATTTCCGTGATGAGCAAGGTCAAGACGTGTTATTCTTCATTGATAACATCTTCCGTTTCACTCAAGCAGGTTCTGAGGTTTCTGCCCTATTAGGTCGTATGCCTTCTGCGGTAGGTTACCAACCAACTCTTGCTACTGAAATGGGTCAATTACAAGAGCGTATCACATCAACAAACAAAGGTTCTGTAACTTCGATTCAAGCGATTTACGTTCCTGCCGATGACTATACGGATCCAGCTCCAGCTACAGCGTTCGCTCACTTAGATGCAACAACAAACTTAGAGCGTCGTTTATCTGAAATGGGTATTTACCCTGCGGTAGATCCATTAGCATCTACATCTCGTGCATTAAACCCAGAAGTTGTTGGAGCTGAGCACTATGAAGTAGCTCGTCAAGTTCAATCAACTTTACAACGTTATAGAGAACTTCAAGATATCATCGCAATCTTAGGTATGGATGAGTTATCAGAAGAAGATAAATTAGTCGTAGCTCGTGCTCGTCGTATTCAATTCTTCTTATCTCAAAACTTCCACGTTGCGGAACAATTCACAGGACAAAAAGGTTCTTACGTACCAGTTAAAGAAACTGTTCGTGGATTCAAAGAGATCTTAGAAGGTAAATATGATACTCTTCCTGAAGATGCATTCCGTCTAGTTGGACGCATTGAAGAAGTAGTAGAAAAAGCAAAAACATTAGTATAATAATTGTCTAATCGAAAGCTTGTTCATCATTCAAACTGAATGAACTTGATTAGCTCACGAAGCTAGACAGGAGGAGTTCACTATGAAGACAATGAAAGTCAGTATCGTCACTCCTAATGGACCGGCTTATGAAGGCGAAACAGAATTCGTTAGCACGAAAGCAACTAGCGGTGAGCTAGGTATCTTACCTGGACACATTTCAACTGTGGCACCGTTAGCAACAGCACCTGTTAAAGTAAAAACACAAACTGGAACAGACTACGTTGCAGTTAGTGGCGGATTCATTGAAATTCGACCTGAAGCCGTTACAATATTGGCTCAATCTGCTGAAGCATCAACTGAAATCGACGTTGAGCGTGCAGTAGAAGCAAAAAAACGTGCAGAAAAACGTATACAAGAAAAACGTCCTGATACGGATATCAAACGTGCGGAACTTGCTTTACACAAAGCTATGAACCGTTTAAACGTTGCACAATATAAGTAATTAAGAGAAAAGTCCCCTTTTTTGTGGGGCTTTTTTTTGTTTGGTGAAGAATTTGATGTGGGTTCAGAGTAAACAAGGTAAGGACTGCTCAGGGGTGCAAATAAACTGAGAAAAGCTGCAAATAAATTAGTGAAGGGAGCAAATAAATAAGATGTAGTGACTAAGGCGATTCAAAAGCCGCAAATAAGGTGAGGAAAGTTGCAAATAAATTGGTGAGGTATGCAAATAAATGAAAAGTAGTGACTAAAGATACTCAACGTCGCAAATAAACCAGAATAATCGCAAATAAAATTTACCATCGCAAATAAATTTCAAGAATCGCAATAAAAAATAGCAAAATCGCAATTAAAATTTGAAAATGGCAAATAAAAGATGCAAAGCGCAAATAAAATTCGAGAATCGCAAATAAAAATGCAAAATCGCAATTAAAATCAAAAAATCACAATTAAAATGACTAAAATCGCAAATAAAACTAGCTATTCTTAAAAAAATGAACAAAAAACTACCGTTTACATCAAATATCACCTAGTTATTTCATTGCTTATGTAAAAACTTAGGAATAAACATAGAAAATTACCCTTAAATTGAGCAAAAACTAATAAAAAGACAATAAAACACTTAACTTTTCAAATTAATAATTGGAAGGTGAAGCTCTAGCCTTTGTCGAAATTCATCTTTAAATCAAAAAGAGGTGATATAAATGATATTAAAGGAACGAACGATACCATTAACTATTAAGAAACTAGAAGCTTTGTTGAGGAGAATCCCCGCTGAACATAATCAAAGAAGTAAAGTAGTGGAGGATCTTTCAAAGTTTAAGGCTGGGTATCATGGTGAAAAATCTTTAGATTACTATTTGAGTTTTTTTAATAAAGATCGCTATTTTGTAATTCAAGATTTAAGGCTTGTAGACAGTGAAAAGCGCTTTTTTCAAATTGATACGATTATTCTTTCACCAAGTATTTTGCTAATCATTGAAGTGAAGAATTATGTTGGAACACTTTATTTTGATCAAAGCTTTAATCAGCTTATTCGAATAAATGAGGGGAAGGAAGATGCTTTTTTAAATCCTATCATACAAGTTGAGCGTCAAAAACTTCAACTTCGAAATTGGCTTGAACAAAACAAGTATTCAAACTATCCAATAATTCCATTAGTTGTTTTGAGCAATTCAAAATCTATTATTAAAGCTTCTACTAACATAAGAGAAGTTGCAAGTAAAGTTCTTCATTCAGAGTCACTATACAAGAAAATAGAAGAATTAGAATTAAAGTACCATAAAGATTTATATACGAATAAAGAAATTCGAAAGCTAGCGAAATTATTTATAAAGCAGAATCAGCTATTGGATCAAAACATTTTAGAGAAGTATAACATTTCAATAAATGATCTATTAACAGGAGTAAATTGTGAACAGTGCAAATCATATGCAATGATAAGAACTAAAGGATCTTGGTATTGTCCTCATTGTGCCAACATTTCGAAAGAAGCCCATTTTCAAACGTTACATGATTACTATTTATTAATAGGAAATTCAATTAAAAATAGCCAATTCCGAGAATTCCTTCATATATCCTCAATTTACTCTGCTTCAAGACTACTCTCCAAACTAACTCTCCCAAGCACAGGAACAAAAAAAGATAAAGTCTACTACCTAGACGAGCTTTCAGAACAAAGCTTTCTTTAATTATGTTCCAAGCCTGCTGTTGTTAATATGCCATTTCTTGAGATTTTTAATAAATGCTCTGCCATGTATTTTGTTGAGTAGGGCATGTCATTTTCGACCCAAAAAGAGATTACGGCTAGTGTTGCACCGGCCATGTAACTGACTAATAAGTCTGCTGGAACGATGTATTTATTCTTTTTTGGTTGAATGTACGATATCCCTTTCTCAAATGTTGTTTGTAGGACTTGATAAAGTCTTCTTCTAAATATATTTGGTCCTTGTTTTCTAAGTAGGACTTTGTAGAAGTAGCTATTTTTTTCGATATGCTCGAATAGATGGAAATAAGATTGCAGAGCTATTTTATCAAGTGAGTCTGGTTCTCCGTCATACATTGTATAATCTACATTTTTAATGGAGTTGTCTAGATCTATTAGTTTTTGGCCTACAATTTGGCGGATCATTTGGTATTTGTCTTCGTAGTGACTATAAAAGGTCGCTCGGTTTACATTGGCTTTTTTGGTTATATCTTGAACACTTATTGATTCGAAATCATTATCAGCTAATAAAGTGATTAATGCATCTTGTAAAAGTTGTCTAGTACGAATGACGCGAGGGTCAAGATTATTTTTAATCGACATTTTAAAACTCCTTTGTTGGATAACTTTTAGAAAGAAAACAGTGTATTGCAGTAGTGTTGTTTAAACAACAAAAATCAAATTTTTAACGGTTGAGTACGTTTATAAATCAATTATAATTAAAAACTATGAGAAGTAAAACAACAAGGTGTTGTTTAACTTGGATTAGCTAAATAGAGAGAAACGATTAAAAATTTAGGAGGATTTTATTTATGGGGAACATGAAGAAAATGGTGTTTGTTAACATTATTACTTTAATCATATTAGTTGCTGGTGGTTTTGCAGGTTATTACTATTATGATCAATCAGCTAACTATATAAAAACAGATAATGCAAAAATCGATGGACAACAAATTGTTATTTCATCGCCAGCTGCTGGTAAGCTTGAGTCTTGGTCAGGTTCATTTGGAAAAACATTTTCACCTAATGAAACAATTGGTAAAGTTTTAACTGCACCTCAAACTGCAGGTGATACTGCTCATGAAGTTTCGGTATCAGTACCAACAAATGCAACAATCGTTCAAACAAATGCAATTAAAGATCAGTTAGTTGGAACAGGTTCAACACTTGGATATGCATATAATTTAGATAATCTATGGGTTACTGCAAATATTAAAGAAACTGAAGTAGAAGACGTGAAAAAAGGTCAAGAAGTTGACGTGTATGTTGATGCATACCCAGATACTACTTTAACAGGTACAGTTGAATTTGTTGGTTTAACAACTGCAAATACATTTAGTTTATTACCTTCTGGAAACTCTAATGCAAACTATACGAAAGTAGAACAAGTAGTACCAGTAAGAATTGCATTAGATCATAACAAGTCATTTGAGATTGTTCCAGGAATGAATGCTTCTGTTCGTATTCATAAGTAAGGAGGAATTTCGATGTCTACAGGAATGATTACAGCTTATGGAGGGTTTTGCTTAATTGTTTTCTTTATCATTAATCGAATTGCATTAAGGAGTAAAGATAACGATAAAAAAATAGATCAAGTTAAAGAAACAGTCCAATCAGAAGAAATAAATCAATTAGTACAATCCGAAGAAATTGAAAAGAAACCAACTCCAGCTCAAGCGAGTGAGCAACAAAGCTTTAGCGTAGGAAAAGTTTTAACGGTATTATTACTAGGTATGTTCGTATCGATTTTAAATCAAACGTTAATCAACGTTGCTTTACCGAAGTTAATGGCTGATTTTAATGTAACAACTTCTACGGCACAGTGGTTATCAACTGGTTTCATGCTAGTAAATGGTATTTTAATTCCAGTAAGTGCCTATTTAGTTGAAACATTTACGTATCGAAAATTATTTATCTTTTCGATGATTGCTTTCACGATTGGTTCAATAATTTGTGCCATTTCAGGAAACTTCCCAATTATGATGGTTGGACGTGTTGTTCAAGCGGTAGGTGCGGGTATATTAATGCCACTTGGTATGAATATATTCATGACGATTTTCCCGCCTGAAAAGCGTGGTGCTGCGATGGGGTTAATGGGGATCGCAATGATTCTTGCTCCTGCTATTGGTCCAACGATTACGGGTTATGTAGTTCAAGACTATTCTTGGCATTTCATATTTTATGGAATGGCTGTAATCGGTGTAATTGCAATCCTTTTAGCAAATGCTTGGTTCCATATTTCACGTAAACGTTCATTCCCAACTTTAGATATTTGGGGAGTACTAAGCTCGTCAATTGGATTTGGTAGCTTATTATATGGATTTAGTGAAGCAGGTAATAAAGGCTGGGATAGCACTGAGGTAGTTCTTTCTCTGGTCATCGCAGGCATAAGTTTAAGCTTATTTGTATGGAGAGAGCTAACTGCAAAACAACCTTTAATTAATTTAAGAGTATTTAAGTTCTTTTCATTTTCTTATACATTATTGATTAACTTAATTGTAACAACGGCTTTATATGGTGGGATGATTTTACTTCCACTCTATTTACAAAATATCCGTGGATTTACACCAATTGAGGCAGGGTTACTATTATTACCTGGTTCATTGATTATGGGTGCACTTGGACCACTTACTGGTAAATTATTTGATAAATATGGAATTCGTCCTTTAGCGATATTTGGACTTTTAATTATGACGTTTACAACATATGAGTTCACTAAACTGTCAATTGATACGCCATATTTAAAAATTATGTTTTTCTATACTTTACGCTCATTTGGTATGTCCTTTATTATGATGCCGATTATGACTGCAGGGTTGAATAACTTACCAGTGAAAATGATTTCTCATGGTACAGCAACTCAAAATACGTTGCGACAAGTAGCTGGTTCAGTAGGTACAGCGATCCTTGTTACGATTATGACGACTCAAACGACAAATCATATGGCTGACTTCTCTAACGAAGTAACGTCAACGAATCCTTTCATTATGGATTGGGTTCATCACGCTGGAGCACAGATAGCTAGTGCAGGTGGTTTAACTCCTTCACAAGGTGGAGCTTTAGCAGTTACATCGCTTTATGCTCAAGCATCTAAATTGGCTTCAATTAATGGAATCAATGATGCATTCATCTTTGCAACTGCGCTTTCTTGTATCGCTTTAGTACTTTCTGTTTTTATGAGAAGTACAAAGAATAGAAAATTTGCTCAACCTCAAGCAAAAAATCAAAATAAGCAGTCTTCAGAAACGATTGCATCTTAAAACTATCTAATTTTTTGGACTTAGTCTAAATACGAAAACCAACTCGTTCGAGTTGGTTTTTTTTCGACAATTATCAATGTTTTTAGATTTGTGGAAATTGTGAATAACTTTCTGTGGATTTGTGGATAACTTCTATACTGATATATAAATTCGGTGATTTTTTATGTAAATAAAATGATTATAATTTTATTAGAATGACATACATATAGGATAAGTAGAGGATAATGGATTTTATTTTTCAACTATATTATTCAATTTTAGGATTAATGGCAATAAATATCGACACGTTTTTGCCACATTTGATATAATGGATACGATTACAAAACTGAAAAATAAAAATTAATGAAAAATACATTATATTTATAATAAACATATAATGTACAGCTCTGTAGTTAGGGGAGGGACAAGTTTCGTGAATGCTTATTTAAATAATTATGTCATCGTAGCTGTGTTTCTAGTAATAGGAATTGCGCTTCCAGTGGTCGCTCTTTCAGTAATTGGGAAATTTTTAAGACCACACGCGCCAACTGAAGCAAAGAAAACAACTTATGAAAGCGGGATTGAACCATTCCATGATGCAAAGGTTCGCTTCCACGCTGGTTATTACATTTTTGCACTATTATTCGTAATTTTTGATGTTGAAACTGTTTTCTTATATCCGTGGGCGGTTGCATATGATCAATTGGGACTTTTTGCTTTTGTTGAAATGATCATCTTTATTCTTATGCTACTACTAGGACTTATTTATGCTTGGAAGAAGAAGGTGTTGAAATGGTTATGAAGTTAGATGGAATCTCTGTTGCTGAAATGGAAGAACTCCAAAAGAATATTTTTTTCACGACTTTAGAAGAAGTGAAGGCTTGGGCAAGAAGTAACTCGTTATGGCCATTAACATTCGGGTTAGCTTGTTGTGCAATCGAAATGATGGGTGTAGGTTCATCTCATTACGACTTAGACCGATTCGGTTCATTTTTCCGTACTTCACCACGTCAATCTGACTGTATGATTGTTTCGGGTACTGTTACGAAAAAAATGGCTCCGATTGTGAAAAGATTATATGACCAGATGCCTGAACCAAAATGGGTAATCGCAATGGGTTCATGTGCAACTGCTGGTGGGCCTTATGTTAACTCGTATGCAGTTGTGAAAGGTGTGGACCAAATTATTCCTGTAGATGTTTATATTCCAGGATGTCCGCCAAATCCAGCAGCTTTAATTTACGGGATTAACAAATTGAAAGAGAAGATTCGTTACGAGGCGAAAACTGGAAAGCAGGTGACGAATAAATGAGTGAAGAGAAATCAAAAGAACAATTAAAGAAAGAAGCAGCTGAACGAGCGAAAGAAGCGGCCCGACGTAAAATTGAGCAGCTGAAGGCTGAGAAAGCGGCTTCTGGAAACAGTGAAGCTCCAAATGAAGAAACTTCTAAGGAAGAGGATTCAGTCGTAACAAATGAATCAAATCAAGATGAGCCAGTTTCTGAAGACGAAAAAGCGAAAGCACTTGCGCTAGCTAAAGCAAAAGCAGTAGCGGCAGCAAAAGCGAAGGCAGCTGCAATAGCAAAACAAAAGGCAGCAGAAGCAGGGGAACAAGCAACTGAGGAAGCTGCACAACCAGCATCTGAAGATGAAAAAGCGAAAGCACTTGCAGATGCGAAGGCAAAAGCAGTAGCGGCAGCAAAAGCGAAGGCAGCTGCAATAGCAAAACAAAAAGCAGCAGAAGCAGGAGAACAAGCGACTGAGGGAGCTGCAGAACCGGCGTCTGATGATGAGAAGGCGAAAGCATTAGCGGCAGCGAAAGCAAAAGCAGTAGCAGCGGCAAAAGCGAAGGCAGCCGCATTAGCAAAACAAAAGGCAGCAGAAGGTGGAGAAGCACCAGCAGACGGTGATGATGAAAAAGCAAAAGCAATTGCAGCAGCGAAGGCAAAGGCAGTAGCAGCGGCAAAAGCGAAAGCAGCAGCGTTAGCGAAACAAAAAGCAGCCGGTGGAGAAGAAACGCCAGTAGAAGGTTCTGATGATGAAGCAGCGAAAGCAAAAGCGAAGGCAATAGCGATTGCAAAGGCAAAAGCAGCAGCTGCAGCAAAAGCGAAAGCAAAAACAGATGGTGGAACTGAAGCACCAGTTGAAGAAGTGAAAGCTTCTCAAAATCAACCATTATTAGATGAAGTAAAGGCATTAATTGAAAAAGAATTTGGAGCAGAGGTTATTGAAGAAGCAACAATCAACACACTTTCAAAACATGATCCAACTTTTACAATTAAACGAGATGCTTATTATAAAGTAGCTGAGTTCTTAAAACAGAATGAAGAGCTTCAATTTACTTATTTATCAGGTTTACACGGTACAGATTTTGTTGAATACATGGAAGTTTACTCTTACATCTATTCATATAAACGTAAACATGGAATCGCTTTAAAAGTAAAAGCTGATCGAGAACAACCAATTGTCGATAGTATTACACCAATTTGGGAAGGTGCAAACTGGCCAGAGCGTGAGACATATGACTTACTTGGCATCCAGTTTGAGGGTCATCCAAAATTGGAACGTATTTTACTGCCTGAAAATTGGGTTGGCTATCCACTAAGAAAAGATTACGTTCAATTTGACGAGGGGGTGTAGGATAAGCCATGATTCGTACGGAAGAAATGCTATTAAATGTCGGACCTCAGCATCCAAGTACACACGGTGTATTTCGTCTCGTGTTAAAGATCGATGGAGAGATCATTAAAGAGGCAACACCAGTCATCGGTTATCTACACCGAGGTACAGAAAAAATCGCTGAAAATCTTCAATATACACAGATTATTCCATATACAGACCGAATGGATTATTTATCAGCAATGACAAATAACTATGTTATCTGTCACGCTGTTGAAACAATGATGGATATAAAAGTTCCTGATCGAGCTGAATACTTACGTGTGATTGCAATGGAATTAGGGCGAGTTGCTAGTCACTTAGTTTGGTGGGGTACAAACCTACTAGATATTGGGGCAGTGAGTCCATTCCTTTACGCTTTCCGTGAGCGTGAAATGATTATTAATCTATTAAATGAGCTTTGTGGAGCGAGACTAACATTTAACTACATGCGTGTAGGTGGCGTTAAGTGGGATGCTCCTGAAGGATGGATTGAAAAAGTAAAAGAATTTGTTCCTTATATGAGAGAGCAATTAAAAGGGTACCATGATCTTGTTTCTGGTAATGAAATCTTTATTAATCGTGTGAAAGGCATAGGTGCATATTCACAAGAGGATGCAATCAATTTCTCATTAAGTGGTGCAAATCTTCGTTGTACTGGCGTTAAATACGATTTACGTAAAGATGCTCCATATTCAATTTACGATCGTTTTGATTTTGATGTTCCGGTTGGAACTGTTGGGGATGCTTGGGATCGTTATATGTGCAGAATGCTAGAAATTGAGGAGTCATTAAAGATTTTAGAACAAGCTGTAGAACAATTCCCTGCTGAAGGTGATATTTTAGCAAAGGTTCCTAAAATCATAAAAGCTCCTAAAGGTGAGGGCTATGTAAGAATCGAATCTCCACGTGGAGAAATCGGATGTTATATTGCAAGTGATGGAAAGAAAGAACCGTATCGTTTGAAATTTAGACGACCATCGTTCTATAATCTTCAAATTCTTCCAAAGCTATTACAAGGAGAAAACATCGCAAACTTAATTACTATTTTAGGTGGTATTGATATTGTACTTGGGGAGGTAGACGGATAATGATAGAAAATCTTCTACAAAGTACACCGTCTTGGATAAATTTTCTCATCTATTTAGGCTTAGGCGTTATTTTTCTATTCGTAGTTCTAGGATTCGTAACATTTGGGATTCTATCAGAACGTAAAGTAATGGGATTCATGCAAGGGCGTATCGGTCCAAACCAGGTTGGTGGACGTTACGGCTTGCTTCAAACTGTTGCTGACGTATTAAAACTTCTTTTAAAAGAAGATACGATTCCAAAGGCAGCAGATAAACCATTATTCATTCTTGCACCAATCATCGCATTTGCACCAGCATTTATGGTACTTGCAACATTACCATTCACTGAAAACTTACAGTTTGCTGATATCGGTGTAGGGTTACTTTATTATATTGCAGTTTCAGGGTTAACTACGGTTGGTGTTGTAACTGCAGGGTGGGCTTCTAATAATAAGTACTCACTGATCGGTGGGATGCGTGCAGCAGCTCAAATGATTTCATATGAAATTCCGTTAGTAATGAGTGTACTTGGCGTTATTTTATTAACAGGAAGCTTAAATTTAAATGATATCGTTAATGCGCAAGAAAATGTGTGGTTCATCGTAACTCAACCAATCGCTTTTGTCGTTTTCTTAATCGCGGCAGTTGCTGAATTGAATCGTACACCTTTTGACTTACCAGAAGCTGAATCAGAATTAGTAGCAGGTTATCATACAGAGTTCTCAGGATTCCGTTGGGCATTCTTTATGCTGTCGGAATATGTTTACTTCTTTGCAATGTGTTCGTTAATTACGATTCTATTTTTAGGTGGTTGGAAGCCAATTGCCTACCTAGATTTTATTCCTGGGGCTGTATGGTTCTCATTAAAATTTAGTGTAGTACTCTATTTATTAATTTGGTTCCGTGTAACATTCCCACGTTTACGTGCTGACCAATTAATGGAGTTCGGTTGGAAAGTACTTTTACCAGTTTCATTAGCAAATATATTAATTACGGCTTTAGTGAAAAGCTTGTTCTTCTAAACTAAAAGACCAATCTAAAGGGGTGTGAGTCATGATTGGGTTAGTAAAAGGGTTAAAATATACTCTTCAAAATTTAACACGCGAGAAAGTAACGTATGATTATCCAAATCAGCCGATTCCGTTACCAGATCGCTTTCGTGGAATTCAAAAGTTTTATCCGGAAAAATGTATCGTTTGTAACCAGTGTTCAGCAATTTGTCCAACAGACTGTATTACATTAACTGGGAAGAAACATCCTGATCCTACGAAAAAAGGAAAAATTATCGACACATATGATATCAACTTCGAGATTTGTATTTTATGTGATTTATGTACTGAGGTTTGTCCTACAGAGGCAATTATTATGACAAATAACTTTGAACTAGCTGAATATTCACGTGATGAATTGTTTAAAGACCTTCAATGGCTTGATGAAAACGATCAAAACATTCGAAAGGAGAATAAAGCATGAGTGGTTTTGTAGTTGCTTTCTTTCTTCTTTCTCTTTCAGCAATCTTAGGTGGAGTCATGATGTTAAATTCAACGAAAGTTATGCATATGATGCTTTCTCTTGTTTTAACATTCATTAGTATTGCAGGTATTTATGTCCTTCTTTCAGCGGAATTTGTAGCCGTTGTACAGATTCTTATTTACTCAGGTGCAGTTACAATCCTAATGATTTTTGGAATCATGTTAACAAAGCATGATATCGAAAGTGAAAAACCAAAAAGAAATTGGAGAAATATTGCGGCATTGATTGGTATTGTTGCATTTGGTGGAGTCATGTTTTTAGGTGTAAATGGGCTTTCAATTGATGCGCAAGATGTTGATTTAGCAACAAACAATACGAAAAATATTGGATTAGAATTATTTTCAAAACATATTATACCGTTTGAAGTAATGTCAGTATTGTTACTAATTGCATTAGTAGGTGCGATTATTTTAGCAAAATCAGATGATTCAAAAGAGGAGGGTACGAAGGAATGAGTTCAGTTCCAATTAATGCTTATCTTCTTTTAGCGCTTATTTTATTTTGTATCGGTTTATATGGTGCATTAACAAAACGTAACACGGTAATCGTGTTAATTTGTATCGAGTTAATGCTAAACGCTGCGAATATTAACTTAGTAGCATTTAGTAAACTTGGGGTTGCACCATCTTTAACAGGACAAATTTTCTCATTATTTACGATTTCAGTTGCAGCTGCTGAAGCTGCAGTAGGCGTTGCAATCTTAATTGCATGGTATCGTCATCGTCAGACAGTCAATATCGATGAAGCTGATTCATTGAAAAGATAACTAGGAGGTGGAATTTGATGATGCAGTATGCTTGGCTTGTTCCAGTACTTCCGCTAATTTCGTTTCTAATCCTAATATTAGCTGGTACAAAAGGAAAGAAAAGTAGTGGGATTTTAGGGGCAACTTTAACAGGAATCTCATTCATCATCTCCTTGTTCGTCTTATTTGACCGTCTACAAGGGGAAACAGTGCAAAAATTATATACTTGGTTAACAATAGGGAATGTCGATATTCACGTTGGATATGTAGTAAGTGCACTAAATGCGCTAATGTTAGTTATTGTTACCTTTGTTAGTACATTAGTACATATTTATTCGACTGCTTATATGGAAGAGGACGACCGTATAACGGTATTCTTCGCTTATTTAGGATTATTTACATTTGCGATGCTAGCACTTGTAATATCACCTAGTATTCTACAACTTTATGTATTCTGGGAATTAGTAGGTCTAGGATCATTTTTACTTGTTGGTTTCTACTTCTATAAGGAAGAAGCGAAAGCAGCAGCTAAAAAAGCGTTTATTATGACAAGAATAGGTGACGTTGGCTTATTCATTGGAATGGTGCTTTTATTTTGGAAGACAAAGAGCTTTGATTTCGATCAAATCTTCAGTGTAATCCAAGGTGGGCAAGTAAGCGCTGGGATGTTAACACTAATTGCCATTTTAATTTTCATCGGAGCAATGGGTAAATCAGGTCAATTCCCACTTCATACATGGCTTCCTGACGCGATGGAAGGCCCAACACCAGTTTCAGCATTAATCCATGCAGCAACAATGGTTGCAGCCGGAGTTTACTTAGTAGCAACGGCTTACCCAATCTTTCTTGCAAGTGGAACTGCTTTAACGGTTGTTGCAATTGTAGGAGGATTTACGGCTATTTTTGCTGCAAGTATTGGTCTTGTACAAAGAGATATAAAACGCGTATTGGCTTATTCTACAGTCAGTCAATTAGGGTATATGATGCTAGCACTTGGAGTAGGTGGATATACTGCGAGTATTTTCCACTTAACTACGCATGCGTTCTTTAAAGCTTTATTATTCTTAGCAGCAGGTAGTGTCATTCATGCGGTACACACTCAAGATATCTTTAAAATGGGTGGATTACGTCAAAAAATGAAATGGACATCTGCACTATTCTTAATTGGTACTTTAGCAATTACAGGAGTTCCTTTATTATCAGGTTTCTTCAGTAAAGATGAAATTTTAGCTGCAACTTGGGAAAATGGAAGTTACGTTTTATTCTTTGTTGCTTTAACAGCAGCATTCTTTACTTCTTTCTATATGTTCAGATTATATTTCTTAGTTTTCACAGGCGAAGAAAAGACTAAAGGTGCTCACGAGTCACCAAAGTCAATGGTTCTCCCAATGTCTTTATTAGGTATCTTAGCGATTTTTGCAGGTTACATTAATACACCTTTCTTTGGTAGACACTTAAACGAGTTTTTATTAGATGGAGTGCCATTTACAATCACTGAACATAACCATGAACCAGTTTGGATCATGATCGTGGCGACATTAGTTTCGTTAGCGGGTATTATGCTTGCTTATAATATGTATGGTAGAAAAGCGAAAGAAACTAAGAACGAAGAAGCTGGCTTATTCTATGAAATACTTCTTAATAAATACTACATCGATGAACTATATAACGTTTCAATCGTAAAAGGTATGTATGCAATCGGTCATGTAATGTATGCAATTGAACGTTTTGTAGTTGAAGGTATTGCCATTTTCATAAAAGGAATTGTTAGTACGATCGGTGGTATTGGTTCAAGATTACAAAGTGGTCAAGTTCAAACTTATGGATTCATTACACTACTTGGTCTTGCGCTTATTTTATTAGCAATTGTTGTGACAGGGGGGTACAACTTATGATGGTTTCTCATTTCTTATTGTGGGTTGTTTTCTTACCTCTATTAGGATTATTACTTGTTTCTTTTGCTCCAAAGAATTCTTATAAGCTTTGGGCATTAGCAACTGCAATTTTATCGTTTGTGGTAACAGTGCTTGCTTATATCGCAGGTCAAAATCAATCTAATTTAAAGGATTGGGCGATTTCATATGATTGGTTTTCATTTGGAAAGTTTTTCGCTGGTTCAACTAGATTATTTGAAGTGAAATTTGAGCTTGGTGTAGATGGTCTATCACTAGTAATGATTTTACTAACTGGTATCATCTCATTAATCGCTGTAATCGCAGGTTACTCAATTAATAAAGGTTCTAAGGGCTTTTATCAATTACTATTTATCCTTCAAGTAGGAATGTATGGTGTTTTTGCTGCTCAAAACCTAGTGTTATTCTTCTTATTCTTTGAGTTAACGCTTATTCCAATGTTCTTCTTAATTGGAAAATGGGGACGCTTTGATAGTGAAAAAGCAGGTTACCAATTTTTAATTTATAATGGCTTAGGATCTGCATTCTTATTATTTGTTATTGCAGTCTTATTCGCTCGTACAGGCACTACAAACTATGAACTTTTAGCGAATATCATTCCAATGGGTCAAAACACAATCAGTCCAATTTCAGATCATTTGAAAATGGTTCTATTAATCTGTTTATTGATTGCATTTGCAATTAAGCTACCATTATTCCCGTTCCATCGATGGATGGTGAATGTCCATACACAAGCAAATCCTGCTGTTGTTATCATTCACGCAGGTATCCTATTAAAAATTGGAACTTACGGTTTAATTCGATTTGCTTTAGGCATTTTCCCAGACCAATTTGAAAAAATGTCTGTAGCTCTTGCAATAATCGGTGTAATTAACTTACTTTACGGGGCTTATATTGCTCTAATTCAGAAAGAATTACGCTCAGTACTAGCTTACTCAAGTTTCTCGCATATGGGGATTGTAATCATTGGATTAGCGGCAATGAATAGTGCTGGAATTCAAGGTGCAATTTTACAATCAGTATCACATGGTTTAATCGCTGCACTACTATTTTTAATTGTTGGCATGCTAGAAAACCGCGGGGATTCGACTAGCTTTGATCGTATTTCAGGTTTATCAAAAGTAACGCCTAGACTTGCTGGATTATTACTATTTGGTGGTATGGCATCACTAGGATTGCCTGGTCTATCGGGATTTGTAGGGGAATGGCTATCGTTTGTTGGTCTTTTCCAAAATCATAAAGCAATTGCAGCTGTTGGTACGCTTGGTATCATTTTAACTGCAGCTTATATCTTAAGAGCAATTCTACAATTAAGCTTTGGAAAAAATAGTGAATTTATTTCGTCATTCACTGATTTATCAAAACGCGAAGCAATTGCTTCAGTCATTTTAGTGTTTGCGATTGTTCTGCTTGGTGTATACCCAGCATTCGTAAATGACATGATTGTTTCATCAGTGGATTTTATCATTCAAGGGATTAGAGGTGTGTAGAAGATGACTTGGAAAGCATTATCTGAATTTCAATGGGGAACTATGGGTCCTGAGATCATTCTAGTAGCTGCCGTGCTTCTTCTATTAACTCTTGAACTCTTATTACCTAAAAATACAAATCGTAAAGTACTAGGTTGGATTGGTTTACTAAGTATAGTAGCATCGCTAATTTGGACATTTACGCTATATTCTCATGGACCAACAAGTCTTTTAGCTGGTTCATTTAAGCTTGATTCATTCGGGTTACTTTTTAAAACAGTTTTATTAATAGGAGCAATTTTAATCTTACTACTTGCTCTTGGTGATCAAACAATCGCTGAACGATCAGAATACTATACATTGTTCATTACAGCATTACTTGGAACGATGTATATGGCTTCTAGTAGCGATTTAATTACTTTATTTGTTGGACTAGAGCTTCTTTCAATTTCTTCTTATATTTTAGTTGGGATTCAAAAGAGAAGAGAGGGTTCTTCTGAGGCTGCTCTAAAGTACGTGATTAATGGTGGTATATCAACTGCTATTACATTATTTGGATTAAGCTATACTTATGGCTTAACAGGTACAACAAATATCACAGAAATGAATATGGTGCTATCTCAAGGAGTTGCAAGTAGCAATGAATTCCTTTTAATTCTAGCATTTGTATTAGTATTCGTAGGTCTATCATTCAAACTTGCTTCTGTTCCATTCCATATGTGGGCACCAGACGTTTATGAGGGAGCACCTACACCTGTTACTGCGTTCTTAGCAACAGTTTCAAAAACTGGTGGATTTATCATCGTCCTACGTGTTTTCTTATCAATATTTGCAGGCGCATTATTGATGAAGGAACAAAAATCAGTATTTGAAGTGTTGTCACCAGTAATCGCTGTATTGGCTGCATTATCAATGATTCTAGGTAATACAATTGCCCTAAAACAAAACAATCTTAAACGCATACTTGCTTACTCAGGAATTGCACACGGAGGTTATGTTCTAGTTGCTTTTGTAAGTATCTCACCATTTATGTTTGAAAGTATTTGGTTCTATTTATTAGCTTATACGTTCATGACAATTGGTATATTAACAATTGTTTATAATGTACAACAACAAAGAGGATCAGATTCACTAGCGTCATTTGCAGGACTTGTTAAAACGAATCCAATTCTATCTGTAGCATTGACAATCTTTGTCCTATCGCTAGCAGGTATTCCACTTACTTCAGGATTTATTGGGAAACTAAACATCTTTATGGGTGCTTTTGTCCAAGTAAAAGGAAACTATGTTTTAGGTGGAATTTTACTTTTAACTACTGTTGTATCTTATTTTTACTATTTTGGAATTCTTCAAAATGTCTTCTTTAGAAGTGGCGAAGAACGCAAAGTCGTACTTCCAAAAACGCATCTATTTGTCGTATTGGTTTGTGTAGTCTTAACCATTGTGTTAGGGATTAAACCATCTTTAGCTTTAGATGTATTCCATAAGCTAAACATTGTGAAAGATTTCTTTATGGCGTAAAATATATTTAGACTAAAAGTGTAGGGTTAATCCTACACTTTTTTTATATTTATTTTAGATCAAAACGAAAAGGGGCAGGAAAATGGAAGCTTTGGTTGGAACAGAAGCGGCATTAGCTATTATTGTCCATTTACTTTTCATTATTTTAACTTGGTGGGCTTTAACAGCAATTAAATGGGAAAGTATTATGAAAAAAGGTCATGTCGCCCAAATTCGACTTTTTATGGTGTTACTTACGATTACAATATCTTCAGCTGTAAGTAGTTTTTTCTTAGATTATTTACAGTATGCAAAAAACATTACATACCTATTGAAATAATTTGTCAAAAAGTATGTTACGATACACAGTATAAACCCCTCTTTACCTGTGAAAAATGGAAGTAGAGAGAGGGGATTTTTTTATGAAAAAAATAGTGTACTTATTTCTAATTGCAATTAGTGTAGCTTCTGCTTTATTTTTTAATTCGAATAAAGTGAGTATGGCTGACTCGGGTGTAGGCCAATTAAACCGTTTTTCAAATGTATTAAATAAAAAAGACATTTCGATTACAAGTTGGAATTTATATGCAAGAGAGGCTAAAATTAAGACTTCTGTTGCAAAAGTAATCGGTGTATATAAAAATAATTTTCAAAATTTCAAATGGACTGAACAAGACAATGGGAAAAAAATAATTGGTACATTTAACCGTCAATTTGTCACAGAAAGAATAGTTGTTACGTCTACTGGTAGAAGTAGTAGCTATGTCATTTATGAAATCAGCGGGACTAAATGGGACCAGCAAACTGAAAAAGAAACAAAAAATCTAATTAAAAACTCGATGGAAAATATTTTTAGTAAAGAACCTACTTTTTTTACTTGTATTAAAGGGACAATGAATGGTAAACTTGAAGGTGTTTTGCAGGGTGCAAAAAATGATTTTTTGGAGACTTTTAAAGCCAAAAAAATTGAAGAAATAAAAGAAGGGGCATTCGTCTCTGTTTCAGCATATACTGAACAGTGGAATGACGCTCTGATTGCAAACGGCAAAAAAATCAATTTACAAATTGCAATACGTGAAGACAAAGTTGATAATTCGACGACGATCATTATTGGAACACCGATTATAACAGTAGAATATTGATAGATCTATTTTAGGACACGGAGGGGAAAAGCTTGGATAAAATCATTGTCCGTGGCGGGAAACAGCTTCAAGGCACAGTTCGAGTAGAGGGTGCAAAAAATGCTGTCTTACCAGTTCTTGCTGCAGCGCTACTAGCTAGTGAAGGAAAAAACATAATTCATGACGTACCAACTCTATCTGATGTTTACACGATTAACGAAGTTCTTCGTAATTTGAATACAGAGGTTGAGTTTAAAAATAATACAGTAACGGTCGATGCATCAAAAGATTTGCATGTTGAAGCACCATTCGAATATGTTCGTAAAATGCGAGCATCGATTCTTGTAATGGGACCACTTTTAGCAAGAAATGGTCATGCACGTGTAGCGTTACCTGGTGGATGTGCAATTGGATCGAGACCAATTGAACAGCATTTAAAAGGGTTCGAAGCGATGGGAGCTCAAATTACGGTTGGAAATGGTTTTGTAGAAGCAAAATCAAACGGTCGTTTAAAAGGGGCAAAAATCTATTTAGATTTCCCAAGTGTAGGAGCAACAGAAAACATTATGTCTGCAGCGGCACTTGCTCAAGGAACAACAGTTCTTGAAAATGCTGCAAAAGAACCTGAAATTGTTGACTTAGCGAACTTCATCAACGCAATGGGTGGAAAAGTTCGTGGTGCTGGAACAGGCACAATTCGCATTGAAGGGGTACCGACATTATTTGGTACAACACATCACATTATTCCTGACCGCATCGAAGCGGGAACATTTATGGTTGCTGCAGCAATCACAAATGGTAATGTATTAATTGAAAATGCAGTCCCAGAGCACTTAAGCTCAGTTGTAGCTAAAATGCGTGAGATGGGTGTTACAATTATCGAAGAAGAAGAAGGTCTTCGTGTAATTGGAACAGATAACTTAAAACCTGTAGACATCAAAACAATGCCTCATCCGGGCTTCCCAACAGACATGCAATCACAAATGATGGCACTTCTATTAAAAGCTAGTGGAACAGGCATGATTACTGAAACTGTATTCGAAAATCGCTTTATGCACGTTGAAGAATTCCGTCGCATGAATGCAAACATTAAAATTGAGGGTCGCTCAACAATCATTCACGGACCAAACGATCTTCAAGGGGCAGAAGTAGCTGCAACAGATTTACGTGCTGCTGCGTCACTTATCCTTGCTGGTCTTGTTGTTGATGGATATACTCGCGTCACTGAATTAAAACACTTAGATCGTGGTTATGTAAATTTCCATGAAAAGCTTGCTGCACTTGGAGCGGACATTGAACGTGTAAACGAACCAAGCACAGCAGTAGAGGAAGAAACACTTAAAGATTTACAAGCGTAAACTAAAAACTCATTCAAATGCCTGACACTTTGTGCTATCCCACATAGAGTCGGGCATTTTGCATTTCCTTACAACTTTCTACTATAAGTTATAGACAGAAACCTTATAAAATATTCTAAAAATAGCAAAAAATATTAAAGTTAATATGTAAAAAACAATAATGTTCTAAATGCTTGTCCATGCTCATAAATTAAAACTAGAACGACAATTAGTTGAAAATTGTCACTTATAGTTTGTTTTTGAATGGATAGGAGGAAAATATGAAATCATTTAAAACATTAATCACAGCCGGATTAACTACTTGCTCAGTCGTTATTATTATCCCTACATTGCTTGTTCTACCGTTTCATAGCCAAACAGATGGTAGATTAGTTGATCAGTTACAGAAAAAAGCAAACCAAGCTGCAATAGCGAACAAAAATGACAATCTAAGTATTTCAGTTTTTAGAACAAAAACACAAAAAGTCGAAAAACTACCTATCGAAGAATACGTACTTGGGGTTGTTGCATCAGAAATGCCCGCAAAATTTGAATTAGAAGCATTAAAAGCTCAAAGTTTGAGTGCAAGAACATTCATCATTAAACGATTAAAAGAAGGCAAACCACTCGAAGAAGGTGGAATTGTCGATGACACTGTTCAATTTCAAGTCTTCCAGGATCGAGATGATCTAAAGAAAAGATACGGCGCCCAATACGAAGCAAACATAGCTAAGATTGAAAGAGCAGTAAAAGCTACAGAAGGACAAATATTAACGTACGATGGACAACCTATCACAGCCTCATTCTTCTCATCAAGTAATGGATACACGGAAAACTCTGAGGAATATTGGAATAATAGCGCACCATATTTAAAAAGTGTACCAAGCCCTTGGGATTCGGTTGCACCAGATTACATTGCAACAAAAGCAGTTTCCATCAATGATTTCGAACAGAAGCTTAATGTCAAAATCAATAAATCAGATATAGGGAAAGTAATAGCCAGAACAAATAGTAATCGAGTAGAAAAAGTAGCGTTTGGTAAAAAAACACTCACAGGTAAAGAAATCCGTGAAAAACTTAATCTACGTTCAACCGACTTTTCATGGGAAAGAAAAGGCGATGAAATCATCATCACAACAAAAGGATACGGTCACGGAGTAGGAATGAGCCAATACGGTGCAAACGAACTCGCTAAACAAGGAAAAACATACGATGACATCGTTAAGTATTACTACAAAGGCGTTAACATAACAAAGCTTAGTAAGAAAGATTATGATAAATTGCAATAAAAAACAGACCTCCATGGTCTGTTTTTCTTCATATATTAAAGAAAAGAGGAAAAAGCACTCTAAATTGAACTAGATTCAGTCCATTTAGAGTGCTCTTTCATTAAAAGGTCACTAGATATGCAAACTTTGCAAATTTAATTGCAGATTTGCCAATTTTAATTGCAGATTTGCAATCTTTATTTGCAGATTTGCTATTTTTATTTGCAGAATCCCCAAATTTAATTGCGGATTTGCCAATTTTATTTGCAGTACTAAGTTTAATTGCAAAATCGCCAAATTTAATTGCAGTTTTCCCCAATTTAATTGCAGAATCTCATAGTTTAATCACAGCTCCAAACAAAGCCTTCCTGCCCTTCCTGTGCTTCCTCTATCCTGCCCTTAACGCTTCTCAGCATACTTATAATAAAAGTATCCAACAAACGGTCTAACTTTAATATTCGCTACATTTGCCTTCTGTAAGTACACATAGCCTGCTTGGTAAACTGGAGCGATAGCAAAGTCGTTTAATAGAGTGTCTTCTGCTTGATGAAGGAGCTGAGTGCGCTCTGATTCATTTTGAAGACTTACTGTATTAGCCTTTTGTAAGAAGTCATCATATTGTTTATTTTTATAGTTTAATACATTCAAAGCAGAGTTAGATGTGAATAACTCTAGGTAAGTTGTTGGGTCTGGATAATCTGCACCCCATGTATCTAAAGAAAGATCATAATTACCTTGTTGACGTAATTCGAATTTTTGCTGAGCTGGTTGAACGGTAATGTTAACTGTTAAGCCCTTTAAATTTGTTTCTAATTGTGATTTTAAATATTCACCGATTTTTCGTGATGTATTGCTATCACTTACTAGTAATGAAATAGTAGCTTTCGATTTTCCACTTTCAGCAAGAGCTTCTTTAAATAGTGTTTTTGCTTTTTCTAAGTTAACTGTAGATGGATGAGTTGTCTTGCTAACAAAATCAACACCTTTAGAGTCCTTTACTAGACCTTTTGGAATGATTCGGTCAGTTGGAATTGATCCATCATTTAAAAGTGTCGTACTGATATCCTCTTTATTAAATCCATTTGCAATTGCTTTACGTGCTTTTTCATTCGCTAAAAGTGGATTTTTTTGATTAAAGCTAATATAAGACACAATCGGCATCGCTAATTTTTTTAATTCACTATTTCCTTTATAACGATCGATTACGCTAGAATCGATAATTGCTTGATCAAGTTCACCAGTTTCATAAAGATTAACTGCTGTTGTTGTTTCTTTCATGACCTTAACGTCAATTGTGTTAACGTGTACTTTATCTTTATCGTAGTATTGTGGATTTTTTTTCATTGTAAATCCAGCTTCATGTTCCCATTTGCTAACTACATAAGGACCGTTATATAAAGTTGTATCTGCCTCTAAACCATATTTGCTGCCTTGTTCTTTAACGAACTTTTCGTTTAGAGGGAAATACATAGGTAAACTAGTTAATTGAATGAAATATGGAATTGGACGGTCTAGTTTGATTTGTAATGTTTTATCATCTAACGCAGTTACCCCCAATTTATCCACAGATAGTTTTCCTTGGTTAATTTCTTTTGCATTTTCAATATCATATAGATCATATGCAAATTGAGCTTTTGTTTTTGGATCGACTGCACGTTTCATTGCAAAAACGAAATCGTTAGCCGTTACTTTATCTCCGTTTGAGTACTTTGCGTCTCTTAATGTAAAAGTATAGACCTTACCATCTGCACTTACTTTATATGAAGTAGCAGCAGCAGGAACATATTCTCCTTTTTCATTTGGCATATAAAGACCTTCCATAACACTATTTAATGCGTTTAATGAAGGACCATCTAAAGCTAAAGAGCTATCTAGATTTACGATATCTGAAGTATCCATTAAATGTAGTGTATGGTCATTGGACGTACGATTAGCTTGATTTGCTTGATTTCCACAGCCAGCTAATCCAAGAGTAAGTAGTAATGAAATGGATATGATTTTTTTCTTAGTAAATAACATTTTTAAAATTCTCTCCTTATTTTTGGGCACAAAAAAGAGTCCCCGCCTTATAAAAAGGACGAGGACTCCCGTGGTGCCACCTTAATTAGTCTGTACCGAACAGACTCACTTTGCAGTATCAAAACAATTGAATTGAACTACCTTGTGACAAAAAGCAGTATCGAAACAAATGTTTGAATACCTGTCTCTTTTATCGGTGAGACGTCCGCCAAAGCCTACTGCATAAGTGAATATGGTTCGGTTTGGGTGCTCAGAAGCCCATTCAAAAATATGTCCGTACTGACTTGCACCAACCGTCAGCTCTCTGAAACATTCATATAATTTACTCTTCTTCATCATCGCAAAAAATATATAATAACTTGAATTAATTTTTTAAAGTTTAATTTTTTAATACATCGTACAAGCTTGTAGTGTGATTATATTTTGTAAAAAAGAAAAATGCAAGAAAAATATTTTTTGATATTCATAATAACTTATTTATACTTATCCCCAAATAATGTGTATAAGTTTTATTGATTTGTGGATAAATCGCTTTCATTTGTTAGTATTTCTTTAATAATTTGTGGATAAATGTGGGTTAGTTTTAAATTGTGTGGAAAAATAAGAATTTTGTCGAACTAAAATTTTCTAAATTGCGTATATAATTTCTGGAATCTGTTGACAATGATTGCAGAGGTGATAAGGATGAGAGAGGAACAAAACAAAAAAACTTCTCAAAAAGTCGTTAAAATGTTAAGAAAGCGTTGGGTAGTCCCAGCAATTTATTTAGTGAGTGCAGCAATAATTCTAACAGGTGCATTATGGTATCAATATAGTAATGCTCCTACTCCAACCAATCAAACTGGAACATCAGTTGATAACAGGGAGCCAGATGCAATACCAGCTTCACAACAGGAAGAAAAATTAGCTTATCCGGTTGCGAAGGATGCAACAGTTCAAGTGAAAAGTCATTATTATGATGATTCAGCTTCAAAAGATGAGCAACAAAATTCTTTAATCCAAATGGATAATAACACGTTTACAATCAACACAGGTATGGATCTAGTTGATAAAAGTGGAAAAGAATTTGATGTTACAGCAGCTCTTAGCGGAACTGTAACAAAAGCACAAAAAGATGCTGAGCTAGGTTATGTAGTTGTAGTAGAAAGTGGCAATGGACTAGTTTCATATTACCAAAGTTTAAAATCTGTTAGTGTTGAACCAGGAACTAAAATTTCGCAAGGACAAGTTCTAGGTACTGCAGGAACAGCTCTAATTGGTAAAGAAAATGGGATTCATGTACACTACGAGTTACGCAAAGACGGCGTAGCGATTAACCCAGAAAAATATCAAGGACAAACGGTTTCATCAATTGTTAGTTCTGAAAATACTAAAAGCGAATCAAAAGATTCAAATACAATGAATACTTCTGGAAATGTTTCAGATGATAGTTTAGATAAACCATCGGATAAAATGCAACAATAATAATTTAAAGCATTTCACAAAGTGCCCAACACGGGGGAATCATACCCCATATGTGTTGGGCACTTGTTTTTTTCTGATAATTGTGCATAGTTATAAGATTTTGCTAATACAATGTTATAAACCCATCAAAGAGGTGTTTGAGGTGAGGGATCGTGGATTTTCTACCTAGTCAAAATAAATGTACCTCAGCAGGTCAGTCAGAGCAGGAAAAAGAGCAGCTTAGTCAGTCAAAACGAGTCTCATTTCACGCTTCTCACATCCATTTAGAGGAGGAGAGCAGTGTGCACGATTACATCAAAGAGAGAACGATCAAGATTGGGAAATATATCGTGGAGACGAAGAAAACAGTACGTGTAATAGCTAAAGAGTTTGGTGTGTCCAAAAGTACAGTACACAAAGATTTAACTGAACGCCTTCCGGAAATTAATCCTGATTTGGCAAACGAAGTAAAAGAAATACTGGATTACCACAAATCAATTCGTCACTTACGCGGTGGAGAGGCTACAAAGCAAAAGTATCAAAAAGAAGACGTTGAGAAAGTTACTAAGTAGGGTTTCTGAGCCTTGAAAACAAAATTAAAAATATTTAACCTCCTGTTCACAAGAAATTAATTACTAAAAGCAGTTGTTTATGGTAAAATTATATTTTGGTATAGCACGTATTCGGGGAACTGCTCATGAGTATAGTGAATAAGGAGGAGCCAAAAGGAATGTTTTCTAAGGATATCGGAATAGATCTTGGTACAGCCAATGTCTTAATACATGTAAAAGGTAAAGGAATCGTTTTAAACGAGCCTTCTGTAGTTGCAATAGAGCGTAATAGCGGAAAAGTATTAGCAGTAGGTGAGGAAGCAAGCCGCATGGTAGGTCGTACACCAGGTAATATCGTAGCAATTCGTCCATTAAAAGACGGTGTTATTGCTGACTTTGATATTACTGAAGCAATGCTACGTTATTTTATTAATAAATTAGATGTAAAAGGATTTATGTCAAAACCGCGTATTTTGATTTGTTGTCCAACAAACATCACATCTGTAGAGCAAAAAGCAATTCGTGAAGCTGCTGAAAAGAGCGGTGGTAAACAAGTGTATCTTGAAGAAGAACCTAAAGTTGCAGCAATTGGAGCTGGAATGGATATATTCCAACCAAGTGGTAACATGGTAATTGATATTGGCGGTGGGACAACCGATATCGCTGTTTTATCGATGGGAGATATCGTCACCGCCTCTTCAATTAAAATGGCAGGGGACAAGTTTGATATGGAGATCTTAAACTATATCAAGCGTGAATACAAACTGCTAATTGGAGAGCGCACTGCTGAACAAATTAAGATTGAAGTAGGAACTGTTTTCCCTGGTGCAAGAAATGAATCAATCGATATCCGTGGTCGTGACATGGTAACTGGATTACCAAGAACAATTACTGTATATTCTGATGAAATTCAAAAGGCATTAAGTGAACCAGTTTACTTAATTGTACAAGCTGCAAAAACTGTGTTAGAACGTACACCACCTGAATTATCAGCTGATATTATTGACCGTGGAGTGATTCTAACTGGTGGCGGAGCGCTACTTCATGGAATCGACACTTTACTTGCTGAAGAATTAAAAGTACCTGTTTTCATTGCAGAAGATCCAATGCAATGTGTAGCAGTTGGTACTGGTATCATGTTAGAAAACATTGATAAAATTCCAAGCCGTTATTTAAAATAATATTAAAATCTCAAGCCTTTGCTTGGGATTTTTTTTATGCACATTTCTAGATAAAAAGTAACGAAACCTATGATTCTTCTAAATCACTAACATTCTCCAAAAACCTCAATAAGTAATTTCTTCTCTTCTTCTTTTTATTTTTGCTCTGTTAATGTTAATTGTTGATATTTAAAATACAAATTTATGAGAAAGGTTTTATACAATTTAAAGACATTGATTGGAGTGGAAGGTGGGAGACTCCTATGGGAGTAGCGGGAAGGGTGAGACCCCGCAGGCTTGCCGAGGAGGCTCAGCTCACGCCCCATGGAAAGCGAGCATCCTG
>NZ_NCTA01000011.1 GCF_002156865.1 Gottfriedia luciferensis | reverse complement strand
GGTAACTCCGCTCCTCGCCAGGCTTCGCGCCTCGAAAGACAAACGTTTTCAATCAGTCTGAAAATCAGATAAATAAGACTTTGTCTACACACTGAAAGGCACGTTGAAAAGTGCCTTTTTTTCATACTGTTGAAAAATAAATTCCTTTACTAACAAATTATTAATAGTTTGAACGACAAATTAAGAAAATAAGCATCGTCTTTTTTAAGATTTGAATTCATTTTTCTAATCAATAGTCTTTAGATCTAAGTTATAATTTAAGTTTTATGGGTTTATAAACATTGATAAAAACATATTAATATTTAAATTCCTTAATAGTACATCAAAAAATTACACTTGTCTTTAATATATTTCAACACTTTGAAAAAAGGCACGATGCAAGGTGCCTTTTTTATTTTAAAATAAATAGTCAATTATTTTTCTCGTGAGAATGGCTTTTGTAAATTGGTGGACTTCCATTGACCGCTTGTCATAATTTGCACATCTGCATCTACAGTTAAGGATGATGGCGAAAGCGGGACCATTCCGTTCTTTTCAAATTTTTTCCAATCTTTTACATTATTTCGATAAAGTATTTGTGATAGCTGATAAACATCAATTCCTTTATTTAGCCCATTTTTGTAAGTATCTTCAATTTCCTTTTCCAATGTTTTTTCAGCTAATTGTTTAATAGTTTTCACAGGCAAATATTTTACGACCTGAAAAATATCTGCTTCTATGCGAATTTTCATTCGAAAATGCGGCTTGTTGTTTTTTATGTAGCCTACTGTTTTGATTTTTGGTTTTTTTAATACAATTTCTGTAACGGGCTCCCCTTCTTTTTTTAATGTGATCGGTGCTCGGGTAAAATCCTTGCCCATCCATTTTAAACCAGGGCTGTCTTTTTCAGACAAATACCCTTTGTAGCGCTTTGAAGCTACAAAAGCCGAACCGCTATAATTTAATAATGGGAAATCTTCTTTGTCTGATTTCCATTTCTTTGCAATTGATAAAAATGGGATTTGTGTGGTCATCGCAGGCTCATATAAATAAGCACGAAATTTGAAAAATATTAATGGACTAAAAAGAGAAAAGTTTTTAGTCATTTCATTTGGAATATCCATTACTGTATAAAGGGGTGATAGATTTAAGATGGTTCCAGTTGTTAAAACCTCTTCAATTGGTTCCTTTGTTCCAAATACCCACATCGTATTCCTAAACTGAAAGAAACGAGCAAAGAATTCATCAATTTGCCCCAAATCTCCATTTTTTAATACATTCTCGGAGAAAACGACTGTATTAATGTGCTCCCAAGATACCCTTTGCTGAGTCGTTTTATAAAAATCAAAAGCTGAATGGTCTAAAACCTTCCCTGATCCTTTTCCAATAAAAATTGGCTGTGGTGTCCGCATTGTGGTTTCTTGTTTTGCAAAAGTGGAAAAATTGATAAATTGAGGATAAAGCACGTATTGATTATTTTTATAGTCCACTCCTAGGGCATTCATGTACCATACATGCTCTACTTCTCTTGTATCCCAACAACCTGTTAAGAGGAACATAGATGGAAATACGATAAGAAGTATTTTTAGAAAAAATTTTTTCCTCATCTTTTTTGCTCACCCTTTTTTTTCGTGCTATCGTTCGTATGAAGCTCTTTCGGTCTCTTTATCATATTTCTAAAACGAATTCGGATTGTTGCCGGTATCAAACTAGTTGGTACTAGTGGAGAATAAGGAGCCATAAATGGAACCCCAAAAGAACGCAAATTCACAAGATGAACACAAATAATAAAAATAGAAAATATAAGCCCTGTTATTCCGAGTAGGCTTGATAGTAGATAGACAAAATACCGGATAATACTTAACGTTCCCGAAAGCGACTGGTTGATTAATGTAAAAGTCGAAACGACAGAAATAGCCATCATTACGACAATACCAGGAGAAGCCAATCCTGCGCTAATGGCAGCTTGCCCAATAATTAAACCACCTACTACGGATAACGTTTGACCAACAGTTGTAGGGATTCTAAGACCAGCCTCTCTGAGTAACTCAAATAGAAAAATCATCAAAAATCCTTCTAATGTAGTTGGGAATGGTACTCCCTCTCTTGACAAAGCCAGTGTTGCCAACAACGTATATGGTATTTGATCTGGATGATAAGCAACTAAGGCAATCCAAAATCCCGGTAGAAAAACAGCAATAATTAAGCTGAAGGTCCTCAATACTCTTCCCAAGCTTGCAAAAGGCGCTGACGAATGCTGATCCTCTGCATTATTTACGAAAAACACAAGAGTAACAGGTCCGATGGATGCAGTCGGAGAGCCTTCCACTAATAAAACGAAACGTCCATAAAGTAGGCAATTTACAGCATAATCAGGTCGTCCCGTATATTCTAACAAAGGGAAGAGACTGAAAGGACGGTCTGTAATGAGTTCTTCAATTTGATCAGAAGATACAATGCCATCAACTTCAATATTATTTAATTTGGTTCGTACTTCTTCTAATACATCTTGTGAAATAACATCTTTCAAAAAAAGAACAGCAACCCTGGTTTTACTTCTAGTTCCAATAACAAATTCCTCATAACTAAGGGAGCATGTTTTCAATCTTTTACGAATTAATCCAATATTGGTTTGTATTTCTTCTACAAAACCGTCCCTTCCCCCTCTAAGTGTCACTTCTGTACTAGGTGCTTCAACAGATCTTGCAGGAAGGTTTGCTAGTTTGATTGAATAAACCAGCCGAAATGAAGTGAGAAAAAAAAGAACTTCTCCTTCAAAAATTTTTTGGGCGAGGTCTTCCTGTGAAAAGTCTGGTTTAACGGGAGTGATAGGGAAAGCAAGTTTTGACTCCAAATCTTTTGCATCACCGGAAAATCCATTTTCCAACACTTCTTGAAGATGAGGCATGATTGTTTTTCTCAATTCTTTTGTGTCAATTAGACTTTGGCAATAGATAGTTAAAATAGGAAAATAACGTTTGCCACTGTCGATAAACTGTTTTTGGAAGAGAACATCTTGCGCCCCTTCAAACCAGCCTCTTATAATATCTTCATCCCACTTAACCTTCATCATCTTATCCTGATCAGGTTCATTATTGCGCTTCATTGGCATTACCTCCATTCTTTTTATTTACAAACATGGAGAGGATTGCTAAAAATATAAACATAAAAGTTATGAATATAAGAGTACCCGGTAAAAATTGACGGGATAAAAACAAATAAAAAGAGGTATCGTTAATGGACAAAACGGATAACAAAGTGACCCACCCAAGAAAAAAAAGTTTTAATCCACTATTTACCCTCTTATTTGTAACTTGAAGAATATCTGGGACTAAAAAAGTAAGAAGAGATAATCGAATGAAAGCTCCAACAAACCATTGATAAACTGATAAAAAGTCGAGATGTTCAATATACCGACCAATTGATACCAGCCTCCATTCTTCAAATGCTGGGTACCGTTGCTTTGCAGCTACGAATGGACCAAACTCTGAGATTGCACCGATGGTTGGTCCAAGAGTAAGGATTACAAAAGTGATTCCAATCCAAATTAAAGTAGTAAACTTTATTTTTTCATTTAAGTGTTGATGAAAAAATAAGATAAAAGCAAACTCTACAAATCCTGATATTGGATAGACCATGCCTTTTATAACAGGAGAAGTACCGTGTTCTAAAAATGGTTTTAATAAAGTGTAGTCTTTATGCGGAAAATTCGCAGCCATGACAAAGAAACCTAATAAAATAACAAGAGGGAGAAGAATACCCGCCGTTAACCCTATGGATTGAATTCCGTGCTTTGCATTATAAAAACAGATAATTGAAAAAGTGGTTCCTAATAATACTCTAGGTGTCATTGGGAGATAAAACGATAAAAAGGTTAATGTTTCCTTTAAAAGGACGACACCCGAGGAAAATAAGTATAAGAGTACCATAGCCATTAATGGATAGGTAATAAATCTACCAAAATTCCCTTTTAGCCAAAGAAACAACTGTACTCCGTTCAAACGTTTTTGAATTAAGTAGAGAATCGGTATCAAGAATAGTAAAGAAACGCCTGAGCACAAAATGGTTATCCAAGAATCACGGCCTGAAACGTCCAATACCATAGGAATGATAATGACATGGTTAACAAGTCCAGTACTACCAATTAGGATAAATGACATTTGAAGCAAGTTGATCGTTTGGTTTTTCATAAATTTGCCTCCATAAAGCAACTTCAATACCAAAATAGTATATCCTATTGGAATATTTTTATTATTTTTCTTAGTGACCATACTACATGAATATCTATATCAAAACCTACGTTTATAATATGTGGTTCTTAAATTTATCAGTTATTCGCATAAAACCTCACATACAGGTTTGTTCAATTTAAAACGAGTCGCTTTTGCGACTCGTGATTTTTAATTAACGCATGTGTTACTTCTTATAACCGAAGCAGTTCATTAACCATTATTAAAGGGAAACGTTAACTTCTTTTTATTTTTAGAAACATAACTTTTTACAAATAATCCTGAGTAGATCAATAAAATTCCAATCAACACGATCAATCCGATATAAACTGACATCATCGACGGATTTATATACGCTCCAATAATGATACTTGAACGTGCTAATAAGTCTGCCCCAGTATATGATGTATTCGAAAGTGCAGAGTATGATCCCCTTTTATCAGCCGGAATCATGTTTGATTGTAATGTATTTAAGACTGGTGAATACACTAGTTCTCCTATTGTTGAAATAAAATTAAAGAAAATTAAAATAAAAAGAAAATTAGCTGATGTTACAGTTGCATAACCAATTCCATAAATAAGAAGTCCGAATAATAATACTTTTTGTTTACTAAACTGATCAGTTATTCTATTAACTAAAAATGTTAATGAAACAACAAGGATCATATTTTCAATGTTAAGAAGGCTTAACATACGGACCCCAGTTAATTGGAAATCTCCTATCGTTACTGAATTAAATGTTTCCGATAAACGAACTCCTACATAATTATTTAAAGAGAATTCAGCAGCAACAATAAACGTTGTACCAATGACAACTTTTAAGAACGGTGTATCTTGAATTGCTAGCTTATAGTTTTGAACTAGATCTAAGAGCACATTGTTTATTCGTTTTTCAAGTCGATTTGTATATGCGTCAATTAACCAAATACTATAAGAAATTGGTAGTACGGAGGAAGTAATTGTCAGCAATGTAAATAATAATATTTGATGGTTTGAATATAGAAATCCCCCAAGAGCTGCTCCTATTGCCATTGATAAATTTACGAGCCAATAATCAATTGAATAAACTAATTTTCGATTTTCAGGTGTCGTTGAATCGATGATTATCGCATTCATAGCTGGTCTTCCTAAACTACTTGACACAATAAATACAACATAAGCAAATGAAAATAACCAAATTATATTTTCTTCCGGTAATAAACTAATCGTCATTGTTAAGAACATGAGTGCACTTATTGATGAAGTAACTACTAACATGCTTTTTCGAGGATAACGATCTGATAAATAGCCCCCAATCAAATTAACGAAAAAGCTTATAAAAACTGTAAGGACTAAAAAGATACCTGCCCAAACTTTATTCATTTCTTGTGCAAAAAATAAAGCCATAAAAGGCATAACGGCCGATGATACTGCGCGATTAAAAAATGAAGTTACTAAACGAACTCGAATATTTTGTGGATAATCTTTCCAAAACATATTGTAAACCTCCCCCCTACTCTTGTATATTAAACTGGACGAAAATAAATAAAAACCGACAATTAAAATTATAATGTCCACTTTTATAGTAAGGAGGATCGGATGGATAATCGTTTATTAATTTTATGGCAGGCTGTAACATCTGGGAATGTGAAGCAAGAAGAGATTGCCGAATACCTTGGACTAAGTGAAAAGCAAACATCGCGTAAACTTCAAAAATGGAAAAATGATGGTTGGCTTGATTATGTACCTGGCCATGGCAGAGGAAATCTTTCAAAATTAGAATGGTTAAAAAATGTTGAAGAAATTTATGAAGCAAAAGTTATGACGATGATGGACAATTCTTCAGTTGAAACGATTAGTAAATATTTGACATGCAGCTGGTCAAACAATAGTAAACTACGATTAATGAATAAATTTCGGACGAAACTTGGATATAATCAAAATAACAATATAGAGAAACTTGTGATCCCTAGGAAATATCCATTTCTAACAATTCATCCATTGGAGGCTGCCGATTTAGGTAGTGCAAACATCGTAGAAAATGTTTATAATCGCTTAGTTTTTGTTGATGAAAAAGGCGTAGTTAACCCTGAATTAGTGCATAGTTGGGATGTTTCTGAAACGAAGCTGCGACTCTATTTAAAAAAGGATATAAAATTTCATGATGGTTCAGTTTTACATGCAGAGGACGTTGTTCACTGTTTACAGCGTCTTCGCAATAGTAAATATTTCCAGAAACTATGGGAACCTATTACAGATATTTGTACAATAACTCCTCACATAGTTGATTTATACTTTCCGAATGGTTGTAGCTACTGTCTGCAAATGTTAGGAACAATGAATGCTAGTATTTATAAAGAAATGGAAGGTTCTGTTTATGGTACCGGTTCTTTTTTTATTGGTGAAAATAACAATGAGAAAACAACATTAATCGCTTTTAAGGACTATTTTCAAGAAAGACCATTATTAGATGTTGTAGAATTCATTCAAGTACCTAAAGATTTTGATGTGATCTATCGTTCTTCAACAACCTTAGAGGATCGCTCCACATTCCAAGTAGAAAGTGATTCTGGCTTTGGAGTTGTCATTATGAATAAGTTTCGAAATTCTGCTATTCAAAAAAAAGACGTTCGAGATTATATACATTATGTAATAGCAAGGCACCGACATGAATTAAACGATATTTCGGAAAGAATAAGATCAAATAATCAAAGCTGTTTAATAGGAAAAAATCAAAATTATAAAATTCCTGTAATCGATCGTCCACATTTTAAGGAACCAATTATTCTACAAGGCATAAATTTTACCATGGCTACAACATTATGGTTAAAGGAAACGTTAGAAAAAGAAGGTATACCCGTGGAACTAAAGTGGCTATCCTTTGAAGAAAGCCTAAATAAATCCGCAAAGGATGAAGTTGATCTATTCATCCATAGTGAAATTTTTGAAATGAATCAAGATTTTTCATTTTTTTATTTTCTTCGCAATGGATTTTCACCACTAGTAGACAGTATAAAAACAAATGAAACAATATCAAGTTACATGGCTGAATATCTACATACTCCATTTTTGGAATGGACGGAATTAAATTTAAAAGTTGAAAAGGCATTAATTGAAGATTCAATAATGATTCCACTATATTATGAAAAACGCCAAATACCTTTTGCAGCTGATTTAATGAATATTCAAATTAAGCAGTTTGGTTATGTAGACTTTTCAAAACTATGGGTGCGACCAAATCTATAAATCTTATCTTGCTAAAAACATCAGGGAGGAGCTGTATGTATACTTCCCCTTCTCCCCCGACATAAAAAAAACACCTATTTCTAGGTGGCTAAAATTTTTATGAATAATCCTTCCGTCATATTAAAACAACACAGTTTTTAATACCAAACGATGTTTCAAGTTGGACCTCTTTACCCAACAGCCGAAATGTATCTAAGCTAAGGATTTGATTCCATTCTTTAGTATCCCTTTATTTTTTGAGATTTTACTTGTTTTGAAGTAATTGAATAAGAAGCTACCAATTATAACAATCATACTCCCAAGTCCTTGAATCCACGTCATTTTTTCATTTAATAAGAAAAACGCTAAAATTGCTGTGAAAATTGGATTGAAATTTAGGAAAATACCTGCAGAAGTTGCACCAATTTTTTGAACGCCAATATTCCAAAACACCATACATAAGACTGTTGAAATAATCCCAGTATATAAAGTTGAGAAAATAAATGAACCATTTATTTTTATTAGTGTAAAATCTGAGAGATTAAAAGGAATAATTACAAGGAGTCCAAAGATCCCTGAGTATAGTGTAGACATCAGAGGTGATATTAGCCTCGTTGCCCATCTACTACAAACCGAGTAGATTCCCCATATGCATACGGCAATAACCATCCATAAATCACCTAAATTAAACTTCATTGAAAATAATAGATTAATATCTCCTTTTGAAAGCACAAGAATAACCCCTAAGAAAGAAATAATCATCGAAAATATTTGTAAGAAATTAAGTTTTTCTTTTAAAAATAAAGATGAAAATAAAGCAATGGAAATAGTATTAAGGGTTGAAATTAAACCAACATTTGTTGCAGTTGTCTTTTCCAATGCTAAAAATTGAAAAAGATTAAAAAGAACAACACCTGTTACTCCCATCATGATTAATGGAAGTATAGCTTTACGTGGGGGTAAAATCTTCTTTTCTTTCCACCATACCATTGGTAATAAGACGATAACTGCAATCCCCCATCTTAAGGTCGTTAAAGTCATTGGAGAGGCATGACCAACAAGTGATTTTCCAACAACAAAATTACCTCCCCATAACAAACTTGTTAATAATAGCAACAATATATAAAAGATCGGCATTTCGAAAGCCCCTATTTTCACTGTTCTTTAAGGTTTAAATAGACTTTTTACAGTGATTCCTTTCTAATTTTTAAATAGTTTAACACAATTATTTATTTCACCGTATAATATTTTGTATAATGAAATAAATACAAAATAATCATAATTAAAAATAACATTTCAAGAAATAAAATTCACCTTACTAAGTATTTTCAAAGCATTTTCCGAATAATTGAAAGGAAGTAGATAGAAGTGGAACATCTAGGAAATAAAGTGTTAGATGAAGTAGATATTAAAATTTTAGATAAGTTACAAAAGGAAGCTCAAATAAGTAATACAGAACTAGCGCGACATGTAAATTTGTCACCACCAGCTACACACGCGAGAGTTAAACGATTAGAAAACGAAGGATATATCGACCGGCACGTAGCAATTTTAAATCAAGAAAAGCTAGGCTTTGACTTACTTTGTTTTATTTTTATCAATACAAATATCCATCAAGCCGATAAGTTAGAAGTGTTAGAGAAAGAATTAACATCCATGCCTGAAGTTTTAGAGTGCCACTTATTAACAGGTGAGTATGATTATCTACTAAAAGTTGCGAATAGAGAACGAAAGGAATTAGAGAACTTTATACGGAAGTTAAATCAGCTTGGAATAACAAGAATTCAAACAAGTTTAGCTTTAAGGGAAATTAAATCTTCTACCGTTTTGCCGATATTTGAAGAAAAATAAGGTTTTTTATAGATGCTTTGATTGAAATCGAAGCGAGTTCTATGATTTAATCATAATGGAAGCAAAGAGAACGTCAGATTGATATTCTCTTTGCTTTCATTTACATATGTCTAGTCTTAAACAGTAGAAACAGGAGGAATTTTAATATGAATTTAGCGCAATTTCCTAGAAAGCGTTATACACCAACAAATACACCAATTGAAAAATTACATCATTTTTCTGAAGTTCTGGGAGGCCCTTCAATTTATATTAAACGAGATGATTTACTTGGGCTTACAGCTGGAGGAAATAAAACAAGAAAACTAGAATTCCTTGTTGCGGATGCATTGGAAAAGGGTGCAGATACATTAATTACATGTGGAGGTATCCAATCAAATCATTGCCGTTTAACACTTGCTGCTGCTGTTAAAGAGAAAATGAAGTGCATTCTTGTATTGGAAGAAGGACTTTTAACGAATTCTGAACCAGATTTCAATGGTAACTATTTTCTTTATCATTTACTGGGCGCAGAAAAAGTCATAGTTGTACCTAATGGAACTGACCTGATGAAAGAAATGGAAAAAATAGCTCAAGAAGTAAAGGAAGAAGGAAATAAACCTTATTTAATTCCGGTTGGAGGATCAAATGAAATTGGTGCAACGGGATATGCTGCTTGTGCTCAGGAAATTTTGGCTCAGTCTTTTGATCAAGGAGTCAATTTGAATGCTGTCGTTTGTGTAAGCGGTAGCGGCGGAATGCATGCAGGTTTAGTTGCTGGTTTTTACGGAAATCACAGTAACATTCCAGTAATTGGAATAAACGTAAGTAGAGGAAAAACAGAGCAAGAAGAGAAAGTTTTTCAGATTGTTAAAGAAACTTCAGTACACATTGGCATTCCTAATGAAATCCCTCGTGATGCAGTTACGTGTTTTGATGAGTATGTCGGACCAGGCTATGCTATCCCTACTCCTGAAATGGTCGAAGCTGTCAAGCTAATGGCAAGAACGGAAGGGATTTTACTGGATCCAGTATATACAGGTAAAGCTGCTGCGGGTCTCATCGATTTAATAAAAAAAGGCTACTTTAAGCCGGACGATAATATTCTATTTGTACACTCCGGAGGCTCTACAGCGTTATATGCTAATACCTCGCTTTTTAATGAAGCTTAATATTTTGGTGATCTGTGGCTCAAAAAAATAGATCAGTTAAGTGATCTTTTATAAGAAAACGCTATGTTTTGGATGGGGAAATTACGTTTTAATTTCTCCATCCCCTTATTCCTAAATTTGATTATCTAAACCCATTTCATTAACCAAAGTATACTAATCCCCTCTCATCAAACTCACTCTAATAAAAAAAGAACTGTCGAAACAGTTCTTGATTTTCAATTACTACATGTCTGTAGGTATGTTGCGCTATCATATTCCTTAACTTTACAAACAAGATTCTAATGCAATTTCCATCATTTTATTGAATGAAGTTTGTCTTGCTTCCGCACTAATTTCCTCATGAGTAACTAAAGAATCTGAGATCGTAAGTAAACAAGCCGCTTGTTTTCCTAACATTTTCGCATTATGGAATAATGCAAAGCTTTCCATTTCTGTACAAATACACTTATGATTATTATAAAAATCAACATAATTTGGAACATTACTTTCATAATAAAATACATCACTCGAATGTATTCTTCCTTTAACAATAGGAGTACCGTTTTGCTTTGCAGTATCTTCAATTTTCTTCGTTAACACCTCAGATGGGTACTGAATATCACCATCTACGCCACCTTGAGTCATTGCAAATGTTGATTGACTCCAAGCACTATCTACAAGCACAATATCATGGATGTTTAGTTCGTCTGTATAAGCACCTGCACTACCTACACGGATAATATTTTCCACATCATAAAATTTATATAACTCGTATGAGTAGATTCCAATACTTCCCATTCCCATACCAGATCCCATTACAGATATTTGTTTTCCTTTGTAACTTCCTGTATAACCAAACATATTACGTACAGTATTAAACTTCACTGGATTTTCTAGAAATGTTTCCGCAATATATTTCGCACGTAGTGGATCTCCTGGCATTAGAACTGTTTTTGCAATTTCTCCAACTTTCGCTGTATTATGTGGTGTTGTCATATGAATCTCTCCATTCTATTCTTTTAAATCCTTTAACGACCAAAAACTATTTCAGTACTATTCTTACTCTTTTAGATAGTAAGTAATCTGTTCATTTCATTTTTTAATGTATTCGCTTTCACAAATTTCTTTTTTATCTCATTGCGTAAAAAATAATACTACGAAATACAGTTGTCTAATTAGTTGTCTAATTTATTTAAATTATATTTCAACAGATTAAATTAAGCAACAACAATCTTAAATTCCAGAATATTCTTCCTCTTAATCATTTTAGGAGCTTGATTTAAAAGAATAATAGTCTTCCTTACATTTCTCCTTAAATAGACAAGATTGCGATTAATTTATAACTCGATATAATATTTGTAAGGAGTGTTGTTTATGTCTACCGAAAATAAAAAAAAATCACCTCTATACGTAGAGGTTTTTGAAAAATTATTTAAACTAATCAATGAGGGAGTCTATCCGATTGGAAGTAAGCTACCTTCCGAACCAGAACTTTCTAAAATGATGAATGTTAGTAGGATGACCCTAAGACAAGCATTGGGTTTATTAAAAGAGGAAGGTTATATTGAAACAATCCATGGACAAGGGAACTATATAAAACAAAATGTAAATGTAAAAGGTGTTGGCTTAGAAAAAATAGATAATACTGTTTTTCAATGTTGTACAGAAACGATTGATGATATTGATGCATATTTTGAAATTAGTTTTTCAGACGATTATGATTACATAAAAAAGATATTTAATCGAGACTCAGCTGTGATGATTCGATTTAATAGGTGGTATAAGAGTAAAAATAAAATAGTGGCACATGCTTTTACAATGTTCCCAAGTGAAACAGCGTCCCTTTATCAAATGAATCTCAACGATGAGCAAAATGTACTAAAAATACTTGAAGAAGATATTTATCATCTCATTCATTCATCAACAATCGAAATAAAATTTACAGAAACAGTTCTTCCTTCTTCACACCATGAATTACATTCAAATAATAATTTATTTGTATTATTAATTGAAAATCTATGTGATTCAATGGGGAATGTTGTACTTAAAAATAAGATTTATATCCCCGTCGAACTTAGTTCAATAAAAATTAATCGAATAAACAAATAAAATGATAAGAACTTTTTTAGAAACAAAACACCCTTATTCATCGATCGAATAAGGGATGTACCTGTGGAAAAAATCTAGTTCATAACTTTCTACAATTAACATGTTACTCTCATACTTTCTTGTACAAAGTTTATCGTAGTAGTAAATCTTCAACTAATCAATATATTAGTTGAACGACATGACTTTAAAATGATAAGGAATATTTAATCTATAGACTCTGTAAAAAAAGAATGTTGATGATTTCCGTTACAGGATGCTCGCTTTCCATGGGGCGTGAGCTGAGCCTCCTCGGCAAGCCTGCGGGGTCTCACCCTTCCCGCTACTCCCATAGGAGTCTCCCACCTTTCACTCCAATTCAATGTCTTTAAATTACATAGAATCTTTTTCAAAAATGTGTTTTGTAAAAAATCAACAATTAACATTAATCCCTTTTATTTATTTAAACTAGTAACTATCTTAGATAAATAAATACATTGCTTTTACTAGTCGTTCTTAAAAAGTAAGGATTAAAAGACCTTATGAGTGTTTTCTTGTAATGCTCCTAATTCAAATAGGATTGCAGCATCGCTGTTTTCACACCATAGCTCTTTAACTTTTCCATTTTCGAATAAAAAAATCATAATACCCGTTTCTTTAACACGTTGATTGTCAGATGGGATATTAAACCAACCACCTTTATAGGTCATCCAACCAGTATATCGAACAACTAATTTATGTCCTTGTTCAATAAAATCATCAATTTCCCACTCATCGTCTTGGAAAACAGAATGATACCATTTCATAAATTCCTTCATCTTTTCTCTTGAGTTATCACCATTTCTTGAGTGATACACGAAATCTGCAGTTGTTAGATCGTCTAATGCATCTAAATTCCCCTTGGTAAAGTATTCATTGAACCATCTTTCAGCAGTTTTCTTTTTATCTATACAAATCATCATATCCCCTCCCAAAAATAACAGTTGCATTTAAAATAGTTCGGTTTTTTTTCTAATTCTCCTGCAAAATAGCCCATTAATTGGACTGTTTAACAATTCTATCTGATCTTTAAGTAATGCATAGTTGCACAAGATTCAAGAAAAGAAAACTAGAATTTCCCCTTGTATTTCGTTCCATACTTGAATACGCTTATATCTATGAAGAAAAGAGGTAACGACATTTGAAAAAATTCATACTCACAATTTTTGCATCGATCCTACTCATGGCAAGTTGTAGTCAATTATCGCCACAACCATCACAATCAAAGTATGAGCAACACAAAGGTAAGAAAGAGTCCAGTAACTCAACAATTAAAAAAAATAAGGAAGAAATAGCCATCAATTGTTTCGTTCCATTTAACCATGGATTTAAATTCCAAGGAACTGCTTGGAGGTTCGAGGATGGAGAAAAAATCGAGATTCTTGTGAACGGCCAACGTACATCCAGTTTTTCAGATGAAGACGAGAACTCGTTAGAATATGAAATGACCTTACCATCAAATAATCAGGATTTTGATATCACTGTTTATCAAGGGTTAAAAAAAAATTCTTCCTACTTGATTACCATTCAAGTGCTTAAAGACAGAAAAGTCCTGTCATCCATTGACCAGAAAGTGACAACAACGAATGTCAGTAGCAAACCAAGAGGAATCAAAAAACTACAGTATACGGTTTCTAGTAATGAAGTCAGTGTTAATTTTACTACTTATGCAGATGAAACAATTCGCGCTGTACATTACAGTTTCGGTAATAAATTTAAAAATGGTTATTATGAAACGGGTGAATATTCAACTGATAAAAGATTTCGAAGCGAACAACAAATAAGCTTTCCATTTCATTATCACGATGTAAAAGGTAAGAAAATTAGTTTATATACAACCGATTTCAATAATAACAAGAGCGTTCCTAAAGAAATCGTAATCGAATAAACGGGCGTTACAACACAAAAAACCTTGAAAAACATCAAGGCTTTTTGTGTTTATTTTATTGATTTATTAAAATAATTCCCCTAAATAATACGGCATTTGGCGTCGCCACCATACCCAATCATGCGAAACATCTTCGCCCCACTCATCAAACCACGCTTGGATTTGTTTTTCTTCGAATGCTTCTTTTAATGTAAAGTATGAAGGCAGCCCATCCTGTTCCCAATCACCTAACCCGGTACAAATAATAATATCCGCGGAACGATATCGATCAATAAACCAGCCGTCATTTTGATTCCATATATAATCACTCGGTGAATTTTCGTACACTAGAGGATCATTTCCGTAATCCCCAAAAAAGAAACGCACATCGTAAACACCGCTAAGTGCAACGGTTGCTTGGAAGACATCCGGATGTCTCAATAAAAAGTTTAACGCATGGTATGCACCCATACTACAACCCGTTGTCATCATTGGATCAAACCAACCTGTTTTATGTTTTATAAATGGAATAGCTTCTGAAATAACATAACGATCATATGCTTCATGAGCTAATGCACGGTCATGCACGGGTTTTGAATCGTGCAGCCAACTTTCGCTATCTATACTAGCGAGTGTAAAAAACTGAACTTTTCCGGATTCAATAAATTCATGACACACATCAATCATTCCAAAATTATTGTATTCAAAATGCGTACCCCCAGATGAAGGAAAAACTAAGATTGGCATACCACTGTGCCCATATCTGTTCATATACATTTCACGTCCTAATTCGCCACTCCAATGGTTTAAAAGTTCTATATTCATTGAAAAATCCCCTATTCCTATACGTTTACAATGCTGTAATTTTTTCGTTCATGTACAAATCGGATAATTTCATCGACTTCTTCCTGTGAATTTGCATTAATCGCATAAAATTGATTACCTTGGAGTTTCGCAAACGCATCTGGTATACGCTTTTCAAACTTTACACTGTCTCCAAATCGTTCATAAATAGCATTCGTATCATGTTCATACTCATATACATCACGCTGTGTTACACCAACACAAAACTGGTTTTCGACATCAGGCTTCGTAAATTCTCTGCCAGTGACAATGGACGCATACTGAGCAAATAAATCAATTGAGTACGCGAAATTGTACATATCAATCGTGTAGCCTCCAGCTAAGCGGTTATTATATTCAAGTGCAACATAATCCCCATCTTCTAATTTAAAAAACTCGATATGGAAAAAGCGTTCTTTCATACCAAAAGCTTTCACAATCGCCTTTCCATAAGCTTCGAGCTTCGGATCAATTTCTTTTTGAATCACATAAGCTAAATCCAACTGCCCCTTAACGAGTTCCAGAGTTGGCACATTATATGTAAAGCTAGTTTGGAAAACAATTTTCCCTTTTTGATCTACTAAACCATCAAATGTACAAAGCAGGCCACCTTCAACATATGGTTCTAAGAAGTATACTTGTGCTTCTTCCCATTCTTCTTCAAAATGAAATACATCCTCTTCTGTACTTAATTTAAAAGTTGCAGCTGATCCAACTCCATTATCTGGTTTGGCTATAACCGGTAGTCCTAATTCATCTATAGCTTTAGATAATTCCATTTTAGTTTTAACAGTTCGTCCAACTACAACAGGCACACCTGCTTTTTTAAACAACTTCTTCATCTCAGATTTATATTTAACTTTTTTCAAGTCACTCGTTTTATTACCATATACGTTAAATTGTTCACGCAACTGCGCATCAAGTTCTAACCAATATTCGTTATTTGATTCAATGCGCTCTATTGGACCATGCTTATAAAATAAAAACGCAACAGCACGTTTCACTTCATTTACATCTTCTAAATTATTTACACGATAATATTCTCTTAAAGTGTTTTGTAATACGGAACCTAATTGATCATATGGCTCTTCGCCAATTCCTAATACATTGACACCTGCGTCTTTTAAACGAAGAGCAAATGACTGAAAATTACTTGGATAATATGGTGAAATCAAAATATAATTCATAAAAACGCTCCTTTCAGATATCAAAAAATTTATTTTCAAACTAGAGTTCATTATTTCAATTTAAATTCCTAGGTCAAACACATGATTTAAAAGTTTATTTAAGACCACTTCTCACTTAAGAAACGTAAACATTCTGGCAGATGTTTTGCCCAAGCTTTTTCATCATGTTCCTCATCTGCAAAAATATTTAAACGAATGTTATCAATTGGAACAGAGCCTTTTATCAGTTGTTTATAATACTTAAGAGAGCAATCGATATATGCCTGCTTCATATTCCCAAACATCAATTGCCGATCGGCATCATCACCTTCCTGGGTCCCAACTTGAATGTATACGCGTTGCTCAGGATCTAACTCTTCACTAGCAATATAACTGTCAAAAGCTTTACTAGTAATCCAATTTGCTAAAGAAAAAATGCCTAACCCACCTATTTGGTTTTTATATTCAATCCCCATAAAAGCGGAAATATTTCCTCCAAGTGAACTGCCAATCATCGCTGTATGATTCTTATCTGATTTAGTTCGGTAATGCTGATCGATATATGGCTTCACAACTGTCATGACAAAGTTTGCATACTTAACGCCTTTTCCGCCTAGTTCATAATCTTTAGGAAGTGGACTTTCAGTAATTTTCCAAGGCGTATATTCATTCATTCGATCTTGTTCAGCGTTATCGATCCCAACAACAATCATCTTCGGTATATCGGGGTTTAACTTAATTGCCGAAATAACTTTCCATGAATACCCGCTATATGCTTCATTACTGTAGAAAAGATTTTGTCCATCATGCATATAGACAACTGGATAATTTTCAGCCTCATCTTTTTCATAATTTTTCGGTAACAAAACTCGAACTCGTCGTTTTTCATTTTTATAAGACATATGTAATTGAAGTGTTTCTAGTTTTAAATAAAAATACGGTTGATTCATTTATCCTTTCTCACTCCTTTGATATTCCATTTAATATTGAAAGTTCTGCTTTAAAAAATCTAACTTCTGGAGTTCTAATGAATAAATGTTTCAGTTTTCATTCCGTAAATGCAATTTTGTAATTAATTCAACGTTAATAAATTAAATTCCTTCTTCAAAAAACCCTTGTTCATGAACATCCTCTGCGCTTCAACTTATCAAGAATATCTTACCAATTTTTTTTACTAGCTATTTTATATAAAAAATAACACAAAATAGATATATTCAATTACTAAATATCGGAGTTGACATATAGTTGTGAAAAAAGCTTTTTTTATTGTAATCTTGTCCATTTCATTCTTTTACAGTACCAAACTTACATACGCTACAAAAGAAGAATCAATTCCCTCCCCCATTAGTTTTCAAATAGAAATTCAGGATTGGGATGCCGTCAATAATATACTCCCAAAATATTCGATGTTTACTGTTATCGATGTTGAAAGTGGCAAGAGCTTTAACGTACAACGAAGAGCTGGTAGTAGGCATGCAGATGTTCAGCCATTAACAAAAGAAGATACTGAAATAATGAAGGAAATATACGATGGGAACTGGAGTTGGAGAAGAAGGGCTGTATTAATTTTAGCTCATGACAACCTGATCCCTGCTTCCATGCATGGTATGCCACATGGTACAGGTTCACTTCAAAACGGTTTTCATGGTCACTTTTGCATTCATTTTTTTGGAAGTACCACACACCGGTCAGGAAAATCAGACTTATCTCATCATATTATGATCCTGAAAGCTGCTGGGAGGTTTGATGAATATACGAATAATCTTTCACCTTCCCAACTGCTAAATGTATTCTTCGTAACCATTAAAAACGGAGATAAAGGCTTGGCTAAAAGCATAGCCATAAGTAATAAAAAAAATATTAATAACGAACTTAACAAAATAAAAAAAATAGAAGCGATACAGTGGACTTTACCCAAAACAAAGGAGACCGATCTTTACTCTTTTACAACTGAAATTCCAGTTGAAGTTAATCTCTTAATAAAAAATGTAGATCCGATTAGAACCAAACTTTCTTTTACATTGGTGAGAACGTCTCCTTTTTCTCCATGGAAAGTGAAAATCGACCCTTTATTTTCAGCCATTCACTAATTATCTAAAATCAATGTGGAGAACCTTCAATTGACAAGGTTCTCCATTTTTCTAAGCAAATGCCCTTGTTTACCCTACAAAGAGATAGAACGACTGCCCTAAAAAAGACAGTCGTCCAGTCTGTAACATAAGTGTATTTAGATTTGGTAAGTCTATATGTTTTTTAAATCTTCTCCGCCAACTCTAAAATAATTCCTTCAGGACCACGAACATAGCATAATTTATAACTTTCTTCATATTGCTGTATCTCACTAAAGATTTCCGTGCCCTTCATTTTCAATTTTGAAATAATCGCTTCAATATCTTCAACAGCAAAGCAAATATGTCGGATACCGAGCGTATTTGCAAAAGGTTGCTGAATCTCTATTTCATCTGCCGGGGTATAAAATTTGACTAACTCGATCCATGCCTGACCATCTGGCATCCCCAATCCTATGCATGCTGTTTTGACACCCTTCAGCCCAACGATTCTGTCCAACTGTTCGCCTTCCAATTCCCATTCTGCTTTCACTTCAAGTCCTAAATCAAGAAAAAACGCTTTAGCCGCTGAAAGATTATTTACGTTTATACTCACATGATCTATTCGATTGATTTTCATATTTTACCTCCTTAAAAAGTGCTCTTCGTAGAATGATTCAACAAATTTATTGCAAATTCCTATCACGAGAGTTCTTTTGTCCTCTATTCTAATTGATTCTTAAGTTCTATAATAAATAGATCAAATTGAAACTATTTCAATTGAAGGCAATCACTATCTTGACTTTCTAACAAAAAAATCGATTTCAATTTCTAGTAATATAATGGTAAAATTCGGAATTATATAACCATTATATTATGAGTGGCATAAACTTAGTGGTTATGTAATTCTCAATGTTTTGGAGGAGATTCTCTAATATGAGTCAGATGATGATAGATTTCCATGTTCGATGGAAGATGAGGGAGACGATGATTGATTTCCATGGTGGATGGATACTATATGGATCAATCATTTTATTATTAATGATCCTATTCGTTTTAAAGGTAAAATACAAAAAACATATTATGTATTTATTCTTTTTCACTATTATGTATATCTATTTATGTACTGTTATAAATTATACTCAATTCCCAATTTATGCACTCCCTTCTCTCAGAAAAATGGTTGGGCTACATGTATGGGCAAATTTGAATCTAGTCCCTCTTTTAAACCTTACAAAGCAGGATTTTGTGACTTCTATACTAAATGTTCTGATGACAATACCATTTGGTTTTGGACTTCCTTTTATTACAAAAAGTACATATAAAAAAATCGTTGTAGCAGGATTATTAATAGGAGTCATAAGTGAGTCTTTACAAGGGATTATTGGTCTACTTAATCGTTACACTTTAAGAATTGTTGATATTAATGACGTCATATTCAATTTCACAGGAACGTTAATTGGATTTTGTCTATTTAAAATGATTTCATATCTGTTTAAGCTATCAATAAAAAAATCTAATAAATTAAACTCGTTAGTAAAAAATTTATATGATACTTGAGAAGTATTAAATGTAGTCTAAAAACGCCTAGAATAACATTCTAAGGCGTTTTTATTTTATATGTTTGTTTTTTTTTAGTAATCTTGAACAGTCTATTGGATTGTTAGCTTGATTTTTGTTTCGTTGCGATCAATGCCAAAGCTGAAGCCAAAAAGCCAGCAGTCAATTTCCCAACTATTAATGGTATAACAAAACTTTTCTCAATACCCGCCACAAATCCTAAGTGACTTCCAAATACAAATGCGCCGCTTACGGCAAATGCAGTATTTATGATTTTTCCACGATCGTCCATTTCGTGCAGTGTCGCAAACATCGGAATGTGATGAGCGAAGGACGCAATGAATCCGCCCAATGATTGTTGATTAATCCCCAACCTTTTCCCTAAAAGGGTAAAAGGCTTTTTCAACACTATTGTCAATACGTATACGAACGGAAACGCACCAGCAAGGGTAAATGTGATTTTCCCGACCGTCACAATCCCTTCCCTCATCGGCATCATTCCAGGAATTAGAACAAATCCTGTCAAAGTTTCAATCATAACAGCTACAAGCCCAATCATGATGATGATTTCAATCCCTTTTCCAAACCATACGAAACCGCGAATCATCACGGAAGGAAAGCTAAGCATACCGATCCCGATTATGAGCGAAATCAGGATAGACGGTAGCAAATTTTTCAGCATCCATACAAAGTCAAATCCCGCTGTGAATCCTCCTGCCAAGCAGCCAACCGGAATGGTCATAAGTCCGATTAATATCCCTTTTGCAAAAAAAGAATGATCTTTCTTTTGTATGATTCTTAAGGCAACCGGAATTGTAAATACGATAGTTGGTCCCATCATTGTTCCTAAAAAAACCCAAGAAAATAAAGCTGCATCACTAGACCTTGCCATTTCATTTGCAAGAGAGTATCCGCCCATATCAAGTGCCAAAAACGTCGATGAAAACATCGAAGGATCCGCTCCGAGGAATTGATAAACAGGTGAGACTACTGGTGACAACACTTTGGCAAGAACAGGTGACAATGAAATCATCCCTACCATTGACAATGCTAAAGCTCCCATGGAATGAAATGCTTCAGTGAATTTTTGTCCGATACCTAATCGGTTCCCCATCAACTGATCCACTGCCCCAAGCAGCATAAACCCAATCATCACTTTGATAACGATATCATTCATCTTGTATCCTACTCCATTCACATGAAGGGTCACCGTACTATTCAGTTACGGTGACCTTTTCAATTTTCTTAACGTTTATAAAATCAGTAATTTCTTAGGTGAATGAGTAATAATTTCATACCCATTCTCTGTCACCACTATATCATCCTCAATTCGGCAGCCACCCCAACCAGGGATATAAATACCTGGCTCAACTGTTACGACCATACCAGCTTGCAGCACTTCTTTACTTTTATCAGAAAGACGGAGTGGTTCGTGCACTTCCATACCCAAGCCATGACCGGTTGAATGTCCGAAGCGATCACCATAGCCTTTTTCAGTAATATAATTTCTTGTTAAATCGTCAATTTTTTTCGCATTTTCACCCGCTCGAATTCCTTCCGTCCCACGTTTTAGTGCATCCAAGACAATATGATAAATATCGTGAAATTCATCTGAGCAGTTCCCGACAGCTATCGTTCTTGTAATATCGGAACAATATCCGTTGTACATTGCGCCAAAATCCAAGGTCACCATATCGCCATACTCGACTGCTTTTTCTGAAGCAACACCATGTGGCAAGGCTGCCCGTTGTCCAGAGGCAACGATAATGTTAAATGAAGAAGATGTGGCACCCTGCTTACGCATATAGCCCTCTAGTTCATCGCGGATTTCTCTCTCCGTTATACCCGGCTTAATCACATTCAAAATATTTTCAAACGCTTTATCAGCAATACGGGCCGCCGTTCGCATTGTTTCCAATTCTGACTGTTCTTTAATCTCGCGCACCTTTTCAACTATGTTTTCCAATGGAACCAATTGTGCTTTTACGTACTCCTTTAGAGCCGAAAATGTTTTTAACGTCATGGCGTTTTCCTCTACGGCTACCCTTTGAATACCATGACGTTCACTTTCATTTGCTACTTCTTTTTCGATATTCCCATCATGTACAACAATTTTTGCATTTTTCACTTCAGTTTGTGCCTGCTCGCCGTAACGAAAATCTGTGATAAAGATAGCGCCCTCTTGGGAAATCAACACCATGCCTGCCGAACCTGTAAAACCCGTTGTATATCTACGGTTTTCATACTTAGTTATTAATATCGCATCGACATTATTCATTGTCAGCTGTTTCTGTATTTTTTCAATTCGGTTCATTTCCTTTTACCCCCTTACAACTAGCAGTGTTTTCGAAAATTTCGTTAAAACTTCATAACCGTTTTCTGTAACAACAAGATCATCTTCAATTCGGATTCCACCAATTTCTGTTAAATAAATGCCTGGTTCAACAGTGAGCACCATTCCACGTTTCAAGATTCCATCATTGGCTTCATTCATTGAAGGGGATTCATGGATCTCAATGCCTAATCCATGGCCTATTCGATGAGGAAAAAAATCACCATAGCCAGCGGACTGAATGATGTTTCTTGCAGCTAGATCAACATCTCCAATTCGACTTCCTGCCTGACAAGCCTCCACCCCGGCAAGATTTGCTTGTAAAACGATGTTGTAAATCGTTTCGAGTTCATTATTGACATGATCATAAAAGACCGTCCTTGTAATATCGGAGCAGTAGCCCTTATACTTCACACCTAAATCAAACAAGACTGGATCTCCTTTTTTCAACTTGTTTTCTCCTGATATTCCATGAGGATTACTTGCATTTTGACCAAACAAGACAATTGGTAAAAATGACATTTCCCGAATCCCTTTCTTCTTTAATTCATATTCAATTTTCCCCAGTACTTCAAGTTCAGTTATCCCTTCCTTTAAATTCTCAATACCGACTTGCACCCCATAATCAGCAAAAGCGGCCGCTTCTCTTAAAATCGCAATCTCGTTATCTTCTTTTACAAGTCTCATTTCGGTCAGCTTATCATCTAACGCTACAAACTCCGCGTCACACATAATCTGTTTTAAATTTTCTACATAAAAATAGGAGATTGCATGTTTCTCCACAGCAAATCGATTTATCCCATTCCCATCTTGAATAGCATCGCGAATAAGTTTCCAAGGGTTAGCAGAATCTGTATAACTAATAATTTGATTGTTCCAACCTGCTTCCTTTAACATTTGAACTTCCATCTCTGGTGTAATAAAGATTGGGTCACGTTTTGCAAATACAAAAATACCAACAAACCGTTCATGTGGGTCGTAATCAAATTGTGATAAATAAAAAATATTATGACGCGATGTTATTAGCCCACCTTGTATGTGTTCTTTTTGTAAAAAGTCTTGCAGTGCTTCTAATCGTTTTTGCATGTTCATTTCTGGTTAAGGAAATCGTATTGTATCTTCCCAATAATAGGGAACAATGATTTACAACCAGAATCCACCTCCTTTTTTCTTGAATTGAATGCTAATTTTATCCTGTTTCGTCTTTAGTCAGTGTAAAATGAACTGTTCAACTCCTCGCATTTAAGTAATTGCAAGTTTCATGCCATTTTGAAAATATGGCGGTAAATAGGCATTTCGAAAGCACCTGTCTATTTTTTTAGACACTCCAATTAACAAGTGTCTATTTTTTTAGACAACAAAAAAACAGCGCCGACAATTTTTATTTGGCACTGTTTTAAATCCTAATGGTAAATATTTAATTTTTTAAGCTTATTGTATAAAGTAGCACGAGAAATTCCAAGTTTCTTAGCCGCTGCTTGCTTATTTCCATTTTCTGCTTGGATGGCTTCGATAATTTTATTTTTTTCATGCTGATTGAGATCTTCTTGCAATGATTCACCATAATTCAATAAAGAAGCAGCCTGTGACAGCTTTTCGGGTAATGCTTCGATCGTAATTTTACCGTCTCTTGATAATATTACTAATCGCTCGATTGTATTGCGCAACTCCCGAACATTACCTGGCCAATCATATTTCAATAAGATCGAAATCACCTGTGGGTCTACGTATTCAATCGTACGATGATACAATATAGAAAATTCATATATAAACAGATGAAGTAGTTCCATTATGTCTTCTTTTCGTTCCCGTAATGGTGGAATCGTAATGGATAAAATGTTTAGTCGATAGTATAAATCTTCTCGAAATGTACCTGCTTTGACCATTGCTTCCAAATCTTTATTCGTGGCGGCGATAATCCGACAATGAGCAATTAGTTGCTCTGTTCCTCCAACACGATAATATGTTTTATCTTGGAGAACACGGAGCAATTTAACTTGCATATCCAGCGGCAAATCACCAATTTCATCAAGAAAGAGCGTTCCTCCATTCGCTACCTCTAGTTTTCCTTTCTTACCTTTGGTATCTGCGCCTGAAAATGCCCCTTTATCATATCCAAAAAATTCACTTTCAAACAAAGATGGTGTAATAGCACCGCAATTTACCGCAACAAACGGTGTCGTTGAACCTTTGAAATGATGAATCGCTTTTGCAAAGATTTCCTTACCAACCCCTGTTTCTCCAAGTAATAAAATGTTCGCATTTGTTTCAGACATTCTCCTTGATAAGGATACCGTTTCTTTTATTAATTGACTTGAACCTTTAATTAGTTGAAAAGAATCATATGACGATTGCAGTCTTGAAACCTCTTGTTGCAGTTGATGAATTTTTGAGGAAGCATTTATCAGCTCTTGATTCATTAACACTTGACTCGTAATGTCCGTTTCCGCTGCCACAGCACCGACAATCCGATCATCGATTATGACGGGGCTACTATTAATCATGACAAATAAATCCTCGCGAGGCTTATGTTGTCTATAGCGAAACGATTGACCTGTTTCCATCGTTACTTTATTTAACAACATCTCTTTAGGAAAAAACTGATCCATGTCTTTACCAACAATCTCCTCTTTGGGTATCGAAAAAATCCGTTCTGCACCAGGGGTCCAAACAACGGTTTTCCCCGCCTCATCCACAATCGAGACTGAACCATCCATAGTATCGATCATTGTTTGAAAATAAGCCTCTAAATATTGATAAGATTCAAACACTTTTGAAAGTAAAATCGTAGAAGAGATATAGCCCTTGATTTTCCCTTCGCTATCCGTGATGACCACAATCCCTGATGTTCTCACTTGTTGAATTACTTCTTTGATATAAGCTTTTTCACTTAAGGCATCCGCTTGCTGCCAATTAATTTCTTCTGAATTTCTCCTTTTATAATAAAAGTACTCGTTTACCGTTAACATCCAAACTTCACTTTGATGTTGTTTAAACACATAAGCACTTTCACATCCATTTTTTTCATCCATATCAGAAAGCAAAGTAAAATCCGTTTGCAACACGTCTTCAATGCTTGGAAGAAGATGCTTCATAATCATTCCACCACCTAATTGTCTATTCTCACAACAATTACTCTATCATTTTGACTGATTCGTGTCATTATTGATTTGTTTGCCATCAAACAAAATGAAGTTTTGATGATTAGGACAAGGAATTTAAACTTACAAGAACAAAAAAAGAGTCACAATCGAGACTCGTAAGAAGATCATGATAATATTAAGAAACTAACTCCAAATACAATGTAAAATAAATTTTAAGTCTGACTTAAAACCGTGGTCTATCATTACTATGTGAATTTCTTGTAATTTCTTCATTCATCGTTTGTCTTTCCGTTTTATCTGGTGCTTTTGTTCCGAACTTTTTTTGCATAAAGAAACTAAATGCAATTGCGACAATTACAAATCCCCAAAATAGATAGCCAAATAGAGTCATTTAAATCCCTCCAATTTTTATATTCCTTAATCAACTAGATTATCCGTTCGTTAATAAGAAGTTTCACAAGTTCAAAATTAAGACTTTTTATACTGTATAATCTCTTTTACTAAGTTTGTATCTTGATTATCCAAACTGATATATGCATGAAATTTATTCAATCTATTCATCTTAATTAAGGCACCATTATTCGTAAACCAAATTAAAAAATTGTACGATTTTATATTATCGGGAACCTTGAACGATAATTGAATATCATATTCTCCTAAATCAACTTTCGGTTTTTCTATTGTTTTACCAAACAATAAAATTTCTTCTAATTTATCTACCTTGGACTGGCTTCCTAGATTTACTCGCTTAAAATCTATTATACTTCTACTTTTATTAGTTCTGTTATAACCGATCCAAATTTCATTATTTGACGGAACCTTAAATGTCTTAATATATTGAAAACCACCTAGAAATACTGCGAAAATTCCTATAGCAATTAAAAGTAAATAAGGTTTTTTCAAAACTAATTACCTCCGAACAAATCAGAATAAAGCATATACCATATTTTACCACATTCGACACAGTGTTACTTCTCCCATTAAAGAAATGTCCATTGTTGAAACGATTCCTTCTTAACTGAACTTCTATAAAAAACGAGCTGCAAGCACGAGTGATTTTCCATTAAAATATGGGTTACCTGCATAAGATCACGTAATTATTCTTAAAATAAACTTTGAATAGCTGAAGTCTTTCAGCCGGTTACAAAAAATAGATTCTCTTCAAAAAATTAACATTGAAAGGGAAAAGTCATGAACAATATTGTCTATAGCTCATTTTTATTAATTTTAACTGGAATCTTACTATTACGAGTAGCTGGAAGAAAATCAATATCTCAAATGACCTTACCACAAACGATTGTGATGATATCGATTGGTACGATAATTGTTACACCAATTATTCAAAAAAGTTTAGGTAAAACAATCATTGCTACCTCAACCTTTGTAATAACGCTCATTATTTTAGAATATTTGCAGTTGAAATCGAATAATTTAGAAAGTTTTATTACAGGCAAATCAAAAATTGTCATAGAAAATGGAAAATTAAATAGAAAGAATTTAAAAAAGTTGCGTTTAACGGTGGATCAATTAGAAATGCGGTTAAGAAATGAAGGGATTACAAGATTTGATGAGCTTAAGTTTGCCACAATCGAACCAAATGGCTTATTAGGATACGAATTAAATGATGATGCTAAACCATTAACGATCGGAGAGTTTAAACAACTAATGGAGTCATATGGATTTACAATGATACATAATAAATTAAATGAAAGTTTGAATGAAAATTCTTCAACAATATTTACAGAATTAGTCGAAAAGCAAGATACTAATCATAAAAGTTGGAAGTAGTAATCTGACCTAAAAATGTTTAACAAGTAAACTGCTAAACAAGCAGTGACAAATTCTTTTACTTATACAAAAAAAAGCTGGATTATGCTTTGGCACAAATCCAACTAATGTAAACTTTAATGAAATAAAGATATCAATTTAATAATAATCCAATCAGTGATTAATAACCAAAACAATATGATAAGTGAACCTACAAACCAATTTTTTGGTTCCCCACTTTGCATTCTTTCCTCTGCTTTAAGTGCGCAGTCAGAAATTACATCCTTGGGAATCATCTTTAAAGCAAGCATAACACCAAGTGGTACAAGTATAATATCATCCAAATAGCCAAGAACTGGTATAAAATCAGGGATTAAATCAATTGGGCTAAAAGCATAAGCTACTACACAGATTGTAAACATTTTTGCGAACCAAGGTACACGTTCATCTTTACAAGCAAAATAAAGTGTAAAGATCTGGCGTTTTAAATTTTTTGCCCAGGCTTTTATTTTTTTTATCATTTTAACTCCTAAAAATTCCATGTATTTTTACCTAATTATATCAAAATAGTTCGTTTAGAATCTTAATTTTTATCAGCTAATCTGAAAAATTCATTAAAATAAGCTGCAATTAAGCAGCTTTTGATCGTCAACTAAAAACAACCATTCGTCTGATAAAAATAATAATTTAAGGTCCATTACTAAAGTTTTACCCTTTCAAAATGTTCAACTGTTGGGAATGGATCATAAAAATGATGTAGTTGTTTTTTCCAATCTTGGTATTCATTTGATTGTCTAAAACCAATTGTATGATGTTCTAATGTTTCCCATTGAACTAGTAATAGATATTTCCCTTTAACTTCCATGCATCGCTGTAATTCATGTGATATATAGCCTTTCATAGAAGAAATAATCTTTGATGCGTTTCGAAAAGCGTCTTCATATTGTTCTTCCATACCGTCCCTTACATAAAGTACAACTGCTTCTAATATCATTTCATCACTCCCTTATTTCTTTGAAATTAAATGGGGTTATTTGTCTTCTTTTAATCTCTTTTCCATTACTTCAGCCATTTGATTTGAATTTGGATTTCCTTCATTTTTTAATTTATCGATAATATTCATATAATCATGTTCTTTACGGTTCTGACTTAATTTATATGCGGCCTGAATTTCTTCTACTTTTATCTTAAATCCAACGATCCCCTTCAGTTCACCTTCTAACAACTGTGGAGAAAGTTTTTCCCATAATACAGGATTTTCACGATGCTGTTCATATTTTTCTAGCATTATTGTTAATTCTTTTATTAATTCATCTTTCGCTAAAATACTTGCTTTACCATATGCATGCACAGATTGATAATTCCAAGTTGGAACTTCCTCATCCTCATACCAAGAAGATGAAATGTATGAGTGTGGTCCCTGAAACATTACTAATACATCTTCACAGGTTTCAAATGTTCTCCACTGAGGATTTCCATATGCCAAATGCCCTGTAATAAAGTAATCATCATCTATTTTATTTATCCCTAAAGGTAAATGAGTAGCAATTGGTTTCCCTTGATCTGTTGTGACAATTGTTCCAAAAGCGTTTTTTTGAACAAAATCCCAAATTTCTTCAACATTTGTGACCTTATAGTATTTTGGAATATACATAATAAACCACCTTTCAATCTAGTTAGATGAGTGTTTTCGTCATTATAAAATCAATTTGTTTTTCATCGCCCATATAAAAAGGGTGTGCTCCAGTTGGAACAAAGCCCATCTTCTTATAAAAAGCAATTGCGTTTTCATTTTTTTCCCATACACCAAGCCAGATTTTCTCTTTATTTAGTTCTTGTGCTATTTCCATCGCTTTATTAAACAGATATTTACCAAGACCATGTTTTTGAAATTGGTTTTTTATATAAATTCTCTCGATTTCTAAAGATTCGTCACCCATTTCCTCCGACTGAGCATCATTTGTATTGACTTTTAAATATCCGGCAATCTCCTGATCTAAATAAACGAAATAGAATTGTGAAGAAGTATTGGATAATTCTTCTTCTACTTGTTTTAAGTTAAATGCCCTTTCTAAATAAGCATTCATATTTTCTGGAGAATTTTGATGTTTAAATGTCTCATGAAAGGTATCATAACCAATTTCTTTAAGCTCGTGCGAACTTTCAAGGGTGCACTTCTTTATTCTTATCGTCATTTTGATTTTCTCCCTTTTCTAAAATCAATAATTTCTCTTATTTCCCTTTTTAACAAATTCCCAATCTTTTTCTACATTTTTTCTAACCTTTTGAAGTAGATTAAAAATGGTTTCTACTTCACTTTCGGAAAATCCGTCTAATGCAACGCTATTTGAATAATCATTTTCTCTTTTAATAAATGGATAAACAGTCTTCCCCTTCTCAGTTGGGAAAAGTTTTTTTATTTTTTTATTATCATTGTCTTCTTTCTTTTCGATAAAGCCATTCATTTCAAGTTTCTTTATAGCACGAGATGCTGTTGTACGATCTACTTTTATCATCTCAGCTAATTTTTCTTGAATGATTCCTGGATTTTCAAATATCCTCACAAGGTACAAATACTGCCCTTTTGTAAGCTCATATTCTAGAAATTCTATATTACTAATAGAATCTAATGCCCTTGCGATCATTCCAATTTCGCGAAGAATTTCCTTCATAGTTACCTCCAAAGTATTTTGTTGTAAATGCAACAAAAATGGTATATATTTAATTTAAACTTTTTTTATTGCAATTGCAACAAAAATAAACGATAGAAAATTTAATTTAAAAGGACTGATAAAATGAATGCAAAAAGAATAAGGACGAATGAAGATTTAAAGATAGCTTTTGCTATAAGAGAGGATGTTTTTGTAAAAGAACAATGCGTACCCCTTAGTGATGAGTTTGATCAGTTTGACAATTTAGATGGTATTTGCGAACACATCTTAGTCCATCACAAGGAACAACCAGTCGGAACAGGTAGAGTTAGGTTTATTGATCATGTAGGTAAATTAGAAAGAATCTGCATTCTTGAACCTTACCGTAAATTTGGTCTTGGAAAAATCATTATTAAAGCGTTAGAAGAAATCGCGGAAGAACGCGGAGTGGAGCAGGTTAAATTACATGGACAAACGCATGCAGAAGGTTTTTATAAAAAACTTGGCTATCGTACTTCCTCTTCTATCTTTATGGAAGATGGAATTCCACATATTTTAATGATAAAAGAATTGTCTAGTAAATAAATGTTAAAGTGGTCAAATAAATTAAAATTTGTATTTTATGTATTAGGAATTTTACTATTAACGCTAGGTGTTTCATTTACAATCCAATCTAACCTCGGAACTTCACCTTTTGATGCATTATTAGTAGGATTGTCTATACATGTGGGTCTAACTGTGGGAAGTTGGGAAATTCTAATTGCTCTATCTTTGGTCTGTTGTAATTCAATCTTAAAGAGACAAAAACCAGAAGTACTAGGGTTGTTAACAGCATTTATAACCGGTTTAGGAATTGATATGTGGCTTTTTTTATTACACAATTTCATAACACCAGAATTATGGTTTAGCAAAGTTATTTGTTTTGTCCTTGGGATCGTTGTTACAGGACTAGGAACTGCAACATATTTACACACAAATTTCGCACCAATTCCAGTTGATCGATTAACTCTAATCATTCAAGAATTAACTAAAACAAATCTATTTTTTTCAAAAACACTTATTTACCTCATATTCCTACTATTAGCTCTGTTTTTTAAAGGACCAATAGGTGTTGGCACTATACTAACCGTTTGTCTAGGTGGATTCATACTGAATTACTTTATGCCATTAACTGAAAAAGTATTAAATCGTATTTTAAATGACTCTAGTACAACACTAAACTATGAAAAAGAGAAAAATCATTCACTATAGAATGGTTTTTCTCACCTTTTACTAGCTATTCAATTGATACAACTGCTTTTTTACCAAATTGTTTTTTATACAATTCTGTATATAAGCCATTTTGCTTTAGCAGTTCTTCGTTTTTGCCTTCCTCAACAATTTGTCCATCCTTTAAGACAATAATGTGATCTGCGGCCATAATGGTTGATAGGCGATGAGCAATTACAATAGATGTTTTGTTTTTTAATAACTCCTGTATTGCACTTTGGATGTAAAATTCAGACAACGTATCTAATGATGAAGTCGCTTCATCAAGAATAATGATTTCAGGATTTTTTAATAATACACGAGCGATTGAGATTCTCTGTTTTTCTCCGCCTGAAAGCTTAATACCTCGATTTCCAACTACTGTATCATAACCATCCTGTAATTCCATTATAAAGTCATGAATATAAGCAGCCTTACATGCGTTTATAATTTCTTCATCTGTGGCGTCGTGTTTTGCATATAATAAATTTTCTTTAATCGTTCCGTTGAATAAATAGCTATCCTGTGTAACAAGGCCAATATGAGACCGTAAAGATTGTAAAGTAAATTCTCTTATATCGCGATCTCCAATTTTTATTGAACCTGATGTGATGTCATACAGACGAGGGATTAAATTTGTAATCGTCGTCTTACCGGCGCCACTAGGTCCAACTAAAGCTGTCATCGTACCAGATGGAGCAGTAAAGGAAATGTTTTGTAATGCAATTTTATCTTGTTTATAAGCAAAAGAAACTTCTTTAAATTCAATATCTAAATGAGTAACATTCATTTCAGTCGCATTTTCTCGATCTTTAATGGTTAGTTTCATATCAAAATATTCAAAAATGCGTTCAAATAAAGCAATTGAACTAATGATATTGATATATAGATTTGTTAATTGACCAACTGGCGCGTATAAACGATCAAGTAATGCGACAAAGCTGATAATTGCCCCAATTGTAATCTCACCATTAAAAAATAAATACCCACCGTATAAATAAATAAGCATTGGACCGATGCTAGTGAATGTTGTTAGAATCATCATAAACCAGCGACCTGCCATAGATTCCTTTATTTTAAGAGTAGTAGATTGTTCATTAATTTCATCAAAATTTTGAAATTCTTTTTGTTCCTTTGTAAAAAGTTTCATTAATAAATAACCACTAATATTTAATGTTTCTTGTATAATATGATTTTGCTCGCTCGTTTTTTCCTGTGTCTGTTTAGAGATACTCCATCGAACACTGCCCATTTTACGAGTTGGAATAATAAATAATGGCACGATAATTAACCCTAATATTCCAAGCTTCCAATTTATTACAAGTAAGGTAACAGCAGTTGAAATTAAAATGAATAGATTGTTAGCAAAGCTCACAATCGTACTATCAAATACAGCCTTAACACCAGAAATGTCACTCGTCATTCGAGTGATTACTTCACCTTGCTTTACATTTGAATAAAATTGTAGTGGCATTTGTTGTAGATGAACATACATTTGGTTTCTCATATCGTAAATAATTTTTTGTGAAACATATGCATTTAAATAATTTTGCCATACACCCAATAAACCTGAAATAATCGTAGTACAAAGAGAGGCAAGTACTAGATAAACTAATAGGCTCATATCTTTATTCGGTAAGGCAGTATCAACGATATGCTGTATAATGATTGGCGGTAAAATGCCTAATACTGAAGTAATTAATAAAATAAGCATGACAAGTATTGTTTGCTTCCAATAAGGAATAAAATATTTTGCAATTCGAAACAATATTGCCTTTGTAATAGTTGGTTTTTGTGCGTTTTTATCAAATTTCATTCGCCCAAATCCATGGGGACCCATTGGAGGTGGTCCACCAAATCCTCCTGCCATAATTAAACCTCCTTTTTATTTAGAATCATTATTTTGTTCATTTAATAAATCAGCTAAAATTTGCTTTTGCATGTCTATAAGTATAGTAAGCTCATCCATAGAAAATTGTTCCAGTGAATTTGCTAGATTCTTATAAGCTTCTGATTCTTCGCGATAGCGTTGACATAATCGTTCACCATCAGGCGTTAAAAATAATTGAATTTCTCGTCGATCGATTGATGATGTTTCTCTTTTTACATAATTATTTTTCTCTAACTCATCAATACTAAGGCTTACTCTGCTTTTAGCAAATAGTAATCGTTCAGTTAGTTCTTTTTGTGTTTGCCCTTCATTGTTTCGAATTGAGTTAAGGATAATCATCTGTTGGAAAGTAACCCCAAGTTTAGTAGCTGTTTGAACACTTAACTTTTTCAATTGACGAGCAATTGAGACAATTAAGTGCGATAATTCCGTAGCTTGCTGAATTTTTGACATCTTACCATCCTTTATTTTAGTTTACATTGTAAACTGTTAACTTTATAAACTAATAATAATGCTTCACTCTCAAATTGTACAATTAGAAACTGTTAATAAAAAAATACTGTAGGTTATCCCCACAGTAATGGATTAATTATTTAATAAAAAATTTGCTTCACTCTTTTTTATCAAACTTTCTCTGACCTTCAATTAAATCCTCTTTATCTATGAATTCATTCCACTCTTCTCGTAATATACCCATACGAATCGAGTCATAATAAACTCCGTCATACAATCGACATTTTCTTAATCTTGCTTCCATTGTCATACCTAATTTTTCTCCAACTTTAATCATACGATGGTTACCAGACCAAGTTGAATATCCTACACGGACAAGTGGTAATGTACTAAACAAATGACTGATCCAAAGCTTCAACGCCCTAGTACCATAACCTCCACTCCAATATCTCGGATCATATATTCCGATTCCCATCTCAAGCCAATTCGATGGTTGATGTTCCCAATAGTAGCTAACTTGTCCAATTACTTTTCCATCTATTTCAATAACCCATTTATTCTCTTGATCTACTACAGTATTATTATTTGCTAAATAGTCCTCAAAAGTAATTGCTTTATGTTCAAAATAAGGTGCATCCCACTTCTTCCACTCTGGAGAACTTTCTTTATACATCAACGTCCAAAGTGAAAATAAGTCATCTTCATGTATTGGTCTGATTCGTATTGTTAAATCGTTATACAAGTTAAAACCTCCTTCTCTTGTTTGAGTTTTTGGCATTGTTAATAAAGAAGGAATCTGCAATTGGATTCCTCCTTCTTACCGAAAGTTATTATTTATTTTATAACGTATTAAATACATAATATATAAATACCTGCTTAATTGAACTAGACCACCATTTGTTAAATAAAAAAAGTCGCATTAGCGACTCGTAATCTTTTAACTAACGCAATCGTTAGTTAAATAAGTTTTTTATATTTGTTTATTTATTTTACAATTAGTTTAGGTCAAAGTATTTTCCAATAACTCCAAATAATCCACTGTTGATCATAATGATAACAATGGCTAATTTCAAATTAATTATCTTACCTGATACTCTAAGTATTTTTGTTATGATTAAGAAAATTAAAGCACCGCTTACCATACCAGATACTCCATACATAAGTATATTTAAAAAATGGAAAAAACCTGCTACAATTTTGGAGAGTAAGCTTGTATATACACTAAATAAAATAAACGTTATAAACATATCTAGCCTCATAATAACAAATCCCCTTCTATTCTTCACCATTAAAAAATTAAAAAATTTACTATTTTTCATACTAAGTTATTAAAAACTTAGTATATCTAAATAAATATTAAATATAGAAGGTGAAAAATCCTTTTTAAACATTAAAAAAGGGCAGCCATTGTATACTCATATTTAATCCATAAAGGGTTAATTTGAATTTGTAAAATAAAAATAGATAGCTAGTATGTAAATAATTAAATGAATCACAGCCCATACCCTACCTACTAATATTAAACAACCTTTTTCACTTCTTAAGAAAATAAGTACACCAAGTGCCAGTATCACAGTGAAGATATATAAAGGACTATAAGTTAATTGAGGCAATAAAGTAGTTATTGGCTGCTCTTCTAATTCGGTCATGTTGCCTCCAATTTAATTAATTAGCTATGTAGCTATCGCATGCATTAGTTGAAATATTTTTTCATACTAATCTGTGTTGCCCAAAACTCAATATCTTCAATATTATGAAGATATGTTGTTGGCGAATCTAAAATATCAATTCCACTTAATATTTGTAACAACTGCCAAACTATATCGTTGGCAACCAATGGTTCATCAGCCATTACATATTTTGATGCCCAGTCGGCTACTTCTTTTCGTGATAACTCATTTGATATTATTAATTTTATCCTAAGTAATATGTCATCGAATGCAGGTTAAGTCATAATCTTCTCCGATCATTTCATGTTCTTATTAAACTATCAAATGCGTTAGTTGAATTAGGTTCAATGTTATATTTTTTCTATTTTTTTAAAATTTAATAGTTTCAGAAGACTAGTGATATAAAAGTGTAATATGGTCAATGTAATGATCTCAAAGTTCATAATTAATAAGCCCACAGGTCCGTATACCCCTTTAAAAAATGAAAAAGAATATACTAGAGCAGTTAATTCAAGCACCATACTTAATGAAATGAAAACTAATTTTGACTTTATTATATTAAGAAGGATGAATATAAAAGTGCTCAAAACTATTGAAAAACATGGGATTAAAATAAATATTAATGAAAGATCCATAAATAATGGAAATTCTGTATCAGGACTTACACCTTTATAGGTTATTGATATTCCAAAAACGCCAACTACAAAGCATATAACCAGCCACATTGGTAAAAAAATTTTCTTCACAATTCTTATCTCCCATGACAAATAAGTTATTATATTAATCATTTAACTTTACCACATTTTTTGCTTTAATTTTGAACAATTCCAGTATTTCATATTGAACTAAACCACCAAATACTAAAATAAAGGCAGCCAATGGCTGCCTTGTTATTTTACTAACGCACTCGTTAGTTAAACAACATGATGGGAACGGTTCTCGGTTCTCTTTATATAAAAGCTAAATAAAATAAGGGTTTTCCTATCCTTTTATTCTCTAAAACCTCTACCGATTACTTCCCTAGTTTCACCATCGAAATAAACTGTAATATCTCCTAACAAATTGTTATCCTTCACCTTGAAAGTTACAGCATAAACTTCTTTTCCATCGTAACTTTTGTCCGTTAGTTGTGCGATTTCTTTTGTAACTACTTTTCGTTCAACTTTCCCGTCACCATCTGGTTTGTCATTTGCTAATTCTGCTTTTTCGCCCTCAGATAGTGTATTGTAAACAATTGCTGCTATTGAATCCGAAGATTCTTGTTCTCCATTAACGTTACCGCACCCAGTGAAAATGATTGATGAAAAAACAATACTCAAGATGATAAGAGAATACTTTTTCAATTTCATCACCCCATTTTAATCTAATTAGTATCAAATAGATCACCATTAAACAGACTTTCTATCATTTACTTCTCTTTAAAAAATAAAATCCCTTTTTCATAAATAAGCTACTATTAGCTCAATAAAAAAACGACTAGATAGTCGATCATGTTGTTCAACTAATGCTCTCGTTAGTTATATAGGAGATTCAATCTACAAACTATTGCTTTTTTTAGTTTATTGTACTTTTGGAAAACTAACACTTGGGTTATGTTTAATGTGAACTCTTGTTTACTATCTTCGTACTGTATTATGCTTAAGCCTAAATGTCTTTTTCTAGTAATTGATTCATCAGAACTTTTTTGAGTTGACTGCGGCGACTTGATTCTACAAAAAGGTATTTTCCTCTACACATTTGCATTAAGAAAAGCAAAAGATTTTTTAAAAATTGCATTGAATAATGTTTATTTCATTTGGAAATTTTATGGAAGTATCATAAAAATTCAGGAGGTAACACATTTAAGCAGTCGCGTACCAAGTTCATTCTAAAACCATAATTAAAAACAAGAAGTAAAGTCTTACTCTTAGGAATACGGTTTTTTCCATATGATATATATAAGGAAGTGTAATTACATATATGAAGGTACTTTCAATGATTCAACCTTGGGCCAGCCTTTTCCTTTTTAATGAAGCACAATACGAAACAAGAACATGGAAAACTAAATATCGTGGTCCATTGGCGATTCACACAAGTAAAAAAATAGATAGTAATGTTTGTAATAACAATGCAATTCAGCATTTGCTTAGTAAGCACGAGTTGAATAGGAGCAATCTACCAACCGGCATGATTATTGGTGTCTGTAATCTTATTAATTGTTTAAAAGTAATAGAAGATAATCAAGAAAGTGCAGTATTGGAAGATGGACGTATTGTTTCAGGAAATGACTACTTCTTAGGAGATTTTAGAGTAGGGAATTATATTTGGGAAGTTTCCAATAAAGAAATGTTAATCGATTTTATACCAGCTAAAGGAAAATTAGGTTTATGGGAATACGATATGCGTTAGCGCTTAACAGTGAATATTTTCAGTTTGAAATTTTATTAATTGTATTGTATATATTAAACAAATCTTCTTTGCCGACCATCCTACTATATAGTGAAAAAGAGGATGATTGATTTATGATCATCATCCCTTTTGTTCTTCAACTAAAGCAATCGTTAGTTAAATAAGACTCTATAAATTCATTTCATTTTTTTCTAAAAATACTTAACTGACCGCCAGATAACTGGACCCACTTCCAATTACTCAATATATCATCAAGAGGAACACACTGATATGGATTAAACACCGTTTGCCCTTGTTTATTAAATACTAATTTATTACTCAATACAAAACATGAATGAAGTGTATTTTGATCTTTTTCCCAAATCAATACGTCATTCGATTGGATAGTACTAGTATTAATTTTTACATAATCTTTATTTTCAAGTTCTTTATAAAATTCTGTTGGTAGTACCCATTTACTTAAAAGAGTATTAATTTTACCTTCATCCGTTTGCAATGCTGCTAATACAACTCCCAAGCAGTTTGGTCCATTCATGTTTCCAAATGTATTTAGTAAAGAAGCAAATGTTGGATAATTAATCTTCAAGTCATTCAGGTCTGTTGTAACTGAAAATGAATGCATATCAACAAACATATTTGCAACATAAAGTAAAATGCTCGTCCTTACTTGGAAAGGCAGAGCTTTCCATGAAAAGTTTTGAAATGTGATCATTTTCTTTCCATCAATATTAATTGAAAAAGTATCTAGAGCATTTTTTACTTCTATTGAAACGTCTCCAATTTCGTTTAGTAAATGATCTAACTCAAATATGTAACCTCTGTTTAGACGTATTTGTCCTTTCAAGACTTCTTTTTGTACCTCTTTCTTCCATTTAAAAAACTCATCTTTAGTTACAATACCAATATAACGAGCTTTTGCAGAAATATTCCAAGGTAAATAAGAGGTTTTAATATCTAGTGAAAACTCAACTGTTTCACGTTCATTAACCGGAACAAAATACGGAAGGTCCTCAAAATAAAAGTAATCTACTTCAGGGACAAATTTTTGATCCCATGCTATTATAACTTCTTCAGTAATCGTATTATTTTTTACTTCATACATTATTTCTCACCTATATTTAACCTTAATGATTTTAGTAGCTGATTAAGATTCTATAAATATAAAATTCGACATTATTTGAACACTTCCTTGTTCACATAAAAAATCTAAAATATATTAAAAAGACTGCCGAAGCAGTCTTCTAGTACTTCAACTAACGCTTCCGTTAGTTGTATTCTGTAAAACGAATACCAATACAAATCTAGTTTATAAATTTATTTCGAATTTAAAGGACTATAGCCTTTAAGATCTATAACTCAAGGTAAGGATGTCATATATGGTTAAATCACAATTTTTGTGGGTTTAAAATGAAAATCATTGTTCAAACTATAAACAAACTTACTGGCATGTTCTATTTCAATTTTGAAACTCAGCATGATATTATTTTCAAATTATCAAATACCTTTAAACTAATAGAAAAAGAGTCACCCAAGTTGTACTCTTTTTTCTATTAGCGCAATAAGAGTTTGTTCTAGGCTAATAAGGTAAAGATAGTTTTATTTTTTATAAATAAAGGAGAGCTATTATGAAGAACGTTTTAATCATTAATGGGCATGAATATTATGATTTCGCGAAAGGGCAATTAAATAAAACACTTTTTGAAGAAATTAAAAAAGTATTATCAAACGATTTTGAAATTGAGACCACAACTATTCAAGATGGATATTCCATAGAAGAGGAACAAGAAAAGTATAAGTGGGCTGATCTTATTATTTTTCAAACACCAATTTATTGGTTTTCTTTACCAGGATTGTTTAAGAAATATATTGATGAAGTGTACTCATATGGTGTATTTTTCATTGGATCTCCTGAAGGATACGGTAAGGGCGGTTTAATGACTGGTAAAAAATATATGTATTCAACTACATGGAATGCCCCTGAAAACGAGTTTAACGTGAAAGAAAAATTCTTTAATGGAAAACCATTAGATGAGGCTATTGAACATCTACATAAAATACAACAATTCGTAGGTTTGACACACTTAGAAAGTTTTGCGGCGTATGATGTTGTAAGTAATCCTAATATTGAAAAATATCTAAAAGAATTAAGAGAACATTTGGAAAGAGTGATTAAAAACCATTAAGCAAATAAATATGAATTAGAATCTACTTTGAGAGTGCACTAACTTCCGAACTCGTACCACCAAAAAAACGGTTCTAAGTTAGATTAACATATATAGAAATTAAAAAAGTAGAAGACAAGTTTTTTATTAAAAGTCAACTGAATTTCAATAACTCTTTATAATAAGGTTATATTATTAAATGTCACACATTATATTGTAAAAAAAGAAGGATAGGAAAGCAGGAATGTTATCTGCTATTTCAATCCTTTTTATACTACATATGACCTCATTTACTACAACAAAATTATTGTACTTTTATGAAACTAACGTTCTCGTTAGTTCAAAAAGAATTTATCATTTCTTCTATTTTAGTAGTAACCTCATCTTTATTCTTTGAAATGAATTTTACTAATGGATTTTCGATTTTCCCAATCTAGATTATGTATTATATATAATATTTTATAAACCCTCTTCTAATCACCTTAGCCGATAAAGGCTCCTATAATTGCTCCACAGATTATTCCTAAGCCAATAATTGGTTTATAGGCTTTTGTAATCAGTGCATCTGGGAGGCTAATTAACAAGCCTATTAAAATTCCTTTCGTCCAACAATACATAGGAAGGACAGTTACTGATATTATGAAACCAAACGTAAAACGATTGATAAACGAACTAATAAGAGCTATGCGTTTATCTTCAAATTTCATCGGGAGCATTATTAGTACAGATACTAAACCAAATAACTCCTAAGTAAATGCTGTTCATTGTAATAAATTCCATTTCTCGTATTAACCCATCAATTTATATGATTCTTTTAGAAGAACTAAAAACTCTTGATCTAAGTCGTTTATATTATAGAATCTAAAGTTATTGTGAAATCTGTTTTTAGAAACTTGTTCAATTTTAGTAATTTTCTCATGTTCAATTTGATAGTTTGTAACTAAATTAAAATCTAACCATTTCTTTTTTGGATGAACCCCACCAAAGGAAGATTTATTTAAAAGATGAATAGAGGTCTTTTTATACTCAATTTCAAATGGTCCTATTTCTTTCAATAAATCGAGTATTTTTGAATATATTTCTTTAATATTTGATGCCTTATTTGAGAATAATTCATCTTCGGACATATTGTAGTCGCCTTCTTTCTCTCTAACATAGATTGTGTAACCATTAATTTTCCTCTTTTCACATCATTTTACCATGTTCTTATTTAAAATTAATTGCCAGTTTGTTTAATAAAAAACAAGCCACTTATGTGACTCGTGAACTTAAATTAATGCTGAGCGTTAGTTGAATAAGCATTAATTAAATTTAGTAAAGGTTCACAAACTATTCATTGTAGAGAGCATTCTCGAAAATGATTAGTTTCACTAGTTAAAAAAAGAATATCAGACATTTTTTTTAGCGTCTGATATTCTAAAATAGTACTTTATAAGGCTATTTTCTCAAGGATTTTAATGCACCACTCCAAGCAACAACTTGGTCAAGCATTGCATTTACATTATTAAGGTGTAATTCAGCTGGCTTGAAAGTAGTAAAGTTTTCAAAATCGGTAAATAAAGACAGTGTAGGGTGAACACGAACATCTGCAATCATTAGCTCACCCATTATTCCTCGTAAATGTTCAGCTGCACGAGCACCGCCAGTTGAACCATAACTAACGATACCTGCTGCTTTGTTATTCCAGGCTTCACGAGCTAAATCAAGTGCATTTTTTAATACTCCTGTTATACTGTGATTATATTCCTGAACGATAAATACGAATCCATCCAAGCTTTTAAGTTTTTCGTTCCAAGCTGCAATTTCTGGTTCAGTCCCATCAGTTGTTCCTAAAAAAGGTAATTTATAATCTGCAATATCTACAATTTCATAGTTTGCATCATCTCCGCGTTTGTCAGCAATTCCTTTAACCCATTCTCCCACTTGTGGGCTAACTCGTCCCTGTCTTGTACTACCTAAAATAATACCTACATTTAATTTTTCATTAGTCATTGTCTTTTTCCTCCTATTTAGCTTATTAATGTTTATTTTTCCAAATTTTTTGCACCAATTCCAATTCTCTTTTATAAATCAATTAGCTGTTCTTTTTCATCATTCTAGATAAATGAATGAGAACTGGTTGGAACGTGTTTGGGAAAAATCTCGTCAGTAATGCTCTTCCTTCTTCTGTCAGTACGACATTAGTAGCCCTTTCGATCATTTAGGTTTGGTTGTCTTACTACAAAACCTTTTAAATAAAGATTTCTGTTTAATAAGTACATATCCATTTATATTCAAAATTTTCATTGATATCCCTGCCTTTTACACAAATAAAAAAAGCCGCATATTTGCAGCTCATGTTGTTCAACTAATGCATTCGTTATTTGAATTGGGATCTCACTTTCAGTATTATCTTATATCAAGTTTGTCCTTTTCCAATTGTTCATTTCAAATTGAAGTTCTTTTTCTTATGCCTAATAAAATTTAATTTGATATCAACCTTCTCAACGGTAGCCCTTATAATAAATAATTTTTCCCTATTATGTTTATGTACTTTAATTAGTTTTTACTGTAAATCAAAATTAGTACATAGTTCCAGTTGCCTTAAGAATAACTTCAGATTTAACTCGAAATTCTATTTTTGGATAAATTTGTTTCCACTTATTTATTTCTTTTTTTGACATTCCGTATTTTGCTTGATAATTTAACCCAAGTCCGTGTGGATCAACATCTAAATCTTGAAGATGTTCTAGAAATCGTTTCGTTCTTAAGTTTATTAATTTCGATGTTTTATTTTCATATTCTTTTAATTGACCAATTTTATGTAATGTTTTTTTTGACTCTTCGATAACCCCTTTTATCTTTATATGAACATCTACATATGGTTTCTTGTTTTTTGGTATAACGATTTTCATGTCTGTTTTAGTCTTTTCAGCATTTATGGAAAATTGATTTTTTCCTTTTCCGACATTAATTATATTTGTTTTTTCTGGGTTTATAAGCTCATTTAGTAACCTTGTTTCGTCTGGATTTAATTCCGCTTTAAATTTTGTTCCTTTAAAAACGGCAGATGTATTGATTTTAAAGGTATTTTCGATAGGTTGTATAATCGGTAAATATGGATCGATCCCTTCTTCATTCAATCTCATGTAATAGTCATTAAGTATTTCTGACATTATATACGGTGATTTATTTGCCTCTTCATTAAAAGTTAAGACAAGTGCATTACCTGGTAATCTTTCTGATTTAACCTTCCACGATAAAACGTCTTTTGCAGAAGGTTCTCCTACACCTACGTAAGCAATCCCTTGAATATCTGGCCTTTTAATAAACCAATTCATTAAATCTATTTGGTTATCACCTAAAAGTTGCTTACCAATTAGTAATACCCTACATTGCCCAAAATCCAGCTTTTTATCTACTAATGATTGGATAATTCTAATTGCATCAGTTACTGAAGTTGAGCTTTGAGAAATAATTTGAAAATCGGATTTACCTGGTTCAATTTGTGCTGAAGGTATTGCTAATTTCAATGACACAATGTATTTATTAGTATCATCATCATCTGCTTTATCGATCCCTATGGATACAACAAAGAAACGTTTATCTACATCAACTAATTGGCAACCTGACATAAAACATAATGCAAATATTAACAAAATCCCTATAATACATTTCATGCTACTCTTTGCCTTAGAGACAAGAAAAATATCAAAGCCACTAAGATGAACTCAGATGGAAACCGTATATCTTGCCATAGTTTAATAAGTTCAAATATTTCTCGCTGGTTAGTGATTGTTTGTAGTATCATAGTAATAACTCCAAAAAATAGTAAGAATAGATAGCCATTAACTTTTCTTTTTTTTTCAGGTTTCATATAATAATTAAAGAACATTCCTTCAAATAGTTTTAACCCAACATGCCATGTTAATATGCCAAATAACAGTGACAACAAAAGGTATAAGTAAAGGTTCAAATATAGAACTCTTTCAATAAATCCATATTCCATTCTTAAAGAATCCGATATAAATAACCAAGGAAACACTACATCGTTAACCCCTCTCACCCCTAAAAATCCAATTGGCACAAAAAATGTAAAACTAATTACAACCAAACCTATAATAGGCAAGATCCAAATATATTTAATAACCTTTTTAGTATCAAGATAACGATTAAGGATTACTAAATTTATATACCCTGTGAAAAAATACGTGGAAGCAGAAAGAGAATTATAATTCGGCATTTGCCAAAAATAATGTAGTATTCTTTTAATATGGTCGAAATAAAAGTATTGGCTAGTTATCGATTTATAGATGATAAAAACTACAACTGGAGTAGTGACAAGAACGATTATTTCAATTACATTAAGTATTGATTTTGTATTATTACTCGCTCCAAAAATAACGATTACTAGAAAAAAAGCTAAAATGACTTCCATACTTAATTCAGTGTTTAAATAGAGTTTAATGATATAACTATAAGAAATTAATACAAAAGCACCTGCAGCCATCCACATTACTCCTAAGAATGCTAAATAGGAGTTTTTCATAAGAGAAGGTATTCTTTTATCCAATATTTCGGGTAATCCTTTATTTGAAAATTTACTAATGCCAATCGTAAACAAATAAATAAAAAGTCCACCAATAAAAACACTTAACAACATAGCCATTAGAGATCCATTGTAACGTTCGCCAATTAAAACCATTGGTACATTGATAATAATGTTCAACATCATGGTTAGTAGAACAGTATAGTAAAAGTGACGAGTCAACTAGCTATGTCCCTCCTTTGGATTCTGAGTTATCGTTTCAATTTTATTGGTAGATCCCCATTCGATTGCTAAAAAAGGAGTCCCAAAGCTTCGCTTATTAGCTAAATAACAAATAAGTGCAATTAATCCTCCAACTAATCCAACCATCCCAAATAAAGTTGCTAATATTATCAATGGGTATCTAATGCAACGAATCGCAAAACTCATGGCACTGATTGGCATTGTAAAGTTAGAAATAGCCACAAAAGCTGTAATAATAATCATGATAGAACTTACAAGTTGAGCTTGTTGTGCGGCCTGACCAAGTATAAGTCCACCAACTGTAGTAGCTGTAGGTCCCATTACTCTTGGTAGTCTAATGCTAGCTTCCACTAACATTTCTACAGCTACCATCATAAAAAGAACTTCATAAATTGATGGATAAGGAACTCCTGCCCTACTACCTGCTATTGTCAATAAAAGTTGCGATCTTAATATTTCAGGATTATATGAAGTAATAGCTATATAAAGAGCAGGTAACACCAAAGTTATAATAAGGGCTAAATAGCGTATGACTTGCAATAGTTTTTTTATCCAGAATGAATGATATATGTCATCCATTGATGTAATAAAATCAAAAAAAACGGTAGGCGTACTTAAAGAGAAGGGAGTTCCATCCATAATAATAACAACCTTACCTTGGGCAAGGTTTAGGACAGTTCGATCAGGTCTTTCTGTTATCATCATGCAAGGGAATAAATGAATCTTTTTATTTGAAAGTTTATTTTCTAATTGGCCAACTGCTTGAATAACATCAATCTTTACCCTCTTGAGGCGACTATTTAATTCTTGAATTACCTTTTTATCTGCAAAGTCAACATCATAAATGATTGCAATACTTGTTTTTGATATTGTTCCAACTGTTTGATATTCAACGCTTAATTTATTGGAAGGATATCTTTTGCGGATTAATGCAATATTTGTACTTAGGTCATGAGAGAAAGCTTTTTGAGGCCCTTGAACTGATGTCTCCACTGTGGCCTCTTCAGATTGAGTATCCATAGAACGAATCGCATTATAAGAGTATATCCCATTGGATATGAAAATTAAAACGTTACCGGAAATAATATACTCACCTAAATATCTTTTGTTTTGAATCGATTCGCAAGAAGATAAGGAGAGTAAATGTAAAAGAAATTTACTCTCTTTTTCACAAAGCATAAGTGGTTGGATAATATCAGTTTTAATTTTATCTGAGTCACATAGATCTTGAAGATAGATCAAACAGATTTGTTGTTCGTAATATTCAAAAGAATGGACAATTAAATCTTTTGATGCCTGAAATTCTTGCTTAAGAGCATCTATTACTGTAACTTGACTTCTCATAAATTTATGCTTCCTTTTTTATATTTCTTTAATTATTATTTAGTATGTCAAACTAAAGCTTATCCATTCTATTCAAATTCATGTATTTCCATTTCACCTTATTAATTTGAGAAAAAATTACTTTATTTAAGAGTTTGTCTCCTCTTTTGCTTTTTCTACAAATAATCCCAGTTTTTCTATATCTAATGACTTTTCCAAGGCCAAGTTCCTCTTCATATAAAATCGAGTTTTTTTCTTCAAGTGTCCATTCATGCTTTGACAAGAGAATAAACCTTAAATTAGATAGATTAGTTTCTGGTAACGAGCTGATCATTGAACTAATATAAACATTCTCTAAATTAATCTTCAATTCTAAATTCAGTACCATTTATATTTTTTCCAATTTCAGAAGGACAAGTCCATTCATCCAACAAATTATGACTCTTTAGCGCTATAATACATAACTAATTTATCGAATAATTTGCCATCAATCTAAGTTGTATGGACTAACCCTATGCCCTTTTAATCAAAATATATCGAATAGAATTTTTCATTACATTATGATTTAATCAACATTTTTCCGCCTCTAAAGAATGATTCTTTTTGCATTTGGAATAATACTCTTGTATTTGTTCAAAAAGGAGGGAATTAAATGGATAATCAAAAATTAGCAGATCATGAATCATTGGATTTACATGAAGTTATTAATTTCAAAACCCTTTGCTTAGCGAAATCAAAACTAATGCAAGGATTGGTATTTGATGATGATTTGAGAGCATTAATGCAAAAAGATGTTGAACAATCCATGCAAGAGCTAGGGGAATTACAGTCAATTTATCAACGTGCACCTTTTGAAGCTCCAGTTCCTCAAAACCGGCCAACACCAATAATTAATTGAAAAGGAGGCAAATTCATTGAACAATGATTATTTAGATCCTATAAACTCGTTACACGTACCAGAACTAGCAGATACTACTTTTGCGATGGATTTTCTTCTTCGTGCCAAAGAAGGTGTTCGCAATATTGCGGTCGCATTAACAGAGTCAGCATCGCCTGATGTTAGAACGCTCTTACGAAGCCATTTAATGCAAGGGATTGCTATGCACCAAGAAATTACAGAACTAATGATTAGTAAAAAATGGTTCCATCCATACGAACTAAGTGAACAATATCAATTAGACCAACTGTCTGCCAACAATACATTAATGATTGGCAAAATGCATCTATTTCCTGCTGATAACAATAGAAAAGGCTTGTTTGACCGAACACCTGATGAACATTAACACTGGAGGCTTGTAACTAATGAAGGCAGTAACTTATCAAGGTATTAAAAATGTAGAAGTGAAAGAAGTTCCAGATCCGAAGATTGAAAAACCAGATGACATGATTATAAAAGTAACAAGTACAGCTATTTGTGGGTCTGATCTTCACCTAATTCATGGCATGATTCCTAACCTGCAGGAAAACTATATTATTGGCCATGAACCAATGGGAATCGTAGAAGAAGTAGGTCCAGGTGTGACTAAGCTAAAAAAGGGAGATCGAGTAATTATCCCCTTTAATATAGCATGCGGTGAATGCCATTACTGTAAAACAAATTTAGAAAGCCAATGTGATAATTCGAATGATAATGGTGATATGGGTGCCTATTTCGGATATTCTGGTAATACGGGTGGCTATCCAGGTGGGCAAGCCGAATATTTAAGAGTTCCTTTTGCCAACTTTACCCATTTCAAAATTCCAGAGACTTGTGAAGAACCAGATGAAAAGTTAGCAGTTATTGCCGATGCGATGACTACTGGTTTTTGGAGTGTTGACAATGCAGGAGTAAAGAGTGGAGATACAGTTATTGTTCTTGGCTGTGGTCCGGTTGGTCTTTTTGCTCAAAAATTTTGTTGGCTAAAAGGAGCGAAGCGTGTCATTGCCGTAGATTATGTAGACTATCGTTTGCAACACGCCAAACGTACCAACAAAGTGGAGATTGTAAATTTCGAACACTTTGAAAATGTAGGAATGCATTTGAAAGAAATAACAAAGGGCGGCGCTGATGTTGTCATTGATGCAGTTGGAATGGACGGTAAAATGACTGATTTAGAGTTCCTGGCAAGCGGATTAAAACTTCATGGTGGTTCATTCGGTGCGTTTATCACGGCTACACAAGCAGTTCGTAAAGGCGGGACAATTCAAGTTACTGGTGTTTACGGTGGGAAATATAATGGATTCCCATTTGGAGATATTATGAACCGAAACGTCAATATTCGATCCGGACAAGCACCTGTGATTCATTATATGCCATATATGTTTGAATTAGTGTCGACCGGGAAAATTGACCCAGGTGATGTCGTAAGTCATGTACTGCCACTTAGTGAAGCAAAGCGTGGCTATGAGATTTTTGACACAAAAATGGATAATTGTATAAAAGTCCTTTTGAAACCTTGAGGAAGGAGGTATAAAAAATGAACTACGCCTTACATGAAGTTCTTGAGGTCCATGAGATAGCTGCATTTAAGACCACTTGTTTAACGAAATCCAAAACGATGAAAGCGTTAGTCACAGATCAACTATTAAAAGATATTATGCAGCAAGACATTGATCTATCTACTAGACAATTACAAGAATATGCTTCAATCCTTTCCAACGCTAAGCAGTAAATTAGGAGATGAATAAACATGAATCCAATTATTGAAACTTTAACTGGCATGGACGCAATAACGGATCAAGTGGTTGCAATGGATCTACTCATTTCAGCTAAAAGTGGTGTTAGAAATTATGCCATGGCAGCTACAGAGGCAGGAACACCGGAAATTAAAGAAATTCTCACTCGCCATTTAGAAGAAGCTCTTAATATGCATGAACAAATATCCACATATATGGCAGAAAAAGGATGGTACCATGCATGGGATACAAACGAACAGATCAGCTTGGATTTAAATAATATCAATACAGCATTGAACTTACCGACATTATAAAAAGTTTCAAGGAGCAGTTTACCTCTTACCAAATAAACTGTTCCTATTTTTCATTTTGTGTTTATTAGGCAGAAGTTAATACAGTTAATTCCTCATGTTTACTCGTGCTTGTTTTACAAATTAATTCACTATTTTTATTATGAATATGTCGGAGCAGGGAATTCATCAATTTTCATACGAAGTAAACTATAAGGTTTCTGTCTTAAGTCTTCTCCATAATGAAATCTAGGCTGTCGATGTAACTGGTTCACAATGAAATACAAATACTGATCAGGACCAATTGAAAAAGTATCCGGCCACAAAATTCTCGGATCATGTGCGATAGTTTCCATTATACCATTTGGAAATATCTTACGGATGCAGTTGTTTTCATAATCACCAGCATAGACAGTTCCTTTTGCATCGGTGATCATTCCATCAGACGCACCTTTTTCTCCCCAATACTTCACATGATAAGATACATCCATGTCCGGTATCGTTCTGTCTCTCAGGGTTTCTGTTGAAATCGAGAACAAGTGACGACTGGTTAGTGGAGCAAAAAATAATATCTTTCCATCGGCAGAAATGGCAAGACTATCAGACGCCAATCTAAATGGAGAAGTTGAACCGTCCTTGTTTCGATTCACTAAAATTTGACCTTCTACTTTCGGTAAAAAATAGGGATCAGGTGAAGTTGAATTTGCCCCATTTAACCGTCTAAACGCGTTTCCATTTGATAAATCTACGACGATAATAGCTCCTGGTCCTCTTGAAGATGAATCCGTTATATAAGCATAACCTGCTTTTCCAGCACGAAAATCAAAGCGGACATCATTCAGATAAGTTGTTGGCAGGACAACCTCTTCTGTAAAGGTATATACTTTACTAATTGTATTAGTTTCTAAATCTACAGCGACTAATTTTGCCCCTCCTTTAATTGGTTCAGAAAAATTGGGTGCCGCTGTATCTAATATCCAAAGTGTTCCCCTTCCATCAGCAACTACACTTTGGACACTGATGAAAGTCATTGTGATATTCTCGGGGTTAACCAAATTGGCTTGTAAATTAGGATAAGGCTGCAATCTACCCTCAACAATTTCCCCCACCGTAAATTTAACATCGTCTCCCCATTTCGGAAAGCAAATGAAAATACGACCGGTTTCTGAAACAGTAACACCTGTAGGCATAGCTCCATAAAATTCATAAACTAATTCTAAATTACCGAAATATTTTTCACTAGGTAACATAGGTTTCATAATATCCTCCTCAAGCATTCAAACGGGATATCTCCTATATATGATTTATATTTCTTCTAGTGCATGTTTCTTAATAAGTTTTTCTATACGAAAAGATGATTGAATTGTTTGTTTAAGTCTGTCAGAAGATAGAAACATTTTAATTTAAAGGTCTCCAGATGAAGTAGAATTCAATTAGCAGGTAGCGAAGTTCAATATTCCAGAGTCAACGTTAAGCCTTATGAATGGAAAGTTTACTTTATAACTTTGTGAATAAATGTCTTTAAGCTAAACTGCTATTTACTTCATTAAAAAAAGCCGCATTTGCGACTCGTTGATCTTCTTCAACTTTTTCTAGTTAGTTGAGCAACAAATAATATTAAACACGGTTAAATTAAACTGTAAAATCATCAATAATCTCTACTACTTCGATTTTCCCATTAATTAAAAGCTCTGGAAGATCATTTGAAACATTACCCATCCAATACTCTCTAGCCTGTTCAATTTTCCGAGCAAATAGAACTCCATCCTCTTTTGGTAAAAGATTTCCATCCCCTTCAAATGAACTCCCCTTAACTCTAAGTTTAACGATTTGCAAAACATTCCTATTGAACGAATCGAATATATCCTTCCATTTCAGAGCATCCTCGTAACATTTGGCGGCATATAAGCAAGACAATCTAGAAGGATATTCTGGATATTCTTGTAGTCTAACCATTTCTAATATTACTTCTCTAATCACTCTAGTTGTTTGCCCAACATACTTCTTTACAACTTCAGTATTTTCTGCATCCAGGTTAAAACCTGCTTCTGTATAATGTTTGTAAAAAATCTGAATAAAATCTTCACCTTTTGAATATTAAACTTAATCCTACAATCTTTATCTTGAATACTCTCAGATTCATTTCCTATGAATCGAGATTAATTGTTTAAGTCAACATACTTCAAAAAGCTTCTAATCACTCGTAAATACTCTTCCGGCTCTTCTAGGTATGGCATATGAGCACTATTCTCAAATACGTGGAACTTTCCTTTCGGCGTTAGTTCGCTGAAATGTTTGGTTGATTTAGGAGTTGCTTCATCGTAACGCCCACAAGTATAAATAGTTGGAACATGAATTTCATTTAATTGCGAAGTACAGTCAAAATCCTTTAAGTTTCCGGTTACGTGAAACTCTGATGGTCCCCACATGATATTGTATACTTCTGGATTTCTGTAGTGTGCACCTTTTTTCAGAAATTCCGGATACGGGTCTAACCTACAAACGAAATGTTTATTAAATACGGCTGTAGCTTTCTTGTACTCTTCCGTCTCTGTTGTTCCATTTTCCTCACATCTCTTTAATGTTTGCTGAACATCCAAAGGCAGCAGTTTCCGATTTCTATCTTGATCCTCCGCCCATAACGGAGCGCTTAAACAAGGGCTTGAAAATATAATGCTCTTCACGCCTTCTGGTTTGGATAAATAATAAGCTGCAGCAAGGGTTGTCCCCCAAGAGTGACCGAGTATATGATATTTATCAAGAGAAAGCGCCTCGCGGATTTGACCTAATTCTTCAACATACCGATCAATTTTCCACAAAGAAGTGTCTGTTGGACGATCAGACTTCCCGCATCCCAACTGATCATAAAAAATAACCGGACGATCTTCTGCAAGTATTTGTAACCCCTGCATTGAATAATGGGAAGAACCAGGCCCTCCATGTAAAACAATTACAGGTGTTCTATTTGTATCCGTATCATGAACCTGATACCACACCTTCCCACCTGTTACATCAATAAATCCCTCATTTAATGTCATTTATTTCTCTCCTTTAATCATTCATCTCTTTTTATTATCAAGCAAACTGATTGAAATATGAAGGACCCTTTTCCATGGCCATATTTAGCATTATTGTACAATTTAATCTAAGCTGTTCTTACGATGAATAACTAACTGCAAGCTTCTCCATAAAAAAAGTTGTAATATGCTACTCATGATATTGAACTAACGCGCTCGTTAGTTGCATAAGGCTATGATAATTCATAGTAATTTTCAGCTGTATAAATTGACCATGACCAAAACTTCGCACCAGAGCTAATGATAAATCTATCCAACCATAATTCAAAGTTCATCTCTAGTGGAACTGCCTCTTCAAATTGATCGATATGACCTTTCCAGAAAAGGTAATTCTTTTTTTTCTCACTTAAATGTTTTGAATTTATTACTATATTATCTTGATAAATGTAGGCTATATCATAACATCCTTCAAATTCATCATAATGATCATTTAATTCAATAATTTGCTCAAGCTATATAGTTCGATTTCTCCGCATATTCAACATCATCAAATAATCGACATCCATTAGAAATCTTTAAAAACTCTTTATAATCATTTGGTAAGATAAAACCTGTTTCCTTTTCAAAACTCTTTAATTCCTCATCGCTTGCTGGTGAATTAAATGTACATTCCACTCTTGATAAATAACCTTCTTCACCTTGAAACCGAATAATATTCCCATTTTCCTCTAAACGTTTTTTTAAAGATGCTAAAGTTCGCTTAACTATACTTCCTTCTACAACCATTTATTTTAACTCTCCTTTATTAACAATTTTATTCAGTAATCTACCGATCAAATTAGTATACCTGAGAAAAATTATGATATATTTTGCCTTGGGTATTTTACTGTCACACGTTGAATACTAACCCTATTTAACTCGTTCTTATATATTCTGTAACTGCATCTAAGAATATTATAAGAACGAGCCTTTTTATATTTTTATGCTTATTTGATTTAATGTTTAAAAGCATTTAAGTTATATATAATAAATCTTTCAATTGTGATTGGCTCTCTACCAAGTATTTCTTCTAAATCAATAGTTATTTTTTTGAATCCTACAAAACAAAAAGAGCACAATATAACATAACGCAATTTTACTCATATATTTCCGTAATCGTTACTCTTTTTGTCTTTAAGGCTGATAGTTGAAGATAAAATTTACTATTTAGTATTATTGGATAAAATTTTTGTATCAAATGAAAAAAGAAATGAGGAAATAGAATGATATTAGTAACCGGTGCAAACGGAAATGTCGGAAGAGAAGTCGTAAAAGAATTACAAAGATTACATTGTGAATTTAAGCTATCTACGCATCGAAAAAATACAGATCATATTTATTTGGACTTTGAAGATCCTTCTTCAATTCGCCCAGCTCTTCAAGGAATTAAGAAGTTATTTCTCATTCGTCCACCACACCTTGCCGATAAGAAGTACTTTGAACCAGTCATTGAAGCAGCTAAGGAAGTAGGAATTGAACAAATTGTCTTTTTATCTTTGTTAGGAGCCGAAAAAAACAAGATCGTTCCCCATGCAAAAATTGAGGACCTGATCATTCAGTCTCGTATTCCGTATACGTTTTTAAGACCTAGCTTTTTCATGCAAAATTTATTGACACAACATGGTGATGAATTGTTAAACGAACAGATTATTTTTGTGCCAGCAGGGCAAGGGAAAACAAGTTTTATCGATGTTCGTGATATTGGGGTAGTTGCTGCAAAAGCATTAACTGAAAGTGGACATCGTTTTAAAGCTTATTCATTAACTGGAAAAGAAGCTCTTAGTTACTATGATGTCGCAAGGTTACTAACGAAACATTTACAAAAAGAAATTCGTTATACAAACCCTAGCATCTTAGCGTTTTGGAGAAAAATGAGGAAAAAAGGATTAAAAAGAGATTTTATTATTGTGATGATTGGTATCTATACAACTGCCAAGCTTGGCTTGGCGAAAACCGTAACTAATGAATTAAAAGAATTACTTGGTAGAGAACCAATTACGATGGAAGAATTTATAAAAGACAACCTAGAAGCATTTATGATCGGTTTTTATTCTAGATAAAGCCAAAGCGAAAATCAAAAAGGAATCTCAAGAAAAAAAGAAATAAGGAAAAATAAGAACTGGTGAATTAGCTAGTGCAATTAAAGATGGATTTGAAAGGGCGACTATTTGATTTAAAGAGACCTATTCAACTAATGCATCCGAAAGTTAGTTAAGAAAATGAGTGAATAAAACTAATGCGTTAGTTAATTGAATTAGGAACTGTGATTAACTAGTAAATTTCGAGGAGTCCATAAAATAACAGACACACCCACTAAACAAATTGCTGCACCGATCCAATCGTATAAATCAGGTGCCTTTTTATCAACACCCCACTGCTGGCTATACGTTTGTTTATCCAAACGAACCATCATTTTTACAAAAAATTGTTGATTGGATCGCGTACGAAAATCGTTGTTGTCCATTTATTAATTTTTCTCTCCATGTGAGTGGGGAGTCGAAATTCATTCGCTTAGATTTAACAGGGAATGAAACAATTAGGAAACTTCTTCAAGTAGAGTTCAATTTATATTAATATATAGCGGCCTAAATCGTAATTTACTGTTACCACCTTCTTGTACCACAGCAGTGTCAATAGTAACAGAAGCTAAAAATGGCTAAGATACAGTATCGATTAATAAAGTAATTACTAATAAGTGAAGCACTGTTTGATTATGAGTAAATAATTTTCCAATCAAAGGGCTTGCAACTGCTAGAGTGCCTGTAACAAATGTCATTGAAACAGCAGACTGAAAATAACTCCATTTTCGATATTCCTTAATATCTGATTTATTTTTTTCTCCAATTGCCTGACCAATTAATATAATAGATGCTATTGAAAAACAATTTCCCAGGTTCAAACTGAATTACTTTAATTGAAAGATAGCTTGACGATAATAAAAAGCAGCTTCTGTCATACTCCCTAAATGTGGTTCACCTCACAGTTTTATAAATCTAATGATATAATTAATAAAATATCTTGTATAATTTAAAGAACATGATTTTATTAAAAAAAGAGATTAAATAAGTGGTGAGTCAAATCGAACAGTTAACTTTACTTCAAAAAGTAATCGATTACATAGAGGAACATATCAAGGATGAAATTAATCCTGAGAAACTAGCGAAATTGGTTGGGTATTCTCCCTATCACTTTTCTAGAATTTTTTATAAACATATCGGTTATACCATAATGGATTATGTCTTAAAAAGAAAGCTCCAGTTTGCTTTACACGAATTAGTGAATGGCAATAAAATTCTTCAAATTGCTCTAGATTATGGGTTTGAAACACATTCTGGTTTTACAAAAGCTTTTAAGAAATGTTTTGGAACTCCTCCAAGTTTATATAAGCAACATTGTCCGAAATCGTTGCCACAAAAACTAGATTTAATGAGCCTTCATAAAAAAAATACTGGCGGAATTGTAATGCAGCCAAAGATTGTTAAAACAAAGTCTTTTTCTGTTGCTGGTAAAACGTTTGAAATTAATAAGGAAAATGTAACTTATACAAGAGACGCACCAGCCTATTGGGAACAAGAAGGTTTAACAGACGGATCCATTGAAAGGTTTCTATATAAATTATTATCCCCGAGAAAGCACGGGGAATATTGTATCAATTTAACTAGTTCCTATAATGAAGATAAATTTAACTATTTATTTGCTGTAGAATATGATCAAGACATTGAGCTTCCTGATGGAATAACCCATTTACAAATTCCGGATACTACCTATGCCATTTTTAGAACACCTCTTGTTGAATTGGAACAGTTCGTTTCAGCCATTAAAGGGACTTGGATCTATATATTGGAAGATTGGTTTCCTCAATCAGCATATGAAGTGGATGAAGATAGCTTTGACTTTGAATTTTATGATGAACATTGCCACTACTGGGATTTTGAAAAGATTTATATGGAAATCTACATTCCGATAAAAGAAAGAGGGTGACATGATCACCCTCGAAATTTTTTCAAGATTAGGTTATACAAAAATATAACAGGAGTTAAAAGAACAGCACTTACTATAATGGCTATTTTAATAGTAAAGTTCGTTGCGATCATGCCAATAACCGGGCCACCGCTAATTTGACCAATTGCATCGACTTGACCTTTTACTGAAAAGAAAGTAGCGCGTGTTGAGGAATCCGGAATGATTTTATTTAACCAGATATCCTCCATTGGTGACATGACAGTTCTTGCCACTTGAATAATGATATAAAAGCTTAGTAAAAAGATAACATGAGTAGATAAAGCAAAACCTATCAATGAAGTAATAATAAGTATACTTCCGATAAATAAAGAAACATAAATTTGTCTAAGCTGCTGATGTATTAAGTTTTTACTAATTAAATGGAGTGCTGCAAATGAAGTAAGCACAACGACAAATTGAATAACTCCCATAATTACCACTAAATTGCCTTCAGACAATAATGAAAAATAGGTTTCCTCCATGAAGTGGGAAATCCACAAACGATCGAACCCTTCACTATATAATCCAAAAAACAATGCAATAAGGAAGAGAATTCGCATTAAATAACTAGCTTTAGAGTAATGAATAATTTCGCTAATATTACTCTGTATGGTCTTCCATGTTGATATTTCTCCCTTGTTGATTGGTTTAAAATTCTCCTCTTTCATAAAAAATATTAAAAAGAAAGCTAATCCAACCATGCATATTCCACCAATAATAATTGGTAGATTAATCATAAAATAACCTGTAATAATACTAAAAGGTATCGCTATGACCTTTCCAAGATTACCAGCCTTTGCACCACTTACAAATGCTAATGAAGCACGCTCTTCTCCTATCTCATCTGCAATCCAAGCTTGATGAGCACCGCTAGTAAATGTATATCCGATTCCCCAAGCTATCTGGGAGAATATAACAGTTACAAAATACGGAAACAATCCTTCAATTAAAAACCCAGCACCAATTAAAAAATATCCAATTATGACAGAAAGCTTCCGACTTTTCACATCGGAGAGTAATCCCGTCGGAATTTCAAATAGGAAAACAACAACCTCTAACACGCTTCCAACTAAAACAAGTTGCATTGGATCAAGCAATACTATTTTCACATGATATAACAGATTAACAGTAGTAATAAAAGTAAAAAATAATTGCGACAAGAAGCATGTATAAATATAAACTTGATATGAATCCTGTTTCTTTAATAAATTCATTTTCTTCCCCCCTAACTTAGATTATAAAGAGGAGAAATTACTATTTCTTTTCCAAATTTGCTATATTTCATAGTAAAATATCCATTAATATATGCACACTCCCATTTTTTTAGGTATTCCTAATACTTTTTTCAGTCGAAATACACCTCATTTACTTATGATACGGATCACCTCAACATAAATAATCTAACTAAAGCACTAAAGCATGGGTTAGAATAATAGACCGACTATTCTTCGATCATAATCCTCTGCTTGTTGTTCAACTAACGCATACGTTAGTAAAATAATCTTCTAAAAATGTTGTTGTAGTAAATGATGTCATTTGTAGTACAAAAATAGGATAGAAATAGCAGATATTACTTCTGCTTTTCTATCCTTCTTAGTTCTATATTATTTTGTCGGAAGTTTTTGTACTTTAATATTTTATGACTACCAATGGTGTGTTTTTAATACTAAACATATCTAAGGCCTATTTTTATTATTAAATATTTGGTTTTTATTTTTAAAGATAAATAATCCGATTGAATAATCTTTTACTAATTGATTATCATACACTTCGTCAAAGTCATTATTAACTAAAAATTCAATGTTATCAACTGATAATATTTTTTCATAAGGGTCACTTCATCTTTTGTTAACGATCTTCATCTCGTATATATTATTTACAATATTGCAACTTCCACGATCGAATGATAATTGTATAAATCGATTATCCCCAATTTTTTTTCTAAACTCTTCTTTTGCTGAGTCAGTTATTTGAAAAATCCATTTTATTGCCCTCCTACTCATATAACTAGAATGATTTTTTGTAACAAAAGGATCATAGGAACAATTTTTAAAATCTATAAGTTTTTTATTTAGTTGTGCTTGTTTTTCCCTCAAAGCGATGTTTATATCCTTAAACAATCTCACTCCTAGACTTTTCAATGTACTAAATATCAATCATCATCTCATAAAAGAGATAAAAGTCTCAGAAAACTTGTTCTAAATCTTTCTTACACTTAAAACCGCACCTATATAGATTAATGAAATAATTTACATAATTCGACAAATAGTTTAATCCCTATTTTACGCCATTAACAAGTTGCCTCATGGAGTTTACCTGAGAAGATAACTCATTAAACCAATCCTCATCGCCCGTCGAGAGGGCCAAGTCAATTAGAAATCGAAGCTGTTCTTTGTTTGCCACTTTCGAATAAGGCATCTTCTTTACGTTTTTATTTAGCATTTGAATGGTTTTCCCAACAGTTGTTTTATTATCTGAAGTTATTACATTCACCTTTACTAATTCATCAAGAATAGAAAGTGATTCAATATAACCTATTACTAATTCTCCATCCATTGATTTACCTTTAACCCAGTCACCTGTTTTTAAAATAGAATCTTTATTTAAGTTCATTTTTTCCACCTTCTTATTTAGAGTTATAAGTTAAAAAAATTTGTGATTATAACAGTACTAAATCGAACTGTAATTTTTTTTATTACATTTCGATTAATAGAAGGCTTAGCCTTCACTTTTTTTAGCTGCTCATTTCTCACATTTGATATGTTCGACAATGTCCTTAATAGTGTATTGCTTTAAATATCCTCCAAGATGTTCTTCCGCACCTAAGAAAATATTAAAAAGAACATTTTGCATATTTGCCCCAACAACACACTTTTCATTTGATTCAGGGCACTTAGGCTGCAATGCCCCCTCAGAAGTGATCATATAAATATCCCATAGATTAACTACATTTAAATCTAAGGCAAATATAAAACCACCACCAGTTCCTTCTTTCGATTTAATAAATCCATGCTTTTTTAACAAACTAAGCACTTTACGAATACGTACTGGATGGACACAGGCACTCGCAGATATTGCATCACTTGTAGACATCCGATCCAGCTGTAGCGCAAGATAAGTTAAACTATGAATGGCAAGAGTGAAATCACTATTCATGGCCTGCCTCCTAAAAATCATTAATTTCTTAAATTCTTCGATGATATTATTAAGTACTGTAATACTATGTGTTACAAATTGTCTTGTCAAGAAAACTGATATTTTATTACTATTAATATTATTTATTAATTAGCTACTTTTTGTGATTTAATGTATGAGAATGTTCGTAGCTTACGAGGAAGAAAACTACGAATTTCATCTTCATTATAACCAACCTGTAATCTTTTTTCGTCTTGGATTATTGGCATTCGCAACATTTTGGGATTATTTATTATTAATTTATATAATTCATTAAGTGGGAGCGATTCAATATTTATATTTAATTCCTGAAACGTTTTTGATTTTTTCGATATAATCTCTTCCGTACCAGTTTCCGTCATGCGAAGAATAGATTTAATCTCCTCAAGTGAAAGTGATTCATTCATAATATTTTTAACACTATAATTAATATGATGTTCCTCTAGCCATGTTATTGCTTTGCGACAGGATGTACAACTTGATGTTACATATAGATTCACCATTCTTTTACACACTCCTTATATTTGAAATGTAACAAAAAAAATTACAGTTAAGATAAAAACGAGTAATAATGTATTATCTAATAAAACGAATTAGGTTGACCTCCAAACTCAATTTAAATGAGTGTACTGTAATTTTATTGTTTACAGTTTAGGATGTCAACTATATTTTATTATGGTAGCTACTAATATAAGAAAAGGACAATTTTACCATTATTTTCAATCAAAACATGATCTTGGATTAGCTGTTGTAGAGGATCTAGTCAAAACAAACTGAACGCCCAGATGTTTGTGCTTATTCCTCAGGGCTCGGTAAATTAACTAGTCTTGGTAGAGAACACTCCGTTTGTATTAATTGCACCAATCACCTTTTTACACTTTTTCCAATGACCTGAGGATTATATTAATCGTTGGCCGGTTGCAAGTTTTTCAAGAGTTATTCGATCGATATTAAGCTTTTTTTTGTCCGTCACACTGATACCATTTTATGTTGCACTAACAACCCACCATTATCAAATGATTACCTTACAAATACTTGTTATAGTGGAATCTAGAAGTAAAATACTGTTTACACCATTTGGAGAACAATAGTGATGTTAACTGTTCTTGAAATCATAAAAGAAGCGAGTTTACGGATACCGACCAAATCAAGTCAAACCTTAGGGGGTATTGGTGGTATAGTTATCGGTCAAGCAGAGGTTGAAACGGTTTTTGCGAGCAAAGTATTAATTGTATTAGTTTGTATTTCAACCATTCCCCAAGCGGCTAACCATACCTTCTCGCTGATGGGTTTGGAAAAGGGACTAAGGGTGTGTACCCCGTACCCCGATTTGAAGAGGATCCACCTTCAGCTCTTGCATTTTTTTTATAAGGTCCATAGTTTTCATTTCTAATTCAGTAAATGAAAATAAAAGTTAATTAACACTTTTATTTTCAGGCATTACAAAATACTAAAAATAATTATTAAATTATCATAAAAAGAGGTTGACCCCCTTGGCCGGAGTCAACCTTAGATTGCGAGTTAAAATTTACCTAATCGCCTCTTGTCTTACTAAAGGATTCAACCCAGCAGTTTCCATATAATCTTTTCCCCAGTTATACATAGCATCGAGAATCGGCATCAAGCTTCTTCCTTGTTCAGTAAGGGAGTATTCTACTTTTGGAGGAACCACCGGATAGACTTCGCGTTTTACAATCAAGTCTTCTTCCAGTTCTCTCAATTGATTAACTAGCATTCTCTGCGTGATCCCTGGCATAAGAGCTTTCAGTTCACCAAATCGCTTCGTTCCCTCTTTTCCTAGATGCCATAGTATAAGCATCTTCCATTTACCACCGATAACAGAAAGAGTTAATTCTTTTTCACAATTAAACATCTTATCCTGCATTCGCGACATTTCACATCACCTCCATATTTATTATAACCCACAGTATACTTTTTTCACTATATAATATAAAAGTATGTACTTGTAATTTTCTTCCATACGTTATATATTAGCAGTTAATATATAATTCTATTCTGCTGTTCAAGTAAGGAGTTAAAGAATGATGGAACAATTTAAAGCATTGATGATAGATAAAAATGAAAACGATTTTTCTGTTCAAGTCAAAAATATTACCTTAAATGAGTTACCTCAAGGTGATGTTTTAATCAAGGTTTCTTATTCTGCGATTAACTATAAAGACGGTTTAGCTAGTATTCCCAATGGAAAAATTGTCATAACCTATCCCTTTATTCCAGGTATTGATTTAGCAGGTGTAGTCGTAGCGTCTAAAGATCCACGCTTCCGCGAAGGAGATAAGATCATAGCAACAAGCTATGATCTTGGGGTATCCCATTATGGTGGTTATTGTGAATATGCCCGCATTCCTGGTGATTGGATTGTCCCTTTACCCGAAAATTTAACGTTGATGGAATCAATGATTTTGGGGACAGCAGGTATTACTGCAGCCCTCTCCATTCAAAGGTTAGAAGATAACGGTTTATCGCCAGAAAAAGGCAAAGTCCTTGTCACTGGAGCTACTGGTGGGGTAGGAAGTTTAGCTGTTTCCATGCTTTCTAAAAGAGGATACGAAGTTGTCGCTAGTACGGGTAAAAATTCTGAGCATACTTTTTTACATAAGCTTGGTGCAAAAGAGATTATCTCTCGTGAAGATGTCTTTAATGGTAAAATAAAAACTCTTGATAAACAAAATTGGGCTGCAGCGGTTGATCCAGTCGGAGGAGAGACACTTGCTTCCATTTTAAGTAAAATCCACTATAATGGTTCAGTTGCGGTCAGTGGTTTAACTGGTGGAGGAAGCGTTCCTACCACCGTGTTTCCGTTTATTTTACGTGGCATAAACCTTCTCGGAATTGATTCTGTTAATTGTCCAATGGATGTTCGGCAAGAACTATGGAATCGCATGGCAACCGATTTAAAACCTTCTACTTTTTCTGAAATTATACAGAAAGAAATTACACTTGAAGAATTACCTGAAAACTTGCCTACTATTTTAAAAGGACAAGCAAGAGGTAGAATCATTGTAAAGATATAGAAAACATAAGAGAGGGACTCAAAGTCTCTCTCTTATGTTTTTACCTTCTTAACATGACAACATTTTTTCTTGATATAAAGTGACCACCAAGTCAGTCATTCCAACTAACAAACCATTTCCAACGACTCCCGGTATCATTTTAAGCCGTTCTAACGTTTCAACTGAACGTGATTAGGATTTTTACAGTCAAAAATATAGTTTCCATTATCAAGTAATAAACGAATTTTCTCTGTTTAATCGAATTTCTGGGACTAATTCAATGGCTCTAATATGTTTTTTCGTCATTTCATAACCGAACAGAATAACTTCTACGGGCAATCGAAACACACCTAATTTCTCTACCCTTTTGCTTCCTAACAAAATCAATCTTTTGTTGATTGTTAAAAGTAGGAGGTTTATAAATAATTCCCATATTTAAGGAAACACTAGTTACCCTATCATATAGTTCCAATGATTGCGAAGTACATTCAATAAAGTATTTTCTGGCATCCTCTAGTATACAATCACTAGTGGCACCAAGATATCTCGTCAAACCGTGAATTGTAATAATATGTAAATAAATATTCTTAGATGTATCAGTAAATAAAATAGGAGCGTCTACTGTGAAATCTTCCTCTGTAAAGCCTATTGGAATGGAAAATTTTCTAAGGATAGGAATTGCTTCGTTTTTTCTAAATGAGTTTCTGATAATTCTAAGGCAAATTCCAGTAAATCGCGAATATCTTCATCCTTTACATTATAGCGAAGATTACATCGCGACAAACTGTCATTAGCATATTGTGACCCAATGACAGCATTTTCTGATGCAGTAATTTTTAGGATGGCGATTAACTTGTTCCATTTTATCATCCCTCCTAGCTATTACAGATTAAGATAACCAATTTCCATTAATTTTATTTGTTAAATGTTCCTGGCAAGATAATAGAAGCAGAAGTTAAATAGGGAATTCATAACGTTTGAGATTCTATTAAGATTGGGCGCAGTTTCTTTCTCTTTGAGTCCTATACAAATCCTTTAACGTATACTTGAATCCAATCACAATTCGGGTGGATTTCTCTGTCATTCTTTTTCCTGTACGGATATAGAAGCGAACCCCTCTCCAAAAATCATCATCTACACATAGACGGGCAGCCACGAATGTGTCATTTAAAGAAGAAGGAGCAACTTCAAGTTCTCTTGTATACCCAACAACTGGTTTACCTTGGATTTCACAGGACCATATTGACCTCGAATTCTATTACTTTTCTCTTTTCATTGCGGATATCTTCTGCACTAATTTGTTTTGGCAGATGCATTGCTGTCATCATCAACATTTGCAGTATATGATTTTGAAACATGTCGCGAATTGCCCCAGCTTGATCATAATAACCAGCTCTCTCTTCAACCCCAACTGTTTCGCTTGCAGTAATTTGCACATTTTCAATGTATTGGTTGTTCCATAATGCTTGTAGCACTGGATTTCTAAATCCTAACGCTTCCAGGTTTTGTACCATCGGCTTTCAAGATAGAGGTCTATGCGACTATTCACCCTTTCAATGTAGTAAACTGAATGTGGAAGGTCAGATCACTGATCAATAACCAAAGTATTTCTTGAATCGAATATTGCAACAAGATGTAAGTATAGTATCTACACTATAGGAAATAAAACTCATCTATTTTTGTGTTAAATAAAATAAAAAGCCAGGGTGAGCATCTTCTCCCTGGCCACAAAAATAAATGTGATATAAATTTGTTGAGAACAGTATTCTTTATGTGTTGAAGCTTTTGGCGTAATAAACTTACTATCTAAATCGGATGTCTAATACACAGCAAGTGACAGTATGGCTTTTACTAGTAAAAAGACAAAAGCGGCAATATTAATAATTACAACATTAACAGCTAATAAGAATGTGTCAAACGTTATTCGATAATTCCGGTTAAACCATATATGCAGAATTTCAATTCCATCGATGGCCCCTCCGCTTTTTACAACAATTCCTAAACCTACAATTACTCCACAGTACATAACAATTAACACATCCAATTGTGTAATAACAGGCATGGATTCAAAAAGAACTAATACACCCAGCTAGAAATGTTTTTATTAATTTTAGATTTTTATAAATTATGACAATTTGGGCAGTTATCAAGCAACTTATACAGAAAATTGCCCATGCGGAATGGTGCATTGTTTCTTTTAAAGTTAATAGTAAGACTATATAAGCGGTTTGTCTTATAGTATACTTTTTAACACTATGTAAAATAAAAGTGCGTACTTTTAACATTTAATCATACGTTGTATACTTGCAATTGTTCAGTGAGAGGACATGACATTCCTTATTGCTATACTTTGGAGACATTATCACTGAACAACAATTTAAAAAACTATAGGAGTGAATATAGATGGAATTACAATTAGCATTAGATTTAGTAAATATCCAAGAAGCAATTGAGTTAGTTAAAGAAGTGGAGGAGCACATTGATATCATTGAAATCGGTACACCGGTTGTAATCAATGAAGGTCTTCATGCTGTAAAAGCAGTTAAAAAAGCATTCCCTAACTTAAAGGTATTAGCAGACCTAAAAATCATGGATGCTGCTGGTTATGAAGTAACTAAAGCTTCTGAAGCAGGTGCTGATATCGTCACAATTCTTGGAACTGCAGAAGATATGTCAATCAAAGGTGCTGTTGAAGAAGCGAAAAAACAAGGTAAAAAAATCCTTGTTGATATGATTGCTGTAAAAGACCTTGCTGGACGTGCAAAAGAAGTGGACGCTATGGGTGTTGATTATATTTGTGTTCATACTGGCTATGATCTTCAAGCAGTTGGAAAGAACTCTTTTGAAGATTTACAAACCATAAAAGGTGTTGTAAAAAATGCTAAAACCGCAATCGCAGGTGGTATTAAATTAGACACACTTCCAGAAGTCATCAAAGTACAACCAGACCTTGTTATCGTAGGTGGCGGGATTACTGGACAAGCTGATAAAAAAGCTGCTGCTGCCAAAATGCAACAAATGATTAATCAAGGGTAATTCAGATTATGAATACAACTCAATACCTAGCTGAAATCATAAAAGAGTTAAATCGCTCCGTAGATTTAATTTCGAATGATGAAGCTGAAAAATTAGTTAATGGAATTCTTAGATCAAAAAAAGTCTTTGTTGCAGGCGCAGGTAGATCTGGATTTATGGCTAAATCATTCGCCATGCGAATGATGCACATGGGGATAGATTCTTATGTGATTGGCGAAACAGTAACCCCTAACTTTGAAAAAGATGACATCTTAATCATTGGATCAGGTTCAGGAGAAACGAAAGGTTTAGTGTCCATGGCCGAGAAGGCAAAAAGCATTGGTGGGACGATTGTAGCTGTAACCATTTTCCCTGAGTCCACTATTGGACAATTAGCGAATATCACAATTAAGTTGCCTGGCTCACCTAAAGATCAGTCGGAGAGTGATTTTAAGACGATTCAACCAATGGGCTCATTATTTGAGCAAACACTTTTACTATTTTACGACGCTGTGATTCTTCGGTTCATGGCGAAAAAAGGTTTGGATACCAATAAAATGTACGGTAGACACGCCAACTTAGAATAAATATATTATTTTTTGAGTTCTAAATAGGAAAGACCGCAAGCTGTTTCCATGCAAGATTGCGTTCTTTCTGTTAGAATAACTACTTCAATTTATAATAATTTTTAGGAGTGATAAAATGATTTCTTTAAATGGAAAAACTGCAATTGTTACTGGCGCAGGAAGAGGCATTGGACGTGCTACTGCTATCGCCTTAGCAAAAGAAGGCGTTCATTTAGGCCTAATCGGCTTAAATATATCTAATCTAGAAAAGGTAGCTGCTGAACTAGCACAATTTGATGTAAAGGTTTCAGCAGCAACAGCAGATGTGACCGATCTTGAATCCGTTACCCATGCTGTTGAACATATCAAATCAGACTTAGGTCCAATTGATATCCTAATCAACAATGCTGGTGTTGCTAAATTTGGTGGGTTCCTTGATCTAACACCAGAAGAATGGGAAAAAATCATCCAAGTCAATTTAATGGGTGTGTATAATGTAACAAGAACTGTATTACCAGGAATGATCGAAAGAAAATCAGGAGATATCATCAACATCTCTTCATCTGCTGGCCAAAAAGGTGCTCCTGTTACAAGTGCTTACAGTGCTTCTAAATTCGCTGTTTTAGGGCTAACAGAATCACTTATGCTAGAAGTAAGAAAACATAATGTCCGTGTTACTGCTTTAACACCAAGTACGGTCGTTACTGATTTAGCCATTGATACAAATCTTGTTAAAGGCAATGAAGAAAACGTTATGCACCCAGAAGACCTTGCAGAATTAGTCGTGGCTAGTTTAAAATTTAATCCAAGAGTTTTCATTAAAACAGCTGGATTATGGTCAACAAATCCATCATAAAACGAAGCAGATCCATTCGGGTCTGCTTCTTTAGTTCGAACAAAATACTCTTATATGTATCAGTGATACAAGGACTTTAATTTCTCTAAATCAACAATTAACTGGTTAACTTCATTCTGTACTAAGATAAATAATTTGCCCATCCACTCCATGCTGATGTTTTTTTAAAACTCATGGAGCTGTTATGACTTTGAAGATGAAATATTACCATAGCAACTATGACTTAAAGCAGGTGAATTTGATACGACTATCAATGAATTTTCCTTACAGAAAGTTAAGAATTTCGAAACAGAGTCGATCCTTAATGAAGACCAGTTAAATAATATTTATCATTAAATAATATTGAAATCAATATGATTACAGAAACTCTTTGTATATAAAAACTGTCCTTTAGCGAAAATTATGAGATCGTTTGGTGTTGTTATAATTCCGCCAACTAAATTTTCATAAATTAATTGAAATCTTACAGTTTGCTCAATCAAAAAAGACCGACGAATTGTCGATCTTTTTGTTGAACTAACGCGCTCGTTAGTTACATAAGGTTTACAGTATAACTTTAATTAATTTACAGTGTTATTATATTAGGAACTTCTTTAATATTGCTTTTTAATGCCACTTTTTATTATTTTTCTCTAATATATTATTCATATTTTCTAAGATTTTTTGGGGTTCTTGTAATTGATTATAAGACTGTCCTGTAACATATTCTTGAATATTTTTTAGAACTTTTTTGTAATTATAAAGTTCCTTTTTGACATCAGGATGATTGTAATTAATTGATAATTGAATTGAATATAATTCAAATGCTTCTTTATTATTAAATGATTTTATATATTCGGGAATTATTCTTGATTTAATCCAAATAATATTTTCATTTGCTGTTAAAAGATTAAATGCTTGAGTAATATGAAATTGATAATCAGACTTTGTTTGATCACTAAATGGAGGTAGGTATTTTAAAGCGTTTAAGTGGAATTCTGTTTCCCTATAGTTTTCAAAGAGTTTATTGACAGTAGTAATTTCCTCTTGATATTGCTGGTGTTTTTTATACAGAAAAAACAAATTGAACAATAATGATACTACCAATATAAAACCAACAATAAATCTAAGTTTAGAAATAAATAACTGTTTCATTCAAACACTCCTGAAAGTTTTTTTCTTTAAGCATTTAAAACAAATTCGAGATTCTTCTAAATTCCCCTTCAATTAAAATGTATTTATAGCAATAAAAAAATCGACTATGCAGTCGATCTTGATGTTCAACTAAAGCGCTCGTTAGTTGAATAATGTTATTTTAATATTTTCTTTGTAAGGAGTTCTTGGTGCTCCTTTGATAAGTTAATTAAATCGAACTTTCCGTTATTTATTAGATTTTTAATCTATTTGCTTCATCCCATGCCAACTTGTAAAGATCCTTATCAATAACTCCGACACGCATAGCTTCTTCGAGTTCATCTATATCTAATAAATGAACATCTCCATTCGGAAGAACAATAATATCTAAAAATAAATCTTCCATCCAAGGTACGCCGTTTTCAATACCATTTCTACGACAAATATCAATATACCACTGCACAATTGCTCCATCAGTATCAAACATTGTAGTTAGAGAATAATGATCATCCGAAGGGAAATGTTGAAGCCAACTATAACCATCATCAACTATACATACCTTATTTTCCTTATATTGAACAATTAATGGCTCAGAGACGCGTTCTATATTTAATAGAGTTACATAACCTTTAAATTCTTCGATATTTAAAAACGTTTGTAAATAACTTCTTTTTAAAACACGTTTCCAATTAGAACGGTCACCATATCTTCTTTCTAACATACCTATCCTCCTAAAACACTAATCATAGTTTTATTCGATAAGTAAAATTATGATTCCTTTATACTATTTAAATGTTCAAAATTAAAATAGGAACTGATTACTCGTTCCAAAGTATTGTTCAACTAAAGCGCTCTTTAGTTGAATAAGGATCCTCTCTACGCTATTTTTAGAATTTAACTATTTATAACAAAAAAACAGTAAATCCCTTTTCGGGGTTTCTCTGTTTCTTACTTACTACATATTTGTACTCTTTTTAATTCTCCTGATTTCATGTTAAATAGTACCAATTTTATTAATCACGTATACAGATCACTATTAAGCTTTTTTATATTAATTTTAGTCGTGCTTATATCTTTTTAATTTAGGAAAATAATAACACTATTATTGATGCCATCATTACTACAACAGCAGGAACACTTGCTGCAAAATGTTCTTTCACTCTAATGTGTAGTAGGATTCCAACTATCATAGTTATAGCTATCATATGCTACTGAAAACTGTATAAGCTGGTAACCATATCCCAATTAACATTCCAAAATCTCCTAGCAGCTGCACAAATCAGTTAATATTCGAAACCACTTTTGGTAATTTTAAATGTTGAAAATTTTCTAATTCCGTCTTTGTCCCAACCAGTGATGAAATACCAAGAAAAGCAAAAAAAAGACCTATAATAATTTGTATAACAATTAGCATAATTTCATCCTATGAATACTTAAATTAAGTAATCTTAATTAAATAATTTATGAAATTTGCTTTGAACCAACACTCTTAGTTGATTCAGATGATATTTTAATAAAAAAGGATATTAATAATCCTAATAAGAGTACGAATCCTAAGATTCCAAAAGATAATTGATATTTTTCTGTTTTTAATAATTCAATAGCAAATAATGGTCCAGTGCTAGCCCCTAGGAAGAGAATAAATGCATTGAAAGAAATAGCACTTCCCCTAGAATCTCCAGCTAATTGATTGATTATCGAAATAATAATTGGAGTTACTAATGATATTCCTGCCACAAAAACTACACTCATTATCGCAAGAACTGGTAGAGAAGTACTAACACCTAAAGTAAATAATCCTATTGCTCCTAATGCTAATCCACATCGAAGTACAATTGTAATTCCTATTTTATTTGCAATTCGACCAGAAAATGGTGAAACTAGCATACCCACGATCCCAATTGCTCGAACATAAAGTATGTGTTGACTTGTAAGCCTAAACTTTTCTGAACTTAAGTAACTACCAAGAACTGTATACATTCCAACCAAAGATAATAAGAGCATAAATGTAATAGAAAAAGCCAAAAGTAACTGTGTTTGTTTCAAAAGAGTTGGTATCTGTTTAAACTTAACAAATACATTTTCGTTAGATCTTATCATTTCATCCTTTGGTAGAAAAACTATTACAATCAAAGTAGTGATAAAATAGAGGATTCCTAAAATAAAAAATATTTTATGCCATCCAAAATATTCATTTATAACGCCGCTAAAAATTTGACCTATTACCCCTGCCATCAGTAGACCCGAACTTATAAAACCAATAGCTGTTAATCTTTTATGAGTGGGAAACATTTCTCCAGCATATACGAGTGAAATTGGAGCAAAAGCTGCTGCTACTAGACCTTGTATCCCCCTCAAAATAATTAATACATAAAAATTATCTACAAAACTTATAACGATTGTTACAATTGTTAATACACTAATACTTGTAACTAAAAATATTTTTCGTCCATATTTGTCCGAGAATGGACCATATATAAGACACCCCAAAGCATAAGATAGTGAAAAGGAACTTCCTAGCCAAGCAGCTTGTGTTGAGCTAACATTAAAAGTTTTCGTAAAGACACTGGATAAGGGAATTGTAATATACATACTAGTCAATATAACTAATCCACACCAAAATAAAATTGTGGTCATTAATGGATAATTCATATTCCTCGATGTATCATGTTTTAATTGAGTCACAAAACTCCTCCTTTAAAATTGTTTTTTGATTAATATTCCACTCATAATTTGAGTTATCAATTCATCGATATAATTTTCGTCTGGGACATTTTTATAGATAAGTATTTGGAAATAAATTGGACCATATAACATATCTAGAACAACATCTAAATTAATTGTTGATTTAACTTCTTGCTTTTCAATTGCTGCATAGAGAAATTTTTTTGCTTCACTTCTTTTAGGACTTAGATATGACTTATAAAACACATTAGCAATTTCATCGTTCTCAGTAACAATTGTCAACATTGATTTACCAATTTGAGTGTTAAGGATCATAGCTAAAGAGTTAAGCTGTTGTCTAAAACTATCAAACAATGGTTTATTTTCATCAAAATGGAATTGAGTATCTGTCACCATTAAAAATGCATCTAGAACAAGATACGCTTTATTTTCCCACCATCGATAGATTGTTGTTTTCCCTACTGCTGCTTGTGCAGCAATTGCTTCAATTGTTAAAGATGAATAAGTAGTAGACTCTAACATTTTGATAGTTGCCTTCAGAATCTCATTTCTACTACGTGGCTCATTTTTCTTTGCTGGCATAAGTGTTTTTTCCTCCAATAAATTAATAATCTACAAATCAAAACAAAACGAAACGTACCGTATCGTTATTATCGTATATTTCTTTAATTTTGTAAATACTAAAGGTGATTTAGATAATACATAATCAAATAAGAAAAAAAGGAATTCATAACTGGCTTATTTTGAAAGGTTGTTATGTAAGAAGTTAGTATTAATATTTTTATTGTTAGTGGTGGACCATCAGGTTTATTATTGTACTCTTACTAGCAAAGCAACTAATTGCGTGTAAATTTTGATTAAATAAAAATAGTCCCTTAAGCTCAATGTCTTGGGACCCTCTAAATTCTCCACACCATTCGTCAAAATCGTCATTTTCAAATTTAACCCAGGTCCAGTCTTGTGAATTCCAGGGACTTGGTATATCGTAAATTTTTTCCTTGTATTGTCCCGAATATGACTGATTAATTAATTCTGCTTTAGAAATCAATTCTTTTATTCCTCCATAGATTTTACGTTTAATTATTTGTAATCTTCTAATTTCAATATAACTACAAAAATGAGTTGCAATTACTGCTACTCATTTCGTCTTATAGAACTAAAGCGCTCGTTAGTTGAATAATGATGATTAAATATTTGGTAATTTTTTTAAAAATAATTCCACTAAAAGTAAATAAAAGATAACCTTTTAGGGGAATCATCCTTTAATGTTTAAAAAATTTACCTATTATTAACTTCATAAGCTGTTCTAACTCCTGCTTCAATCGCACCTTGAATCCAACCTGGTGTAGTAGAAGAATGTGATCCTGCGAAATGAATTCTCCCTTCTGGTGTACCAATATATTGACCAAATTCTTTTAATTGGTCGGGTTTATACATGACAAAAGCTCCTCCAGAAAAAGGAAATTGAGACCAATTATGTGAATATCCAATTAAAAACTCTGAAAATACCACATTTCCAAATATTTGTGAGAGATCATTCAAAGCAATTTTAATCCGTTCTGCTTGTGTCATATTATCCCAGATACTAGAATCGTCTTCCCATGTGTAGCTAGCTAATATGATCCCTGTGTTGTCTGACGCTTTTTGACCATGACTAGGAAAATACGCAAACTTGATTGGTAGATCAGTAGTTATTTTCCCACCATTTAATCCATATTTTTCCCAAAATCTCGTTTTAAACTGAAGACCTATTTTAGTTGAATTTGCATAATGTATCTGTCTTATGACTTTCCGCTTATTATATGATACAGACTCATAGGGAAGTAACTCTACGAAATTCAATAAAGTGTAAGGAATTGTTGAAATTACAAAATCGCTTGTAAGGCGATGCTCAGTATTAAGTATATAATTTTCTGAATAGATCGTTACGTTTGATTCATTTTGTATAATTTTTTTCACTCTTTGATTCGAAATAATATTATCTTTTAGTTGTGGTAAAAACCCATTAATAAGATAATCTGTGCCTCCTGTAATTTCATAAAGTTTTAAATCCTTTGTTAGAAGTACTAAAACTTCTCTTAATATTGCAGTAAATGCAAGTTCAACAAACCCTTCTAATCCAACCATTGTTTCTATCAAGTTGATTGCTTCAATTGATAATGATACACCAACTGGATTATATTTTAAAAAGTTATACATTGAATAATGATCATACATATTAATAACTATTTCCCAATTTTTTTCAGGATTTTGATTTATAAAATCAATTACTGGACCAACTGCTAATAATAGTAACTCTGTTGCTGTTTTTCCTTTTTCACTTGGGGAGACATTAAACTTTAATTGGTCTGGATTTGTTTTATAATTTTTTTCATCAGTTAATACATTATTAATGAAAATTAGATCATTAGGAGTACTATTAATAAATTCATTTACTTGTAAATTGAATTTTTTTATATATTCAAAAACTAAATAGTGAAAAGAAGGTATCCGCATTGCACCAAGATCTATATATTCATGATTAATAAAAGGTTCCCTTTTTGTGTAAATTCTCCCCCCTATTCTGTTATTTGCTTCTATAATAGTAACTTGATGTCCAGCTTCTTTTAAGAGTGAAGCAGCTACTAAGCCAGATATTCCTGCCCCTATAATAGTTACATGTTTTGGTGAATTAGTTTTTTGCAAGCCATTTTGAATTATGTATATCATTTGATCCTTTGAAAGAAGTAATTTTTGAATCATAGATATCCCCCTCCTTGCAAGAAAATAACTATCAATAAAATGTTATTCGATTTCAAGTTGAAGTAGAATGTTGACTGTGATTAATTTAATTAAGATACAAATTAAAAGTAAAAACTTATTGTTGCACAAAAAAGAGCCGCCGAAGCAACTCATGTTGTTGAACTATCGCTCTCGTTAGTTGTATAAGAGTTTCTAAAGGTTGTCTAATTAGACAACCTTTTTTAGTTCAAAAATCATCAATTAAATTTAACAGAGCCTTGCGTATTGATGGTAAATTCCACTTGATTTTTTGTATTCCATTTATTCAATTGAATGTTGTAGGTCCATGAAATATGTGAATTTTTCATCCATCGCTTGCAATTTATTTTCCATTGACTGCATTCTTTGGTCTAATGATTTGATTGCCATTAAAATCACTTGCGTTGATTCATCATTCATTTTGACTTCATCCTTTCGATTCGATTCGAACGATAATCGATCGGTCATTTCTGGTTTGTGTAAAAAAGGAAAGATATCATTTTAGTTTGGTTGAATGTGTAAAAATGTTACCATTCAAAAATGAAAAAGTCATGACATAAAATATGGATGGACTGGTTGAACTAATGGATAGCGTCCTGGTAGTTACGAGTAGAGGGCGATAAGATAAAAAAGCATCCTTACTGGATGCTCTTGATTTGTGTAACAATTTCGTTGTGTTCGGTGATTAATCTTTTCAACTGTTCTTCGAGATGAGGGTCGTTTTTCTTCGCTAAGATGATCTTGACGATGTCGATCGCTTCGCGCGTCTTCATTAATTCTTTTTGCAATTTTTCGACTGCATTCAATTTTCCCATGTTTTACCCTCTTCTTCATTCAGTTTAGTGGATTCGGTCCATAACTGTCCGTTAAGCATACCAAATAAAGCGGATAAATGCACACTTTAATAGTCATGAGTTATTATTCGTTGGCAATGGCGAGCGTATACTGTCCCTTTTGTTCATTAAATTAAAAAGTTATTCAACTAACGCGCTCGTTAGTTTAAGTGTATTAATTCACAATAAAGAAAAAAAGATGCCATTTTAGCATCTGGTACGATTCATTAATTTGTTGGACTAATCAATTTATCCAACTTATCTTTTAAACCAGAGGATATTCCTGTCACTGGCAATCTTGTTTCAGGTGATTGAATTAAGCCCTGTTTATATAAACAATATTTTAATGGTGCTGGATTAGTTTCCTGGAATAACAAAGAAATAATCGGATATAGCTTTTTCCATTTTTCTAATGCATTAAGGTGATTGTTTTCTTTTATATTTTGATAAACATCTAAAAAACATTTAGTATCTAAGTGAGCAGAAGCCAAAATTCCTCCTGCCCCACCTAAAGTAAGGTGGTGAAAGTATGAAGCATCTTCACCAGTCAAATTGGAAAATCCTTCAATTGGTTTTAATAACAATTCCAGGGATTGTTTGAGATTTCCACAGGAATCTTTTATTCCAATTATGTTTTCTAACTCACTGAGCTTATAAATCGTTTCATTATCAATGTTCTTGCCAGTCCGGTATGGAATATTATATATTAAAATGTTTAAATTTGTTGCTTCTGATATTTTACGAAAATGTTCATAAATACCTTCCTGACTTGGTAAATTGTAATAAGGTGAAACAGATAAAATACCGTCCACATTATATTTTTCAATAATTTTTAATTGTTTTACGCACTTTTCCGTATAATTTCCACCATGTCCCACAAAAATAGGAATTCTTCTATTGAAACTTCAACAGTTTTTTCAAGCAGTTCTTCGTATTCAAATTCCTCAATTGTAGGACTTTCTCCAGTAGTAGCTAATGGAATGATTCCTGAAATACCCTTGCTAATAAAAAATTCAATTAATTTAACATACGAAGGAAAATCAATACTCCCATTATGAAAAGGCGTTATAATAGGAAGCCAAACACCTTCAATTTTCAATTAACTCCCCTCCTTTAATTCTTAATACATCCAATTTTTTGTTGAAATACACACACTTTACATATTATTACTTATATTCTTGGTATCAGTCTTTATTCCCTTCTTCAACAATCCTGTCAGTTTGTTCAATAAAAAACGAGCCACTTTTGTGACTCGTGATCTTCAACTAACGCGCTCGTTAGTTCAATAAGAATTGTGTAATATCATTCTTAATATTTACTATTAATTCATCAAATGAATATAGTTTTGAAGAATAGGCCTCCATATCCTCATAAATATTATTCTTTGCATCTTCTAAAGATAATGCACATTCGAGATAATAGTTAGTTCCGGATTTAGTTAACAGATAGTACTCACCATTGTATTCAAAGTTTTCTATACCATTGATCACTATTTTATTTAAATTTAAATTCTGAAAAAATTTATTAATTTCTTTAATTACATTATCCATGTCTAACCTATTTCAACTCCAAATATTAATACAACTAATGCGCTCGTTAGTTGAAGTAGAATTTTATTCATCTTCATTTAATATTCCATAATAAAGTACTAATTTGTAATATCCTAAGACAACTACATAAGCAATTAAATAACTTAAGGCTGTCAAATATATCGTCCATCCATTTCGATAAATTACATGTCCTTCACTTAAAGCCCAAAACTCAATTAATGTAGTAGTTACTGTGAACAGAATAATGGCAATAAAAATATTTAACTTCTTAAAATAAATAGTACATATATATATTCAGCCTAATATTGGATAAAGCCCAAGATTGAATGGAAATGCTGACAAGGCCAACTCATTAAATTTAACCTTTAAACTCCAATAATAATTAAATCCCCATGTATTTATGATGAAAGCAATTGCTACACAAATAGGTATAAAGACAACCATTATTTTTGGTACCTTTTTTAGTAAAATAAATCCAACAAGCCAAGGTAAAATTAACCCACTAAAAATGTATATAAGCACATGATTCCACCGTTAATTATATTTTAATTGTTATATTTTATCCTTGTTTTATTCATCTAAACCGCAAATTTGTCCTATAAAAAAAGCCGCAGCTGCGATTCGAGATCTTATTCAACTAACGCTCTCGTTAGTTGATTAAGTTCACTAATATTAAATTAACAAATTTTATTAAATAAAAAAGAGAAAGAGTAACTTACTCTTTCAATTAGAATTAAGTATTTGTATTTTTTTCATTATCTAATTTAGCTGAAATACTCTTTAGAATTATATTTTTTCCTTCCGTATTTTAGGTTGTTATTTAGATAATTGGATTGTACCGGTCCTCCGGATATCAAAATGATTGCTCTATTTGAGTTCTATTGAGGCTTCTTTTAAAAGTAGCAGTTACATGTCTAATAATAACAAATTACTCATCTACTTTTCTAGCAAACTCATAGCTTCGGCCCTTGTTTCACTGGTGATAACAGGATATGGCCCAAACTGCAATAGGTTATATGCCGCTGAAATATTTGCCATAGCCGCAACTTTTTTCGGTGCAAAGCCTTCACTATATGCATAAAGCGCAGCAGCAGTGGAACAGTTACCACATCCAGTAGCATCAACAACATCTCCGACAGTGATACTTGGAGCAAAATATGCCTGACCATCCGAAATCATGTACGAACCTCTACTACCAACTCTAAAAAAACATGGAACGCCAAAGGAAATAATTGCCTCAACCGTTGATTTTTCATCCTTTGTCTCAAATATGCTCATCGCCTCTGGCAAATTAACCGAGTACAGCCCTGCCTTGATAATCGTATTTAAGACTTTTTCTTTCCTTTGCTTTTGCATCGCTGCGGAAGTAGGGATTTCCCACATGATCTTAGCATTACATTTCATGTGAATCAGATGCAAGCTATCCCACAGAGCGTCCACTTCTGACGCTTCAATATATATCCCTCTTGTTTCACTACCGCAATGATTGGCAATCTGCTCTGCGGTTCTTATATCTATCTCTGAGATTTTCTTTTCAATGTCCTCGCTATAAATAGAAACCTCATCATGAAGTCCTTCATCCCCATATATAAGAGTCGTATATTCTGTATTTGGAAGATTATAATTGAGTCCTTCATAGGAACAATGATTAGCATCCATCCACTCCCCATAATACTTCAAGAAGTCTTCACCTACATTTGATACATAGAGACAGTCGTCACTCCATATTTTTACCCCTCCCAGACAAAATATGGCGCCACCAATATGCCCCTTGCTTATGCTACCATCTGCATATTGGATATCATTCACAATTGTGGGACCAACAATAATATATTTCATAAACGGATCATCTCCTTATTTTAGGTCAAGTCGATCCAACTGCTTCCTTAATGCCGCAGCCTGGTCAGTATTGTTTTTGAGTTCATGTAAAATGACCAAATCCGAATTTACAGCACGAATCTTGAGAATCAGCTCTTTTATCGCTTTAGGGGACAATATCCCATCCCCCAATGGTAAATGGGAGTCATAGCATGTGAGTACTATATTAACACCATAATCCTCCTTCTCTCCCCAACTATCAAGAGCAATGATTTCGTCATAATATTGTCCTGTCAATTTACCATTACGGAAAAACTCAGTCGTTTTTAACGCACAATCTGAAAGCTGTATACAACCAACACGATCGACTAACTCTGGGTCCATAATATTGTGCTCCAACCACTTCTGGGCAAATACCTGCGGCTCGTGGCCATAAAACTGTTGCAATTCAAACATTTGGGTGGTAATTTCGCTGTCAGGCAGGAAGAATTTGGCGCGATTATGAGTCTCGTCAAAGCCAAGCGCATGTAATAAGTGGTTAATATCCCAACCAATCTTTACTTTTTTGAGAGGATCGTAAAGCTGGCAATACATTAACTTGTAGTCCTCAGCGGTCTGCAAACCATGCTCCAATCCCCAACCGGCATTTTCCACTTCAATCATTGGAGAATCTTCAGTGAGTAGATTTTGATCCATCAGAAAATTTAAGAATTGCTGAATCATATATATCATCGCCTGACGAATATCTCTCTTGGAAATTGTGAACTCCCATTTCCCATCAATTGGCGCGTAATCGATTAGATGAAACGTATACGCTTGTGCTTTTAGTTCTGTAGCAATCTGATACTCATCTGCCCATCTTTTATACATATGATCACCTGTTAGGTCACCATAATAATTCACGACATCTTCCCTGCTTCCAAATCTCTCAACCAGTTCTTGAAAATCATTCTTTGTAAGAAAGCTGGTTGGATACGCCCAGTAAGAACAATGCACTCTTTTTACGTGTAAAGTACGTAGTATTTCCAAGATTACTAGTTTCTCATCATTCAAATCTTGTTCTCTTGAAACCAAATCGTCCATAAAAACTTCCATTCCATCAAGCCCAAATTCCGCACAGAATTCATCCATCTTATTATGTTGGTGTTTATCAAATAGCTCCGCCTTGAAAGTTGAAAACTGCATCAGATTATCATCCCTTCAGCTAGATATTTATCGATTCTTCCTCTTTAATTTCTTCTTTTTTGTTTCGTTTCTCCCAAAAATAGAAGACAGGAAGGCCCGTAACAACGACGATGATAGCTGTAATAACACTTGGAATTGCTGCCCACATTAACGTAGAAACTACCAATATCAAACTAGATGCAATCGAAATAATAGCCATGAATTTCCAAGCTGGTGCTTTCCACAATGGGTTATAATCCGGTTTTTTTCGGTGCACAAAAATCGAAGTAAATGTAAGCGTATTCTTTAATAACAATACAAAGGTGAAATATCCAAGCAACTCAGTAATATTGGATAAGAAAATCAGAACAATAGCTAACATACATTGTGCCATCATAGAGAAATATGGAGTACCATATTTTTTGTGCACTTTACTAAAGCTTTTAAAGAAAAGTCCGTCTTTTGCCATTGCATATTCCAAGCGCGGTTGGAACATAACGGTTCCTGACAAAGCAGCGAGAATTACAATAATACCTGAAATGGCTATAAACGTACCTGAGATATTTCCAATCAGCGGAATTGCCGCACCAGCGTCAGCAAGTGGTGCTTTCGAATTGACCAATTGGTCGAAAGGTATTACACCTGTAACTATAAAAGTTAAACCCACGTATAATAGAATAATTATGATAACCGAGCTGATTAATGCTCTAGGCATGGTCTTTTTCGGATTTTTAATTTCGCCCGTCATGTATGTGCATGCACCCATACCGTCAAACGACCAGCTTGTTGCCGAAATACCTGCAAGCAAGGTCATCAAGCCAACTGGAGCAGTAGCTACTGCTGGAGTCATAACTAGGTCACCTCTTACAAAAAATAACCCCATACCAATCAGCAATACAAAAGGCAGAATCTTTATAAAAGTAATGATGGCCTGAAATTTACCGCCTCCTTCTACCGAGCGAATATGGATCATCATGAAGAGTATAATGAAGGCAACTGCAATAAGTTTAATAGCAAGGCCATTCATTGGAAAAAGGTAAGCAATATACTGTACCCCCGCTAAAGATACGATTGCGAGTGCACTTGAATCATTTGACCAAAATGATGCCCATCCTGTTAAGAACGCAAGCTTTCGCCAACCCGCATGTTTAATAAACACATAGTTCCCGCCATTTTCCGGATAGGCCGTCGCTAATTCGGCTAAAATTAAATTCTGCGGAATCATAATTAAACCACCGATTAAAAATGCCAATACTGTATAGAGTGCAGAACCGGATGCCCCTGCGACCTCACTAATTGAAATAAAGATTCCCGCGCCAAGGGTTGTTCCTACTGACAGAGCAATTGTTGGGGCTAGTCCCAATTTTCTTTCCATATTATTCGCCATCAATTTACACTCCTCATATAATGAAGTCAAAATATTTTATTTATTAGTGTCAGTAAAACTCTTATCGTTCCATTTTTTTTGCATAACAAATAGACAACTAATTAACCGTCTTTTTTTTTAATGAAAAACGATAATTACTTGTATCATTTTAAATCGTGTTTGTTTTAGAAATATAAAGTCTAACAATTTTTCAATTGGGAATATCCCGAGTTCATGCAATCAGTAAGAACGGATTGCATATTTATATCGATCTGTTCTAATATATTCTTCGTTATAATATAGGAGATCGAATTTTTCAGTGAAAATCGTCTGGCTAACTCTCAGCAATGGGCTACCAGTCTTATATTCTAGATATTCCGCCTGCACCTTTGTCGCGGATTTCACTTCGAAAATATCATTAAATTCCTTCGCAACAAGCCCTGTCTGATTACGGATAATTTCTAAAATAGACCTGTTCTCTAAATCCATTTCCAAAAGAAAATCATACTCCGGTAAAAAATAATCTTCTTCTAAAATTGCAGGAAGATCATTGACTAAACGCAAGCGCCTGATATGAATAATCTTGGAACCTTCCTCTACGTTCAATGATTTAGCAATTTTTTTATTGGCACTCACATAAAGCTTTGAAATAATTTTAGTGCCTGGAACTACATCCGTTTGTTGCCAAGATGCAGTAAAACTTCCACCCACCCCAATACTTTCTACATATTCTGGCATCGAAACAAAGGTTCCTTTACCATGACGCTTCACAAGAATATTATCTTCTACTAATTTATTCAATGCGCTTCGAACAGTCACCCGACTAATATTGTAGATTTCAATAAGCTGAGCTTCCGATGGGATGCGGTCGCCAGGTTTGTATTCGCCAGATGCAATTTTTTCTCGTATTGTATTATAAAGCTGCTGGTAAAGAGGTACCATATGATCAGCTTCTAGTGATTTAATATCCATGACCAATTAATGCTCCTTTATTCTTCAAGATCAAATCGAATTTCAGCTACCGATCAATCCTACTAGCTGATAAACTGATCATCCCATATTTGATCTTCCCCCGTCAATTACCTACAACCTCTTACAGCTTCCATAAAAAATCGCACATGGGAAGCATCCATATCACCGTTGTCTGTATAAGTATCCTTGAAGTAACTACCAACGATTGCTCCATCAGCAAATTCCAATTGCTCTACACTATTTGCTGGAGTCAAACCTGCTCCGATAATTAATGGAAAGTCCTTAATCCCCTTTCTGAACTCCTTGATTTTGTTGATTGGAGTCTGCATGCCAGTCCCATCGCCAGTTACAACAATTGCATCACATCTTGACATTCCGATTTTTAAGTCTTCCTCAAGGGAACGTCCAGATTTGTAAGGCTGATACTTAAATCGTACACCACCCATAACAAATGCTGTTGATTCTTTGCGCCATGTTTTCATTTTCTCATGAAAGATTGCATCTTCTTCTGGTGTGAGGTGTCCTGCAACTGAGTCTAATTGAATGAATTTTGCTCCATATTTATTAGCAAATTCAAACGCTATTTCATCATGATCAAGAACGTTAACCCCATAGACGATCTGTTTCTTTTCACGTTGAAGATAATCTAGTACTGTTGCAACATCCTCTACTGAGCCAAAATAGTTCTCCACTATAACTGCATTCACACCATTTTCAATTAATAAATTAATCTCTTTTTTAGCGATTTCCAGCATGTTACCTTCATTGTCGCCTTTAAGGTGTAACATTCCCATAATTGGCTTTTCGCTTCTAAATAAATCTATGAAATTACCTTTACCACTCATCTTACTCTCCATTCCGCTGGTTTCCGTACGTAACGGATTGTGAATACAATAATATCCCTATGATGCTAAATACTATTACCAATCCAAGTTCCTTCGCCAGCTGACTAATCATTATGACTGTAATTAAGAAGATACCGTTTGCATTAACAATCTAAAGTCACTTCCGTTTATAGAAGCCCTATTATTCTGAATTTTCCGCCTCCTTTCTTAATACATGTTAACACGTCTTAGTTTATCTGTCTATCAATTTTCAAATAAAATGTATTAACATATTTTAAGTCGTATTAACACGTTGTATACAATAAATTCACATGATATACTTAACTCAAAATTTTAAGAAAAGGAGCTCTCTTTATGGATCATCAGGGATACACTTTTTTTATTGGGGATATAGCTTTGGATGAATATTATCGTGCTGCGTACTTTCCAAACTTGCGCGATAAAGTAATCGTTCAAACACTACCCGCACAAATGGGTGGAATGATTGCCAATGCAGCAAGTGTCTATGCTAGTTATCTACAACCTGCCAAATTTTTATCAGCCTTGAATAACGGTTTCATTTCACAACAACTTTGTGAGAATTTACAAGATGCTGGGATTGATACCTCTTATATTATTAGAGATGATTCTTTACCAGATTCTAAGACCATTATTATTCTAGCAGAAAACGAACATACCGTATTTATTCCTACCATGGGTATCCAACGTCTTGAGATTACTCCGGAAACATTAGAGGCAATCTGTAATGCGGAATATATCTATTCAAACTTTTGCGAATTAAAACCACTTTGTTGTGGTGAACTAGATGCAGCAGGTGTCCTCTCCAAAGCAAAAGCTAACGGATCAAAAATATGGTGTGATCTTGATGTCGCCGATCTCCAGCCGGGAGAAGATCAACTATTTGCGTATGTCGACACTATTTTTGTAAATGAAACTGGATTCAATAATCTAATGCGCAATAAAACCGAAGAAGAAACCAAACAATTTTTATTCCAAAAAGGGATTCAGATGATCGTTGTTACCTATGCGGAAAAGGGATGTCGAATATTTACTGTACATAACGAATTTACTGTAAAAGGTATTAATGTGCCAATTACGGACGTTACCGGAGCTGGTGATACCTTTTGCAGTTCATTCCTTTATGCCTATAGACGTACCGAAAACATTCAACTTTCAGCGGAATTTGCTAACTTTGCAGCTGCTCGTGCAGTCACTATTATGGGTGGCAGAGCCGGTGCTTGTGGAACGGAGGCTGTATTCCAATTCATAAAGGAACACACTGAGGACTTTGTACGTTTCGGCAACCTTAAATAACAATTAGAAACGTTGAGTCAAAAATGAAACCTGTTGAAATTACTTCTATTAATTTTCAAGAGTTTGGAATCCTATACAATATGACATCACCCTCCAAAGGAACTGGCTGGGTTAATCAAAGTTCCGGTGACGGTTGGAAGGACATCAATACTACAATTCCTGTTATTGATTCTCTAGCTAGCCTCGGTTACACATTCGGCAGTGGAGTTCCTTTTACTGCCCATGAAATGGAACGCCACAAAAAAAAGAGTTACCCAAGTAACTCTTGATTTTCAAGTAATTCATTCATTAGTAGAATAAACTTACAATACTTCCGAAGGCTCCAAATATTTAACCCAAACTTCATATAGGTTTGAAATAAAGTTTGATCAATAATTCCTTTCAAATCCTCATATTAATCAAAATAAGAGAATCCATTTCGAAAAAAGATTGATCAAAATGGATTCTTCTCTAACAAATTTCAATTTCGTTTTTATAAAAAAGTTTGATCATTTTCTTCCTATGTTGTTCAACAATCGGTTTTGGTTGAAGACTTGATTTCAAAATAATTTTATTATTATTCGAGCAATACGGCAACGTTTTCTGTTTTTTTGGCCATATTAAACAAGCCGATAATACTTCAAAAGCTTCTTAATGGATCATTGCTATAACAGGATAAACGATGTTATCACCGGAGAATTGTGGCCACACTCACTTCAACTGTCCGTCAACCCCTACCGCTAAACCGTTTGATCGCTTCCTCGGTCACCGGTTCGAAGAGGTTAACGAGGTTGCCATCGGGATCACGGAACAGCATAGCACGGTTCCCCCACGGCATCGTGGTCGGTTCTTTTACCCACTCGTCGACAAACGGCTTCAAGCGCTCGTATTTTGCATCGACATCGTGGACGCGGAACTCGATGATGACAGTGTGATTATCGGCTGCCACTGCGGAACCAGTGCCGAACAGTGGCACCGTCTGGGTGTGACCGATCGCCAGGGTACACGATGGCACAACGAGCTCGGCAAAAACAGGTGCGGGGCGTTCCGCCGAAACCTCCAAGACTTTCTCATAGAACTCGACGAGTCGATCCACGTCGTCGGTAATGATGCGTACAGAAGCAAAATTCATAAGATATCATCCTTCCTATAATAAATCTGATTTAATCAGAAACTGAACCATTTGGTCCAACAGTCATCCTCCACGCCTGATTGCTGCTCGATTGATCTATAGTGTCCTAGTGTCCTCTAACCGATGCAAGACAACCTTCGCATTTATCTCTCACTCCTTTACGTTCTTACTCTTATTATAATAAAACGCTACTGACAACAGTATGTCAGTAGCGTTTTAACATTTTTTCGGCTTCCTCACGAATCCGATTTCGGAATGATTCAGGCTCCAATACAATCACACCCGCTCCCCAGCCAAGCACCCATTGAAGCAATTCTTCCATTTGACGAACACGTAAGACCACGTGCAATCCATCTAGATGTTCTTCCATATCCTCTATGTAATGATAGTTCGATTCCTTCACCCTATCTGAGATGTCAGGGTTAAATCGAAGGCGAACTTCTAAGTGTCGATCATCAGGAGGGGTATACTCACTTAAGTTAAAATATGCCGGCAGTTCAAATCGTTCTTCCAGATCAATAAGTTTCGTCATTCGGGACAAGCGAAAATGGCGAATGTCTTGACGCAGATCACACCGGGCCACAAGCATCCACGATCCTTGAGTGAGCACCAATCCATAGGGAGCAACGGTGCGAATACTATGGCGATTCCCCTCAAAATCTGCAAGTCTTTTTGCATAATGAAAGCCGATCTTTTTCTCGTTTAATATCGCTCGACGGATCTTTTCTAGATATTTCTTTTCTTTTGACGGCTTGAACTGTTTATCAGAAATGAGCAAACGCATAGACTTGCGTATACGAGATGCTTCGTTGCGAACGCTATCCGATAGAATGGCCTCGATTTTACCGCGAGCGGCTTGAGCCCTGACACGATAATCATCATCAAATTGTTGTTCGATAAAGTCCGTTCCAATCAACAAGCCCACAGCTTCTTGCACTGTGAAACTGATTGGCGGCAGGAAATAGCCTTCCATCAAGGAATATCCTGTCCCAGGGGCTCCAATAATCGGCACGCCCGCTTCACTCAGCGCCTGTATGTCGCGGTAGATGGTCCGTACGCTGGTTTCAAATAGGGTTGCCAAATCTTCGGCCCGTACTATTTCTTTACGTTCCAGCTCCAGCACAATGGCTAACAAACGGTCTGTTTTGCTCATTAGTTTCCCCCTTGAAAGTTTATTGCAATATTAATAGTATCACATCTTAATGGATAAGATGATTTAACGAATCTGGAAAAAAAGAGGTATTTAAATGTCTGTCTTAATCTTATCCAAGGTCCTTATCCTTTTTTTAATTACAACAACGATTGTATCATTATTAATAAAACTCGAATACCAACAATAGAAGAATTTAATAATGCAACTATCCTCCAAATACATAAATAAAAAAGCAACCAATGGCTGCTTTTAATCTTAAACTATTGCTTTCGTTAGTTGAATAAGATATTCTTTTTTTCATCTAATGTACAACTTATTTTTATGCGCCAATTTTCCGTATTCTTTAAACGTTATTTCATGTTTTGAATATAGAGGTAAACTAAGATCATAATTACCAATTAAGACTGTTTCTGTCTTTGGAAAATAGAATGTCGAAAACACTTCTTCCATTGCAATTAATTTTACAAGAGTATTTAAAACTTCTAGATCATTAACTTTTAAGAAATACTCATCATTTAATAACAAGTTTAAAAATATCGATCTCTCTTTTGGAGCTAGTTCATGGATTGCTCTATTAAATACATTGTTCCTGTGTAACTTATTAAAAAATTTATTAATTTTAACAAAGACAGGTTCACTATTATTTAGTTGATAAACATCTCTTATGAAATTCAGGTATTTATCAACATGTTTTTGTCCAAAACCATCAATCCATAAGACTTTTCTTGCCTCGTTTTCTGATAAACAATAGTTAAAAACATCTAAGATCCCGATTCCATTAAAGATAGATTTAGGTGTCTCAATTGTTTCTACTTGTAAAGAACCAAAAATTTCATACAATAACCTTAAATCATTTAATGAAACATTTAAGTATTTTTTGTTCATTTTTTTCTTTCCTCAATACATCACCAGAATTTATTAATCAAATACAAATTTCATCCATTATTATAACATTCCTTATGCAACTAAACTGCCAGTTAAAACAAAAAAAAGAGCCACAAAAGTGACTCATAATCTTTAACTAAAGCATTTGTTAGTTGAACAACTTTATGGTTTATAAATACCCAGTTTCTTCTAGGCAATCTAAATAATACCTAAATCTGTGATTGTCTAAATTTTGGTCTTCCTGCTTTGTTCCGATAAAAACAACTAATTCACTCGAAATATATGAACAGCTACCTTGTACGGTATAACCACTTATTCGTTTTCCATCTTTACTTTCTAACATTACATTTATCAATTTTCCTTCTTCCAATCGATGATCTTCTTCAGGGTATCTTGGAGCGTATTCTTTAGCATACCTATGATGTTCTTCTTTTTCTTCTTTACTATACAAATTGTCTAATACTTTTTCATCGGTAATTTCATAACACTTAACGATGTTAGCGTAATCCACATATGCATCCTTTTTTAAATCGATAAAGTTCGTTTTGTCTAATTCATTCGCCTTATATTTTTCTTTATATATTCGATCAACTTCCTCTATAAGAATATAATTTGGTATATTCTTATTTAGAAATTTTAAATATAGTTCATTAATTTCCATTTAATTTGCTCCATCATCATCTATTTTTTTTACGGCATAATTATATCATTCTTTATTTATTTAAGTATTAAATTTGTGCTTAATCTTTAAAATCAAACGCCTTAGAAGGTTATTAAGGAACCTTCGAAGGCGTTTATCGAATTAAATCACTTCTCAAGCATCATATATATGTTTTAATAGCGAGTTTAATTTTATATTTGCTTTTTTTACTGATAACTTATATAAATAAGAAAATAATTTAAATATACTATATCCAATTAACGATCCTGTAAAATTAAATATGAGATCATTAATATCAACAATTCTCATAGTGTAACCATTAAGTAGACCGATAAACCCTTGCAAAGACTCAAGTATGATCCCCAAAAATAATCCTGCTATCGCTATTTTTTTAAATGTACTTTTTGTAATAAAAGGAAGTCCAAAACCAAATGGTATTGTCATCAAAACATTAAGCAAAGAAGTCTCATAATCCTCCTTTGTAAGGTTTATAAGAGGAACTAGATTCAGATTTCTCGATAAATGTAGTCCAATCAAATTCCTATAAGTTTCAGATACATAGATTGGAAATTGCGTATAATTTAACACATAACATAAATAAATAGACATAATAGAGAAAAAGAATAAATACACCATATCTTTTTTGAATTTTACCCTTAAAACAAATAATATCATTAATACTATAATTATAGATCCATACAATATCCAACCATTGAAAAAAAACGCCTTTTCCATTTTAGAAAATCTCCTCCAAATCCAACCGTAAAAGATGCTAATCATTTGAAACTTCTCTTTTTTTGTATGATATCCTGCATATATAACAAAGCAGATTTTAGTAAATTCATGCCTTATATCTAGATTACTTTTAATTTTTATGCTGAACTAACGATGAGCTTTAGTTACAAGAGAATTTCATGTGGCTTTTTTAAGTCTAGTTCCAATAAACGTTGTAATTAGTAAATAAACAGGATAGAAAATTAAAAAGAACATCATTATCAAGCCTGCTCCGAAATTATCGTCATCTAGATTATTGTTTGGAAATAAAAGTCCTGTTAATCCAATGAACAGAACGAAATATGGAAACCACATAACAGAGGAAAATAAAGACCAAAGTCTACATTCTAACCATTTTTTTGTTAGAAATGGAATAATAACAAACAATCCAATCAACAGTATTATTGCTACTCCCAATGAAATGTTCCATATATTTTTCGTATTCAAGCTTGTTAAATCGTGGATTTGTTCGCTACTTATTAGTGAAATGATAAATAAGCACGCAAGAAACCCATAAAGAGCACTTACTGCGTTAAGTTTCAAAAAGTATTTCAAAAAATACAACTCCAATACTAAAATTAATTTATGCTCAGTAATCCTACCTCCTATAATTCTTGAAATTACTAATGAATCAGATAAGTGTTCATTTTCATCATGATCATCTCCATTTACAAGTAATCTCCAAATTACAACCCTTACATTTTACCATATTTATCCATTTGTTTGGCGTGTTTTATAAAACTCTTATTGTAATATCCTTCTAAATATATAAATAAAAAAGCAGCCAATGACTGCTTTTGCTCTTCTACTAACGCTTTGCGTTAGTTGAAGATGAATTATACTTTTTTAAACTTTAAACGGTTCTTATAATATTCCATTCCTCAAATGCTACAGTTTAATCATTTTGAAATAGAATACTAAACATACTTCCACCTTTTGGATTTGCTCTATATTCTAACTTAGCACCTAATAAATTCGCACTATCATTGGCGATCGCTAATCCAAGTCCTACACCTTTTTTATCAGAACGTTCTTTATTACCGCGATAGAATTGGTCAAATATAAAGGGGATATCTTCTTCTGAAATACCAGAGCCACTATCTTTCACACAAATGAAATTATCATCTACAATAATTTCAATCTTTGAACTACTATATTTTATCGAGTTATCAATAAAAATATAAAGAATTTGTTCTATTAATTCTCTATTACTGAATACGGTACCATTACCTTCTATCTCTATTTGCCTTTTGCTAATAACCTCGAACTTCTTTGCTACTCCTTTTGCTAATAAATCTAACTGAATTGTATCATTAATTATGCTTCGTTTTTTTAAACTCGTTAAAAGCAACATAGGCTCTATTAAACCGTACTTCATACGACTGGTCTCTTCAATAATATGTTCAATACTTTCTTTAGCAACTTCTCGATCTTCTAGTCCCCATCGCTCCAATAATTTTCCGTATCCTTCGATAATTGTAATTGGTGTTTTTAATTCGTGTGAAACATTAATGACAAAAGATTCTTGTCTCTTTACCATGTCTTTAATTTTAAGAATCATCTGATTGAAAGCCATTACAATTTGACCTAACTCATCTCGTTTATGTTTCAATCCTATTTCCTTTAAATCCTCACTTTCCGTAATCTCGTTCATTGTATTGATAATTACTTTAACTGGTTTAAATAAAAAATGAACAAATAAATAAATACATATTGTTCCAAGTGTAATAATGCTAATTGTAACTTCTATTAATACTTTTTGAAGGTGGATTAACATTTCATTTAGATCACGATTGTAAAATGTAAATGCCACAAAATAATCATTCGTTTTATCGCTTATAGACATTCCAAAGGATGTTATAAATGGTCCTAAATATCTGCTATATTTTTGGCCATTTAAAGCCTTATTTAATTTTTCTTCCTCACCTGGCCTACCACCATGAACTTCTTTTTTATATGAAACTTTATTTTTTTTATAAACAGTCATATACCCTTCATTAAAAAATATTCCCGCACTTACATTACCTTTATCCCAATCTTCTAAAGGGATGTCTTTCATTATCTCTTTAAAATTATTCTCCATTTCAGCATAGCTTTCCGCTGTAGCATGATTATAGGTCGTTAAATATATTGCAATACTACCAGTTACTGTACATAGTATTAAGATACAACTGAATACAAATACTAACTTCGTTTTCATGTTCATGACATCAGTCCTTCCATTGATAGCCACTACCTCGTATTGTTACCAATCGATTTTGTTGTAACTTCTTTCTAAGATAGCCGACATATACATCCACAATTTTGATTTCACCTTCAAAATCAAATCCCCAAACTGCATTTAAAATTTGTTCTCTTGAAAGGACTGTGTTTTTATTACGTAAAAAATAACTTAATAATGAATACTCCTTTTCTGTTAGAGCTATATCCTTTCCATTTTTCATAACCGATTTCTCTTTGTAATTTATAAGTAATTCGCCTATTTGTTCTGTATTATTCCATTTTCTATTTCTCAATAAAACTCTTATTCTGGCTAGCAATTCTTCTACAACAAAAGGTTTTGTTACATAATCATTTGCTCCATGATCCAAACCTTTAATTTTATCTTGAATCTGTCCTTTAGCAGATAGTATTAAAACAGGTAACTCGGAATCATATTTTCGAATTTCTCGAATAACTTCCATTCCATCTAATTCAGGCATCATAATGTCTAACAAAACTAAGTCAAAGTCATGTTTATGCAAAATACGTAACGCACTAACCCCATCATAAACACAGTCTACTTGATAAGCAGCATGGTTTAATTCTAGCTCTAATAATCGAGCAATCTTTAAATCATCTTCTACAACCAGTATCCGAATCCCCATTTCATTCTCACTCCTTACAAATAATTGTACAAAAACTTTGTAAGAATTTGGTAAGAATGGATCTAAATTTTCAAATTAAAGTAATAAAACTAAAAAAGAGTTGCCGAAGCAACTCTTTTTGTACAACTAATGCGCTCCATAGTTGAATAAGAAAAATTAGTTTTTTTTGAATGAATTTAACATTTCTAAAGCATCTAAAAGTATTTCCTTTTGTCGCTCAATTTCATTAAGTTCTTCCTTAACCTTTAAAATACATTTTAATAAAACTTCATCATTTACATCTGAATTTATATTTTCTTCGATCAATTGAAACGAGTTTGCTTGGACTTCGAAGTTTCCAGTTAACAAATGGTAAACTAGCACTTCTAAATGTGAGGAACAATCAAATGCTTTCAATGCATAAAACAAAGAACCTCTAAACCCCAGTGTTTTAGGGTCATTTATCATTTCTATCAGTGGTTCAATTGCTTTTTCACTTCCTATATCACTAAGAGCAATCGCAATTGAATTTCTTATTCTATGGTTTTTTGTGCTTTTTAAATAATCAATCAGAAGAGGAATACAATTTTCTTGCTTTGTTTCTCCAATTTCTTCCAATATTTTTTCTGCTGACTCTACATTATCGCTTTCAATTACTTTTCTTATGATTTCTAGATCCATTTCTCCACCCTCCTCAACTAATCAATTTTACTATATATTTCTACAAATAATTAGGGTTTCCTTATCGAATAAAAAAAGCCACCTGAATTGGTAGCTGGTTATTCAAATAAAGCATGCGTTAGATGTATATATAAGAGTTTATTCTTCTTTTATTTCAATATTTTTATAGATTTTTTTTAGTCTTGGAAGAACATCATTTAGAAATGTGCCATTCTTATTTTCAACAATAATTAATTCATTACTTTCGTCACCTTCAACAAGCTTAATTCCTATTCGGTAAGTGTTAAAATCATGATTCTCTTTAATAAAAACACACATAAACTCATGGTCTATTGTTGTTATTTTTAAAGCTCGTATAAACTCTTCTTTTGTTTCAGGTTTTACCCATGTAGTTAATGGCTCATTACGCATTTTTGGCGTATGATCCAAAATCCATTCTTCATTTAAAAACTCTGCTTTTCCATTAAGAAAATCAGCTTTATCATTTTTCTCCTTGAGTTCTTCAGAAGAAATAGTTGTATCAATCAGATCAATCATTGATTCATAATATCTTTTTAAATTTTCGTCTAATAGTTCATCTGAATTACTTAAATCAAAGTCATACAATTTATATCCAAATAAAACAACTTCATCATTTTCTAAAATGTTCTGTAAAAAATCAACCTGTTCTTCAAAATCATAATTAAATGGCCTTAGAACATAATAATAATCTTTTTTATAAATTTCAGTCATTTTATCCTCCAAATTCAATACATACTACCTTTATTCAATTGATTCCAATTCCTTGTTCAACTGCACTGACAGCTAGTCAAAAAAGGATCTGATTGAACAATCATTAGCTCCTGATGCTTATACAAATAACTCATTCGTTTGTTCAATAAGATTTTTGCTTAAGACTCTTCCTAATCCATATAATCTCCGTAACAACTAATTAAAAAAGGCATATTCAAATTTGCAATTTTCTTTAATATTTCTGGTTTAAATCCTAAATTAAAAACAGCAACATCTCTATAATATGCAATGTCTAAATAGACATCATCAGCTCCACTTTTATTAATTGAACTTAGATGGGATGGTACCACTTCTAATATCCATTCTAAACCTTTAAACAAGTCCTCATTATTTTCCACTTCTTTAGGTGGGCATAAATCAGCACTTCCAACTGTCAATTTCCCACGTTTAGTTAAATCTCCCACTTCTTTTTTTCTTACTAATGTCCAACCTGTTAGTTTTTCTAATACAGCAGGAGAAAAATTATCTCCTGTCATTCTTAAAGAAGCTTCTATTTTATCTGTCATAAAGTACCTCTAATTTAATCATTTAACTTTAAAAAGATCTATTTGTAATTCGTTTATGTAAATAAGCATTGCGATGGTTAAAACAACTTCTTACCCACTATGAATTTCAAAGCAGAAATATCCAAATGCTATATCTTCATCGTTTAATTCCATTTCTGATTTTGCAATGTACATCATTTTGGGTAGAATTTCTTTTAAACATTCTTTATAATTCTTAAGTGCATTTATATAAGAATTTACATCGTTATTTCTACATAAAGGATATAATATTGAACCTAGCCTCAAATCTTCAAGTGATCTCTGTTTATCTTCTGGATCAAGACATTCTAAAATGTGCTTTTCAAGAGTTTTTTCATCAAATGAATTTCTACATTCTATATAAAACATATATTCTTCAAATTCAATTTGCATATTCAAATTTTCATTTATATAGAATGGGGTAATTCTAATGTAATCAGTAGTTGAATTTGAACTAATAATTTTATCTAATATACTATATAAATCCGTAATTGTCGGAAAATATCTGTATTTGCCTTTATTGTAGGCGGTACTATCGTATATTATTTCGTTAATCGTTCCTTTATTTTTCTCAAGCATTATTCTGCACCTACTTTTAGACAATTTAGCTACATATATTTTATCATTTCTTATTGAACAATACTGCCAAATACTTAACTAAAAAAATGCAACAAGGTCCTGCTCTTTAGGGCTTTTAATCAAGATTTTCGTCAATAATACTATTATGAAAGAATTATTGGAGGGAATTTACTAATGTTATTATCCACTGCTTGGCAAAGTTACTATAATGATAAATTAATTGAAGGATACTCACTAATCACATTACAAGCTTATCAGATACAATCGAATCTATTAATTCAACATTTTGGTGATATTACAGTTGACCAAATTACTACTGATGGATTGAAACAGTATCTAGCAAAGGTTGGTAAAACTTTAAAACCAGCAAGTCTGGCACATCGTGTCCGTTTTATTAAATCTTTGTTCCGTTGGGCGCATGAAGAAGGTAACATTGAAAGAAATCCTTCCTCAAAATTAAAAGAACCGAAGGCAGGTATACGAATCCCTAAATTTTTAACTGAAAAAGAAATTGAACACCTTCGCGAAGCATGTCAAACTGCAAAAGAACAGGCAATTATCGAATTTATGTATTCAACAGGATGTAGGATCGGTGAAATTGTATTAATTAATAGAAAAGATATTAATTGGTCTAATAACTCCGTTGTTGTACGTGGGAAAGGCGATAAGGAAAGAGAAGTTTACTTTAACATTCGATCTGAAATTTGGTTGAATAGATACTTAAATGAGCGACAAGACGAAGATGCCGCATTATTTGTAACTGATAGAGCCCCTCACAGATTAAGTATCGCTCAAACACGATATATTATAAAAAATGTTTCTTTACGTTCAGAGTCTAATAAAGAAATCTCACCACATCAACTTAGACATAGTTATGCAACTCATTTAATGGATAATGGTGCTCCTCTTGAAGTTATACAAAGTTTATTAGGTCATGAAAAGAGTGAAACAACTCGTATATATGCTCAACTTAGTGGGAAACAACGCCATGAGCATTATAGTAAATTCTTTTAAAAATGGATCAAAAATCTCCTTTTGCTTATAAAATTTTTAATTCAATTATAAATTCACGACCCTATTTGTGAAATGCTTCACTTAAACTAACCTGCCATTTAGTTTAAGTGTAATACTTCACAATCTAAGGATGTTACTTATCAAACCATGTTTCTTTTAATTAGAAAATCATCTAATGCAATTTATATATAGACTGAATTTTATTCCAGTTAATTAAATTAGAAAAAACTATAATTAAAAAGCTAGCACTTAGCTAGCCTTTATTAATTATTTTAATAAGACTCGTTTAAATTAGGAGTTTTAAACGTCTTGTAGATATATGAAACAATAGGTCCGTATGTTTTTTGTTTATTTGCAGGGTAAACAATTTCGAATGCATTACCTGAATCGCTTCCTATTCTCACGTTTCTATAGATAATTTTATTTCCTTTTTTATATGAAATGACATAAGAGTTTTTTGTGAATTTCTGATATGTAATTTTTTCCTTTATATATGGTCTATCGTAATTTTGAAAGTATGACTTAGCACTGAAGTCATCAAAATTATTAAACCCATATGCAGTAATTGAACTCTCTTTATTTGAAAATTCTAGTCCATCACCATTCGTTGGAGGCGGACCTGCTTTAAATCCACTTGGGATTTGTATAGTAAAACCGAATCTATTATTATAGTAGGTATGGTACTTTTGCGCAGCATGACCTACAGGTTGGTTGAAACTATTAACTAAGATGAAAATAGCTACAATAAATAAAAGTGAACTAGCTTTAATTATTTTACGCATATTATTTCCTTTCTTATATACCTTATTGATTTGTTTTTCCACAAAGACAAGCATCGCTATGATAATTATTTTCTGGTATGATCACCATTCTAAATATAGCTTCTCCACAATCTTCACATTCACTGATATAGAAAGATTCTCCTGGGTCAGCATTTTTATTGTACTTTTCAAGTTCTTCAATTAATGAAATATCTAACATGAGGAACCTCCCTTCTTTATTTCATTAGAAGTTTTATCTCCGGCATGTTTTCCTCTTGTTTTTGAAGAGTTAATTGGGCTGCTCGTTTTCTTCTTTTACTTTTATTTCCTGAAGATGATTTTCGACTAATGTGCTAATGTAGTCATCTAAAGACATTTTTTGTTCTTTCGCCAGTGTTTTTAACATATCCTTTTGTTCACTTGATACATGAAAATTAATTTTTTCAACATCACTTGTTATAAGGACCCCATTATGCCTTAAATCAGTGTTACCATTTATAACTGACTTTCGTAGTAATTTAATTTCTTCATGATATTGCTCTATTTGTTCGCCTATTAATGTAATTTTGGCTGGTTTAGTTTCTATATGAAGGAACTGTCCATCATGATGACATTTGATATTTTTTGGACCTAGGTATAAATAGAAAAAATCGATCACTTTATATGCAAGACTTGCTACTGCATTCAATTGAACAGACATTTTAAATACAGCTGTACCACGTTGGGTAATATAATCTGATTCATTTAATAGATATTTAGCTTTAAATCCTGTATTTAGAGCATCCAATAAGGGAATTTTGCGCCCATCAGTCGTTAACAATTCTTCATTTTCTATATGAATTAATCGAGCAAATTCACCAGTTTCTTCATTAATAAATGATTGAAAAAGTGCGTACTGATTATCTTTCGTCATGATAGATAAGCGATCCTGTTTAGAATAGCTTTCTTTCAACCTATTAAAATCTTCATTAGAAATAAAATTGGTTTCGACTCCACGATACATTTTCTTTTCAGCCTGGAGCTCTCCAGTTTTTAGCCAATTTATAACTGTGCTTATATGAAGACCTAGTGCTTTGGCTACTTCACCTGTAGTCATTCCTTCTGGTTTGATTAATTGTTCTTTTAAAGCTTCTACATCTTCTTCTCTAAAGAGTAATGTACGATCGGCTCTCCATCTATCTTTATATACAGGTTTTAACTTCCCTTGTTTAACATATTGATGAACCGAATATGTAGAACGGTTTAATTTTTCTGCTGCATCTTTTGTTGTCAAAAAGTTATTATTCATCTATTTCTTCTACACCCTCTTCAAGTACGATTTGGTTTATGTAAGATTTTACAACTAAATATAATTTATCTAGATTGCTGCATACACCTTCTGTCCCATTAATAAAGTATTCGTATTTTCCAAATTGGTTGTTTTTAATAAGGATCTCACCAGAATTTGTTTCCACTGTAAAATGCTCTGATTTTTGTAAGTTTGCTAATTTACTAAATAATGGGTCCTTAGTTTGGTTTTGTGAAAAGATATCTAATTGCTCCATATTTATACCTCCATAGAATACGTTATCGTTTTCTGTAAATTCTATCGATGTTATCTAATTATATAACAAATATACAATATATGGAAATATATAATAGATATTAATTCAGAATATTTATATCATTTAATTATAAAATAAATAATTATAATTACTTCAATATTAATCATTCTTATTATTTATTAAGTAGGTATACAAATGAACTATTTGTAGTATAAGGTGGTATTCAATAATATTCGATATTATCAATTAATCTAAATATCTATGTAACTTACAATTGTTCATTTTATATTTCTTTTATAGAATAATTGTTTGTAGTATATTTAAATAGAAGATAAATACATATTTTACCAATCATTAAATACCCATAACATTACTTTAGAATTGAGGTGAAAATATGTACGAAGTACAAATTTTACAAAATCAAAAAATATCGACGAATATAAAGAATTATTTGGATGAAACTAATTTTCCTATTTTAAAACAAATGAAATTTATGAATGAGGAAGAAAATCAAAACTCATTTGATGGATTTAATGACTTGCAGATGATCTATTTTTTCGTACATCAAAAAAAGGATATTAAGAAAGTGCAAACGGAAGATACCAAACGTGAGTATTTAAGAGAACTTCTACAGTTCATTTCTATTCTTCATGAAAACCAAGAAGCTCTTAACATTGACGAGCATGAAGTTGCCATTAAGTATCTAAAAAGAAGACATATCGAAGCTTACCAGGAATATATCGCTACAGCTCCTCTCGGTAGAAACCAACAACCTTATAAAGTAACGACTTTATCCAGAAAAACCGTTATCTTAAAAGCTTTTTTTAAATTTTTATATAAAGTCGGTTATACAAATGAAAATCTCTGTGATGGCCTGTTATCAAGCAATGTACACAGAGATGATCTGCCAAATCGGGATATGACTTATGCGGAAGTGCAAAAACTACTAGAGTTTTATAAGGATGCTCCTATCCAATATGGCTTAATATTAGTATTGGCAACAACTGGAATTCGTATTCGTGAATTAGCAGATGCGAGGTTTAAGGATCTTACGTGTGAAAACGGAGAATATTGGTTGAAGGTTGTAGGAAAACGAAGAAAAGAACGTGACGTATATATTTTCCCTTATGTTTTTGATGCTATCGTTGAATATAGAAAAAGAAGAAGATTACCAATTGAATTAAATCCTCTTGACGAATCACCTTTATTTACTTCTTTTAATAATAAGAAATATGGACATGCATACCTAAGCAAATATATGACAAAAGTTCTTTCTCGTACAGGTTTTGATTTTCTTTATTTAAATGGAAGAAACGGAATCATCAGTCCTCACCATTTGAGGCACTTTTTCGCAATATATAGTGCTGAACAAGGAGCAGATGTTTTTCGAATCCAGCAATCGTTAGGCCATGAATCAATTAAGACTACAATGCTATACTTAGATAAAAAGTCAAAAAGGAAAAATAACGTTGCAATGCAGTGGAAAAATAAAGAAGCATTTTAAATAAAAATAATAGCAAGTGAGGTACAGATTATGACTAGTATACCAAGTGATACTATTGAATTATTGGGTGTAAGTGCTGTTGTAGCTGAAACGCTCAAGCCAGGCTCATTTTTAAAACCAAATATTCCCGTGGGAGATAAAGCTCCTTCATTTGACGGTGAAATCGGTGTTTATAGAGGAAAACCTAGCATAAGTACATTGATTAAAAATGTTAGAGTTCAAGTAAAAGGGAAAACAGTTAAAAATTTTTCAAAGAAAAGTAGGTCATATTCTTTAAAAGTAGATCATTATCAAAATTTTTATAATCATGATGGTGTGATATTATTTGTTGTAGAAATTAAGCCTTCTCATGAAACAAAAATTTTTTACAAGCAATTACTCGGATTAGAATTAAAGAGCATAATTAATGAATGTGCTTCTACTAATAAGAAGGAAAAAGCAGTTAAATTAAGGGAACTGAGTGGAACATCAATATATGAAGTGTGTCGAAAATTCATAGTCGAAAGTGATAAACAACCCAAAAATCTAATTGAATTAAAACCTCAAAACTTAGAGAAATACGACTCTTTTAAATTAACAAGTTTAACTTTTGATCCAAAAAATACAGAGGATAACAATATATTTGAACATGATTTTTCATTATATGGTATGCATGGGGATTTCGAATTTCCTATTCAGATTGTAAAACCCGAATCCATTCAGCAAACAATAGCTGATTCCATTACCATCGACGAAAAAAAATATGAATGTGATCTAAAAATTACTACTAATAAAGATTCTGATATTGAAATAATTATCGATAATTCATTAAGATTTACATTTAATGAACAAAAGAAGAAATTGAATTTTTCATTAATAAACTTCAATTCTGTAGCTACACAATTAAAAATAGTTCCTTTACTCATTGACGCAATTAAATGTAAAGAAATTTATTTTTCATCATATGGTATTGCTAATTTTACAAAGTTAGAAAAAAGTGAAAACTTCATAGGACAATTAGATAGTCTTAATCTTTTAATGAATCGATTAGATAAAGTTTTTAAATTGTTAAATATTGATAATAACACTCAAATTAATATGGCTGGTAATAGTTTTGGAGAGTTTATAATAAAAGCGGAACAACTTACAAATGCGATATTAGACAATAATTATGATGGCATAAATTTACCTAATACAACACAATCATCATATACTCTATTTTCATTTGGTGATCTAAATATATTATTATTTTTCTCCCCAAATCAAGAAAAAAAATTAATAGATGTATTCTCTAATGAAAATAATCATTATGAATTAGTTTTAAGTACCAGTGATGGAACCAAGTTCAAACATAGTTTATATTCCTTAATAGGAAGTTCCTCACTGGCCAAAGCCGTTAATATTAATCTATCAATGATTAAATCTTCTTTTAGTGGATATAACATATATGAAAATGATATTGCATTTGATTATTCCAATAACTTTTGTTTAAATTGCATCTGCGCATATGATATATCTAAGAATATAGAATTATTAGATCTTGCGGAATTTATATACCAAAAATACTATGAAAGTAATTCTGATGATAATGTTATTATTACAACTAACTTAATGCAAATAAAATATAGACGCGATGGTTTAACAACACAAGAACAACAACATCTTATTTCCATTAAGATTAAAGACTTGGAAAATTACGAATTACAATTCTGTGTAAATGTATTGTTGCAGAATAAAGCTGATGCAGATTTTTACTTACACAAATTTACTGAAGAACGTATAACTTATTATAAAACACTTCCTATTTATACACTGTATACCAATATTTAATATTTCATCTATTTCTAACAACATTTGATAGTAAAATATTATTTTCTATGGGAATATGAAAAAAAAAAAAAGGAGCGTTCTGCGCTCCTTCTTATAACTAAATTAGTCTCAATAAATAATTCTATTTTGAATTTCTTTAAAATTAATTATTAACCTTTTTATTTCTTGATGTAAAATAAATAAATATCCCTGTTAAAATAAACCCCAAGTAATTTATTCTAAAATTTTCTTGAAATAAATATATTAAGAAAATTAGAAAACAGATTAACGCATCTAAGTTTGCAATTAACCATATTAACCATTTTTTTGTTACAATACTCTCAAAATAAAATTGTACAAATGGAATTAATGTGATCATAACCATTAAGAATAATTTTAATGAGTTATATTTAATAATAAAATAAATTGTTATATAAAAAAATATTAAGCGTACAATATGTGCCCCTATTTGTTTTACCATGATGCTTTTTTCCACCCACTTGAATCATAATAATTTTTTCTTTTAAATGTTAATTTCATATACCAAGATTTAGTTCCAATTTTTCTTCTATAAGTTATTATCTCTTTAGTCCCTGCATCGGGAACACTGCTAACTTTGCCGGTTACCAATATTTTAATTAAAAATCCAGCTCCCAAATTTTTCAGTTGATTATTTGTCAATTTTCTTATTGTTGGACCCATAAATCTATTTGCTAACCAGCCAATTGCTATTGGATACATGAAATCACCTACTTGGGCTGTATAGAAATCAAATTTTGTAAAGGTATAACTTCTTTCATAATACTCATACCCATCTTGTTTCCAATAATTATATCCACTTACCGTTTTTTGATCGTACTTTTTAACGCTTATACCATCAATTGCTTGATAATTGCCTGTTTTATCAACATAAAATACTGGATTGCCAGACACATAAAGGTATCCATTTTGTCCAAAAATGTCACTGTTATCACCACTAAAATTATCTCTCGATATAAAAGTTCCGTTTTGACTATTATAATAACGTGCAATTAAATAATACAAATTTATCTCACTATCATAATAATATCCAGCATACCGAATTGGATTTACGTCTGCATATGAGCCCGATTTAGATTCTACATTCCCCCATGCATCGTATTCATAAGATGCTACTACTGAGCCATTGTCATCAGTAACTGCAATTACATCACCATGTTGATTTAAATGGTAATAGTACTTTTTACTGCCTATAGCGTCATATCGTGCAACTAACTCATCATTAGCATTATAAATATATTTATATGTTATTTTTCCATTATTATCTGTTTCATAGATTGGGAGAATACTATCCCCATCATATACAAACTTTGTAATGTTACTTCCTACTTCTTTATAAATTCGACGGTTTTGGTTATCATATTTATATTTTGCGACTTCTGAATTGTCTGATACCTTTTTGACCATTGTAAGGTTATTCAGTTCATCCCAAACATAGATAAATTTCCCATCATTTGTTAAATTACCATTATTATCATAAGTATAAGCCTGTCCATCCACCTTTGTTAGTTGATTGGCAGAATTATACTCATAATTAATGGTTTTGTTCGTTGAGGAGCCAGAAACAATTTTCTGTTTACGATTACCAACATTATCATAAACATATTCACTTTGTTCATTAGTTGTTAAATTTTTTTCTATTTTCAGTTGATTATTCTCATCATATTGATAGCTATAAACTCTACCATTATCATAAGTTATCGTTTTTACATTATCCCGTTTATCATAATCGTATTTATAGCCAGCAATAGTAGTTCCATTGCTATCATTAATTAATAAACGGTTAATACGGTCTAGTGAATCGTATTTCATTGATGTTCCAACATTATTACCAGATACAAAAGTATTCATAGTACCTGTATCGTTATAATCAAAACGGTATTTCTTACCTTCACTATCGACTACTAGTGTATTGTGATCACCAGAATCATAAGTATATTTTACTCCAGATTCATCATCAATTTTTCGAATTGCTAGCTTGTCTTCATTGTATTCCCAACTTGTAGTCTTGCTATTAATTGTCTGTGACTTCATGCGATTAGAATCGTAAGTGAACGAACTGTCCTGATTATTGTTGCGTACGTCAGTAATCTTCGTAATATTCCCATTCTTATCATAGTCATATTTAAACCAACTATTATTTTGTACCTTGAAGTCGATTAATCGATTTGCATTATCATAGGTATTCGTAATGTTATGACCATTTGGAGTTGTAATTGTTTCATTATTTCCGTTATTGTCATAAGTTGTTTTGGTTTCTTTACCTAATGGATCAATCATTGATTCTAATTGGTTTAACTCATTATATTTGTAAGTAGTCTTATAATAAACTGTAGAACCATCTTGGTTAGTAATTTTTTTTTCGGTTAAATTCCCATTAGGATCATACTCATAACTAGCCTTCGTTTGATTTGGTAAAGATGCTGTTTTGATGTTTCCTGTAACATCATCATAAGTAAAATTCCTTTTATAATTTTCCCCATCAGTTGTTTGTGTTGACAACTTACTATCATTAAAACTGGCTGAAGTACTATTCCCTAATGGGTCTGTCGTTTTCGTTACATTCCCATTAGAATCGTATTCGTATATTGACCATACGGTTCCCTCTTGTACTCTAAAATTGTCAAACCAAACAGTTCCTATTTTTTTGCCAAATTGAGTATAAATTTTTATCGACTTAATAGGCTTTGTAGGATTGATCGTTGCTGCACTTCGTTGCCAATCATGAGTTCCTCTTGCAAAACGAGCTGCTGGATTATCTTTAGCTAGACTTGTTGTTCCATCCATATAATTTATATCAAAATATAATCCATAAACAGGGGTAGTTCCCTCATTCGTAACTTGACCCTTACTCATTGCAGAAATAGTTACTGGTCTAGCAGAATTTTGATATAGATTAATAGTCTGATCAAATGATGTTGCATAGTCTGCCAAATCTGTTTTAGTTATTTTAAGAGATTGCTTTCCATCAAAATAAGTTGAAGTATCAAACGTGGCATCTGCTGGATCTGATATAGTCCAATTTGCTGTACCATTTTCAAAACTACTGTTTTCAACTGGATTATAAGATGTAGATGTTTCGCTTTTCTCTAATTGAATATCATCGTAATATGCACTACCTGTCACAGCTGTGCCCGTTTGTTCAACTTCCAGATATACTAATACAGAAACTGCTGTCGACAATGTTGTAAAGGTAATCTGCCTTTTTTCCCAATCTCGAGTTCCATTTAAGAGGTCGCTTCTATGATATTTAACTGTTGTACCTGTTCCGTCTAATCCATTTTTCTGGTGGATGTTAAAAAACGCATTTGCATTTTTTAAATTCTCTGTCTTAAAATATCCACTTAGAGTGTAGGTTGTATTTGCTTCTACATTAAAAGTTTGTGTAACCGCATGCCAGCCAATCGTATTTACGTCTGTTTTTGGTGTGATTTTTAACGCCTGCTGTCCATCATATATATTTAAATTATTCGGATCACTAGGATTGTTCGTATTATATTTAATGATTGAATAAGACCCCTGACTATGTGTATCATTTACACCCCATTTCCAAATATCGAAGGTACTATGTTCCATCCCTGAATTTGAAAATAAATTATTAGCTGGTGATATTGGTCCTGTTGATTGAGTTAAATTCCCATTTGCATCATATAAATTCCCAGTACTTGAACCATCTGGATTGATCGTTGTTAGAGTATTTGAATCTTGATTTGTATAAAGAGATATTTTCTTTTTATATAAAATAGGTTCATCTTTATTTTCACATAAATTACCATCGTCAGGCTTGAACTCATTTGTTTCTTTCTTCAAATTGTTATCATCATCATATTGATAACAATTTTCCTCAACCTCTCGATTACCGTCATCGGTAGAAACTACTGTTTTCTCACCTGTAACATTTCCTTTTCCATCATAACCCGTTGTTGAACTAGGCTGAGACGCTCCTTTTGCAACTGTATTTGCATCGCTCTCTTCAGATAATTTATTTTGACGATAAACGGTTTTTGTTTGGATATTTAAACCATTCGGGTCTACTATCTTTTTTATAGGATTTCCATAATCATCATACACGAAAACTGTTTCTGTCCCTTTGTAATCGCGAACAGTTACCATTCTAGCATTAGCATCATATACAACTTGCATTACTTTATTTTTCGCATTGGTAATACTTGTAAGCTTTCCATCCGTATACCCATATAATGTCCTCGAAGGATTAGATTCTGTATAATTAGGCTCTCTAATTTCTTTTAATAAATTGTTTTCATAAACGTAATTTGTTGTATTACCCTTTGAATCACTAACAGACTCAAGCAAATTATTTTGATAATTGTATTTCCAGGTTAATTGTTTTCCATCAACATAATAAGTAATTGTACTTACTTTTCCGTTACTACCGTATGCGTAATCTACTTTTTTAATTTCATTTACAGATATTGAATTTAATTTATTATTGGATTGATCAAATTTTATCGTTTCTTTTTTAGTCGGCTCATTAATTTGAGTGAGCTTTCCGTTTGTATTAAAAGTATAAGTGGTATTATCTGTTGAGGTTACAAGATATGTACCATCAGATTCTTTAACAATCTCATTATTGTATCCTACCGGTGGTCTATAATGATTTTTATTATCCACAATAACTTTTAAATATGTGAGGCTTGTACCATCCCCATCTGTATAGATTATATTCCCCTTGCTATCTTCAGTAATATTCATTTCATATTGTGAAGTCCATCCGTAACCAAACAATCCTTCATTTACTGATTGACTATTATACGTTCTTGTTGTCTCTATTGTATTAGTCGTTGTCGGAATTGAAAAATCTGTATAGGATGAAACAAAGTTACCATTAACTGCGTTTACCTCTCCACCTAAAACGTTAAACATCGTCCAATAAGACTCAGTTCCTAACATCGATTTCTGTATAGAATCTGGTATAGTTGGCATATATGCGTTTGAGAGAGCGCTTTCTATTACACTACCATCACTTTTAATATAATAACTAGTAACACGAAACCAGTAGTTTTTACTATTTGCATAAACAGTGGAACCTGCTGCTCGGTACACAGGTGAAGGATCTTTCGCTAATTCACTACCTAAATGATCAGCATGCAACGAATATTTACCAGCACTAATATCTGATGCTGTTGGCCATAGTTTCTGGTTTTGCGTACTCCATGTTGTAGTATTACCTACATCAATTCCTTCATAGCCACTACTAGCAGGATTACCATTAAAAATATAAACTCGATATCCGTCTGCTAAAGAATCCTTAAGCCAGTTTAACTGAACAAATCCTGTATTAGGATCCATAGATGCTTCAACAACCCCTTGAGGAATATCCAATGGCATAATAGGTGTAAAAGGATTGGATTTTACCGATTCACCGCCATCATCATAATATGCTGTGACACGAATAAAATAATTTGGCGTATTTGAATAAAGCGTACTACCAGCAGCTCGATATGTATCCGAAGGGTCTCTTGGTAGTTCAGCACCTGTTTTATCAGTGTAGATTTTATCGACAGTTCCATTCTGAATATCTGTCGCTGTTGGCCAAATTTTCTTTGTCCTACTAGACCAAGTAGTCACATTTCCAACATCAATTGATTGATATCCATTCCAACCACCTTTTCCAGTATAAAACCATAATTTGTAACCTTTTGCTCCAGTTGCAGCTGTCCAGGATAAATCCATATAACCCGTATTCGTATGATCATTATAGGAGTACACTGATCCTGTAGGTGGAGACATTGTTGGATATGAATAAGTAACAACCATCATTAAATCACTCGATTCGGTTGTGCTAAATGTAGTAGCTGATGTTTGTTCACTAGTATTTTGATATAATTTAAATCCGTAATTAGGTTCTTTTCCTTCAGCCCATTCTTGAACAGAATCTGTTACATCAAAATTGGCTGTATCGCCATTTTTTATACTATCAGTGTCTACTATTTCGGATTCAGGCATATTGTTCCAAGTAAGTGATTCAGTATCCCACTTTTCAGTAATTGCATCTAATGAAATATCTTTTTCTACTGAATCTTGGTTAGTTTCAATTGAATCAATTGAAACTGTAGCTTTTTTAATTATTGCTCCCTTAAGCCCTTGTATCTCAGGATTGACCAAAGCCACACTTTTTCCAACTACTGTATTACCTACTTTTAAGATGTATTTTCCTTGATTTGAGTCCCACTCTGGTCCGGTTACTGAATCAGACTCTTCACTTGTAACAAGGGAGATATTATTATCATTTTCAAGTTTAATTTCCGGGTTAATAAAAACTGGATATTTACGGTCAGGCGATTGTAACCATTCATCATTTGCATTAATTAATAAATTATAGCCATCATCTACTTTTTTTAATTCATAGGTTACTTTGTCTGAGTAAGTTGCTCCCCCGGAATTTTCGTCAATACTTGAATCTGTCATATGCAACGAAGGAATAGAATAAAGCGTTTTGTCACTCGCATCTTTAAAAACAACTTCACCCTCACCATTTTTTGATGCTGTTAAGTCTGTTTTGATATGGAATGTGAAATTTGTTAAGCCAGTGTACTTAGTTAAGATAATATCTTCCTCAACAGAATCATTGAGTACAATATTTCGAAGATTAATAGAATCTAATATATTTTCATATGTAATCTCATTATTTTTAATTGTGGGTTTAATATTTTCATTTACGTTTAATTGCTTTTCAGGGCCTACTCCACCTAAAAAAGAATAAGTTAAATTATGATTTTCTATAGATAAGTTTGAATATTCACCATTTGTAATTTGTTTTTTAAATTTTATATTTATCTTTGTGTTTTCAGGGGTGAATTCTGAATCCTTTTCTATTAATTTTGTAGAAGCAGGTACGTACTTATCTTTTCCAACAGAATTATTAATTGGAGAAGTAAAAATTTCCCTTTTATATTCTCCTTTACCGAGATAGTAAGTATTAGAGTACTCACTTTGTTCAACTAATTTAGGTTGTTTTAGCTCTTCATCTACAACGGGTGGTGCCTTAACATTTTTTTGGTTGTTGAGATTAATCTGATTATTAAGTTCCTTTGCATACTCCGCTTCTGTTTTAGAGTTTTCTTCTGCTTTTACTATCTTTAAAGTAAGTGGGTAAGAACTAAATGCAAGGGTAAGAACTAGTGTTGCTGGTAGTAGTTTCTTTAGATGTCTGAATCTCACTTTGTTGTCTCCTTATTTTATATTAATGTTAACTTAATTATTTTAACTATTATTATTTTTTATAACAATATCAATATTAAAAAAATTAATATTTTCTAATGGTAATTTTATCCAGTAAACATCTTTCTTTGCTTCTTTTATCCTCTCCATTGAAAAAGAAGGACCTTTTCCACGATCCCTCTTCCATCCGACTTCACATTTTTTTAATCTATTATTAATATCTTTGAATATTAACGATTTTCGACCTCAATGCGGAATTCATTCCGAAACATGTATTTGTTGCGTTTAGTCTTCCTTCTTATATCACTATACTGCCAAATACAATAAGGAGTCGATTATCATCGACTCCTTAATTTGTTCAACTAACGCGCTCGTTAGTTGCATAAGGAAATTATGAATTTAACAAAAGTCCTACGTTACTCGAAAAGATGGTGCAATAATCGTTCTTTATTTTCAAAGAACTGTTTCATAATTGAATAATGATTCGTATCTTCTAATTTAGAGTCACTCATTCCGTTTTCTGTAATCTGGATAATTTTAGCATTCGGGTATGCCATAATTACTGGTGAATGAGTGGAAATAATAAACTGAGAACCTTGATTAACAAGATCATTAATTCTAGCTAACATCGACATTTGCCTTAATGGTGACAAAGCAGCTTCTGGCTCATCTAATATGTATAAACCATTTCCTTGAAAACGCTCCATAAATGCTGCGAAAAAAGATTCGCCATGAGATTGTTCATGTAATGATTTCCCTCCATATGAATAAATTATCTTACGGCCAGAGAAAGGTTCCTTATCTAATTCCTCAATATTGGTTGCTATATTATAAAAAGTTTCTGCTCTAAAGAAGAAAGAATCATTTGCCCTGTTTACTCCTTTTACTATTTGCAGGTATTCATCTAAATTTGAGTGTGAGTCATAACTAGAAAAATTAAAGTTTAACGTGCCACCTTCCGGATTAAATCCTAAAGCTATAGCAATCCCCTCAAGTAAAGTTGACTTACCCATACCATTTTCACCGATAATATAAGTAACACATGGATGAAACGTTATTTCTTGGAAATTCCTAATTACTGGGAGATTAAGTGGGAATTGATCAGATGAAGATATTTGCTCACCTTTAAGATTCACAGACCTAATGTATTGAGATTCTTGATTTAACTTCACTAACTAATCACCTCGTTTTATAAACACTCCTATTTAATTGTCTATTTGAATAACAAATTCAAAGCCTGTTGGTTTTTGATATGGTATTTTACATTCTTTGAATATTAACTTTATATTTGAAAGATCATTAGGTAAAGCTGGTGATATGGTGAATGTAAAAGAATTATGAGTTCCTGATCCTCCCCCAAAATTGTTGCGGCAGTCATAATCAACCCCTTGTGCTTCTATAGATAGTTCAAAAAATGAAGATTCTTGAAACCTTCTTTGTTCGATATCTGATTCTTCTTTATCAATGGTAAAATGAACGACACTTGCATTTTTAAATTGACGTACAAATGTTACTGTATAAAATACACCATCTTTTTCGAATGATTTTAGTAATGGTATATTTTTCAAAAATCCTTTTGGTTCGACAACAGGTTTATATATATCTTCGTTTAATAAGTGTGAAAAAACACTATTTAGAAAATCTTCATAGAAGTTATATTTCAATGACCACTTAACAATAAGTTCTTTAATTGGAAAACCAGGGTTATTATTTGAAAGTTCCTTCCGTTGATTAATTAAATTACATATTTGTTCATCTATTACTTCAATTTTTGAATCGTAGTGGTCTGTAGGTGGTTCAAATGGCATACGCTTCATGTTTTTGCCTCCAGAATCAATTAATAAGATAATTCTAACATAATTTATTTAGCTGATTCACTATCGTGCCAATTAGTACAATAAAAAAGAACTACCTAGGTAGCTCCATGTCCTCAACTAACGCGCTCGTTAGTTACTTATCTTCATATATGATTTCCTATTATCTTTCCATTTTTACGCTTCGCCCATTGTTCGATTTTGTTATCTTTGTTCAAGTAAAGAATGTATTCTATTCCTTTTTCCTTATCATCTTTAAGTGGTTTCACTATATACGTTCTCGAGATATCCCACAAAGTACCGTTCGATTGTCTATTTACTACCTTAATATCAAAACCCAATTTTGATTCTATTTGTTGAATTTCCTTATGTCTGTCAATTAACTGCCACCTTGTTATTCCTCCAACCACTAAAAGTAAGATTCCTATTCCAATAAATATAATCCATTTTGAAGTTTTCTTTTTGATTAACGTCATTTTATCCCTCCTTTGTACTTCCGAATTATCATAGAAAATAACGATTGAATTAGTAATCCAATTCGTACGATGACAACAGAACAGTTATTATTTTCCATATTTTTCCTAAGTTATTCTATTCTCCAACTAGCAAAATAATCCTTGTTTAACTATACTGACAATCTAAACAAAAAAAAGACCGACGAAACTGTCGATCATGTTATGTAACTAACGCGCTCGTTAGTTGAATAAGAATATGATCAATCATCATTATCTTCAGAAGAGATATAATTGATAAATTGATCATGTAATTGAATATTACTTTTTAATGAATCATTACTATCCTTATCAATTAAGTCAACTTTATATGGCAAATCTCCATAACCATCAATCATTTCCATTATTCTATAAATAACAGTTTCAGCAAGTTCATTTTGGACATTTCTAAAGGCTGTAATGTCTTCTTCAGAAGTTAATTTTTGTTTTAGTAACATATACTCTTTGTTTAATGAACTATTTCGTGGATTATTAAGAAATGATTCTGATAAGTCAACTTCAATATCCTTAATAATTTTCAATGCATGTAAAAACTCTATTTGATGATCGTTCATACTAATAAATCCCTTCATTAATTATTCATATCTCTCAATATATACTATCATTCCATATGCAACTAAACTGTCATTTTACGCAATAAAAAAGACTTGCTGAAGCAGTCGAACGTTGTTTAACTATCGCGATCGTTAGTTGAAGAAAAAGCAATTAAGTTTCTTTCTTATTTAAGAAAGCTAAATCAAAAAATGCTAATCCTAAACTATGCTCTTAGCAACATTTTTTATTGACAATTTATCATAAAAAATCTAATATAAGGGTATAATCAAATGAAAGAAGATAACCCAATGAAATTCATATCATCTGATATGAACACTTCATTGGGTTATTTATTTTTTGTACTTATATAAATCATAAATTGAAATTAATCTTTTAAATAATCCCTGACTATCGGGGGTGTATGTATTAAATTTTGGCATTTCCTCTTTTAAGAATTTCTCAACATCTTCTAATTCCAAATTGGAAAAATTTTTAATAATCCACAAATACATTCTTCTTGTAGAACTCTTCCATTCGTATGGAACTTCAGCTATTGTATTACCTTTTGGAATATGTTTGAGTGATTTTACAATCGCACCATTTAAATAATCTTCAACAGTATTATGTTTTTCAATAAACTCTATTACTTTAGGGCAACAATTTAATTGTTCTTCAGTTAGTCCATTAACATATTTGTAAATTGGTAATATACTTTGAGATTTTAAATAATGTTCTTCATAAGTATCCCTCAAAATTTTCTCATTATTTATACCTTTGTCATTAAATAAAACGTCCTCGAAAATTTCCTGCATTGGTCTTATTTTATAACCATAGTTATTTATTTCTTTAATATTTCCAACTGCAATTGCAAATTTTTGAGACGGACCTACGTTAGATAAATCATTTATATCTTCTAACAAAAAAGTCATGACCTTTTCGTTTGCCGTATTTGCCAATGTTGATTCAATTACTATATCTTTTACGATTCTTTTAACTTGTTTAACTGTATTAAGGTTCATTGATGGAGTTAAATTAGCTAATTCATTATATAATTTCAAGTAATTGTCAGTGCTGAGAATTGAAATTGGGAATGTTGTTTCTTCACCAGAGTATGACTTTGCATTAAACCAATATACTTTTTCAACTATGTCACTTTCGTCCTTAGAATACTCTACCAAATAAAAATGATCCTTTAAACTTTCGATTTGCTCTTTAGTTAAACAGCTAACCAAGTCCATCAAAATATGTTGTATATCCGGATCGCTCATTGAGTAACCTATAAAAATAACTGGATTTTCACTTATTAGGGTTAATAACTTAGCACTAAATAATTTAGCATTATTTTTAAATGCTTCATAATCTTCAGAGGTAATTACAATATTATTCGATTCAGTAATACACCCGTGAATTTTGTACAATTCTCCTAGTTCTATAGAATTCGGATTGAACAATTGTGATTGACCAATGAATACACTTTCTTTATGTTGTTCAAATAATTGTTCGACTAAGACATCATAATTTGTTGTTATTAATGAAATAATTTTATCCTTTAAATTTTTAAAAGCGGTAATTTCTTCTTCTTTTTCAGAAATAATAGTATATGTACTAATAATTTGAGCTATACTTGCTTTAAATGGATTTAACCCCCGATCTATCCATTCAATTTGTTCTTCGTTCATTTCACTTTCATAAAAATAATTATTAAAGATTATTTCAAGTTCACTCGCAATTTTTGCATATATCTCACCTGTTGATATGTTTCTATTTTCAGGGTGAGTTTTTATTCTCGATTTAAAAATTTTATAATCATGACTACTTTTCCCCATCATCTCGAATAATTCTACTAGTAAACCTTCCCAATCAGGCGTGTTTAAGTATCGTTTACTAAATCCGGATCCAACAAATAAAATTGGTAATTTTTTTCCGTTTACTAAGTTATTAAGTGTCATTTTTAATTCCTCCCCCTTACTTTTTTTATGTAGTATACCACATTATTTTATGAATATTAAAAATACACTTCATTTCTAAATTAAAGTGTATTTTTAATGTAGTAATTAAAACAACTTACTCCACGTTATAGATCCACATACACCATCTGCAATTAAACCTTTTCTTGTTTGATGATCCATTATATCTTTCGTAATTACTTCATCAATTACACCACTTAATGGAACTTTCAGCGCTCTTTGAATTCGCTCGACATCTTTTTCCTTTGCTACCTATTTTAAGTGGTTTACCAGGATAAGGAACAATGTCTTTATTTACTGTTTCAGCTTTCGTAGCTGTTACATTAGCTTTTATTTCATTTGTTCCAATCCAATTTTTTGCCACTTCAAAGTGTAGCTTATGCCTCTTTTTCTCTGGCCATGTTCCACCCCAAGTAATTCCTAGCTTCTAAAATATCTTTTTTTACTATCCTGCCATTTACCTCTATAAAAAAGAGCACCAATAAGGTGCTCCTGCTCTTCAACAAACGCGCTCGTTAGTTGAATAAGCTATCATTTTAATCCTTCTTTAAAGAGAATCTCATCACCTGACATATCTACGGTAAACCATGTAGAGCCATCGTTTTCGTCAATATTTTTATTCCAGGCAACTACAAAATGTATTTGAGATATTTCATTTTTATCAAGCTCGTCAAGTTGCACAGAAAGTCCTGTGTAACCTTCTATATATTCAATAATGGCATCTGGTGATTCATGATTAAATGAACTAAATTGATTTGCCATTAAATCATTCTTCTTTGAACGATTTATTAATGTTAATCCATCTTCAGTACCTAATGTCATTTGATTTTCTTCATATTCAAAGGTTATTGCATCAAGTCCTTCGCCACTATTAGGTCCACTAACTAAACCTTTTGTATTTTTCGGTATTAATTTAGTTTCAAAAATACATTTTAAATTGTTAATTAAAGGTTTGATCCTCCAAACTCCAGCGTAAACTTTATCAACATCCATTTGATTTGGAATATTGTAGTCAGGTTCACCAATAACTAATTCAGCAATAAATTTATTGTGACAATAACTAAGTAAAGTACTACCCTTAGACAACCTTAAGCATTCTGGATCTGTATTAGTATTAGAAAAATTGTAGTCAGCAACTTTTAATTCCATCAAAATTTTACCAAAAGGGGTATCTATTATTGGACTACTTTTGTGTATCGGAAAATAGTAATGATTACTCTTAAAAAGTTTCATAGTTTGACTACCTTTCTTTCAGCTTTGTAGTGTTCATCTAACGCGCTCGTTAGTTGAATTACATATTTTTAAATACAAGTCCATAATCCTTCAGGATCTTTCTTGATTTCTGACGATTCGTCTCGACAAGATTATCGAGATAGATTATATTTTGTTCTGCAATTGCCTTTTTAATATCCTTCCACAATTGCAATTCACCACGTAGATATGCTTGAAATTCTTCCTCGCTTTTAAAATCATAGACATCTCCGTCCTGATAGTTAGAAGTTATTGCATCCACATTTTGTTTCCAATACGCTTCAACTCCCTTTAAAACCTCTGAATAGTTTCTTAGCTTTAAATTAATCATCAATCTTTCATGACCGAGATAGGAATATTCTCCGTATCTATTCATTTCATACTGTTCTTCAAACGACAAGTAGTCTTCTTCCGTTTGAACAGATTCAAAAATAGGTAATACTCCTTTTTTAAACTGGACTACACATTCATCCACGACTTCTTTTATGCTTTGAAACTTAAGTGGGTGATAATGAAATTCGCCTAAATCATATCCTACAAAGTCATATAGCCTATAATTACCTTCCTTTAAAAGCTCCTTTTCATTATCTCGAGAAAAAGGAAGTATACCAATATTTAATGAGAAGTCGAAAGGAGATTTTTTAAAAGTGTTTACGGTTTGAATAATTTCTTCATTGATTACTCGTATAAAGAGAGAACCTTTCAATTTAAATCCCAAAGGTAACAATACTTCCTTAAACTTTTCTTTGTATACACTTGATAGAATAGCAGTTAATTTCAACTTATTTCACCTTTCTTTTCCAAATCATTCAACCTCTTAAATGAAGTAATAATTTCAACTAAACTTATAATAATTATATCATTCCTTGTTCCACTATCCTGCCAGATTGCAAACAAAAAGGCTGTATAACAGCCTTTTTGTTCTCCATCTAATGCGCTCTTTAGTTGAATTACTTTTAGTATTAATGATATTGAAACCAAGGAATCCAGTTATCATTCCGATCTTTAACAATATAGAGTTCTCCAGTTGCAGCACTGACAGCTGGAAGCATCCTAGGGAATATTAGTCGAACGAACCATGAGTGATTTGCTACTTCTTTACCACAAAAAGTTACTGCAATACCGTGGTAGTGTTTCTCGAATCCAGTCAAGCTTGCAACAGGTTGAATCTTCTCGATTCGCCATTCTTTATGGTTAAGATCTGTTTCATATACTTTTGGAATAATGTCATTTAAGGCACCTATCAACTTTTCTTTGTCCTTTATATTTGGCATTTGTAAATTCTCAGTTGGAGGGCATTTTGCATTTACTAGACTTGCACCATAAGTTGTGCTTGGGATCATAAATAATAGCATAAATGAAGTTATTAATATCTTCTTCATAAATTACTTCACCTCACTATTACTATCCCCTAATCATGTCTGTTTAATTGTTGTTCTTGTATAACTAACGCGCTCGTTAGTTACATAAGCCTTTTTCTAATAACTCTACGATTTCTCTTTGTCCTTGTCCCTTTGCAAAAGCTAATTCGTGTTCTTTCAATTCCCTTCCTCGAAAGCGATTAAAGAGTTAACACCATGAGCAAGAATTGCTCCTGCTCTAGTAGATGCTGCTACTAAAATAGCTTCAGTAACTTCCTCCATTGTACCTCCAAGTGCCTTATATTTTTTTATGTGTATTTCAATACAATACGGACAACCAGTAACATGAGCTACTACTATTGCAATTAACTCTTTAGTTTTTTTTAAAAGAATAGTCTCTTTCTCAAAGACCGTCTTCTCAAATTGAAAATAGGCGTTTGCAGCTTCAGGGCTTTTCTTTACTAACTGTGGAATTTTCTTTAAATTTTCTGGCTTATAATAAGTCATCTGATTTCCTCCTAGACTATAAATGTTTTGTGCATGAAACGATTTACATCCTTTATTCTAGGATTTTGATTTAATAATTTCAGTGACTTTATCACATTTCTTCAACTAGATCTTTTAATTTTTCCTTTTGAAGGATAAAAATTTTACCCCGTTCCTGTTGAATCCATCCATTTCTTTCAAAATCTTTTAATGTTCTACTGACTACTTCTCTTGCAGTACCCAAGTCTATGGAAAGAGATTGATGAGTAATATAAAGAAGATTGTCTGATGTTCCACTTGATTTTTGGAGCAACAAGTCAGCCAACCTTGAATTTAATGGCTTAAACGTTATATCCTCAATAAGATTCGCAACTGTTGTTATTCTTTTTATAAATAAACGATGAATATATGTATTTATTTCTTTATATCTATGTGTCCATTCTCTAAATAATTGCGCAGGTAGAACAAATAGCTCGGTTTCCTTTTCTATTTCCGCGATAGCTTCATATCCTGTCTCACCTAAAACGCTTGCTAACATGATAACACATGTGTCACCACTTCTTAATCGATACAATGTTAACTCTTTTCCTGATGGACTTATTTTATAAATTCGAATACACCCGCTAAGTACAAAAGAAACATGTTTAAAAATATATCCTTCCTCAATCATTTGACGAACAGGTAGGATCGTTATAAACCCACCGCTATCTTTCCATTCATGTATTGGTATTTCTCTGAAAAAGGGAAATTTATTATTAATCATTTCGATCTGCTCTTTTTTCAAAAGATAACCTCCTATCCATTACGAAATATGGCTTTGTTCAACTTATCTGCAAATACTAATATAAAAAGCAGCCAATGGCTGCCTCAATCTTCAACTAGTACATGCAATAGTTAAAGCAATTTTGTAATTAAAATTTTTTAGGTCTGTCATTAATGGAATGTCTTCTAATTTGTTGATCTAAATTTTGGTCATATTCTTTATCAATTGCTTTTGCTCCAGATTTCTTCTTAAAATAATATCCTACAATTATCCCTAATAGACATAGACCCCAAAATGTAAGCCTAGCCAAGTTATATTAATAACCTCTTTTTTAGATTATTAGTCATTTTACTACTTTTATTTTATTCCACTTAATTCGAAAAAGTCCTTGTCTTAATGAACTATACTGCCATTTAGTTCGATAAAAAAGAGCACCAATCAGGTACTCGTGATGTTCAACTAAAGCGCTCGTTAGTTGAATAAGACTCTTTAACTATTTCATTGTTCGTGCAATTTCCAGCATTTTATTTTTGGATAAACTCTGACTTAGCATTTCTATATATGTTCCAGCTTGTACCCATATCAGTTGTCCACCTACAGAACCATCTGCCCATCCTATATAGTGTGCAGCATGACCATTTACTTCAATTTTTTCAGATTTAAAAATAGATTTTCTAAGTCCACTAGAGTTTTTAGTCTGTCTTATAGCGACCATTAATTCCTTTTCATTTTCATCTAGAAAGTGTAAAGCAATAATAATTCTTTCTGATTCGTTATAAGTTTTTGTATGTAACACCCACTTTTGATTCATTTTTGTTGGCACCAAAATTTTAAAATTTGTTTTTTCTTGTAATTCAGAGACTGTATTACTATTTCGATTATAATTAAAATCTTTTGCCTGAATATCCAATGGTAGACACAAAACAACTATTGAAATTAAGAGTGTAGTTATATATTTCATTAAACACAAACCCTTCATTTTTTTCTTAATATACCCATTCTCAATTATTTCCTTAAATAAGGTTTAAATAAATAAAAAAGCCGACTAAATAGTCGACTATGCTATTGGACTAACGCGTTCGTTAGTTCATTAAGGATATATATATTTTTAAAAATAAATTATGAAAATTTCAGAGTGAAATCACTTTATTAATCAAATATAATTCCACATTTATACTTAGTAAAATTACTCCGTAAAACATGAATTGCATTAATAATTCGTTCCCTTGAAAGCTTTCCTTCCTCTTGTAAACTGCTTAATTGAGTTCGAGAAAAAACGGTACTAAACCACTCTCATTGTTTTGAAAAAATCAAAATCCTAGCGATATTATTCATATCACTAGGATGAAAGACTAACTAATTATAAGTTTTCAATTTTTTCTATATCTTCTGCAGATAATACGAACTCGAAAAGATCTATATTAGATGCTTGATTTTCACAGTTGTGAGATTTAGGAATAACGATTACACCGCGTTGGATTTGGTATTTTAATAAGACTTGTGCACCAGATTTTTTATAGTTTTTACCGATTTCATCCAAAACTTTTTTTTGATGGGCTTCGACTTTCATAGGTCCCCATGCAACAGGTGTAATGCCCTCTTCTTTTAATACGGCAAGGAGATCTTTGTTAGGTTCTTTTAAGTTAACTTGTATTTGATTAACAGCTGGCTTCACTTTAGCGAATTCTTTCAATTCATCTAGATGATTTTTTCCAAAGTTTGAAACGCCGATTGCTTTTAGTTTGCCCGCTTCGTAATATTCTTCAAAGACTTCCCAAGTGTTTTTAAGTTGTACTTTGTCTTCGATAGGGAAGTGAATAAGAAGTAGGTCGAGATAGTCTGTTTGGAAGTTTTTTAGACTCTTATCGATAGCTGCTCGAGTTGCTACTTTTGAAGAAGTATATTCTTCGTTGCCTGGAACTTTTGTCGTAATGAATAACTCTTCTCGAGGTACTGTGCTTTCTGCTAAAACTTTTCCGACAAGTTCTTCGTTTCGATAAATGATGGCTGCGTCTATTGAACGGTAACCCAACTCAAGTGCTGATACGAGTTCAGGAATTTCATTTATTAACGTCCCGTTATACTCGTTATTTAATTTTCCATAAGTATTTGTACCTGTACCTACAATTGGCATTTTTAACCCATTATTAAGTGTTATGTATTCCATAGTTTTAAGCACTCCCTTTGTATACTCTTATTACTTTACTTACAAAACAAATCATAACAAATTATAGAATTTTCAAAAAGCAATATGAAAGAATGCATTAATCCCGTTAATATCAACGCAATAAAGCCGAATAAGCGACTTGTGATCTTGTTGAACTAACGCGCTCGTTAGTTCAATAAAATTTTATAAGTGTTCTACTTGTATCTTTTATTTACTGGCAGGCTGCCAAATCTCTTTTTTGCCATCTACTCGTTCAGCAGTAATACTTAAGTAAGGATTACTATTCAAGTAAAACCAGGCCTTTAAATTGCTATTCTTTAACTTGATAATTTTTGCTTTTATATCACCAATTAATACGTTAGTATAAATTGGATCATTTATCGTTCCACAATAGATATTCTCTTTCTCGTTTTCAGACGAAGAGATATTCCATTTATCATTACAACCTCCTGAAAACATTAGTTTCCATTTATCATCTTGTTTATTAAAAACGGATAGGGAAATCAACTGTCCTCTACCTAAACCATTTTCTTTTAATTTGTATTGATAGAAAATTGTACCAGTATTAGATTGTATATCTTCTGACAATATAGTATATTTTTGAACATTTTTTTCTTTTTTCATTGTCTCATTGAATTCATCTCTTAAAGATAAATTATTAGTACATCCTATAAGAAAAATAAAAATAAAAATAAAAATAACTAAACTAATTTGTTTGTACAAAAAATAGTCCCCCTATAATTACATCCTAATACTTGTGAATATTCTTTATTTGTTTGATTATTCCTTTTAACTCATTTAAAGGAAACCGTCAGTTAACGTCGACTATACAGTCGATCATGTTGTTCAACTAACGCGCTCGTTAGTTGGATTGTGTTTTTTTGTTTTTCTTTTTATTATATAATCCCAAAGTGTATAAACAGTGGTTTGTGAAAATAATATTACTAACATCCAAACACTCAAGTTTTCCGGATTCTGATTACAAATGATGATGACTATAGGAATAAAAATTAAGCTGATTACTAAAAATTTAACCATAATATCTCCTTTTACATTTATTACATATTACTTTCTATTCTACCAATAGGTAATTTTTTCCTTTTTAGGCATAATATTTATTCGGATTATTAGTTTCTTATTGAAATATACTACTAGTTAGCACAAAAAAAAGACCGACAATATTGCCGATCATGTTCTTCAACTAAAGCGCCAGTTAGTTCAATAAGCAAATGCTTTATTGAGGGTACCCTACATCAAATACTTTATCGTTTATAACTACTCGTTTAGCCTCAACAAACAGCATTGAATTCCAAATTTCTATTGAAAAATTCGAATTAGACGAATATTGTTTTACCCAATTATCATCTGTTTTTGAATTAATTGAAATTAATCCTATTCCCTTTGGATAGTAATAAATAGATGTTAATTCTAAATAACTGTCTTCATCTAGCTCCAACAGATTAAATCTATTTTCACTAGTATTTTCAAGAAAATAAAATGACGATACATCTTCGAATATTAGTTTGTAATTTTTAACTATACCATCATTAATAGCTCTTGTATCGAAAACAATTCTATGATTAAAAACATCAATATTCATTTCATCAATAACATTTGCCCATAAATCATCTAAATTCTCTTTTAAATATTTCAATTTATCACTTTCCATCTATAATTTTATATCTTTTATTTTCTCCCCTTTTATATAACTATCCTGCCAGTTAACACAATAAAAAGGCTGCTATGCAACCTTTCGTCTTGTTCAACTAACGCGTTCGTTAGTTGAATAAGCTAATCATTAAATAAAATGATAGATACAACTTAGAAACTAATTACTTATTTAACATTTTTATATATTTAATCATTAAGAAATTGAAATATAATTCTGTTCCAACAGAAGTAACTAAATCGAACCAGTTGGTCTCATTCAAGGAAATTGAAGCAAGAATATAAGGTAGAATTAAATAACCGACTATCATAATAAGCGTAACTAGGACAAAGAATCGGAGTGTGAGTGGAAGATACAAACTAAAATAGCGAAAGACAAATACCTTCCCATCTCCTTGTTGATTTATTTTATATGCTAAATAAATTCCAACTAGATTTATAAGCAGAAAACTAATCATATCAATAATATCTAAGATATTAAAAGTTTTAGTTAATAATTTTAGCGGATAAGCTAGTAAAACTATTGTAAATAAAGAAATACCTATTATTTTCTGGTATCTTTGTGACTTACTGGACAGACTCTCTTCTTTTAAAGCTTGAACGAGCCCTTTTACATCCCAAATGTACATATGTAATCCCCTTTATAATGTCTAAAAAATCATATCCATTATAACACGGACATAAAAGTGAAGGTTGAAGTAGAACTTATTGAACTAATGCTTTCGTTAGTTGAATAAGAAAATTTTAAATTCTATTTACATAAAGTTTTTACTTGTTCATCAAACTCAGTATTACTCTTGTAGAATTCGCCTTTTAATTTTAATAGTTTAAAGTCTCCAATTTCTTTATTTTTATGATAAGCCTTTACTGAGCATCCGTCGTCGAAGAGTAAAAGAACGGCACGGTCTTCTTGATTTTCGTCACGAATAAACTTAATCTTCCTTACATTATTAACCCAATTATTTATATTCTCAAGGTCAGTTAATTCTTTAAAGTTTCCATTTTTACCGTATACGATTTTAGTTATATCTTTATCTGTATAGATTTCCTTGAAAGATATTCCGTCTTCTTTTTTTTGACAGGACATTAAACTTGCTACAATAACTAATAAACAAATGCACAAGAATAATCTTCTCACAAGATGCTCCTCCTCATTTACCTCTAAACACTACATATTATTTAATTCAATTTCCCCCTCATATAATCCTTTCCATATTGAACTATCCTGCCAGTTGCTTCAATGAAAAAAGCTGCTTATTAGCAGCTCTTGATCTTCGACTATCGCGCCAGTTTGTTGAATAAAGAATATTAATTTGGTATAAACTCTCCAATCTTATTTGACAATATAGATGTATCCCACGGATGCCAGAAATAAGTGCCCCCGTCAAATTGCATATCATACTGATAGGCTATTGGTTCGCCTGTATATAAAATAATTTCAAAATAAGTAGGATCACCTTTTGTTGTATCGGGTTGGAAATTCGGATTTTCTTTACTGTTTTTCAAGATTTTTAGG
>NZ_NCTA01000010.1 GCF_002156865.1 Gottfriedia luciferensis | reverse complement strand
GTTTCTTCACGATATTCGCGAACAACAGCTTCTCGTATATTTTCACCTGGTTCCATTTTACCACCAGGAGCAACCCACCAGTTTCTTCTAGGCTTTTGTAGCAGGAGGATATTATTTTCATTTAATAAAACACAATGTGTTACTCTTTGCATTTTTATACCTCACTTACAATTTCTACTTGCAGTTAGTTGAAACTGCCCATTCTATATTATACCGTTAAACCGATTTCTCAACAACTTCAAACAACGTCGTCATTATTTATTCTTTTCGAGTTCTAACGATAAAACAATACATGAAATTACAAGCATTCATAATAAAAAGAACCCTAGTCTTAACACATAAAATGTGCACAATCTAGGATTCTTTTTTAAAATAAGGCTCAGTTAAAAAGAAGGTTGATTTCCATTTTAGGATGCTCGCTTTCCTTAAGAGCAGGAACAAGGAAAGGCAGGATCTAGGGGAAAGGAAAAAATATTAAAAGACTTTAGAGAATTTTATTGATTTCCTCTAAGTAATTTATATCCTAGATGCTTTCCCTGCATTTCCTGCTCTTCCTGCTCTTCCTGTCTCCCACCTTCCACTCCAATCAACGTCTTTATCTATTCTATAATAAAATATATAAAATCTTTTCGATAATACTTTTTGTAAACAACAATAAAGATTAAAAGAGATTTAAACAAAAAAAGGGAACATGGACAAGCGCATATCCATGTTCCTAAATATATATTAGGGGGCTCTCTGGTTATTTACTATATTACACCATCATTATTTCAACTAAGTTACACCCTAATTACATATAAGTTTCAGAATATTACAATTCGAATCAAAATTTAAAATTTAGTTTGTTTTAGTTAATTCTTCTTTTAGTTCTTCAATATAATGCTGTACAGCTTGAGCTGCGATACTTCCGTCTCCTGTTGCAGTTACAACTTGACGTAAAGTTTTTTCACGAACATCACCAGCTGCAAAAATACCAGGTACTTTCGTTTCCATTACATCATTTGTTTCGATATATCCATTCTCGTTTGTAATTCCTAAATTTAAGAATGGTTTTGTTAGTGGTAGCATTCCGATGTAAATAAATACTCCGTCTGTTTTAAACTCAGATTCTTCACCGTTTTGAGTATCTACCAATGTAACGCTACTTACTTTACCGTCAGTACCGTTAATTTCTTTGATTGTTGAATTCCAAATAAATGAAATCTTTTCATTTGCAAATGCACGGTCTTGAAGAATCTTTTGAGCACGTAATTGATCTCTACGGTGAACGATTGTAACTTTAGAAGCGAATCGTGTTAAGTATACGCCTTCTTCAACTGCTGAATCTCCTCCACCAACAACTACTAACTCTTTATCTCTAAAGAACGCACCATCACAAACTGCACAGTAAGATACTCCACGTCCGCCTAGTTCTTGCTCTCCAGGTACGCCAATTTTTTTGTACTCTGCACCAGTTGTAATAATAATTGCACGTGCTTTATATTCTTTTTTACCAGCAATTACTGTTTTGTATTCTTTTCCATCAACGATTTCTTTAATATCACCATACGCATATTCAGCGCCAAACTTTTTAGCATGATCAAACATTTTATTCGATAAGTCAGGCCCTAAAATACTGTCAAAGCCTGGATAGTTTTCGATTTCCTCTGTATTAGCCATCTGTCCACCTGGAACACCGCGTTCCATCATTAGCGTAGAAAGATTTGCACGAGATGTATAAACAGCTGCAGTCATTCCTGCAGGACCAGCACCGATGATAATAACATCATAAATTTTTTCTTCCATTTTTTATTCACTCCTTGTACTTTTTAACGGCTAATTGCCCTAGTTCATTAACTACCACTATCCTAATACGTCACGACATAAAACAACAAATCATATGCTCATAAATAAGAACAGGAACAAGAATTTTAAAGACCTTAAAGTATTTAATTGATTTCCTCTAAGTAATTCTCTTCATTGGTGCTTTCCCTGTCTTTCCTGCTCTTTTTCTCTCGCATTCGCTTTTGTAAAATATTGACCTAAAAAAAGAAAGCTTGCTTAACACCATCAGGTATTAAAACAAGCTTCGAATGGCGTTAATGCCTTTATTTAATAAATAAGTAGAGATATTATAGTTTGCTGCAATTTTCTTTTGTGATACACGTTTTTCTTCATTTTCAACAAGATAATGTGTTGCAGCTAATAAAGTATTCTCATTTACAGGTAACTCTTTATATTTAAGAGTAAGTTCACAAATCGAGAAGAACCATAATTGTAATTGATTACGTAGAAGTGTATAGTCATCTTCCCAATGTGTCTGAATCTTTTTGGCACCATTTATCGCAATGTTCAAAGATGGATGCGGTTCTAAATAACACATATTATTCAATAAAACCTGTTCCAATTGCTCGTCGATTCCAATATTTTCAATTGGCTCTAAATCTTGAAGGATCGAACTAAACTTTTGTTCATAATAGTATTCCTTCATAAAATAGATTAATCCCCAACGCTCACTATTGGAATTGGAATATTTCGCTTGATATTCAGTTTCGGACATTAATTGCTCGATTTCATTTGAAGAATGCTTTTTCTCAGCCCATGGCGCTAAATCTTCGTGACCTTCAAATTCATCCGACATTTCTTGATTCCAAATACGCTCCGCCATTTCAATTCGCCCTGAACGGTATGCAGCATCACTATACATATAATAAAACTGAACTTCACGATCAGGTCGTTCCATATACAATAAATGGAATAATTTAAAAGCTTCTTCGTATCTTTGGAATTGATAGAAAAGGACACCTAACTTATGACGATGTTCCTCAGATATAGGAACAATATTTGATAAGCTCTCAAGATATCTTTGAGCAACTTCCTGTTCATTTAATATTCTTTTTAACATTGTTAAATGAATTAATGATGATAAATTCCCTGGATTTTGTTCTAAAACATACTCTAATACTCTTTCAGCTTCTTCGTGATTGCCTAAATGAAGCTCAACCAGAGCTAAATTATTATATGCCGGCCAAAATTCTTGATATTTATCAACAATATTAAGCAGAGTTGTTTTTGCAGATTTCCAATCGTGATTTGCTAAATAGCTTGTCACTCTCTCTTGAAGTACTAATAAATCGTCATTAATACTTAAATCATCATCTTCTTCACTATGAATAATATCCAAATAATCCTCTAATTCTTCTAGTTGTTCTTCATCCGTTCCAATTTCTAAATATTTTTGAGCATACAAATTTGCTTTTTGAAATAACCCTAGTTCAAAAAATGCAAATGCTAATAAATAATAGACATCTTCATTGGATGGGTATTTATCTAAAATATATTCTAAAATAGTAATTGAAGTTTGATATTGATGCATTGATAAAAGCTTTCTTGAAATATCTACAAGAACAGTTTGATTCTCTTCATTTTCAGCAGCTTTTTTCAAATAGTAGATCGCTTGCTCAGTATCGTTACTATTATAAGCTTTCATACCTTTTTCGTAGAAATAATCTTTCGGTAACGAGAACGAAACGACATTATGAAATTGATTTGTTTGATTCCCCAAATTTTCAGACATTCGATCCTCCAGTTTTTCCAGCTTATCACAGTATATCACACAAAAAGAGGAAATAGTCGACGTCCAAATTATAAGAATTTGTTAACGCGCTCCTAATTCCCACATTATCTAATAAAAGTAGTTAAAATAATATTCTAACCGAAACCCAAAATTATGGAAACCACTTTTTTAAATATTAGTTTGAAGTGTCCGATGTTGGCATTGAAATAATCGTCATAGGATTACCACCAACGAATGCTCCAGCAGGTACATCCTTATTAACGAGTGTTGCAGCTGAAATTTTCGCACCATCACCAATTGTGACGCCAGGTAATATCGTTGTATTTGCACCAACTAACACATTATCTCCAATAATTACTTCACCTAATCGATATTCATTAATTAAATATTCATGTGCTAAAATTGTAGTATTATATCCTACAATCGAATTCTTCCCTACTGAAATTAGTTCTGGAAACATTAAATCTGGAGTTACTTTAAATGCAAAGGATGTAAATTCTCCAACCTTCATGCCAATCAGATTCCTATACATCCAGTTTTTCAATCTAAAAAAAGGAACATAACGAGCTATTTCAATCACAACAACATTTCGAAAAGTTTTCCAAAATGAAACTGTCTTGTACAATTGCCAAAGTGAATTCTCGCCTTCAATTGGGAAGCGCTTAGTATTTCTCACTATTCATCAATTCCTAGAATCGATAAAATATCACTCATTTTCTCAAGCATGTAATCCGGTTGATAAGTAGCTAAAAATTCTTTTCCTTTTAGAGACCATGCAACACCCGCAGTTTTTGTTCCAGCATTTTTCCCACCTTCAATATCATGGTAATTATCCCCCACCATAATCGTTTCTTCAGGTGCAGCATTTAATTTTTTCAATGCTAATTGAATCGGTTCTGGATGCGGTTTTGCATTTTGCACATCATCAATCGTAACAACCGTATTAAAAAATTGCTTTAATCGGCTGAAACTTAATCCCATCTCTACAACATTTCTTGCTTTTGTTGTAACTATCCCAATTTTATAGCCTTTCTTATGCAAAGTTTCAACTGTCTCATAGACTGTCTCGTACTCTTCTACAAATTCATCATGCATCTCCATATTAAAACGGCGATATTCTGCGATTAGCTCGTCTACTTTTTCTGCATCTACAGATGAAAATGATTCTGTTAAAGTTGGTCCCATAAACGGAATAACATGTTCTCTTTTATATTGATCAGGATAAAATTTATTTAGTGTATGCAAGAATGAAGCGATAATTAATTCATTTGTATTGATTAACGTTCCATCTAAATCGAATAGTATCGTATTTATTTTCATAGCTATTTCCTTTCTATTTCACTTCAACTTTTAAATTTGATTGAGCTTTTCGACTGACTCTCCCGATAATCCTTGCAACAATAAAAGTAACAACTAGGGCGACAAAGAATCGGATTAAGAATAGATATAAAACTGGAATACCTAGAGGAATAAAGAGAAGTGTATCTTCAACAACAGCATGACAAGCGACTAAAAATAAGAAAACTAAATATAGATCACGCTTTGAAACACCATCTTCTTTTACAGCTTGAATCATAACACCAGCTCCAAAAGCTAATCCAAAAAACAATCCTGCTGCTAACGTAACTCCCGCCTTTGCTTCTACACCTATTAGTTTCGTAAAAGGAGATAATAATTTCGTTACATAGTTCATCCATCCAAAGTCTTTTGCGAATTGAATAACCAGCATAAGCGGGATAACAATTTTAATAAGATTATAAATACCAATTAATGAAGAAAGAATTGCTGAGTAAACTAGATTCCAACCTGAATGGTTTACAGTTTCTGAGACTGCGATTCCTTTGTGAACAATCTCTGATCCACCTGACCAAAAAAAATGAATGCATATAGCTGATATAATCGCAAAACCAATTCGAACGAATACTACAAATGATGCTCTAACCCCTACTGCCGAAGCTACAGATGTTTCAACGAATAGATTATGAGAAAAGCTTAGCATTACGGCCAAAATTAATGCTTCCTTCATCGTTAAATCCATCGGGAGCATCGCACCGAGTGCAGCATATAAATTTAAAACATTACCGAAAACTAATACTAACGCGGCATCCCCTTTTAAGCCGATAAAACTCATTAATGGTTCAAGTAAATGTACAAACCAGTCCATCAATGCTGTTTCTTTTATAATCGTTAAAATGAAAGAAATAGGGAAAATGATTTTCCCTATTTTCCAAGAAGTTTGTAAACCTACTAGTAATCCCTTTTTTAACGTTTCCAACTTGCTCCCCCACTCCCGTATAGCAAATTACTTAAGCGTCTAAATATCGTTCTTTTGATAAACCTTTTACTCGACGATATATAAGGATAATAATAGATAAAACGATGATTATGACCGAAATAAACTGAGCCATTCTAATTGTACTTGTTAACATTAGGCTATCTGTTCTTAGCCCTTCAATAAAGTAACGACCTACTGAATACCAAATTAAATAAGTTAAAAACAATTCACCACGTCTTAGGTTAACTCTTCTTAAAATAAGTAAGAAAATAATCCCTAATAAGCTCCACATTGATTCATATAAAAATGTTGGATGATAATACGTTCCATCAATATACATTTGATTAATAATCCATGTAGGTAAATGCAGACTTTCTAAAAATGCTCTAGTTACTGGCCCACCGTGAGCTTCTTGATTCATGAAGTTACCCCAGCGACCTAACATTTGTCCTACTAAAATACTTGGTGCAGCAATATCTGCAAGTTTCCAAAATGAAATACCTCTCTTCTTTGCAAAGAAGTAGCTAGCAATAAATGCACCAATTAAACCACCGTGAATTGCTAATCCGCCATGCCAAATTGCCGGTATTTCTTTGATGTGTTTGGAATAATATCCAAATTCAAAAAGAACATAATAAATTCTTGCCCCAAGAATTGCTGAAGGTAATGCAATTAAAATAAGATCCATAAATGTATCTTCTGGTACACCACGTCTCTTACTTTCACGCACTGCCAACCATAAACCTAACACAACCCCTAATCCAATCAAAACACCATACCACTTTATTGAAAGAGGACCTAAATGTAAAAAAACTTTATCTAATGGCTGAATATTTGCTTCCATTACAATTTCCCCACTTTATCATTAAATTAAATCACTAACATTATTACCGCCTTGAATTACTTTTTCCAAACGATCAGCAAATTGCTGTGCTGCGTTTACACCCATATTCTTTAATCTGAAATTCATCGCGGCTACTTCAGTAATGACAGCTAAATTTCGACCAGGTCGAACTGGCAATGTAATTTTTGAAATATCTGTATCTAAAATTCTAAGCTTTTCATCGTCTAAACCAACTCGGTCATAAACCTTTTGAGAATCCCAAGTCTCTAAATCAATATTTAATGTAATGCGCTTATAATTACGTACAGATCCTGCTCCGAAAAGTGTCATTACATTGATAATTCCTAATCCACGAATTTCTAATAAATGCTCAATTAAATCTGGTGATGAACCGATCAGCGTATCTTCATCAGTTTGACGAATCTCAACAGAATCATCAGCAACTAATCGATGACCACGTTTCACTAATTCTAGAGCTGTCTCACTTTTACCAACTCCACTTTTCCCAGTAATTAATACTCCTACACCATAAATATCAACAAGTACACCATGTAATGCTGTAGTTGGAGCAAGTTTAGCTTCTAAATAGCTCGTAAGTCTGCTATACAGTTTAGTCGTTTTACTATTTGATCGTAAAATAGGTACACCAGTTTCTTCACCTGCTTCAACTAATTCAGGTGGAATATCTAAACCTCGCGTAACAATTATACAAGGAGTATCTTCTGCACAAAGCTTTCTTAACCGATTGTGTTTTTCTTCATCAGTTAAACTTTCGTAGAATGTTAATTCTGTTTTCCCTAATAGTTGAACACGATCTGATGGATAGTAAGTAAAAAATCCTGCCACTTCTATACCTGGGCGAGATAAATCTGTAGTTTGAATAGATTTATTCAATCCAGCACTTCCACTTATAACTTCCAATTTAAAATACTCAACTATATTCTTCGTACGTAACTTAGCCATTCTAGCCTCCTAAGGATTAATAATTATGTACTATCATTCATATTGTACCATTTTTAAACTTTGCGGGAAAATGTCGACTGGTGACTTATTGATCGTAATGAATTAAAAATTATTAATAATATTAGCCCTTAGTCCTGTTTTTTAATCCTGCATAAAAAAGCTCCCAATCAGGAGCTTTCAGACAGTCTCAAAATCAGATAAATAGGACTGACACTTTGTCTACACACTGAAAGCTCCCAACAAGGAGCTTTTTAACGATGATTTTGCTTTTTTTTGTTTTTTGGATCAAACACAAAATATTGAATTAGCATACTGAATGTACTAATTAAAATCGATGCTATTAGAGCAGTTCCAAAACCATTTACTCTTAAGGCATCGCCTAATAGAAAATCAGTAATTTCAAGAGTAAACGCGTTTATGATAAATAGGAATAAGCCCATTGTAAAAATTGTTACAGGTAATGTTATTAAAATTAAAATTGGTCTAATAATTGTATTTAAGATTGATAACACTAACGCAGCAATTATAGCTGTAGGAACATTTGCTACATAAAAATCTGGTTGAAGAAATCCAGCTACAACGATAAAAACTAAACTATTAATTGCTAATGAAAATAACCATCTCATAACTTTTCCACGTCACCTTCTTCTGGAACAACAAAAATCCAAATTAAATATACAAATAATATGGCTCCAAAACCAATAAAAAATAACAATACAAATAATAAACGTATTAAAGTACTATCTAAATTGAAATACTTTCCTAATCCGCCACATACACCTGCAAGCATTGAATCTTTAGAAGATCGATATAATTTCTTCATAAAAATCTCCTCTCTATCAGTAAGCCTTCCTATTTTCTTTAGGCTGTTTTATATTCATTGTTTGCCTTTAATATTTATTTGCGAAATTCTTTTCATTAACCATTCTATGTAAAAAACATTCTAGAAATGTGGACTACTTTTATACAGGTTCTATTAAAGAAGAATGTTGATGATTTCCGTTCCAGGATTTACTTAAGAGCAGGTTTAAGGCAAGGCAGGATTAAGGAGACAGAGGGATTAAAGATTAAAAGACATTAAAGAATTTTATTAATTTCCATTAAGTATTCCTATCCTATATGTTTCCCCCTACTTTCCCTGTCTTGCCTGCTCTTTAGTTCTCCCACCTTCCACTCCAATCAATGTCTTAAATACTATAAAATCTTTATCAAAAATGTATTTTGTAAAATATCTTAACAGACATCCATGCATAAAAATTGTCACATTATTGAATGAATCAACAGTTACTCACATTATTTCAAGGTTGAGTTTAATACAAACTAATTAGTAGAATTCATTTCCTTCTATCTAACAATAAAAGAAAGCCTAGATAAAAACAAATACAAAGAAAAGGAATAACTCCTATTCTTTGTATCTCGTTTTCGATCTATTTTTTTAAGATTCCATCAATGCCATTCTTTTTTCCATTCTCGCTTTGTCACGTTCTAATACTACTTTTAAGTATTTACCAGTATGTGATGCTTCAACTTTACACAGATTTTCTGGCGTACCAGTCGCTACAATTGTGCCACCTTTATCTCCGCCTTCTGGTCCTAAGTCGATTAAATGGTCAGCTGCCTTAATGACATCTAAATTATGTTCGATGACAAGTACAGTATCTCCGTTATCTACTAGTCTTTGTAATACGACAAGTAAGCGAGATATATCATCAACATGTAATCCTGTTGTCGGTTCATCTAAAATATATAAAGTTTTACCGTTTGTACGCTTATGAAGCTCTGAAGCTAATTTAACACGCTGTGCTTCTCCACCAGATAATGTTGTAGCAGGTTGACCTAACGTAATATAACCTAATCCTACATCATTTAATGTTTGTAGCTTACGTTTAATCTTTGGAATATTTTCAAAGAATGAAACGGCATCTTCAACTGTCATATCTAAAACTTCAGAAATCGATTTGTCTTTGTATTTTACTTCTAATGTCTCCCTGTTATAACGTTTCCCATGACAAATTTCACAAGGGACATATACATCAGGTAAGAAGTGCATTTCAATTTTAATGATTCCATCGCCTCGGCAAGCCTCACATCTTCCGCCTTTAACGTTGAAACTAAATCGACCTTTTTTATAACCGCGCACTTTTGATTCATTCGTAGCAGCATATACATCACGAATATCATCAAATACACCAGTATAAGTAGCTGGATTCGAACGTGGTGTACGACCAATTGGTGATTGGTCAATATCAATAACCTTCTCTAGCTGCTCAATCCCTTTAATTTCTTTATGTTCACCTGGACGGACTTTTGAACCGTTTAATTTTTGAGCTAAAGATTTATATAAAATTTCATTAATTAATGTACTTTTCCCTGAACCAGAAACACCTGTTACTGCGACAAATGTTCCTAATGGGAATGAAGTCGTTACATTTTTTAAATTATTTTCTTTTGCTCCGACAATTTTAATTTCACGGCCATCGCCTTTTCTTCTCTCAAGAGGCACTGGAATAAACTTTTCACCGGATAAGTACTTTCCAGTTAATGAGTTTTCATCATTCATTACCTCATTTGGCGTACCTTGTGAAATGATCTGCCCTCCATGAATACCTGCTCCAGGTCCAATATCAATTAAGTAATCCGCTGCCAACATCGTATCTTCATCATGTTCTACGACTATTAACGTATTCCCAATATCTCTCATATTTAATAAGGTTGAAATTAATCGATCATTATCACGTTGATGTAATCCAATAGATGGTTCATCTAAAATATATAGCACACCAGTAAGCCTAGAACCGATTTGAGTAGCTAAGCGAATTCGTTGTGCTTCTCCACCTGATAAAGTTCCTGCAGCACGATTTAAAGTTAAATAATCCAATCCTACATTTACTAAAAAGCCTAAACGCTCTCTAATTTCTCTTAAGATAAGATTTGCGATTTTTTCTTGCTTTGGCGTTAAATCAAGTGAACCAAAGAAATCAAAAGCTTCCTTAACTGACATTTTAGTTACTTCACCGACATGTAAGCCACCAATAAAGACAGCTAATGCTTCTTTTCTTAAACGATGACCTTTACAAGTTGGACAGTTTTGTTGTGCCATGTATTTTTCCATTTGCTCACGAATAAAATCAGAAGATGTTTCTTTATATCTTCTTTCTACGTTAGAGATAACACCTTCAAATTCAATCATTGCTTCACGAACATGACCTTGTTCATTATCATATTTGAAATAGATTTTCTCACCGTCACTACCATAGAGAATCTTATCTTGCAGATTTTTCGGAATGTCCTTAAATGGAATATCCATATTAATGCCATAGTGATTACATACACTTTCAAGTAATTGTGGATAATACATCGAACTAATTGATTCCCATGGCGCAATAGCATTTTCTTTAAGTGTTAATTCTTCATTCGGGATTACTAAATTTAAATCCACCTCTAATTTAGTACCTAATCCATCACATGAATGACATGCTCCAAACGGGCTGTTGAACGAAAACATACGTGGCTCTAATTCTCCAATTGAGAATCCACAAAGTGGACATGCATGGTGCTCACTGAAAAGAAGTTCTTCCTCACCAATTACATCGATGATTACTCTTCCTTCTCCAAGTTTTAATGCTGTTTCAAGTGAATCAGCTAGTCTGGAAGCAACACCTTCTTTTACTACGATACGGTCAATGACAACTTCAATTGAATGTTTCTTATTTTTTTCTAATTCAATTTCATCAGAAACATCAAATAGTTCGCCATCAACGCGTACACGAACGAAACCTTGCTTTTTAATCTCTTCAAATACTTTTACATGTGTCCCTTTACGACCTGATACAACGGGTGCAAGTACTTGGATTTTTGTTCGTTCAGGATATTCCATCACCCGATCTACCATTTGTTCAACAGTTTGAGAAGTAATTTCGATGCCATGATTTGGACAAATTGGTGTTCCAATTCGAGCATATAATAGTCTTAAGTAGTCATAAATCTCTGTTACAGTACCAACTGTCGAACGAGGATTTCGGCTAGTCGTTTTCTGATCAATCGAAATTGCTGGCGACAGTCCTTCAATTGAATCAACATCTGGCTTATCCATTTGGCCTAGAAATTGTCGAGCATACGCAGATAATGATTCTACATATCTTCGTTGACCTTCAGCATAAATCGTATCAAATGCAAGAGAGGACTTTCCTGATCCTGATAAACCAGTAACAACAACTAGTTGATTACGAGGTATCGTTACATCGATATTTTTTAAGTTATGAGCTCTGGCCCCTTTAATAATTATTTCATTCATACTTTTCAAGTTCTTCACCTCTCAGACTTCAATTCTAATATTAAGTCACGAAGTTCTGTTGCTCGTTCGAAATCAAGCGCCTTCGCTGCGTCCTTCATTTCCATTTCAATTGATTGAATAAATAAATGACGTTCTTTCTTATTCATTTTTGCATATTTAGCACTAATGCCATTTTCATAAACTTCTTCTTCTTCAGCAACTGAAGTCGCACGGATGACATCACGCACTTGCTTAATAATTGTCTTAGGTGTAATGCCATGCTCTATATTATAAGCTTCTTGAATTTCACGGCGACGCTTCGTTTCATTGATTGCAATGTCCATCGAGTTGGTTATTTTATCTGCATACATAATAACGTGACCATTCGAATTCCTTGCAGCTCGACCAATCGTCTGAATCAATGATCGTTCGGAACGTAAAAATCCTTCCTTATCTGCATCCAAAATTACAACTAAAGATACCTCAGGAATATCAATCCCTTCACGTAATAGATTGATACCAATTAATACATCATATTTTCCTAAACGAAGATCACGAATTATTTCGATACGTTCTAGCGTTTTAATTTCTGAATGTAAGTAATTTACTTTAATTCCGATTTCTTTCAGATAATCAGTTAAATCTTCAGACATCTTTTTCGTTAGAGTAGTAATAAGAATTCTTTCATTTTTAGCAATACGATTGCGAACTTCTTCGATTAAATCATCAATTTGTCCTTCAATTGGACGAACGTCAATTGTAGGATCTAACAGACCTGTTGGACGAATAATCTGCTCAACTTTCTCTGGACATAAATCTAACTCATAAGGTCCAGGTGTTGCTGTAACATAAATCGTTTGTTTAACTTTTTCTTCAAACTCTGCAAATTTTAATGGACGATTATCAAGAGCTGAAGGCAAACGGAATCCATGATCTACTAATACTTGTTTACGAGCTTGGTCACCGTTAAACATTCCACGAATTTGCGGAACTGTAACATGCGATTCGTCAATTACCATTAAGAAATCTTCTGGAAAATAATCTAATAATGTATATGGTGTTGAACCTGCTGGTCTCAAAGTTAAATGACGTGAATAGTTTTCGATCCCAGAACAAAAGCCCATTTCATTCATCATTTCTAAATCATATCTTGTGCGTTGTTCTAGCCTTTGAGCTTCTAGTAATTTTCCGTTCTCTCTCATCTCTTTTAATCGTTCTTCTAGCTCGAGTTCAATATTTTTTATCGCAATTTTCATTTTTTCTTCACGTGTTACGAAGTGAGATGCTGGAAAAATTGCAACATGTTCACGGTCACCTAAAATTTCACCTGTTAAAGCGTCAACTTCTCTAATTCTTTCAATTTCATCACCAAAAAACTCCACACGTATACAGTGCTCATCACGAGAAGCTGGGAAGATTTCAACAACATCACCACGAACTCGGAATGTACCACGTGAAAAGTCAATATCATTTCGGGCATATTGAATATCTACTAATTTATGTAACAAATCATCTCTACTGATTTCCATACCAATACGTAGTGAACAAACTAATTCACGATATTCTTCTGGCGAACCTAAACCATAAATACATGAAACACTCGCTACAATGATGACGTCCTTACGTTCAAAAAGGGAGGAAGTCGCAGAGTGACGTAGCTTATCAATTTCATCATTAATACTTGAATCCTTTTCGATATAAGTATCAGTTTGTGGTACATAAGCTTCTGGCTGAAAGTAATCATAATAACTAACAAAATACTCAACCGCATTATTTGGAAAAAAATCCTTTAACTCACTATATAATTGTCCAGCTAATGTTTTATTGTGAGCAAATACTAATGTCGGTTTACCCACTTCCTTAATTACATTTGAAATGGTAAATGTCTTTCCCGTACCCGTTGCACCTAATAATACTTGGTGCTCTTTACCATTTTTAACCCCTTCAACAAGCTGCTTAATCGCATTTGGCTGATCACCCTGAGGTTTATAATGAGAAACTACCTCAAATTCCTGCTCCATCTTTCCCGCCTCCATTTCCAAAACATACCTATCCTTCTATTTTACCACAAAATTTCAAAAATCAATCAAAAACAGAACAAACGTACTTTAAAATTTAATGTCTAATTAATAATATAGATGTTTATGAATGAAATCAAGTAACTAAAACAGAACGTACATTCCTTCAATATATGTAAATTAGGAAGGTAATAATAGTATAAAAGCAAGATCCTTCCTATTCTAAAAAATTATGTTGTTTGTTGATATTATAAAAAGTGTATAAGTATAGAATATTTATAGACATTGATTGGAGTGGAAGGTGCGAGAACTAAAGTGCAGGAAGGGCAGGAAGAGAAGGCAAGGCAGGGAAAGTAGGGGAAGACAGATTAGATGGGAATACTGAGAGGAAATTAAAGTCTGTCTTTTAATCTCTTTTTCTTTCTCCTTGATCCTGCCTTTCCTTGTTCCTGCTCTTAAGAATGGAAATCAAACTTCTTTTTCTAGAGCAAAAAAACAAAAAACCTAGTTATGATGTATTTAATAACATCAAACTAGGTTTCTTTTTAATCGTTTGTAAATTCATACACCTGTAATTCTTTTAAAAATTGATTAGACTTACCTTTTGCGTCTTTTACTTTAATATTACCTTCAAAAATAATTTTGCCATTCGTTAAATCAGTAATGACTATATCTTTATTAATCTTTTTTGGATTTTCCATTCCATTCGTAATTGCATATAGCTTTCCATCTAAAACTTTATAATAATCTTCATTTCCATTCATTTTAGGAACGGATATTGGTTGGCCCTCGATTTTTTTATTGATTAAACTGTACTTTAAAATCGAAAGACCTTTTTCGCCGTGAGTAATTATATATAAATTACCATTATCAAGTAACACATTACCTTGCTTCACTAACTCTTTTTGTTCATTTGATAATTTTAACGCTTCTTCTTTACCAGTTTCTAAATTTACTACAAATACTTCATTACTAACTTCTTCGGTTGTTGTTTCTCCATTTTCCTGAGGCTCATCTTTTGTTTTTACTACTCTATAAACATAATACTTAGTAGGAGTTGTACGATCCGCTTCTTCAATTGAGGCTTGAATATCAGTATGAATAGTTTGTTCATTGCTTGATTTGTTTATTACTTTACGATCAACTATTTTCTTCTGACTCACATTTATTCGATACATAATCTTTTCATTTTGATCAACAGCTACATTGTTATTTAGTTGATTTTTATTTTGAGAAGTGATTACAACTAAATCTTTTCCAATTAATTGAACATCATCTACGTAAATATATGAATAGTCCTCTTCTCCTGGAATATCAACTTTAAACGTATAGCGGTCTTTATTTTGACGATCTAGCCCATCAATATACATTTTAAAATGATTGTTTGTATGCTCATACACACCATCAAATTTTCCGCCTTTTACATCTGCATGCCAAACAAAATCTTTATCTATATAAAAATTAGAAGAAGAATTCTTGCCACGCATGTAGTTTCTTTCTTCCTTCTGCAACTTATTTAATTTTTTTAATTCAAAGAAATCGCTATTAATGTCTCCAAAAAAGGAATGATTGTTTTTATAGTCACTACCGTCAGAAGTAATCTTTAAACCTCTATTTCCATACCCTCCGTTTATGACCATGTTTTTTGCATATTTTGAATCTCCTGTTTCAGTATTCAAATAAAATTTAGGTAACTTACTTTCAGACATCGCCACTTTCGTATAAAACGTACTAAGACTAATTGTTGTTACGACTGCTATAATTGCTAAATTGCGATAACGCTTCATTATGAGTTCCTCCTTTACACCGAAACTTTATTCTTTAATAAATATTTACTAAATAAGATTGAAATTGTAATGATGATCGCAGTAAGGCTTAATTCCATATAAAAGACTTCATTTGGATAAAATGAGAATTCATTCCCTACAATAAAGGATTCAATAATTGCCGGTAATAGAAGTACAGTTGCAATAGCAATTCCATATAAAATCCCGTAAACGATTCCCTTCCAACGATAACTACGTTCTAGTAAGATTACAGTAAATAGGGTAAATACTAATCCAATTCCAACAAAATAGAAAAGAATAAAATCGATTAAACTGCTTGGTAAAATAATCGTAAAAATAGTATTACTCATTAAAAGATCAACCGCACTTAATTTATTTAAAAGTTCACTAGGCACTATATTTTGAAAAACACTTATTTCAATTGGTAAAAGGATCAATTGAAAAGCTAGTAAAGATAAAACCATTATTAATATTGTAGTTGCTTTTGCAAAGTAAATTGTCATTCTCGATGTCGGTAGCATGAATAGACGGTAGATAAACGTATTTTTTCCAAAATAATCTCTATACCAGATGATAAAAATGTAAAACATCATTAAAGCTACACAAACTGCAATTGGTCCAATAAATAAAATGTGATTTGTAACTTGGTTAAAGCTTAATTCTCCATATGAGGATACAAATGCCTCTGTTGCTTTTATTGAGCTCGCATAATTTGCATCATTTGCCAATTTCATGTATTTTGACTTTACTAAAAACAAACTAGCAAACTGCGAAATAGCTGTTAAAATTAATAAACCTAAATATAATTTACTAAAACGATTAACCTCAAAATTAACTAGTTTTATAAAACGATTCAAGACTGATACACCTCTCTCATAACGTCAATCACTGACTTACCTTCTTCTAATCGTAAATCTTCTGTATAAAATTCTTTTAAAATTTCGCCATTATCTAATAAAACGACTTTATCGATTAAATGTTCAATATCATTAATTTCATGAGTTGTTATAATAACGCCTCTGTCTTCAATTAAATGACTTGTAAAAACTTTTGCAATTTGCTCTCTACTAAACATATCAATACCAGAAAATGGTTCATCCATTAAGACATAATCTACGTCTAAACCTAAACCAAAAAGTAGATTTGCTTTTGCAGCATTCCCTTTTGAAAGCTCACCTAACTTTTCATCTTCATTTAATTTGAAGAATCCAAGTAATTCTTTTGCCCGCTCTATATTCCAATTCACATAAAAATCCTTCATAAACCGTATTGCTTCACCAACTGTAAAATTAGGTAGCATCGTAAGTGTATCCGGAATAAACGTGATATTTTCATACATCGAGTGATGGATTTTTTTATCATCAATTAAAATTTCACCACGATCGATTGGTGTAATTCCCATAATTGCTTTCATCGTTGTCGATTTACCAACTCCATTAATTCCTATTAAACAAGTAATTTCTCCTTTGTTTGCTGTAAAAGAGATATCACGTAGTACATTTTTCCGACCATATTTTTTTGAGACATTTTTTACTTGGATCATTTAAGCTTCTCCTTTCGTTTCTTCTTTTATCTTCTCTACATAATTTTGTTTAACCATTTCTAGTAGCTCTTCGACTGGAACATTGATGACTTTAATCGAATCAACGAATTCGTTCACGGCTTCCATGATTAACTCGTTCCTTACACCGTTTAATACTTTTATATCTGTCGTAACCTTACTTGGAAAATTTCGTTCAGTTGTAATCAATCCTTGTTCCTCCATTTCCTTGTACGCTTTTTGTACAGTATTTGGATTTATATTAAATTGAACAGCTAATTCTCTTCTTGATGGTATTTCTTGACCTGCTTCTAATAGCCTTTTTGCAATTTGTTGTTTAAAATGCCTAACGACTTGTAGATAAACTGGCTCACGATTGTTCACGATAAACTCCATCAGTCCACCTCCTGCAATAAAATTTCAATTCTACTAGTATGTGTGTGTACTATGTAGTTCATACACTAAGTACATACTTGTGTACTAAACGGGTAATACACCTTATATGTGTACTATACATGTAATACACCAAATCTGTCAAACACAAAATAAAAAAAAACAAAGTTGAAGCGTTCCAACTTTGTTCGGTATTTTCTCTCTATCGATATTTTCTTGACTTTACACCATAAATAACTAGCGTACTAAATAGACAAACGACAAGCGCTATCACCCCATAATGATTTAAATGGTTCACTGATTCTAGTGCGTCTTGAACAATTGTCCAAAGCAGATAGGCTATTAAAATCATGAGCTCTAGTTTTAAAAACGCCATCATTTGAATTGCTAATTTATACTGCTTTTCAGCATTTTCGTCTGTAATTTTTACAAAATAATTAAATTTATGTGGAACAGATTGAGTAAATGTATTTACAGTATATAGAATTAAAATAATCCCTAAGAAAATAAAAATCGTCCATTTTGGCCCCCATAAATCTACATTCCCTATAAAATTAAAATGCATAGGAACCTCATTCGGTAATTTTCCATACATGATTATGATATATACCGCTGATATCGCAATGATAACTAATGATAAATAATTCATCCATTTTTGAAATGACGTTTCTTCTATATTTAAAATTGGTCTATTCTCCATCTCCAAAACACACTCACTTTCTTAACCTAGTTTTTTACGATCTTTTCTAACAACTAAAAAGTAAAAGAAGATACTAGGCCAAGGAAATTGAATCATTCCTAACAATCCCCATAACCATGCTGAACGATTTCTTTTTTTAGCTTTTGTAAAGAGGGTAATACTTTGAGCAATTAAAACGATAAATACCGAAACTAAAATAATAATATTTTCTGTAGTCCATTCCATTTAGATCCACTCACTTTCAATTTTCTTTTTATCTCGTTTAAAAATAATTGGAAAAGCAATAAATCCAAGTCCCTGAATAATAACTACACTAATTGGCGCTTCAAACGCTAGTAAAAAAGTTCCTATGAAAAGACTGCATGCTACACAAATGAATAGGATTAGTTCTTTAAGAAAAGAAGCTTTCTTTTGTTCTTGATGTAATTTGATTTTTTCTGTGATTGCACTTAAAGAGGGTTCTTGAATATCCGTTAATTCATCAAACTGCTTAAATGCTGAAACGATACCTTCTTTTTCTTTATCCATTTTGCATAAGCTCCTTTCTTAATTCCTTCATTCCATTATGGATTCTTGATTTAACCGTACCTTCTCGAATCCCCATCATATTTCCAATTTCCTCGTTCGTATAGCCATAGTAATGCTTTAATAAAATTGCTGTTCGCACGTCTGACTTAAGCTTTTCAAATCCCTCCATGACATCACTCCACTCAAATCCTTTATAAGTTAATTGCCAATTTAAGGAGCGCGATAATTCATCTGTCTCATTTTTTTGCCAAAACCATTCGCGTTTTTTCTTTCTCTGTTGATCTAAATACAGTCTAGTTGCAATCGTCATTAACCAAGTAGAAAATTTGGATTGACCATTATATTTCCTTATATTGTCATAACCCTTCAACATCGTATCCTGCACTAAATCTTCTGCAGTTTGTTTATTTAAAGTCATTTTTAGTACGTACTTATATAGAAAGGAGTAATGGGTTTGAAAAAGTTTGGCAAATGCTTCTGGATCACCTTGTTGGGCGTATTTTATAATTTCTAATTCCTCTAAATCAGCCATTTCTTCCTCCTTCCTTCCTAACTTAATCATTATTTATTTCGTGTTCATTTGTTATACGTTTAACTCCAACAAACCGTTCATTTTATTTTTTATAAATTTTTGGCTCTGTTAAAAAAGAATGTTGATGATTTCCGTTCCAGGATGCCATTAAGAGCAGGAACAAGGAAGGGCAAAGATTTTAAAAGACTTTAGAAAATTTTATTGATTTTCACTACTAAATTTACGTCCTATATTCTTTTCCTGCCTTCCCTGCTTCTCCTGCTCTTATCTGTCTCCCACCTTCCACTCAAAAATCTTTCTCAAAAATGTGTTTTGTAAAATATCAACAATTAACATTAATAGAGCCAAATTTTTTAAAAAAGAAACCTCGCGGATTAATCTAGTCTTTAGGCTAAGTCAAAGGCTTAGTTACACTAATACTTTTCTCCAACTACGTCGAGTTTTCTCCACCGCTGCCATTCATGCTTAACGTAAAAAAAATCCTACCCAATAACTGGATAGGAATAAGTTGTGAGCATATTTATTTTACTCTTCTTTTCAATTTTCTTATTTTGGACGATCGATCGTAAACATTTCACCTATTTTTGCGTAATCATTACCTGCTAAACGACTGATCGCTTTTAAGCCATTTGCATCAATTCGACCATTTTCATATATTTCATCTTCAATATGAAAATAAACTACTGTTCCAATTAATAAGTCACAGGCTTCATTATCTTTACCTAATGGAATTGCTTGTTCTAAAATACATTCCATTCGTATTTTTGATTCTTTTACACCTGGAACTGAAACCTTCACACTTTCAACAGGCGTTAAACCTGCTATTTCAACTTCACTCTCATTAGATGGTAATGCAGCCGCTGTTTTATTAATCGCCTCTACATTTGACTCATCTACAATATGAACAACAAATTCCTTTTTCTCAATCGCATTTCTAGCTGTATCTTTTTGTATACCATTTTGACGTTGAACAGATATCGAAATCATCGGTGGATTAGACGTAACGATATTGAAATAACTAAATGGTGCACCATTTAAAACTCCATCACTTGTTTCAGATGTAACAAATGCAATTGGTCTCGGAATAATTCCACCAATTAAAAATTTATAATTATCACGTTCACTTAAATCTGCTGGAGAAAAGGATTTCATTCGTTCACCTCTTAAAAGTTATTTTTGTACCAATCAGTTGCAGCTTCAATTTCTGATCTTGTTAAGCTATGTCCATTATTTTCCCAATGAGTAACTACTTCAGCACCTGCTCCAACTAACAATGAAGCTAATTCTTCCGTTTCCTGAGGTAAACAAATTGGATCATTCTTACCTGCACCTATAAATACAGATACATCTTTCATGTTCGGTAAGTCTAAATCGCGAATCGGTACCATTGGATGTAATAACATCGCTCCTTTAAATACATCTTCATAATGGAAAAGTAAACTTCCAGCGATATTTGCACCATTTGAATAACCTATTGCAATTACATTCTTTGCATCGAAACCATGTTCAGTAGATGCTGTTTCAATAAATTCTTTTAATTCTTTTGTACGGAAAACTAAATCTTCCATATCGAATACTCCCTCAGCTAATCTTTTAAAGAAACGTGGCATTCCATTTTCGCTTACATTTCCTCTAACAGATAAGATCGAAGCTTCATCATCTATCATACTACCAATTGGTAACAAGTCATGCTCATTCCCACCAGTACCATGTAAAAGTAAAAATGTTGGTTTAGTAGGGTTACTCCCTTTAATAAATACGTGTTTCATTCTTATTCTCCTTTCACTTCTCGAACTACAATCGGTTGAAGATGATTTTCTATTGTTTCGCGATGTGGCTCTTGCCATTTCGGAAGCATTAGCTTTTCACCTAAATGGTCTTTTTGCTCATCAATCATAAACCCAGGAGGATCAGTTGCAATCTCAAACAATAATCCACCATGTTCACGGAAATAAATTGCATTAAAGTAGTTTCTATCTTTTACTTCAGTAACACCGTAGTTATGGTCATGAATCTTATGTTGCCATTTCACATGTTCCTCGTCATTGCTTGCACGCCATGCAATATGATGAACAGTACCTACACCCATTACTCCTCTTCCAACTGCAGATAATTCGATATCAATTATATTTCCAATATCACCTGCTGCCTGATATCGTAAATAATTACCTTCTTGACCTAAACTTTCAAGTTCCATCACTGTTTCTAAAAGCTCAGCTGTTTTATGTGGCGCACCAGAATATAAAACTGCTCCTCCAAATCCTTTAATTGCTACATCTTTCGTAACACCATTAAATTCCCAAGTATTTTCTTTGCCGTTTTCTCTTTCAACTAGTTCAAGCTTTAATCCGTGAACATCTTCAAATTGAAGGAAAGTCTCTCCAAATCTAATAACTTTGTTCGTATGAATGTTAAAAGATGCTAAGCGCTCTTCCCAGAATGACAACGCATTTGGTGGAATTAAAAATGTTGTTATCCCTACTTGACCGCTTCCAACGCGACCTTTATAAGCGTTTGCCCAAGGGAAGAATGTCATTATCGTTCCAGGCTCTGCTCCTTCATTACCGAAGTAAAAATGATACGTTCCCGGATCATCAAAGTTAATCGTCTTTTTCACAAATCTCAAACCTAATACTCCAGCATAGAAATCCATATTCTCTTGTGGATCACCAACTATGGCAGTAATATGATGTATTCCTTTCATTTTTTCCATTAAATCTCCTCCATTCATTTATTTAGTTTTCTTAATAAATTAAGTAATTGTAATTGCTCTTCTTCTGTCAATTTACTAAATTGAGCCTGTTGAAATTGCTCTTGTGTAGGCACGATTTCCTCATACATTTTTTGACCAATTTCTGTTAAAGAAAGATATTTATTTTTCCATTCTACTTCCCGTTTAATCCAATTCAACTCTTCCATTTTTTTTAATAAATGAGTTACATTTCCTTTTGTAACAACTAATTTTTCTGCTAACTCTTGCTGAGTAAGGCGCTTATTCCTACCGACGTGAACAATGACATCAAATTGTGCAGTTGTAAGCCCCCACTTTTTTAAATGATTATTTGATTCTCTAACATTTTTAAGATAAAAACGTGCTAATCGAAACCAAAGTAATACGGCTATGTTTTTTGTTTTATTTGCTGAAGCTTCATTATGATTATTTACCATTTTTGCACCTCTTTGATCGATCTTGTTATCAGTTTAATACTAAACTGATAAATTATCAAGTAAATAAATTTATTATTTTTAATCTGCTTCCAAAAACTTTTACTTATTTAAGAGTTCTGTTAAATCAACAACCCTTACTAGTTACATTCTTTTAAAAACTTTACTTTTCCTCCTTTATTCTTTTAGGAGGCAATTGATATAATTAATTTTAAATTTCAATAGCTAAAAAGAAAGGTACCTTATATGAAAAAAAGTTTACTAAAACTCGGCATCAGTATTCTTATTTTGGTTCTCATCTTATTTGGATTGTATAAATTAATGAATTCGAGAACTTATCAATTATATGGTGGGCTGACTAATCAAGTTCATACGAATCAAAAGGTAGTCGCATTGACATTTGATGACGGTCCTACAAAAAATGTTAATGATATTCTGCCACTCTTAGATCAATACAATGCAAAAGCTACTTTTTTTCTAATCGGTAATGAAATTAAAAAAGATCCTGAGGAAGCTAGAAAGATTGTAAATGCGGGACATCAAGTTGGAAATCATACGTATTCTCATAATCGAATGGTACTTAAATCTCCTTCTTACATAAAAAGCGAAATCGAAAAAACAGATAAGTACATACGAAATGTAGGCTATAAAGGTGAAATTGACTTCCGTCCTCCAAATGGAAAAAAGCTAGTTGGATTACCTTATTATTTGCATAAACATAATAGAGAGACAATTACTTGGAATATTGAACCAGATACTTTTTATACAAAACCAAGTGAAAAAATAAAGTATGTACTGAAAAAATGTAAACCCGGTTCGATTATTTTGATTCATCCAATGTATGACCATACTGGTAAAGAACTCCAAACAATTAAAGGGATATTAGAGGTATTATCAAAAGATGGATATAAGTTTGTAACTGTTAATGAGCTTCAGAAATTAAAGAAATAGTAATTTTAGCAAAAAGAATAAACCTCTTTTTGCTTTTTTAATGCATGAAAATAGAAAAAAAATCCAAAATAATATTGGTACATTTTGAAAAAATTCAAAGGAGACTTAAAATGAAAAAGCAATTCCTTAAGATAACAACTCTATTTTTATGTTTTACGTTAATTTTATCTCCTATAAAATCTAACGCAGAAGTAACTGATACGCGAGTTCATGGAAAATGTATGAGCAAATCAGCAGTGAAATTTAAAGGTGATATGAGAAAACTCTGGACGGATCATGTCATATGGACTAGTAAATATATCGTTAGTGCAATTGATGGATTACCTGATAAAGACAAAGCACTTGCTAGACTTTTAAGAAATCAACAAGACATCGGTAATGCTGTTAAGCCTTATTACGGGGCTGCTGCTGGAGATCAGCTTACTAAATTATTAACAGAACATATCGCAATTGCTGGAAAAGTCATTGAAGCTGCAAAATTAAACGATATGGCCAATTTGAAAGTACTTAATGACCAATGGTTTAAAAACGCAGATGATATAGCTGCTTTTTTAAGCAAAGCAAATCCGAATTGGTCAAATCAAGATTTAAAAAATTTACTCTATATGCATTTGAAAATGATAACAAATGAAGTTGTTACTAGATTGAAAAAGGATTGGGATGGGAATGTAAAAGCATTCGATGCTGGACTTAACCACATTTTCGTTCTCGCAGATGCATTATCATCAGGCATCATCAAGCAATTCCCAAATAAATTTAGAAGTTAAACAAACGTTTGATTTTAATGATAGAAGGGTGTCTCTTATGAGACACCCTTGCTTTTTGGGGAGGGGCGAACACTTTGTGGATTTTATTGATAATGTTGTGAACTTTGTTGATATGTGAATTGTTTTTGTTGATATCGGACTAATTTTTGTTGATACAACCCCAATTTATGTTGATAACATCATTCACACATACTAGAACTTTAATTTATCCGGGTTACGTAACATGTAAATTCTTCTGTAACTCTCTTTTTCTCGTTCAAAACAAATAAGTGTTGGTTCCTCTCCCTCACTTGTTATTAATAAACCGATTTGATTATTAACAATGACACATTCAATACTGCTAGGAGATTTTATTTTCTTACTCACCCCTACTAAGAAAGCAATAACATTTTTCTTTTGACTGATTGGACGAAGAGCTGCCTTTGTTTTACCACCAGCATCCGTGATTAATACGATATCCTCTGTTAATAATGAGATAAGTAGATCTAGGTTGCCAGTTTCAGCAGCTTCAATAAATCGTTTAGCAATGATGATTTCTTCGTTAAGATTTCGTTGTACATCTTGCTCACTATACTGAATTTTCTTCTGCAATCTACTGAAAATTTTGCGGGAGTTTAACTCTGTTTTATTCAAAATCTCTGAGATCGTACGAAAGTCAAACGCAAAAGCTTCTCTTAATACAAAAACAGCTCTTTCTGTCGGATTCAACTGTTCAAGTAATACTAAAAATGCATATGAAATCGTCTCTTCAAAAACCATCTTCTCCATTGGATCGGCTTTTACGGGGTCGATGACTCCTTGGATAACTGGCTCTGGAAGCCACGGTCCAATGTAAACCTCCCGTTTATTTTTTGATGATTTTAATAAATCCAAGCAACGATTCGTCATGATTTTACACAAAAATGCTTTAATATTTTCTGGATCCTCTTTTGATGAACAATTCATTTTTTGAATAGCGAGAAATGTATCCTGTACTAAATCCTCTGAATCCTCAATTGATCCTAGCATGCTATATCCAATTGAAAATAAAAGTGGTTTATATTTTGAATATAAATAATCTACTTCCATGGAATTTCTTCCCCTTTATGATTAGATTAATTGAACTGCTAGCTTCTCATTTATTAGTTTAGACGCATTTTTAGCACTAGTTAAAGATGCTTTCAATAAAACTTCCCTTTCCCCTAACCAATCTCCTGCAACATATATGCCCTCTATACCAACTTCCTGATGGTTTGATAAATGATAATCTAAATGATTAAACGGTTTTTTTATGTCGTTACTGACAATTAGTTTAGGAAGGAAACGTCGTGAAATTACATAATCTCTCCAGCCTGGTTGAATGAAATCAAGTAAACACTCTAATTCACGCTCATCATCTGAAGGTACTGATTCAATAGCAGAGTTTAAATATTTCATCACATGAACAACAATCTCTCCTGGGTTAGTTGATAGCTTAGCGACTGTAGAATGATTTGAAAAATACCAAGGTTTCTCTACACCCACTGCGAAATTTATTTTTGGATTAGGTAATGCTGTCATTACGAGATCTAAGCACGCCGCTTTTACTGGAATCATTTGATTACAAATGTTTAAAAACGATTGTGGAATTTGCTCATTCATTAACTTAGCAAAATCATGAGGATTAATTGTTGAAAGTAAACAGTTTGCTTCTATGAGCTGTTCATCTTTTAATATGATTTGAATAGTTGGATAAGAACCTAAAACCTTAGATACTACCACTCTCTTTTTAATGTCAACTCCAAGTTGCTCAGCTTTTTTAGCTAAGTCATTAACAATTGATTGCCAGCCATCATTTAAATACATAACCTTTGCACTTCGTAACTGACCGATTGCCACCCCTGCACTCATTATTGAAGGATTATTAGTATAAGTTGTAACACGAGTAAATGCTAAAATCATATTTTTCACGTGCCTACTAGTGACTGTCTTATTTAAATATTCTTCTAAACTAATATGATTCAGTTCATTTAAATCCAATCTTTTCATTTGACGATAAAAGTGAATAAATTCCATCTTTTCTTTCCATTTTAAATGGTTACCAACAAACAAATTAAATGCCTCAATCACTTTCATTTGGTCCGGTTGTTCGCCAAAAATAAATGAGGTGCTTAATTTTGGTGGATTACCAGCGACCGTTACACCTACTTCATTTAATATCTCAATACAATTTATATATAACGCATGCGCTCCAAGATTTAATTGTGCATTTCCAATTGCAGTTGAATTGCCTCGCCCACCTAATTTAGAACCTTTTTCGAGTAGTAAAACTTTTTTACCTTCTTGTGCTAAATAAATTGAAGCTGTTAAACCAGCAATCCCACCACCAAATACAACTACATCCCACTTTTGCTTATTATTTAATCTATTTGATGTCATAATTAATCGCTTCCCTTCCTTTATTTCACTAATCAAGACGAATGAAAAAAGGAGAATGTGACATATAGTAGAAAAAAATTTGAGCTAGTCCTATTTCAGTAGATTTTTTACATATTATGGTAGTAGTGATAATCAATTAGCACCTTCATATTTTCCACAAAGTTAGAATCCCCAAGAAAAAAACGAGCAAATTACTTTGACAGATAGAGTAATTATTGATAACATTACTCTATCAGATAGAATAATATACTTTAGAAGGTGAATTATGGTTAGAAGTGACATTATACGCGGGCATCTAGACTCAATCATATTAAAGCTTATTTCTGAGAAAGATCGATATGGGTATGAAATATCTCAGGAAATAGGGCTCCGTACTGATAATCGGTTTCAAATTAAAGAAGCTACATTGTATGCAGTATTTCAGCGATTAGAAAAAAAGGAACTGGTTGAAGCTTATTTTGGTGATATTACGCATGGCGGAAAACGAAAATATTACAAAATTACTTCATTAGGTAAAGCATATTTAAATGAATTAGCTAAAGAATGGCAGGAAGTAAAAGAAATTATTGATTTATTTATGGAGGAGAAAAGATGAGAAAAATTAGAAATCATATTGATGAACTATTTAAAGAGTTTCCCAGAACAAAAGAAACTGAATTAGTTAAACAAGAGATCATTCAAAATTTAGAAGAAAAAGTAATGTATTTAATGGAAAATGGGAAAGAAGAAGAAGATGCTATCAATAAAGCAATCGTGGAATTTGGTGATGTTGAAGAATTAAAAAAAGAGCTTGGTGTAAAGAAGCCTGATGCAAAGAGAGCTAATCTGGCAAAACTAAATCTTTCATATTCTTTATGGGGTAGTGGCTTACTAATCGCTTTATTCATATTTATTAACTTTTACTATACACCTGAGACAATTTGGTTTGTGTATCCTATGTTTGGTTTATTATGGTGGCCTCTATCAATGTATTTCTACTGGCAACGTAAAAAGTGAGGGATGAATCGATGAAAAATTATATCGGCTTTGCAACTGTTGGATGTATAATGACCATGCTCTTTTTTATGATCGTCAATTTTATTACATCACCTAGTACGATTTGGTTCATTTATCCTTGTTTTTTCCTTTTATTTTGGCCTATTAGTTTATACTTCATTGGAAAAAGATCGATGAAACAATTTTCGTTTTTTGGAAGTATTGTCATACTTGCGTACCTACTAACTGAAAACTTAGTTCATTCACCAGATTATCTATGGTTTTTCTATGCAGCTTATCCAATTTTATGTTGGCCAATTTTAATGCATTTAGGCTCAAAAGCTAGGACATTTTCAATTGCATTAATCGGCTCTATCATAACGATCGCTTATTATGGATTATTGAATTTTATCGCTACACCAAGTTATCCGTGGGTAATTTATCCAGCTTTTGCAGTTATTTGGTGGCCATTATCTATTTACCATGCAAATAGAAAATCATATGTAGCATTTTCTTTTTCAGCTAGTATACTGATTAGTATTTTCTTTATATATGTAAATATCATCTCATCTCCAAATACAATTTGGGCAGTTTATCCAATATTCGCAGTCATCTGGTGGCCTCTAAGCATGTATTTCTATGGATATAAAAAGAAGCATATATAGACAATAAAGTACGTTAATAGCTTGGAGGACTTCTTAATGAAGTCCGTTTTTTTTTGATCATAAAAAAAAGCGATTCTACAAAGATATAGAACCGCTTTAAAAAAGATTATTCAGCCTCAGAAACTAATGTGAAACGTTCATTTACATGCTGTGGATTTTCAATTTCATCTACTAATGCAATCGCGTAATCAGCATAGCTTACGTAGCTATTACCTTTTTTATTTACAATAAAATTGTCATTTCCTTTTTGGTACGTACCTGTTCTTTTTCCATTTGGATCGAAGAATGCAGCAGGACTAATAAATGTCCAATTAATATCAGTTGATTTTTGTAAATCTTGAAGACCTTTTGCCATATTTGAAGCAGTAGCAAAATATTCTTTTGGAAATTCAGGAGTATCAACTAATTGAATCGTTTTTGCTTCATCTACGAATAAGCTTCCCGCTCCACCTACTACGATTAATCTCGTATTTTCTACATTCTTTAATGCATTGATTAATACATTCCCAGCTTCGATGTAAAGATGCTCTTGTCCCTCAGCTGCTTTAAATGCGTTAACTACAACATCAAATTGTTTTAAATCACTAGTAGTTAAATCGAATAAATCTTTTTCAAGTACTGCTACATCTTTATTTGTTAATTTAGAAGAATTTCTTACGATTGCTGTTACATTATGTCCTCTTTCAATCGCTTCATTCATAATCATATTTCCTGCTTTTCCTGTTGCACCAATAATACCAATTTTCATCTTTTTTTCCTCCTAGAATTTTTTTATCTCAATTCGAGATCATCTTTCATTGCATCGTAACTAACTCAGTTACAACAAACCTAAAAAAATATATTATGATGTAACAAAAGTAGTTACATCACCTGTAAAAAAAATTGAATTTATGTTATCCAATTTTTTTACTTAGTACATTAACTAATTCTTCCATTGTAACTTCATCCAAAATTCTTTCCATCGCTTCTTGAGCACGATTTAATATCAATTCAAGCACTGCTTGGATATTTGCTCCAACTGGACAATTTGGATTCGGTTTTTCATGAAATTGAAAAAGTTCTCCTTCTTCTACAACTTCAACTGCTCGGTAAACATCAAGGAGCGTAATTTCATTTAAAGACTTTTGAAGTGTTGCTCCACCAGTTCCTCGACGAACCTGGATTAAGCCAGCATTTTTAAGTTTTCCCATTACTCTTCTAATTACAACTGGATTCGTATTAACACTTTCTGCAATCCATTCAGAAGTGCAAAGTGCACTATTCTCAATCGTAACTAATGATAAAATATGAACAGCAACGGTAAAACGACTACTGATTTTCATAGGATTCAACCTCCCGATGTAATCATTATAGTTACAACAACTATTCTCTGTCAATATAATTTATTTTGTACAGATTATTGATTTCCTATTTTTTTATTCACCATTTTTCACTTTTTATATGTAGAGTAATTGATTTTTCTCGCTTTCCGTGTGTGTGTGTTAAGTCTCCTAGTCGTTTTTTCTCCTTAACTCACAACAAAAAAACTTATCAGTTATATTACGAAATTGTTAATTTTGTGATACAACTAATAAGTTTTTCACCACACATGATAAAATTTTGACATTCTCAAGTTTGGGAGAGTGTTTAGATTGAAAAATTTTCAAAGTAATTCGCGTACAAAGTCCAGATCAAAAAGAAAAAAAGGCAAATTTATTTTATTCGGATCAATTGCAATCGTACTTATAGTGATTATCTTTGTAATGCGTTCGATTTTTTCTCCGGCAGATGACAAGAAAGCTGCATCCCTAGATAGTCTATATGCCTCAGCTAAAAATCAAACGGATTACAACAAAAAGAAGGACAAGCCAGATACGACAGATAATTCAACCAACAATCAAGTAAGTGAGGACTCAACGTCTCAAGATCAAACTCAAAATGATGAAACAACTAGTGACACAGCATCAGCAGACGATTCATCTTCATCGAGTAGCTCGGAGTCTAGTCCAGCACCGGAAACACCTGAACAAACGGGTTCTCAGCATACTACAAACTATGATTCGAGTTCTCAAGATTGGCAGCAGATGCTACAAACAATCTCTACCGCTACTGGAATTGATCAAAGCAATATGACTGTATGGTTTTTAGGGAGCGACAAAAGTACCCCAGGCGGCTCAGTCGGGACTGTATCAGCAAAAACAAAAGGTTCGCAAAAATTCCGTGTGAATCTCCAATGGAATGGATCGGGCTATACAGCAACAAAAGTTGAACCTGTTTCATAAAAAATGGAACACAATCAGGCTGTCGAGAAGTATTCGACAGCCGATTTTTTTTAAAAGAATCCTAAAATCACTATAATTCCTATCCAATTCCTCAATAACAAATTCTAGCAATTGCCTACAAAATGCAATGACCATTTTTACATTAAGCCATATAAAGCGATCCCACCAAAAATAAGAATAATAATACCTGATAAACGATTAATAGCTGTTAATGACTTATCACTAATTCGATTTCTAAATAGTCCTACACCGCTGCTTAAAATAATCCACCATAAAGTTGAACCGCAAAACACACCTAAAACTAAAACGACTGAAGAAATAATACTACTCCCTGAATTTGATATACCTAATCCAGCAAAAATAGCAATAAATGATAAAATCGTCATCGGATTGGTTAACGTTAAAAATAAAACTGATAAAAATGCACCTATAATATTTTTCTTTTGAGTTTCAGATTGGGAAAAACTTGCTTTTGAAATTAGTGTTTTTATGCCCAAATAGCAAAGAAAACATCCACCAATTAATTGGATCCAAAAGTGCTGACCGATTAAAAAGTTCGTAATAACTGTTAATCCAAATCCAGCAATTAAGCCATAAATACCATCCGCTGTCGCTGCACCTAAACCTGAAACCAAACCAACCATTTTACCATGTGCTAAAGTTCTACGAATACATAGAACCCCAATTGGACCAACTGGTGCAGCAATTGATAGGCCGATTAATAAGCCCTTTAGGAAAAATTCAATATCCATACTAACCCCTACTCTATAAAAAATTTGTGTTTTTGTAATGGAAGTTGAAATGTCTCTTTTGTTGTATCCATTACAATTGTTGTTTTCGTTCTTATTACGCCTTGTACTCCTTTTATCTCATGACTGATTACTCGATCTAAATCCTTCGTATTTCTACTTCTTATTTTTAGTAAATAATCATCTTCACCTGCTATATGGTGACATTCCTGTACTTCCACTAATTGATTTATTAATTCTAAAAATGGTGCACGATATTCAGGGCGTTCAAGTGAAACAGCTACAAATGCAGTTAGTTCACTGCCTACTTTTTCTGAATCTACTAATACGCCAAACTTCTTTATGACACCTTGTTCGATCAATCGATTGACGCGTTCAGCTGTAGCTGGTGCAGACAAACCAATTTCAGTGGCTAAATCGGACCACTTTATTCTAGAATTATCCATTAAACGATTAATAATTTTCAAATCGTAAGTATCCACTTTCTAACACCTTCTTTTTATAATTTTTATTATATTTTACTTATTTTTCGAAAGTGTTTCAATATTTTCCCAACGCAAAATCCTTCTAAATGATAAGCGTTTAAGAAACATATTTATTTATAAGCATTAATAAAATGAAGAATGAAGACAATCTTTTAACGAAGGAGGCCATATGTTTTGAAAAGAGACCCATTCGAATATCGAAGAAGAAGAAAAGAGTCACGCGAGGAAATTGAGCCAAACGAAGAAAGAGTGTCAAACGAAGAGACAGAAAAACCTCAAACACATGTACATGAATTTGTAGCTAGTACAAAATTGGCAGAAGAAGGTGAAGATCGACATAATCATCGTTTTGCTGGTGTAACAAGTGAAGTAATTCCAAAAGGACGACATAGTCACGTACATCGAATAACAGTAAATACAGATTTTTTAGACCACCATCATGAGGTAATAATTGAAACCGGCCCCCCTATTCCTGTTGGAAATGGTAAGCATGTTCATTTTGTTAAAGGAATGACTACGATCATCGATAATCATGAGCATGAACTAGAATTCGCCACTTTAATAGATAGACCACTAGTCTAATGACCTTTAAAATCCATTTATGTATATTCCAATTAAATTAATATACATAAACACAATACAAAAAAAGTTCCATAAACTAGATACCCAGACTGATTGAAAACGTTTGTCTTTCAGGCGCGAAGACTGACGAGGAGCGGAGTTACCATTAGTCAGTAATGAGCACCGCAGGCAGACGAAGCAACGAAGAAAGCGAGCGTTTTTCAACAGTCTAAAAGGACCTTCCATTAGGGAGGCCCTTTTTTACTTACCCTTCAATCCCTCAGTATTCATCAAAACAACCCTCCATCCATCTGGATCTTCAAAGGTAATACTCTTTCCAAGCCAGTATGGATTTTCGGGTTCAACTTCATGATAACCCATTCGATTTAATCTATTTTTAATCAGCTCAATTTCATTTGCATCAGGTAAATAAAATACATGAAGATTATCCTTCGTTGGAGCAGGACAAGGACTTCCATCAATATGTTGAGTAAACTCAAGATGATATTCAACATCGGGTAATCCGAACATAATCCCGTCGTAACCATCATGATTATGAAATCCACCCACTTGTTTTAATCCAAGTCCTTCACCGTAAAACTTACTTATTTCAGTTAGTTGATCTGTCGGTCTTGCAATTCTAAACTGAACCCAGTTTTTCATTGTAATCACCTTCACTTTTTAATAATTTGATGCAGCCCATTCTTCGTTTAGCTTTTTGGATAGTTGTGTATAAAGCTTTAATTCTTGAATTAATCCATCTACTAAAAAGGATGCGTTTTCTCCTAGCCCAGTACCTTCTGAAACAAAGTCTGAAGGATCAATTACAACTTGCTTTGATAGCACATTAGCGTATAATGCTCTTAAAACAATTCTCATATTGTTTAAAGCATTAATTCCTCCTTTTCCTCCTCCAGAAACAGCCAATATTGCAACTGGTTTATCTTTAAAATGCTTGCTTCCTAAGAAATCAAAAGCATTTTTTAAAGCTCCGCTCATCCCACCATGGTATTCAGGTGTGGACACAATAATTGCATCCGCATTTTCCATTTGTAATCTTAATTTTTGTATATTAACATTTTCGTTTTGTTCTTCTTGTCCATTGAAGATAGGCAATACTAATTCACTTAAATCGATTTTTTTTAGATTATATTTTTTAGAAATGATTGAAGTTAATTTTCCTGTGCGACCTTCCTTTCTTGGACTTCCGTTGATCATTACAATATTCATTTTTCCCACTCCTTTTTATTTGTACTTTTAGTATAGTCAAATGGTAAAGTGCAAACTTCAGTCGTATGGTAGAACTTTTCTACTCGATTTGGTGTAGTTGAAAAATAAAAAAATCTACAACTAAAGTTGTAGATTAAATTCAGGACCACAGTTACTCTAAGAATCCCTTTTATCTATTTAACTGATCTTGTTGTATCTTCTGATAGACTTTAATATTTTGATAAACCATTTCAAGCAATTTTGCAGGGATATCCTTTTTCTTTGCAATTTCAAGTAAGTATCCTTGCAAATGTTCTCCCTCTACTAGTGAATTTTTTTCCATATCTCTTTGTAATGAGGATTTCATATCATATCCAATTGCATCGATTGCTATCATATGTTCATCAATAATACTGTCGGATAATGGTGCTTTCTGAGAGATCATAATGTTAGCACATTCTTCGAACAATTGACGGATAAGAGCTCTTCCACCTTCACTTTCCCTAATTGGCCCAATAGGGGCGCGCATTAGGGATGTTACACCAGACATAACGGTAATAAACAAATATTTGTGCCACATATCACGTTCAATTTGTTTACTAAGGACAAAATCCGCTTTTGTGCCATCAAATGCATCAGCAATTCTTCTAATACGATCAGTTTCTTTTCCAAGAAATTCACCAAATACAAGTCTAGCTGCTTTACTTGTTTGAACAACTTCTCCAACTTCATTTAATGTTGTTTCGATAAAACATAGTCCACCTAAAATCTTATTTTCACCAAAGGCATTTTTTAATGCATCTAGATGGGCAATTCCGTTCAATAGGGGCAAAATAACTGTTTGTTCACCTACGAACGGTTTAACATCCTTTATCGCATCACTTAAGTGATATGACTTCGTTGAGAATAGAACAAGATCAAAAACTTCAGCAGTGTCATTAGTCGTTAGTAGGTTCGGTTGAAAAGTAAAATCTCCATTTACACTACGAATAACTAAGCCGTGTTCATCTAGTTGTCTTTTCCGATTAGTCCGTACTAAAAACGTAACATCTTCTCCCTTTTCTACTAAACGACCTCCAAAGTAGCCGCCAACTCCTCCAGCTCCTAATACGAGAATTCTCATCAAACTCTTCCTTTCTATCATTTAGTTGAAATCTAATCTGAAGCCTAACAAAAAAATGTTATTCAGCTATTTTGTTTCGAATTGCATACAGCGCTAGTTGAGTTCGATCTTGAAGTTGAGTCTTTGCTAATATATTTGAAACATGCGTTTTTACAGTTTTTTCAGTAATAAATAAAGCAGAAGCAATTTCTTTGTTACTTTTCCCTTTTGTAATTTCCCTCAACACATCAATCTCACGTTTTGTTAACTTATCCTGTAATGGTTGTTCCTGTTTTACTTCGGTTTTTCTAGTTAAAGCAGAAACAAGTTGAGTTGTTACTTTGGAATGGTACTGATTTTCCCCATCATAAATTTTACGAATTGCCGAAACTAGCTCATCTGGATCACTATCTTTTAAATAGTAGCCTACAGCCCCCGCTTCAATAGCAGGTAAAATGTGATCTTGATCATAGAAACTAGTTAGAATCATTACTTTAACAGCCAGTCCCTCATTTTTAATTCGTGATGTGGCTTCAATTCCATCTATAATTGGCATTGATAAATCCATGATGACAATATCTGGTTTTAGTTCTTTAATTAAGTTTATTGCCTCTTCACCATTCGAAGCTTCTCCAATAACCTCGATGTCTTCTTGCGTATTTAGAAAAAAAATCAGTCCTCTTCTAACTACATGATGATCATCGGCAATTAATATTTTAATAGACATAGATTGTTTCTCCTTCTTAAAAAGGAATACTCGTCGTAATTTTAGTTCCTTTGTTTAACTCACTTTCAACTAAAAACGATCCTTTTATCGATTCGACTCTTTCCTTCATACTTTTCAAACCTAACGTAGGAATTTGTACATCTTTCGGACAAACAAACCCTATACCATTATCCCGAATCGTCATTTTCACCTTTTTTGTACTGATTGTTAATTGGATATAAATATTATTTTGCCCTGAGTGTTTTCTGCAGTTATTAAATGCTTCCTGCCCTACACGCCATAAGGTTTCTTCTATTTTGGCTGGCAAGATAGAAGTACCCTTTACACTACTATGTACATTTAATCCTAACATTTCTCCGTAATTAATTAATGCGCCTACAATACCTTTTTCGATTCCCTGAGGTCTCAATTGCCAAATCAAGGCTTTCATTTCTGCTTGAGCTTCCTGCGCAATTTGTTGAATCTGATTAAATGTATCTTTTACCTTCTGATTATCTGAAACATTCATTCCGGCCTTTGCCGTTACATTAATAGAAAACAATAATTGGCTCACAGAATCGTGTAAGTCCTTGGCAAGTCGATTTCTTTCTTGAATTACTTCTATTTCTTTTACCTTTTCAGTTAATTGAATTCGTTTAATTGCTGTTCCAATTTGTAACGCAACTGCACCTAATAAATTCAATTCCTCCTGGTCAAATTTTAATTTATTAGAGGCAGCAACATTTAATAAACCAAAGGATTCTTCACCCGCTTGTAGTGGAACAGTCGCGTGGTGAGTGACATTATTTGTTTCTCCCCAATTATGAATAATTGAATCTTCTAACCTTTTACATTCCATTATGTTCGATGCTTTATTTAGCCGGCCAGTATTGTACTTATCTACACACCAACAATCTCCACAGTGCATCGGTTTTGCTTCCTTATTCATAAGGGCAGGAGGTAATTCGTGCGACGCAGCTAAATCAAAATTCCCATTTTTATCGATTAGAAAAATCCAACCCGTATCTAACCCCGTCACCTGAATTAGTTTAGCCAAAGCACAATTTAGGGTACTGTTTAAGTCAGTACCCTCATTTAATATTTCAGCGATCTCCTTTAATACTTGTAGCTCTAGAAGAAAAGGCTCTTTTTTCATCATTAAGCTAATTCCTTCATACGTCTGTCCAGCTGTTCAAGTACCATTGGCCACGCTTGCTCATGTTGGTCTCTTGCTAACTCATCAGGAAACCCTGCATGGGTAAGCTTAATAACAGCTAAACCATTTTCATTTGTAGAAAATTCTACAGTTACAACAGTTTCAGCTTTTGAACCTGAAGTAAACCAAGTAATCTCTACAAGTTGATTATGCTCAAGCTTTAAAAAGCGACCATAATGAGGATGACGCTTTTCTTCGAAATGTGTTTCAAAGAAAAAAACTGAATTAACCTCTGCTTTCATAATGACTGAGCCTGGCGCTGCAAACCAGTCACCAAATCTTTTTGTCCATGCCTCATATAACACATCTAATGATGATTCCATCGCTCTCTCTACCGTTAAACGATGAGGTCTTTTAGATAAATCTAGATAGCTAATAATATTCACTTTTATACCTCCAAACTATTTCTTTATTCATTTTCGTTAATAATTGCTAATACTTGGTGGTCTTCCCACTTTCCATTAATTCGAACGTTTTTCTTTGCAATCCCTTCTTTATGAAAGCCTGCCTTCTCTAATACTCGTATTGAGCCAATGTTATGCGGCATTACACCTGCTTCGATTCGGTGTAATTTTAATTCATTGAATGCAAATTCTACAATTAACTTTACAGCTTCAGTTGTATATCCTTTTCCATTTTGCTGTTCATCTAAAGAATAACCAACAAAACAACTTTGTAAATCTCCTCTTAAAACTTCAGATAGCATGATATTGCCAATTAGAGCATCCGTTTCCTTTAAAAAGATACCAAACCCATAGTATAAATCATTTTCACTTTTCTCTTTATTATTCCTTATTCGTTCCTGTTGAGCCTCAATCGTGTAGTAACTTTCTTCTTTTATATATGTAAAGGGTTTAAAAAACACTCTATTCCGAACTTCATATTCCAAAACCTCGCCAGCGTCAACAGCTTCTAGCAGTCTTAAATACACATTATTACCAACTAATTTCATCTTTCTACTCCTTTTTTAAGAGCCTGATCAAAGGACTAAGACATTCTATTTGAATTCTCTTATCGAATGCTTTTTTCCTTTCCTTCTCTTCTAAATTCCTTTTGCCCAAATTATTCTCGGATCAATTTTACGGACCAATCGATAGGCAATCGGTTTGAATCCATTTTTAGGCCAAAATCTTGATGATTCTAAATTTGTCATTCTCCAATCAGTTTCACAATACTGACAGCCCTCTTTCATTGCACTGCCAAGACCATGTTGAAATAAGGCCGTGCTAACGCCCATACCTCGTGCTGATTCGATCGTTGCTCCAACTACTAAACTCGTACAAGAATCAGGTGTAAGCATATTCCCATCTGAAACTTCCGCTGGCATGAATACTTGAAAACCTACAATTTCATTTTGATCGAGTGCTACCCACAAAGTTGTTGCCTCATCATCAATTAATTCTGCATACCCGTCTTGGTAATCTTCTCTATCTTCATTAAATCCCGGTGCAAATACAGGAGACTTTGTTTGGTGTTCCATTATGACAGTTGCTAGTTCACGAATTCGTTTTTCATCATCTTTACTAGCCACTCTGATTTCTAAATTCTTACTATCCATAAGTGGTGAAACGGATATATCGCGGATTCCATGAACTTGTTCGTAGGCAAACCCTAAACGAAACCAGGAATCTAATGTGTATGTATTTCCACTAGGTACCATTACATAATGATTAAAAGAACCATTCTCAATCATTTCCTTTGCAAACTCTGTATATAATTCACGATATAATTCTACATTTATACCTTCTGCTATAGCTGTTCCTGCATATTTAATCCAAGTATGGCGTTCACGATTTTTATCAGTGTGAATCGATCCAATCATATAACCCACTACCCTGGACCCTTCCAGTGCTACAAAACCAAAACCCTTTTCCTTTAACAGTTCTTCAATTGCTTTCTTAGCGTTCTCAACTTTTTCAAATTTAGATGGCAACTCTGGATGAGTTTTTCGGTCATACATATGACGGATAGCCAATAGACTAGCCGCTTCATCTAAGTGTGTATTTTCAAAAGGAATAATCCTCATAACATCCCCCCAGTCTAGCAAAAGCCACAATTCCTTATTAATTAGATAAATTTAAACATCATGTTAAACGTACAATACTAATTTCAATAAAAAGAGCATTACTTCCTGCTTATAAGGAGCAATGCTTTAAAACGATTTTTAATGAAATTCCAAAAATTCTACTCGATTTCCGAATGGATCATTTACAAAAAATCTTGTTCTTCCTTCAATTGGTGGTTCCTCTTTTATCTCCAAGCCAAGTGAAAGTAATCTTTCCCTTAATACCTCAATATTTGTAACAATTAAACCTGGATGGGCTTTTTTAGGAGCTATAAAATCTTCCTGAATACTGATATGGATTTCTTGGTTACCGCAATTGAACCAACAACCACCTCTACCTTTTAAATTTTCAGGCTTTGGTAATTCTTTCATTCCTAATACTCCGCCATAAAATTCTCTAGCTTGATCCTCTCCACCTTTTGGACAAACTAATTGAATATGATCAATTCCTTTGATTTCAAAAGTCATTGATAACACCTCTTCTCTCAAGTTATGTATATAATTAGATACTATATTTTAAGATTAACAGAACATAGGGATAAGAAAAGGTTATTATGTGAACTTTATTTATGATAAAGTTAGTATTTTTTGATGTTCTAATAATATGTTTTGAATAATATTTATAACTCCGTCAAACTCAATTCAATACTTAGATCATCTTTTTATAAGTTTAAACTATTAAATACTAATTTTTAGAAAAATGAATTCAAATCTTAAAAGACATTGCTTTTTTGATTTCGTCGTTTAAACTGATTAATCATTTGTTCTAAGCAAAGAATATTTAAATCGTTTTTTTATGAATACTTTTATTAAACAATAAGTTTATTGGAACGGAAGGATGCTCGACTCCTATGGGAGATGCGGAAAGGCTGAGACCCCGCAGGCAATGCCGAGGAGGCTCAGGTTTCGCCCCATGGAAAGCGAGCATACTGTAGTGGAAATGAACATCATTCAACTTCCTTTACGAAAATTTGGTCATTATTTGACAAGATTATTTTTCAACAGCTTGAAAAAGAAGATTTACGATTACAGTAAATCTTCTTTTTCAGAGTGTTGAAATATATAACGGTCAATATAAAAGATGCTGTTTTTTTGAATTTGTCATTTGTTTAACTGACTAATCATTTGTTCTAAGTAGAGAATATTTAAATCGTTTTTTATGAATACTTTCATTGAACAATAAGTTGATTGGAACGGAAGGGTGCTCGACTCCTATGGGAGATGCGGAAAGGCTGCGACCCCGCAGGCAATGCCGAGGAGGCTCAGGTTTCGCCCCATGGAAAGCGAGCATACTGTAGTGGAAATGAACATCATTCAACTTCCTTTTTTTGTGCTCGACTCCTATGGGAGATGCGGAAAGGCTGCGACCCCGCAGGCAATGCCGAGGAGGCTCAGGTTTCGCCCCATGGAAAGCGAGCATACTGTAGTGGAAATGAACATCATTCAACTTCCTTTACGAAAATTTGGTCATTATTTGACAAGATTATTTTTCAACAGCTTGAAAAAGAAGATTTACGATTACAGTAAATCTTCTTTTTATTTAAACATCCAAACCATTCCAAAAGAATTGAATGATTTGTTCAGCCATTTCTTCAATTGAAAATAACGATTTTTGATCTGCATCTCTATTATTTCCTACCGTTAAAATTGCAAAGAATACTTGTGTATAAAATTTAGCATTCCCTTTAGGAATTTCTCCCTTTTCAATTGCATTGAAGATTGCCTGTTCAATCACGTTATACATCATTTCTTCTGCATCATTTAATTGCTGTATTTGTTCATTAGACAGAGCAACTTTCGCTTCTTTCATAAATGTTTTCATATCAATATCGAATGTTGCTTTCAAATGTACTTTCACTATTTCAAATAGATTTTCTTTTAACGATTTATCGTTTGAAAGAATCTCAGCAATTCGATTACTGATCCTTACCATCATTTGAATCATGGCATCCGTAAAAAGATCTGCTTTTGTTGGATAATAATAATAAACGGTTGCTTTTGTCACATTGCATCTTTTGGCTACATCATCCATTGAAACTAATTGGTAACCATGGTGAATAAACAATTGAACTGCATTCTCAATTATTAAAGTTTTTGTAGGTTTTTTTTTCGTATCCTGTGGTGGTCTTCCAAGAGGGCGATTCATTTGTTCCAAGTTGCTCTCTCCTAACTTTATAATTATTTACAGTATATCATATTAAAAGTTCTTGATTAATTAACTAACCAGTATATATAATTATGGTGAATTAATACATTGCAAAGAGGTGAAAGTTATATGAAACAACACCCTTTTTATTCATGGGGTAAATTTGTCAGTAACAAAAAATCGAGATGGGTTACATTGCTAGTTTGGGTTTTATTAACGGTTGTTTTATCTTTTGCTTTTCCATCCGTAAATAAAGTCGAAAATAATCAGGCTCAGAACTTGCCTAACACTTCTATGTCTCAAAAGGCAGATCGACTAATCAAAAAAGAGTTTCCAAGTGATTCGGGAAATCCTTTATTAATTGTATGGAATCGTAAAGAAGGATTAAATCCTACTGATTACCAAAACATACAAAATCTATATAAAGAACTAAAAAACAATCCGTTAAATAACCAATTAACTTTACCTTCTTTTGATTTAATGCCACTTCAAGCACTCGCTCAAGGAGCATCAAAAGATGGTACAACAATCATAACCCCTGTTCTATTTGATAAAAAAGCAGGTGACGAAGTTCTTCAAGAAAATATTAAAAAATTAAAGAGACTAATTAATAACCAGATAGATCATTCGCCAATAGACCGTAAATTAACTGATTCTGGACTGCATGTTCGTTTTTCTGGTCCAGTGGGTATTCAAACAGATGCTGTTAGTTTATTTTCTCAAGCAGACATTAAACTTTTAATCTCAACTGTTGTCCTTGTACTTGTTTTCTTAATTATTTTATATCGCTCACCAATTATGGCACTTGTCCCATTAATTGTAGTTGGTTTTTCTTATGGGGTGATTAGTCCTTTATTAGGAATACTAGGCGATAAAGGGATAATAACGGTTGACGCTCAAGCCGTTTCAATTATGACAGTTCTTTTATTTGGAGCTGGGACTGATTATTGTTTATTTTTAATTTCCAGATACAGGGAGTTTTTACTAAAAGAAGAAGATAAATATAAAGCTCTGCAAATGGCTATGAAAGAGTCAAGTGGTGCTATTACGATGAGTGCATTAACGGTTGTAATCGGACTTGGTACGTTATTATTAGCCCATTATGGCGCATTCCATCGATTTGCAGTACCATTTAGTTTTGCTGTACTCATTATGGGTATAGCTGCGATAACAATTCTTCCTGCAATACTTGCAATTTTAGGTAGAGTATCATTTTATCCATTTATTCCTAGAACAAAAAAAATGGATGCAGAAAGAGCAATGAAAAAAGTAAAACCTTTGAAGAAAAAACAATCAAGAATTAATATTAACCAAAAAATTGGTAAACTCGTTACACGTAAACCATGGACAATTATACTAGTTTCTATATTCCTTTTAGGAGGACTTGCACTATTTGTGCCACGCGTACAGTATACGTATGATCTATTACAATCATTTCCTAAGGATATGCCATCAAGAGAAGGATTTGATCTAATATCAAAACACTACTCTTCTGGTTTACTGGCACCAGTTAAAGTGGTAGTTGATACAGAGAACAAAAATATTCCAGTCAAAAAAGAATTAGAATCACTACCTTATGTTAAGGAAGTAACTGAACCAATTGCGGGTAAATATAAGAATACACTACAACTATACGAAGTTTCTTTAGTTGATAACCCCTATTCAATTAAAGGTATGAACCGAATACCTCAATTAGAAAATAAAATAAAAAATTTATTGAATCAATACGAAATAAAAGATGTCCAAAAACATTATTGGATTGGTGGAGAAACCGTCACTAATTTAGATACAAAAAATACAACTGAACGAGATCAATCGATTATTATACCGGTAATGATTGGTTTAATCGCATTACTATTATTAACTTATCTTCGTTCAATTACGGCGATGATATACCTAATTCTTACCGTCATCCTATCTTATTTTTCAGCATTAGGTGCAGGATGGCTCATTCTACACTATGGTCTTGGTGCTACTGCTATTCAAGGATCAATACCTTTATACTCTTTTGTGTTTTTAGTGGCATTAGGAGAAGACTACAATATATTTATGGTCTCAGAAATTTGGAAAAATAGAAAAAAACAAAATCATCAAGACGCTGTATCTAACGGGGTGGCGAAAACGGGAGCTGTTATTTCATCTGCAGGTTTGATTTTGGCAGGAACATTCCTTGTTTTAGCAACCTTACCAATTCAAGTATTAGTACAATTTGGCATTGTTACTTGTGTCGGAGTATTAATTGACACATTCATTGTTCGACCTCTTCTAGTACCTGCAATTACGACTGTATTAGGAAGATTTGCATACTGGCCTGGTGCACTTTGGAAAACCGATATAGAAAACTCGAAGATCGGCGAGTCTTTAGGCGAAGACTGAGGCTTCGTGGTAAAGCACAAGGGATGAGTGGGCGTTGATTTAATTAGTAGTAGAATAAATAAAAGAGTCGTTAGTAAAACGACTCTTTTATTTTTTATGTATCATTGTATTTTTTTGTTTAATTTCACAAAAAAAGTTATCCATCCATCCTTTAGTTCGACCCAAATACTTCCTTTGTGCAGTTCAACAATTCGTTTAGAGATAGCAAGTCCTAATCCTGCACTTCCCTCACTTTTTCTTGATTGATCTTCACGATAAAATTTTTCAAATAACCGCTCAAGATTCTCCTCTTTAATATTCGCTCCCTCATTTGATATCGAAAATAACACTTCATTTTCTTTTTGAATTAAACTTACTTTAATGATTGAAGGTTTAACACTATACTTCAAGGCATTTATAAATAAGTTATCAAACACTCTCACCATTTTTTCAACGTCAATAGGAATATAAATATCTTCAGCGATTATTTCCTTTTTAATTTCTAATCCTTCTTTTTGAAAAATAGGTATATTCTCACCAATGATTTGTTCCATCAATTGACTTAGGTCAATTCTTTGTTTCGATAATAAAATATCTGGGCTCGATAACTTGGTAAATTCAAAAAGTTCATTTATTAAATTCTTTAAATCATTTGATTTTATATAAATTGTATTCAAGTAATCATTCAATTCGTTCTCATTTTTGTATTCCTTTTTTCTTAATAAATCCGTGTACCCTAATATAGAAGTTAGAGGCGTTCTTAAATCATGAGAAACACTTGTTATCAGTTCATTTTTTATTTTTTCCAATTGGCGCTCATATTTAAATTTTCTTTCCAGTTCTTTTGACATCGAATTAATATTCATACTTAATTGTGTTAATTCATCTTTCCCTTTCAAATCAATTACGATGCCTAAATTACCTTGCGAGATTAAATGCACGGTATTTGAAATTTGTTTTAAATAGATTATTTTGTTTCTAATTAATAATAGAAAACTAATGATGAAACTTAAAATGATCATTATAAAGTTCGGTATAATAACCAGATTATATTGTAATGTATTAACATTATTTTGATGACTTAAAATATAGGGCTGTATAAACACTGTTGATATGATAATTGAAAAGATTAATGACACTCCAAAACTAATTGCGATTGCGATTAATAACTTGAAACTAATTCGTTGCCAATTATAAAATAATTTATTCATACTTTGTACCCAATACCCCAAACGGTTTTAATATAGATTGGATGTTTAGGATCGTCTTCTATTTTGTCTCGTATATTTGTAATATGAACCATTACCGTATTATCTGACTTTAAAAAGTCCTCTTTCCAGATTGCCTCAAAAATCTTACTAACGCTTAGTACTATACCTTTGTTACGCACTAGTAACTCTAAAATCTCAAATTCTTTAGGCGTTAATCTTTTTTCTTCATTTCTAACCCAAACTTGGCGAGTTTCAGAATTCAGTTGCAAGTCCCCAACTTCTACGATTGATTCATCATTTTTTTGAACATGATTATATTTTTTATATCTCCTTAATTGAGATTTTACTCTTGCAATTAATTCAAGGGGATTAAAAGGCTTTGTAAGATAATCATCTGCACCTGAACTTAATCCCTGTATTTTATCCAGATCTTCAGACTTTGCAGAAATCATTATAATCGGCAATGTCTTTTCTTCACGTATCTTTATACATGCTTCGATCCCATTTAACCCTGGAAGCATAATGTCTAATATAATTAAATCAAAATCCTCATGCTGTAATAATGCTAGAGCTTCTTCCGCATTACTCACTAATGAAGTAGTATACCCTTCGTTTTCAAGGTAAATAGAGATCAGTTTTTTTATATTTTCATCGTCGTCTACAACCAGTATTTTACTTATCATTTGGCTAATTCCTTCCAAGTATTTCGTTAATTATAGCAACTTAAAACATATGCAGGGGGTAAATTTCTATATTCCCTTTTTATCTTCATATTTTTAAAATAGGTATTGATAAATTTCATTTTTCTCTGTGTATATTGAAACGTAACGAATTTACCTGAATCAGATAGAACTCTTTTTGTATTAAATAAAATCATGTTGGATACATTGATTGGTAAACTAGCAAAAGGAAGTCCCGAGATGACATAGTCTACTTGGGCAATACCCATTTCTTCCAAATATTTCACTATGTTTTCTGCGCTACCATTAATAATAAACACATTACGTTTATCTCTATATTTTTTCTTTAAATGATTATAAAAATCTTGGTTTTTTTCAATTAAAATGATTTTTGTTTTGTCCATTTTTTTCTCAAGTAATTTTTCAGTAAAAACGCCGGTGCCAGGACCGTATTCTACGATTGTATTAGCTGTCCTAAAATTAATATCATCTAGCATTTTTTCTGCAAGAAATGATGAGCTAGGCATTATTGCGCCTACAGTTCGCGGTTTTAATATATATTGAAATAGGAATAATAAATTTTTCATTAACTTTTCCTCCAAAAAAAGATTTTTTTTAAGATACGCTTATCTTAAAATGTATATCTGAAGAAATAGTCACTAAAATTCTTAAGAATTATAAAGATTTTAGCATAATTAATAAAAATGCACATAAGAGCCTAGTAATACATACCATAGTGCGTAGCATGCGTTACTTAATAAGACAATCAAAATAAACGGTTTGTATTTCATTCCTGATGCTGATGAAATTAAACAAGCTGCATCTGTTGGACAAGTTGGAACTGCACCTAATATAAACAACATCCAATATTGATTCTTCTTTAATCTTTGACCTACTTTTGGATGTTTGTTTAGAAAACTTTTATACCATTCCGACTTATTTATTTTTTTTCCAATAAGATAGATGATACTTTCAGTGACAAACATTGAACAAACAGAAATGAGAAGTACAATCCACGGATTAAATAGGAATACCCCTATCATTAAAAATAATGAACTAGGTATCATCAAGATTAATCGAAAAGCAAAAATAACAAAATATAATAACATAGCATACTCTTGTTTATTTGTAATAAAATGAATTAGTTCATTTTTTGAAAAAGGAATGATCCCAAGAAAATACAAACAAGTTAATAAAATGAACCAACTACTGATTAAAGCTATTAGACGATATTTCAATATTTTTTCCTCATTTCATCATTTTTAACAAATCCTTAAATATGAACATTCCTATTTTTTATTATTTTTATTAATATTTCTAAAGTGTTTTTATAAATAATTCTTAAGAAATAATAAAGAATTTTAAAAATGTGCCCGTTACAACTTAAACTGCAACACGTTAAAGTAAAAAAATAGGAGCTGAATAGCTCCTATTTTTCACGCTGTTGAAAAATAATCTTGTCAAATTAATTGCTAGACTTTCGTAAAGGAAGTTGAGTGATGTTCATTTCCACTACAGTATGCTCGCTTTCCATGGGGCGAAACCTGAGCCTCCTCGGCATTGCCTGCGGGGTCTCAGCCTTTCCGCATCTCCCATAGGAGTCGAGCATCCTTCCGTTCCAATAAACTTATTGTTCAATAAAAAGTATTCATAAAAATAACGATTTAAATATTCTTTGCTTAGAACAAATGATTAATCAGTTTAAACGACGAATTCAAAAAAGCATCGTCTTTTAAGATTTATATATTTCTGTGTGTAGACAAAGTCCTATTTATCTGATTTTCAGACTGATTGAAACGCTTGTCTTTCGAGCGCGAAGCCTGGCGAGGAGCGGAGTTACCCTTTGTAATGAGTACCGCTCAGCAGGCGAAGCAACGAAGAAAGCGAGCGTTTGGCAGGCAGTCTGAAATAGGAGGTGAATAGCTCCTATTTTTCATTGGTAGTTAATTTTCTTTTCTTTTTAATAAAGGATGCAATTAAAAATCCTGTTAAAACGATTATTGAAATTAATATCATGATTTGATTTGTTGATAATGACAATAATTCCCGGAGTTTTATAGAGTAGGCAATTAGGAAAGAGGTTATTAATTTAGAGATTCCAACAATAAATAGATATTTTTTTGCCTTAACTTCAGAAATTCCCGCTCCGACACTAACTATTTCATCAGGCAATATTGGAATGATTAAAAGAATTGTCATAAAAAGCGTCTCATTTTTTTTTACATACTCATTATACTTTGAAAGATGCTTTGTTTTTATAAATCGGTTAACGACCTTTAAGCCTCCATATCTAGCTAAAAAAAACATTGTTGCATTACCTAAAAATATTCCTACAAAATCAATAATAAAACCGTAAAACGAACCAAATACTGCACTTGCAGCTAGAACTGTTATCGCTTCAGGAATAGGCAAAGCAATTGGATGAAAAAAACAAATAAAAAAATAAATCCACTTCGCAACTTTAACATTTTTTCTAAAAAGTCCTTCAAAACCATAATAGTTTGTGATCACCAGAATATTGGATACATAATAAATTAAGAAAATAATAGATATGACTAACAAGTTATAAAATACAAGGATACGTGTCAACTTTAAAAACTCTTCACTTTTATTAAAAAAAGCGGTCACTGCGAAAATAATAACGGTCGCTGTTTGAAAAAGGCAGATCATCCTGAATTGATATAGTAAAGTATCAAGAGAAGTTGTTAAGATGATTAATGGTATGAAGCTGACAACTAGCTGAAGTCCTAGCCTTACATATCTCCAATTTGTATATTTAATTCTAGGGATAATGTCCATAACATTCTCCTTATAGAAAGTCATATTTTTAAGCAAATAAATTACATTTTATATTTTCAAAAACTGCTTAATAAAAAGTCTAATCAATTCGTATAGCCCATATATCCCTAAATATGAACCTGCTAGAATAAAATAGAAATTTAGGAAAACAGCATGTATATTTGTCATAAAAACTTCATGATAGATGATGATCTCAGCAATAGAAAATGCAGCGATAAATCCAAAAACTACATAAGCAACTATTGCAATAAAATGAAAGATTAAACCAAAAACTTGTTTAAATTTAACTAATATATTCATCATGATCGGAACAGCAATGATGGTAAGGAGTATTAAAATTTTCAAAATAGATCCTTTCTGTTAATTGATTTTAAAAAGTAAAAGTTAAGTGATGTTAATTTCCACTACAGTATGCTCGCTTTCCATGGGGCGAAACCTGAGCCTCCTCGGCAAGCCTGCGGGGTCTCAGCCTTTCCGCATCTCCCATAGGAGTCGAGCACCCTTTCGTTCCAATCAATTTATTCTTCAATAAAAGTATTCATTAAAAACTATTTAAAATTAATCAGTTTAAACAACAAATTTAAAAAAAGCATCGTCTTTTAAGATTTGAATTCATTTTTCTTAAAATTAGTATTTATTATCTTAAACTTATGAAAAAGATCCAAGTATTGCTAAAAAATATTAACATTTTATATTCATTAATAGATTAGCAAGCATTATACTTTATCAAAAATAATGTTCACTTAATGACTTTTTTAAAATTGACCGTTATATACATCTTCAGTGTGTAGACAAAGTCATATTTCTGATTTTCAGACTGATTGAAAACGCTTGTCTTTCGAGGCACAAAGCCTGGCAGGAAGCGGAGTTACCTTATACGGTAATGAGCACCAAAGGCAGGCGAAGTAACAAAGAAAGCGAGCGTTTGTCAACAGTCTGGAGAGAGTATTTTACAACACTCTCCTTTTCTTAACTCCGATGTTCAACTAAGTCAATTGCCCCTAATACAATATGGGCTAAACCAAAGCCAAAAACAGTATTAGCAATCATTTTGTTTGTACCACGTTTTTGCTTTAAAGCGTAACCAGTAGCAGTAACAGCAGAACCTAAAACCGTTGGAATTAAACCTTCACGAATATTCATAAAAAGTTTCCCTCCTCATCGAAGTATTAGGTGAAAGATTCACCATAATATTATTGTTAACATTTGAGATTCTACTATGTAAATTTTCTTATCTAATTTATGACTCAAAAATTTTATTTAAAGAGGAAATAACAAACGAGCCTTACTACAGAAATTGTAGTAAGGCTCTGGTCATTATTATAAAACTTTCATTATACAGTTCTTACCTCAAAATGGACCATAATTGATAAAATGAGCAATTATAACCGCTATTAAACCGATTGTGTATTCAATTAGAATCAAAGGGAGAATCCACTTTGCCCACTTTGTCCAGGAAATTCCTGCTATTGCCAAACCAGCCATTAACGTACCACCTGTCGGAAAAATAATATTTCCAATACCATCTGCGAATGAAAAAGATAATACTGCTGTTTGGCGTGTAATGTGTAATAAATCTGCAAGCGGTGCCATAATCGGCATCGTCAACATCGCATGACCACTACCTGATGATAAAATGAAATGAATAGCCGCTTGGAAGTTGTACATTCCGACAACACTTAAAAAAGGAGGAATATGTTTCATTCCTTCCGATACTTGGTGAAGGAGGGGATCTATAATATGACCTTGATTCAATACGACCAGGATAGCGCGCGATACACCAATGATTAAAGCTCCGCTGACTAAAGACGCCGATCCCTGTGTAAAAGATTCTACGGTATCTTCAATCGATATCTTGCCAAGGATTGCAATTACGATCGTTAAAATAATAAATAGTGATGCAATTTCTGTTATATACCATTCATACTTAATAACACCGAAAACAAGAACAACATAATTAATAAAAAATGCTGTTAATATCCATTTATGTCTTGTTGTTAACTCTACTTTCGCTGTTAGTAGGGTATCTGATTTATGTGTATTGAATTTCCCGAAAACTCCAGTTGATGGATTTCTCTTTACTTTCATAGCATGACGATAGACAAATGTAACAGCTATAAGATACAAGATTACGAATAAAACCAGGCGGAAACCCATCCCAGAGTACATCGGAAGACCTGCTATTCCTTGGGCCATCCCGACTGTAAACGGATTCATAATTGCGGTTGTAAATCCGACGGAAGCTCCTATCAATACCATCGCAGTTCCCGTTATCGTATCAAATCCAAGTGCAAGAGCCAATGGTATAAACAGCGGTACATAAGCCAAAGTTTCCTCAGCCATCCCCATTAATGATCCTCCAAGTCCAAAGAATAACATAATAATAGGAATCATCAATTTTTCACGGTTAGCTAGATTTTTTGCCATGGTTGAAACAAGAGCCTCAACCGTGCCCGATGCCTTTAATACACCAAAAAATCCTCCGATAATTAGCACAAAAAAGATAATATTAGCCGCTTCCACCATCCCTGTAGGAATAGCTTTTACCATATCAAAGAATCCAAGCGGTGCTGATGCAATCCACTTGAATGAATTTGGAATTACTGTTGTATGCCCGTTTTTTTCAATCTGTGCATATTCACCAGCTGGCACTATATGTGTAATAAAAGTTGCAATGACTAAAAAGACAAGTAACAGTGCAAATACGTTTATTTTCCATTCTCTTTTTACCTTTTTTTCTCCTGACTTGACTGAAATTACTTTTTCTGACATTTGACTCATATACCGATCCCCTTTTCAATAAATTTTTGACAACTGATAGTCTGGTTACCTCATTTGCCGAGCTTACCAGACTGTCATATTACAAATAGCCCTTTATTTCTTTAAGAGGTAACTACAATGCCATCGATTCTATTACTTATAACACTCTAGGTTCTAACTACCCTTTTACTAGTTACGTTAACAAAATGGTTAAATAAACGCTGCTGTAGAACATCCCTTTCTGCCATCATTTCAGGATGCCATTGGACAGCTGTTACATAATGATGAGCTTTGGATTCAATGGCCTCTATCACACCATCAAATGAATAAGCACTCACTTCAAAATCTCTTCCCAGCGTTTTCACTGCTTGATGATGAAAAGAATTAACCATTAAGGATTTTTGGCCAATAGCGTCATAAATTTTTCCACCTTCAAGAAGATTGATCGAATGGGAGCCTTGCCATTTACGAAATTGTTCCCGAACATGGAAATGTTCAGGGCCCATCTCTTGTTCTAAGTCTTGATAAAGAGACCCACCAGATGCAACATTCAACACCTGTAATCCTCGACAGATTCCTAGAATAGGAATATCTCTTTCTAAAGCTTGCCTTGCCAGGTTTAATTCAAAGTTATCTCGCTCTTCCTCTACAGTGCCTAAATACGCTTTAGGTGTATCACCGTAATAAAGTGGATTGATATCCGCCCCACCAGCCAATAACAATCCATCTAATTGATTAAGTGTGGTTTCGATTTGATCAGCTTCTTCGATTGGAAGTAGTACAACCGTTGCATCCGCTCGTTGAAGTGAACGAATGTAGTCATAAGAAAAGATAGCCATATCTTGACCGGGCAGCCCACGTAAGCCTTCCTTTCCAATCTCACTATGGTCAACATAATATCCGGTAACGCCAATTAGTGGTTTCATTTACTCTCACCTCATCTATTCATTGTTTTTCTCTGTTTGATTTTCTATTTTTAACCTCCTCCTTTTTAAACAAATGGTAAAGAAGCGAATAGGTGGATTATTACTCTACTAATTTCATTATTTCTTTACACGCATTTACAAAAGCAAGTATCGTGCCAATATTAAAATTTGAATGATTATTTACATTCTTTTAAATATTCCAGTGTTTTCCCAGTGCTTGTCATGCCCATATGGATTATAATTGGTTATTATCTGGTTAATAAATAACCAAATTGATCAACCAACTTTAGACCAATAAAATCCAACTAAAGAGGTGTTCTATGACCAAATTTGAAAACAATCACGTTGTATTGATTACCGTTTTAAAAGAAACACGAAAAGCTCTGCATCAACAACTAGCAGAGATGGTAAGTGATCTTTTAGATATCGAAAGTTTTTCTGTAGAAGAAAGGATCCCAAAAGTATTTCATTCGACATTAATCGTTTTACCTAATAAATTTACGATTGAATCGGTCAAAGACTTTATTGGGGAGAATTGCGAAATAATCATTGCAAAACGAACATTAAATTATGAGAACGTGGATCAACTTTTATTTTTGCCTGAAGGAACACAAGCCCTATATGTGAATGATAATCATGAAACAGTATATGAATCGATTGAAACCATGCGTCAATTAGGACTGAACCATATTGAATATATCCCATATTATCCAGGAAAAACTAACATACAAATGATCAAGCTTGCAATCACACCTGGCGAACTTGAAATTATTCCGAACTTTGTAGAAAAAGTGATTAATATTGGTCATAGACTAATCGATATTACTACGATCATGTCCATTCTGGAGCGGTTCCATTTAATGGAGGAATACGGTAACCATGTTTCTGAAAGGTATTATCGAAAAATAGTCGATTTAACGAAGAATCTTGCTAAAGCTCATCGACAACTTCATCAAGTTATTGATGGCGTTGGTGACGGCATACTAGCTATTGATTATAATGGAAGGATTGTTGTTTTTAATGAGTTTCTGGAAAATATGCTAAAAATAGAAAACAACAAAGCGATCGGCCGTCCTATTGACTCCATTATTGATAATATTGATTTGGTAAATTTTATCCTTTCAACTAGTCAACAAGAAAGCGGTATTTTTGTTGTAAACGGCTTGGACATGATAGTAGAACGTCTGCATATAAATGATCAATCAATTATTGTTACTTTTAGAAATGCCCTTAAGACCATAGGATTTGAACGTAAATTAAGAAAAGAATTTGTTAAAAAAGGTTACGTAGCAAAATACAACTTTCCTGATATCGTCGGGATTAGCTCTTCCATCCAGGAAACAAAACAAATTGCCAAAAGGTTAGCAAAGAATGATTTAACTGTATTAATTGAAGGTGAAAGTGGTACTGGGAAAGAGTTGTTTGCAAGTGCCATTCATAATGCTTCTTTTCGAAATAGCGGCCCTTTTCTTGCCGTTAACTTTAGTGCTTTATCGGATGATTTAGTAGAGAGTGAACTATTTGGTTATGAGGACGGAGCATTTACCGGAGCAAAAAAGGGTGGAAAAATAGGATTATTTGAACAAGCAAATGGTGGCACTATTTTTTTAGATGAGATTGGAGATATTAGTCTTAAACTTCAAGCACGACTACTTCGAGTTTTGCAGGAAAAAGAAATCATGCGTGTAGGTGGAAGTCAAATTATCCCAATAGACGTTCGAATTATCGCAGCAACCAATAAGAACCTCCTTAAAATGATTCAGGAAAATCTTTTTAGAGAAGACTTATACCATAGACTTAAGGTACTCTTTATCCACCTTCCCGAATTAAGGGTTCGTCGAAATGACATTGAAATATTGGCTAAACATTTTGTTGCCCTATCGGACCGAAAAGTCAAAATTGAAAATGAATTAATTGAAGAACTTCAAGGATATCCATGGTATGGAAATGTAAGAGAACTAAAAAACACCATCGATTATATGCTTGCCGTCCGTACTGGAAACCAACTAACGAAAAATGATTTACCTAATCAACATTTTTTTCAAAAACCTCCTCATAGGAAAACAAATAGCGACCCAATCGAGAGTATACCGTCCTTTTATTCAGGTTCAAGTACTCTTGATGAAGAATCACTTTTCATCCTTAGCCTCATCATGAATTATGAGGAACAAGGAAAAATGATCGGAAGAAGGATTATTTCTGAAAAGAGTCAAGAAATCGCAATAAAATTATCTGAAGCACAGGTTAGACACCGGTTGAATTCCCTAAAAATTAGAGGGTATTTGCAAACAAAAAGAGGCAGGGCAGGAATTAATCTAACAAGCAAGGGACGGGAAATTTTAAACACAATCTTAGAACGTAGCCTTTGATTACTTATTATCAATGCTGTACAATTTTAAGTTTCCTTAAAGGGAAAGTCCATGCTTCAAGTTTGGCTATTTAGCTACATTTGATTAAAATTTTAATCCTCAAAAGATATAGCTTTAAGAATTCGAATGAATCCTCTTTTGCTACAAACAAAAAGAACCGTAAGTTTGCTGGAATGGCAAGTTTACGGTTCTTATCATAACAAATAAAAAAACCACCAAACAGTATGTATTGGTGGAGACGGTGGGAGTCGAACCCACGTCCAAGAATATCGGCACTTAAGCTTCTACGAGCGTAGTCAATATATTAGAATTTCGCATACCATTCAGCCCATTGACAGGCTTCCTGATAGCTAGTCTGATTAATCTCTTCCATTCCCCTCAGACGGCGAGGTCCGGCGTAGCCCACTAATAAGTGAACCCCTCTAAGCTATGCACATGGGCGATACATAGGAGGAGCCTTTAGTGCAATTAAGCAGCTAAAGAGAAATTGTTGTTTTTGCCAGTTATTGGCTTTTGCGTTTTAACGAGGCCGACCCCTCGACTCGCAACTTAAGCTCGAACTACCCCTGTCGAATCCGTAACGTCCCCATATAAAATGCTCACATAACTTATTCAGATATGTTCGCTATGAGTGACTTACGAAGCATAAAGCAAAGGCTTCATAATCTATAAAATCTGCACATCGTGCTCATTTATTTTGTAGCTGATTAACTTACAAACTTATTATAGCATATCCGACACAAGTTGCAATTAACAATTGTTTCTAAATGAATAACAGAATTCCAGCGCTTCAACATTTATCCATTTAGATTTTTTGGCGATCGCGGAACGCACGTTCAACTTCACGTTTTGCCTCTTTTTTCTTTAAATCATCACGTTTATCATATTGCTTTTTACCTTTTCCTAAACCAAGTAATAGCTTAGCATAACCGTTTTTTAAATAGACTTTTAAAGGTACAAGCGTATATCCTGTTTCCTTTGTATAGCCAATTAATTTCACAATTTCTCGATTGTGTAACAATAATTTTCTAGTACGTAAAGGTTCATGGTTATAGCGATTTCCTTGTTCATAAGGACTAATATGCATATTATGTAACCACACTTCGCCACCTTGAACACGAGCAAATGAATCCTTTAAGTTAGCTTTTCCAGCACGCAGTGATTTTATTTCAGTACCTTGTAAGACGATACCGGTTTCGTATGTTTCTTCAATAAAGTAATCATGATAAGCTTTTTTATTTTGCGCAATTACTTTCCCTTCACCTTTTGGCATATAGAACACCTCTCTATCTTTACTTATTTTACCATAAACAATGATCATATACTATGTAGCTGACTAATAAGGAAATAAAGCAGTGAACAGTTGTTGACTGTTCACTGCTTTGTTTTTAAATTATCGTTTTTTATTTCCCTTTGCTACTTTTTCATAAAAAGGTTTGTTCTTTTTACTCTTACTTTTACTCTTTGTTGGATTAAAACGATCGTCGCGCTTATTTCTCGATGATCTCCCGCTACGTCCGCTATCTCTCTCGTCGTTTTGAGAAGGACTGTCTCCTCGTCTTCCTCGAGAACGACCACTTCGAGTGTTGTCTCCATTTCGATCAGAAGAACCTCTTCCACGTCCTCCTCGACCTCGGCCACCAGATCCGCCACCCAAGTTCACTGGACCTCGGCCACCGCTTCGACGAGGTTTATTCGATTTCATTCCTACAATTTCAAAATCGATTGCTCGTTCTTCCTTATTAACATTTACAACTCGAACAGAAACTTCATCCCCAATACGGAATACTTTACCTGTTCTTTCTCCGATCATCGCATATGTGCGTTCATCGTAGTTATAGTAGTCATCTGATAAATCGGCAACTCGAACTAAACCTTCGATTGTATTTGGAAGTTCTATAAACATTCCGAAGTTTGTTACAGAACTAATAATCCCATCATACTCCTCACCAATCTTATCAAGCATGAACTCTGCCTTTTTCAAGTCATCAGTTTCTCTTTCAGCTTCAACTGAACGACGTTCCATATTAGATGCATGTTCAGCTATCGCAGGCAATTTATCATCCCACTCACGTTTAGTTGCATCATCCATTTTGCCTTCAATTAAATATTTACGAATTAATCGATGGACAATTAAGTCTGGATAACGGCGAATTGGTGACGTGAAATGAGTATAAAATTCAGCTGCTAAACCAAAATGACCAAGATTATCTGCTTCATACTTCGCTTGTTTCATTGAACGAAGCATTACTGTAGAAATAACAGTTTCTTCAGGCTGACCATGAACCATCTCAAGAACTTGTTGCAATGCTCTCGGGTGAATTTCATTTCCAGCACCTTTTACTGTATAGCCAAACGACGCTATAAATTCAAAAAATCTTTGTAGCTTTTCTTCTTTTGGATCCTCATGCACTCGATACATAAACGGTACATTTAGCCAATGGAAATGTTCAGCAACCGTTTCATTCGCTACAAGCATAAATTCTTCAATTAATTTTTCTGCTGTTGAACGCTCACGTATTACAACATCGGTTGGATGACCATCTTCATCTACAAGTACTTTCGCTTCTTTAAAATCGAAATCAATCGCACCACGAGTCATACGTCGATTACGTAATATTTTAGCTAATCCAGCCATTTCTTCAAACATTGGAACTAGTGGTTCATAGCGTTCACGTAATTCAACATCTTCGTCATCTAATATTTTATTGACATCGCTATATGTCATTCGTTCAGTTGTTTTAATGATACTCTCAAAAATCTCATGCTTAACAACTTCACCTTTTTGATCTATTTCCATGTCACAAGAAAGTGTAAAACGATTTACCTTTGGATTCAGAGAACAAATCCCATTAGATAAGCGATGCGGAATCATCGGGATTACTCGATCTACTAAGTAAATACTAGTTCCACGATCATATGCTTCTTGATCAATCGGTGAATTATCAGTTACATAGTATGATACGTCTGCAATATGTACGCCTAGCTTGTAATTGCCATTTTCAAGTTTTGTTACTGTAACCGCATCATCTAAGTCCTTCGCATCTGCTCCATCGATTGTGACGATTTGTTGATCTCTTAGGTCACGTCGTGTACCGATAGCTGATTCATCAATTTCATCCGGAACTGCATATGCTTGATCCATCACCTCTTTTGGAAATTCTTGAGGTAGGTCAAATTTATGAATAACCGATAAAATATCTACACCTGGATCATTTTTATGACCAAGTATTTGAACAATAATACCCTCTGCATTCTTCCCGTTTTCAGGAAACTGCGTAAGCTCAACGACAACTTTATGTCCTTCTACAGCACCTTGTGAATTGCTCTTTGTAATAAAAATATCACTACCGAAACGTTTATCATCAGGTATCACAAATCCAAAACTTTTCTGTGCTTGGAATGTACCAACCATTTTTGTTTGACCACGCTCAAGAATTTTAACAATTGTTCCTTCTCTTCGTGCATCACTTTTCTCTTTTGTAATACGTGCTAAAACGATGTCTCCGTGAAGAGCTCCATTTAAATCTGACGGCGGAATGAATACATCCTCTGCCCCAGCTTCCTCTGGAATCACGAAAGCAAATCCTTTCGCATGGCCAGTTAATTTACCTCTTACTAAATTTGATTGCTCAGGTAAACTGTATTTATTATTTCGCGAACGTACAATATAACCCTCATCCTCCATAATGACAAGAGTTTTTACTACTTCTCTAAAATCACTAGCTTCAGTTAATTCTAAAGCCTCTTCAATTCCTTGAATATTTAAAGGTTGATAATCATCACTTTTCATTAAAGTTAATAATTTTTCTTTCCATTGTTGATTCATGTATTTCCCTCCTTTTACTTACTTAATTTTTAAAGGGTATTTTATATAAGTTTGTCCAGAAAGAATTATTTCTACCATTCCAATTCATTTAGAAATGCTAGTACATCTTCATGAAGCGTATCTCTTTCTGGTCCAAGCGTAATAACATGTGTTGAATTTTCATACCATTTTAATTTTTTTTGATCAGATTGCACTTCATTAAAAATAATATTCGCACTGTCCGTATTAATCATCTCATCTACTGTAGATTGGACAACAAATGTAGGAGCATAAACTGTATCAACATTTTCACGAACTTCTTTAATTAAACCTTGAAGGGCCTTTAATGTATTCATAGGTGATTTTTTAAAATCTTCCATTTCTACTTCAATTTGCTCAGGCGATTTTCCTTCACGTTTTTTAAACTCTTTCGCATAAGCAAGAACTCCTTCGTACATCACTTCTTCACTTTTTATGTACATTGGCGAACACATTGTGACAATACCATTCAATGGAACAGTATAACCTAGCTTTAATGCAAATACTCCTCCTAGAGATAAACCAACTGCAGCAATTTTTTGATGGCCTTTATCTTTTAAAAGCTGATAAGCCTCCATCACATCTTGCCACCAGTCTTCTGGCCCAGTATGTACAAGTTCATCTGGTGGAACTCCATGTCCTTTATAATGAGGTGCATGACAAGTATATCCTTGTTTTTCTAAAAAACGACCAAGCATGCGAACATCAGCAGAATGACCTGTAAAACCATGTAATAATAAAACTGCGCGATCTCCACCTTCAAAAGTAAATGGCTTCGGCATTGTTACTTTCATATATACTCACTCCAAAACTTTTCTATCCTATTTTTCTTTCGTTACCTTTATATTACCTATAAACAGTTTCAAACATTTAAGTAATTAATCGTCATTTTCTCATTCACTTTTTTATCTATATCCAGTTTAATGGATCAATAATAAGATTTGACTTAATATACGTAAAGAAATTGTTCTTTTATTTTACCTTTCATTTCAAAGATTTACCAATAAACAGTTTTTTTAATTCACACGTTATGATTTAATAATAAATGTGGCCATAATATTGTTTGTACTCAGAAGGAGGATGACTATGTTTATTAATGTTGAAGAATTTATTACTGAATGGAAGTTTGAAGAAGCAAACACAATCAAATTGCTAAATGCTATGACAGATGAATCACTTGATCAATCAATCGGTGAAGATTTTAGCTCTTTAGGAGAATTAGCTTGGCATCTTACTACAGCAATTAAAGCAATCGTCTCCCAATCAGGTTTACAATTCGAAGCACCTATGAGTAAAGAAGATATGCCTGCAACTGCAAAAGAACTTGCTGAAAAATACGCTCAAGCAAGTAAATCAATGATTGAAGCAGCACAAGCTGAATGGAAAGAAAAAGACTTAAAACAAATTATTAATGCGTTTGGATTCCTTGATATGCCGATCTTTGCATTACTTCGCATGGCGATTCAACACCAAACTCACCACCGTGGTCAAATGACTGTGCTAATGAGACAGGCAGGACTAGCAGTGCCTGGTATGTATGGTCCGAGTAAAGAAGAATGGGCTGCAATGAAACGATAAATACTTACTGAGACAACCTGAATTTGGTTGTCTTTTTTAATTTTCGCCAAAAATAAAAAAGCCACCGAATAGGTAGCTAGTTTATCACAGTTTAAAGTAAGTTACAGCAATTGTTAAAATGAAGAATAATACTGCTACAACAACTGTTATTCGTTGTAAAACTAATTCAAAACCGCGAGCTTTTTGTTTCCCAAACAGCTGCTCAGCGCCACCAGAAATCGCACCTGATAGGCCGTTACTTTTACTTGATTGAAGTAGTACAAGAACAATCATAAGTACTGAAACAATAATTAATAGTACAGATAAAAACGTATGCATTTCTTCACCTCCACAGTACAACACTGTTACTTCCTATTTTACTATGAAGAATACTATACTTCAACAAGAGAGTACAACCCTTCAATGATTTAATATAGCTTCTTCAATCCAAGCTTTTACATCTTGATGAACTTCATCTTTATTCGTTTCATGAAGCATCTCATGTCGGCCTTCATCGTATAGTTTCATTTTTACATTTGTACAACCTATCTCTTTATATAGCTCATAAACTTTCTTAACTCCATCACCATTTGATCCAACCGGATCCTTGCTTCCTGAAAAAATGTAAATTGGAAGTGAAGTCGGCGTTTTCTTTATCTCTTTTTTATTATGTATAATACCGATTCCTTTTAACAGTTCACGGTAAAAACTAGAAGAACAGATAAAACCGCAAAATGGATCTTTAATATAACGTTCAATTTCAGCATCATCTCTTGTTAACCAGTCATATCTTGTTTTAGGAAACTTAAAATGATTATTGAAATTACCAAAAGTTAAAAAATCTAATATTTTACTTCTTTTATTAGCACCGATTAAAAAAGCTTCTGCACTAGATATAAAGACGCCCATTTTCCTTAAGATACCAGGATCGTATCCAGTCCCTGATAAAACTAATCCGTCATATAATCCGCCATCTAATTGAACAACGCGCCTGCTCAAATAAGATCCCATACTATGACCGAATAGGATAAGAGGTAAATCAGTTAATTCTTTTTTGATTATTTTACTAATAAAATTAATATCTTTCGCGACATCATCCCATTCTATCTCTTCACCAAAGAAACCTAAATCATCTTCAATCATCGCCGTTTTCCCATGTCCTCTTTGATCATGTATATAAACTGCAAATTGATTATGAACTAAATACTCAATAAATTTCTCATAGGCTCCGCCATGCTCTGCCATTCCATGTACGATTTGAATGACAGCAATCGGTTCTGCTGGAATATATTTTCGTAAATAAATTTTCGTTCGATCTTCCGCCGAAATTAATCCTTCCCAATTATTCATTTTTATGCCCCTTCATCTCATATGTTGTAAAAGATACGAATAAGAAAAAACAAATAAAATAGATTATTTCTAATCGTATGTTTTGAAAAGTAAATTCATCACCTAGTAATCCCCAAAAAACAAGTACTATTGAAATTATAACAATAATAAATGGAAGTAAATATGTTTTAATAGTATACCAAATATAATCTTTTAAGTATTCGAAAAAACTCATAATTATCCTCCCAACTATTTGTCACTCTTTTCTTATTTAAATATTAGTTCAAAAACTCTAATTTTTAATGTTTATTTTTAAAAGTTTATTGTCAATTTGATGAACTATTTTTGTCTAATACGCTTGATCATAAAACATTTTGAATGGAGGATTCGTAATGAAAAGAGGTTTCCAAACTATTTTATCTATTACTTATTCTATTTGCATGCTTGTCCTATTTATCATTTTTTTCATAAAAGATGACACTTACAGATATCCAATTGCATTAGGTAGTGTTGTAGTTGCTCTCGTTCCACTTATATTAGATAAGTTTTTTAAAATCCGCTTTAAATTATCGATTATCATTTCATATTTTGCATTTTTAATTGGTTCACAATGCCTCGGCTCAATGCTTAAATTTTATTCATTAGGTTGGTGGGATTCATTTTTGCATTTTTTAAGTGGCGTTTTAGTCGCATTTTTAGCAATTGATTTAATGGAAAAATTAACAACTGAAAAATCAAGAAGTGAAATGTCACCTTTCTTCATTTTCATTTTTATATTTGCTTTCGGAGTATTTTGTGGAACACTATGGGAAATTTGGGAATTTAGTGGAGATCATTTATTAGGAAGCACTATGCAAGGTGGAGGAAACTTTGATACAATGACCGATTTAATAGCCGATACAATTGGAGCATTTATTATCGCCGTTTGGTTTGCTAGAAAATCAAACGTAAAAACGAAAGAGAAGGTTTGATTCCTTCTCTTTTTTTAATATTACTCTTCATGGTCCCATACATTGTAAGCTAGACTATATAGTTCTTTTTGACTATTATATTGATTACTTCCTTTACTTTTTACGTAATGATATATTCCATTCGTATCTTGTTCAAGTGCTTTTGCCGTATCAAATAACATCATGAGTAAAGTGTTCATTTTCTCTGTAATAAATTTACCACTATTATATCAACAGAATAGGAATAAACTGATTTTTCAGAGGTAATTCGTACTTTAGACCCGGATTAATTTGCTTGGGCTTATACGAAAAAAGAGAAGGTATTTAGATCCCCTCCTCTCATTTATTCTATTTTGTACCTTTACTGCGTTCGTTAAAGGCTTTTACTTCACTTTCGAAAATAATTTTCTCTCGTTTTTTCTCTGCTTGTTTCTGTTCTTCTTTATAGCGTTCCTCAGCATTAAGCGAAGAAAAAAAGATAATCCCAATTGGAATAGCTAAAAACATCATACATACAGCAATACTCAGCATTACTGTTTGAAACTCTCTGTTCTGCAATAACTTTTTAAATCGCTTCATCACTAGTTGATAGCCTCCTCATTAACGGAATTAAAGATTAGTAATTGTTTCACTATTATTCCCATTGTATTAAGCTATGTATTCTACAATTTTTAGTTAAAGTCCCTCTTAAATATGACTTTAAATCTATTATGAATTGTTTCGGATTGTTTGTTGTTATTTAATACGTAAAAAAACAATTAGATTATGAGCGAAAAATACACATAATTTGGAGGCTGTCTAGTATTGTGAAGTTCATATAATATTACTATTTTCACATAAATAATATATTCAAATCATTTATTAAATCTTTTAAATGTTACAATCGTTTTATTCTCCTAGGAAACTCTATGTTTATAGTTTATGATCCTCGTTATTTAGATTTTATGGCTGTTAACCTCTTATATGGATTAACTTATTAATCCTCTCAATTCTTTTTAAAATTCGCCATTTTTTACATTTATTGAGATTCAAAATTAATCATATTATTTTTTCCAATATAATTTTTGTTATATATGTGAATCATTTTCAATTTGGTTTAAATCTAACTTATTAAGACCACTTATATTATTAATATCAATGTAGCCTAAGGAGGTCAGGGTTCTTTATGGATTCAAATCAAAAAAAGGTTAGCATGTATTTGGATAATTTAGAGAAAAGCAAAAGATTTATAATCGAAAAATTTCTTGAAGACCAAAATAATTTGATTTTGTTTGAATCATATTTAGAGCAACCAGATTTAGAGAAACAAAAGTTGATAGACACGTCTTTTAAAAAATTTTTATTTGAATTTAGAAAAAAAAGTTTCTTTAAAAGTTTAATACGATTTAAATCCATAGATTTTGATAAGCATTTAAATAAGCATAATAAACGAAATATCTTAACATTAGATTCACCTATTAACTCTACAACAAAGAATAATCTTACAAATAAAGAATTAATAGTAAGTGAAACTACTACTTTTTATAGTAAGTTGGATCCCTTTGAAGAAATAGATAACGATCAATTGAAAAAGGCTATAAAAACTCTAACATCTAAACAACGCTTAATTATCAAATTAATCTATTTTTATAATTTTACACAAACGGAAGTTGCCTTATTAATTGATACTAGTCCTCAAAATGTAAATAAAATTCACAAAAAAGCTATTGAACAAATCAAGTCTAAATTCAAATATGAATAAATTGGAGGTCTACAATTATGAAAAATGACGATGATTTTCAGTCACTATTGAATGATTTCAATGTGATTATTAATAAAAATGTAAGGAAAGTAACTCCTATCAATCAAGATGATTTATCTCAAGAAATAAAAATTTTAATGTATGAGAAGTTTTTAAATATTAATAATATAATCGCTGAGCCACCTGGCTTTTTTGATTTTATAAAAAACAATAACTAAGAAAAAGAGTATTGGAGTGCTTAATTTGCCAGATATTATTTCTTTCATAAATAATTTAGGGTTTCCTATAGCTATAATATTTTATTTACTTTATAGATTTGAAAAAAAATTAGAATATTTGACTCAATCAATCCAACAACTAACAGATACAATAAATAAAAATTTAGGAGAATAAATAATGGAAATTGAAAAAAGAAGTGTATTTAAAATATTCCCTCCAGTTTACCTTAACTATGTGGATATCCAAGAAATATACCATATCTTTATTAGGCAACCCTTTAATACAAGAGATATTGTTAAAGATACTGAATCGTTTGGGGAAGAAAGAACTTTAAAAATCTTATCACAATTAATCGGCGCAAAATGTAATTTTACAATGTTTCAAGAGTTAAAGTTATTTAATATTGAAGGGATCACTACAATTTTTTATTACTCACTAAAAGAATCAAATATTCTTGAGAAATTAAAGTTTTTAAAGAGGAATGGCAAACTTAAGTTTTGCTTGTACGTTTATAAAAATGAAAATGAATATAATAAATCTGAATTCGAACAATCTATTAAACTAGCATTTATAAAATAATAAAATTCATTGTAGATAAAAAGTTTAATCTGTATAAATATGGATTAAGCTTTTTTATATTTCATAAAAAATTATTATGAGTCATTTTTGAAATCATTATTGAAATACTGCTTCAACAACATTTTTTACATCGTTATGCATAGTTTTACTTGGGCTTAATTCAAATAATTCCTTTTTACCGCATACGCTAATTACTTTAACTTTAATAATAGAATTCTGCTGTGATATTAATATTGTACTTATTAATTTACATCCTTAAGTTAATGAAAACTTTTCTATTATAAAAATTAAACAATTATTTATTTCAATTCTTTCTAAAATCTTAAACTTAATTCCCCTTAAATTTTCGATTATTTTATTTTGCTCAATATCCTTAATTTCAATTTGAGTTTCGTAATCTTTCTCAAATTTTTTCTTTTCTATCACTCCTTCAACCAGCAAATATTTCTTCAACAATACTTATTACATCAGTATGAATTTTTGAATATGAACCTAAATCAAGAAATTCACTAAGTTTCCCTCCAGCAGTTATTATTCTTACTTTCATCATTCCATCTTGCTCATAAATAATGACTGTTGTTGCTAATTTACACCCTAAGGCTAAAGTATATTTTTCAATAACAAGATATAAACTATTATTTAATTCAACTTGTTCGAGAATTTCATACTTTTTTTCTTTCAACTCTTTAATTACTCTATTAATTTCAATATCTTTAATAGAGTAATCAGCTATGAAATCTTTTTCATATTTTTTCAACTCTATCACTCCTTTTTAGTAAATTTCACTTTAATTTTACCTTATATTACTAACTCAAATTTAATGGATAAGTTACAAAAAGATGTCATTGAAATTTATCAATGACATCTTTTAACTAATTTAAATAAATTGTGCTGTTTGTTTTGTAGTATAGCTCCACATGTTACCAGATGCTGAACCTGTAAACGTCTTATAGATTGCTGTTTTTATTCTTAAATATTTGTAAGTCCCGCTTTTAAGTTTTGACATATTTGATACAAAATTAGCTTTTTCTAAAGCACTTTTAACTCCATCAGCTATGCCAATTAACGCTATCGTGACACCTGCTATTGCACAAATAATCGGTCCTATAAATAATCCTATTATTGTTAAAACAATTCCGGCACCACCTAGACTAATACAAGTTACAATATCCTTATACCCACCCGAATTTTTAGCAATAAACTCATCATTTAATTGTTTGTACGTTTTGTCGACATTACTTAAATTTTCAACAAAAACTGCTTGTCCTACTACTGGCATTCTAATTACTCTCCTTCAAAATTTATTTTATATTTCAAAACATCAATTACCGGTAAAATTGTGTTTGTATATATAAGTGAAGAATCTAATAGATTTTTAAACTTTATTAAAAATTTAATACTCCAAAATAAAAAACCTGATTATTAAAAAATAATCAGGTTTTTTATTACTATCATGATTTCGCTTCTACTAAAACATTTTTCATTAATTTGAACATCGGAATCATAATGATTATTCCAACGATAAATAGACAGGCTGAAAATTGGTAAATAGAGAATAAAGAAAATTGTTCTTTTAGGACTCCTGATAAGCTCATTGTAATAACCATCGAGCCCATAAATAATGGTGTTAAAATTCCGTTCACTCTTCCAACAAACTTTTCTTCCGTATTTTTCAAGATAATCGTATTAATACCTATATGCAATGCTGGCATAAATAAACCGATAAAAAATTCAGCAACAAGAGTGAGCCAGAATAGTTCGGACCAACCAATTACGAAGATTCCGATCGCATTTACTGCCATACCGATTAATAATAATACATGTGGCGCAAGTTTATTCGAAATGAACATAATGACACCACCACCAATAATCATAGCCGCTCCGTTTGCTGCGAATAACCACTGTAAATAATCTTTGTCTAGCCCTAGTCGTTCTGTTACAAGAAAAATTGCTAAAGGATGAATTAGTCCAATGCCTAACCCCGCAGCCGCAAATACTCCACCTAAAAGTACAAGAATTTTTCGTGACCACACATACTGAAAGCCTAACTTCATCTCTTCCCATACTGATGACGTTTGATCATTTTTTTCTTCCTCTTGATCTTTTGGTAGCTTTGTTAATACGAAAGCTGACAAAAGAAAAGCCACTCCTACGATTCCCATCGAAACGTACATTCCAGCTTGTTGAAAAACAAATGTACCTAAAATAGGACCTAAAATCATAAATATTGCCATCATTGTTTGAAATAGTGACATTCCAGCCTGCATTTGCTCCATTGGAACATGTACTTTAAATAACTTCATATTAGAAGGCTGAGAGAACTGTGATAAAATTGCTGAAACTAAAGTAGCAAAAAATACGAACTTCCAAGTTCCATATAGTAGTGCAAGCAAAATAACAAATATAGATGCTGCACTTAAAAGATCGCACCATATCATTGTACGTTTTGGTTTCCAACGATCTGCGAAAGTCCCACCGATAAATGAAAAAATAAATATCGGTGCAAATTCAGCAACTGAAATTAACGATACTGCCGTAGCATCCCCATTCGTCTTTTCTACTACAAATAATAAAATTGCAAAATTTCGAACCCATATTCCGATCTGAATAAACAAGCCTGCTGAAAGAATCGTCTGGATGAAACGATTTTTTAACAAAGAAGCCATTGATGGACTTGAAGTAGTTGTTGACATTATTTCCTCCTTTTAATCAAATATTTACGTATCAAAAACTTATATAAAAAATTTTATAGCTACTCTGAAAAAAGAGAACCGCTTTTACAGAACATACATTCTTATTTTATCATTAAATTCCTTTAATAATCAATCTGTTTTTACTTTAAATAATTTACTTTTAATTCTTATTTGGTTTTCAGACAAATAAAAAAGAGAAGGTAATGAACCCTCTCTTCTTAATTACTATAATGGATTATGTTTTTTTAGAAAGAAGGTGACGATCCTTCTCTCTTTTTTTAAGTCTATAATGGATTATGTTTTTATAAGAGAAGGTGACGATCCTTCTCTTTATAATGTCTATAATGGATTATATTTTTGTTTGTTTTGTTAATGCACTTGTTTTGATTAAATTATTTTCTTAAGTTGTAGAACGATTTTAAACCTTGGTATACTGCGCTTTCGCCTAACTCATCTTCAATACGTAATAATTGGTTGTATTTAGCGATACGGTCTGTACGAGAAGCAGAACCAGTTTTAATTTGACCAGCATTTGTAGCAACTGCGATATCAGCAATTGTGCTATCTTCAGTTTCACCAGAACGGTGTGATACTACTGCTGTGTAACCAGCACGTTTAGCCATTTCGATTGCATCGAAAGTTTCAGTAAGTGTTCCGATTTGGTTAACTTTGATAAGGATTGAGTTAGAGATACCTTTTTCAATACCTTCAGATAATTTTTTAGTGTTTGTAACGAATAAGTCGTCACCAACTAATTGAACTCGTTTGCCTAAACGATCTGTTAATAATTTGTGACCATCCCAATCATTTTCATCTAAGCCATCTTCAATTGAAAGAATTGGGAAATCATTGCAAAGTTGCTCGTAGAAGTCAACCATTTCTGCTGAAGATACGCCAGTGCGTCCTTCACCTGCAAGATCATATTTACCAGTTTCTTTGTTGTAGAATTCAGAAGAAGCAACGTCCATTCCTAAGAATACTTCTTCACCAGCTTTGTAACCAGCTTTATCAATAGCTTCCATGATTACTTCTAAAGCTTCACGGTTTGAACCAAGGTTTGGAGCGAATCCACCTTCGTCACCTACAGCTGTGTTTAAACCTTTTCCGTGTAAAACTGCTTTTAAGTTGTGGAAAATTTCAGTACCCATACGGATTGCTTCTTTAAAGCTGCTAGCACCTACAGGTAAGATCATGAACTCTTGGAAGTCTACGTTGTTATCAGCGTGAGAACCACCATTGATGATGTTCATCATTGGAACTGGTAATTGCTTCGCATTAAATCCACCAAGGTATTGGTATAAAGGTAAACCTAATTCATCAGCTGCTGCACGAGCTACTGCCATAGATACACCAAGAATTGCGTTAGCACCTAATTTTCCTTTGTTTTCAGTACCATCAAGTTCAATCATACGACGGTCGATTGATACTTGATCAGTTACTTCGTATCCAACGATTTCTTCAGCTAAAATATCATTTACGTTAGCTACAGCTTTCTCTACACCTTTTCCAAGGTAACGAGATTTGTCACCATCACGTAATTCAACTGCTTCATATTCACCAGTTGAAGCACCACTTGGTACTAATGCACGACCAAAGCCGCCATCTTCAGTATAAACTTCTACTTCTACAGTAGGGTTACCACGAGAATCTAATACTTCGCGAGCATAAACATCAATAATCATTGACATAATAAAATCTCTCCTTTTATTGCGATATACGCTTATTTAAAACTTTATATATTAACTGTTCACTTATTTAATAAGTGATTTACCAGTCATTTCTTTTGGTTGCTCTACGTTTAATAAAGCAAGAACCGTTGGAGCTAAATCACCTAAAATTCCATCTTCACGTAACGTAATGCCTTCTTCTGTTAAGATAACAGGAACAGGATTCGTTGTGTGAGCTGTCATAGGTTCACCCTCTGGTGTAATCTCTTCATCAGCATTACCATGGTCAGCAGTGATGATTGCTTTTCCACCTTTTGCAATAATTGCATCTACTACTTCACCTAAACATTCGTCAACCGCTTCAATTGCTTTAATTGTTGGCTCAAGTTTACCTGAATGTCCTACCATATCTGGATTTGCGAAGTTTAAGATGATTACATCATGCTTGTCTGCTGCTATTTCTTTCAATAAAGCATCCTTAACCTCATAAGCACTCATTTCAGGTTTTAAATCGTAAGTTGCAACTTTTGGCGAGTTGATTAAAATACGTTCTTCACCTGGGAATTGCGCTTCACGGCCACCACTAAAGAAAAATGTAACGTGTGGATATTTTTCCGTCTCAGCAATACGTAACTGTTTTAGGTTATTTTGAGCAAGCACTTCACCTAAAGTGTTATCTAAGTTTGTTGGCTTAAATGCAACATAACCTTGAACTGTCTCACTAAAATGAGTTAAACAAACAAAGTGAACATTTTTCGGGAACTTACTTCCTCGATCAAAGTCACGGAAATCTTCATTAGTAAATACATTTGAAATTTGAATTGCACGGTCAGGTCGGAAGTTATAGAAGATAATCGAATCTTCATCACCAATTGTAGCAACCGGTTTACCATCTTCTTTTACCATTACTGAAGGTAAAACGAATTCGTCATGGATTCCATTCGCATACGAATCTTCAATTAATTCAGTTGGATTTGAATAAGTTGGCCCTTCACCATAAACCATTGCACAATAACATTTTTCTACACGGTCCCAGCGCTTGTCTCGGTCCATGGAATAGTATCGGCCAGAAATTGTTGCAAACTCTCCGACACCATATTCTTTAAATTTTTCTTCTGTTTGATCAATATACTTTTTAGCTGTTGTTGGACCTACATCTCTTCCATCTAAGAATGCATGAACATAAACTTTCTTCATGCCTTCTTCAGCAGCTAATTTTAATAAAGCAAACATGTGATTAATATGACTGTGTATACCACCATCAGACAATAGTCCGAAAATATGTAATGCTTTATCCTTTTCTTTTGCACTTTTTATTGCATCGATGAATGTATCATTTTTTTCGAATTCACCTTCGCGAATTGCTTTGTTAACACGTGTTAAACTTTGATAAACAATTCGTCCAGCCCCGATATTTAAATGACCTACTTCGGAATTTCCCATTTGACCTTCAGGAAGACCTACTGCTTCACCACATGCAGTTAGTTGTGCATGCGGATATTTATTCCAATATCTATCATAATTTGGTTTCTTTGCTTGTGCAACAGCATTTCCAAATGTTTCTTCTCGTAAACCAAATCCATCAAGGATAATTAACGCTACTGGTTGTTTACTCATTACTTAACAGCCTCCAGTAATGCAAGGAAAGAAGCTGGTTCTAAACTCGCCCCACCAACTAACGCACCGTCGATATCAGGTTGAGCCATATACTCTTTAATATTTTCAGGTTTTACACTACCGCCGTATTGTACACGTACAGATTCTGCAACAGTTTCATCATAAAGACTTGCTACAACATCACGTACAAATTTACATGAATCTTGAGCATCTTTTTCAGTTGCAGATTTACCTGTACCAATAGCCCAAATTGGTTCATATGCAATAACTAAATTTTTCACTTGCTCATCAGTTAAACCAGCAAGATCTGCTGTTAATTGAGTACGAATAACATCCTCAAATTTGCCGCCTTCACGTTCCTCTAGTGTTTCACCACAGCAAAGAATCGGTGTAAGACCATGTTCGAACGCTTTTTTAGTTTTGCTATTAATAAATTCATCAGTTTCGCCATAATATTCACGACGCTCAGAATGTCCAATAATAGCATAAGTTACACCTAAGTCTTTAAGTGCTACTGGGCTAATTTCTCCAGTATAAGCACCACTATCTTTATCACTTACGTTTTGAGAACCGATTTTTAATTCAGTTCCTTTCACAGCATATAACATAGGTGCAAGAAATAATGCAGAAGCACAAACAGCTGAATCTACTTTATCTGATGCTGGAATGTTATTTTTTACTTCTTCAACGAATGTCATCGCTTCGTTTAGCGTTTTATTCATTTTCCAGTTACCTGCGATAATTGGTTTACGCATGTAAAACACCTTCCTTACAATTGGTAGGTTATAAAATCCTACTCTATTTCAATTACTATTAAATGTAAAGCTATTAAGCTTATTTATCGTTTAAAAGTGCTACTCCAGGAAGCTCTTTACCTTCCATAAATTCTAATGAAGCACCACCACCAGTAGAAATATGGCTCATTTTATCAGCTAAACCGAATTTTTCAGCTGCTGCTGCTGAGTCCCCACCACCGATAATTGAGTAAGCATCTGAATCCGCTAAAGCTTGTGCTACCCCTTTAGTACCTTGTGCAAATTTATCAATTTCGAATACACCCATTGGTCCATTCCAAATAACTAATTTAGAGTTTTTGATTACATCTGCATAGAGTGCAGTTGTTTTTGGTCCAATATCAAGTGCTTCCCAATCTGCAGGAATACGATCAATGTCAACCTCTTGTGTATTTGCATCTTCACCAAATTTATCTGCAATAATTGCATCAATCGGCATATAGAATTTAACACCTTTTGCTTCCGCTTTTTGCATAAATTCATTTGCTAAATCAATTTTGTCTTCTTCTAAAAGAGATTTACCAATTTCATACCCTTTTGCTTTTAAGAAAGTATAAGCTAGTCCGCCGCCAATAATTAGGTTATCAACTTTTTCTAATAAGTTTTCAATTACACCAATTTTATCGCGAACTTTTGCTCCACCAATAATAGCTGTAAATGGTCGTTCTGGATTAGAAAGTGCTTTACCTAAAACATTAATTTCTTTTTCCATTAAGAAACCTGCTACAGCTGGGATATGTTTAGCAATACCAGCAGTTGTTGCATGCGCACGGTGAGCAGCACCAAATGCATCATTTACAAATACGTCTGCAAGTGCAGCAAATTCTTTAGCTAATGCTTCATCATTTTTCTCTTCGCCAGGATAGAAACGAACATTTTCTAATAATAAAACATCGCCTTCGTTCATTTTATTAATTTCTTCTTGAACTTTTGGTCCATATGCTTCATCAGTTTTAATAACGTTTTTTCCTAACTTTTCGCTTAAACGTTTTGCAACAGCATTTAAACGCAAATCTTCATTTACTTGTCCTTTTGGACGACCTAAATGAGAAGCTAAAATAACTTTTGCTCCGTTTTCTATTAAATACTGAATCGTAGGAAGTGCAGCACGAATACGTGTATCATCTGTTACTTCACCATTTGCCATTGGTACGTTAAAATCCACACGGCAAAATACGCGTTTCCCCTTTACATCAATGTCATGTAATGACTTTTTGTTCATAGTAGGTGCCTCCAGTAATGTTAATATTCATACATGTTCAATTCCACTTATCGATCCGTTTCATTTCGAAGTCGCATCTATTCTGTGATATTGTCACCGCAATTTTAACAGATTATGTATATCAATTGGAATTTATTTCTAGAGTATTTTTAAAAATATGTTGGATTTGTGTCTTAAAGGTTTAATATCAAATAAAAGAGGGGAGGAAAAACCCCTCACCCTCATATTAATTTTGCTTATTATAGACCTTTAGAAGCGATGTGAGCTACTAAGTCAACTACACGAGTTGAGTAACCAGTTTCATTATCGTACCAAGAAAGGATTTTAACCATGTTACCTTCCATAGTCATTGTAGATAATGCATCGATTGTAGAAGAATTTGTGCATCCATTATAGTCGATTGATACTAATGGCTCTTCAGAGTATCCTAAGATACCTTTTAATTCGCCTTCAGAAGCAGCTTTAAATGCAGCATTTACTTCTTCAGCTGTAACTTCAGTATTTAATTCTACTACTAAGTCAACTAGAGATACGTTAGCAGTTGGTACACGTACAGCACCACCGTTTAATTTACCTTTTAATTGAGGTAATACTAATGAAACAGCTTTAGCAGCACCAGTAGTTGTTGGAATCATGCTCATTGCAGCAGCACGTGCACGACGTAAATCTTTATGTGGTAAATCTAGAATTTGTTGGTCATTTGTGTAAGAGTGAACAGTTGTCATCATACCGCGTTTGATACCAAATTTTTCGTCTAATACTTTAGCAAATGGAGCTAAACAGTTAGTTGTACAAGATGCATTAGAAATTACATTGTGGCTAGCTGCATCGTATTTATCATCATTTACACCCATAACGATCGTGATATCTTCATTTGAAGCTGGTGCAGAGATGATTACTTTTTTAACTGATCCACCCAAATGTTTTTCAGCATCTTTTTTATCTGTGAAACGACCAGTAGATTCTACAACAACTTCTACTCCGTAATCGCTCCAAGGTAATACTGCTGGGTCACGCTCAGCAATAACTTTAATTTCACTACCGTTAACAACGATTGAATCACCATTTACTGATACATCAGCGTTTACTGAACCGTGAACTGAATCATATTTTAATAAGTGAGCTAAAGTTTTAGCGTCTGTTAAGTCGTTAATTGCTACAACCTCTACGTTAGGGTTGTTTAAAGCTGCGCGGAAAACCATACGTCCGATACGTCCAAATCCATTAATACCAATTTTAGTTGCCATTTTTAATTTCCTCCTTTTAATAGGTAGAAGCTTTTTTATTTTTAAAGGGTACATCCTTTAATTAACTCTTTTGCTGCGCCTTCGTCTGTGACAAGGATGTTTACATGCCCTTTCTTTAAGAAAGATGCCATTGCTTTTGCTTTAGAAGATCCTCCAGCTACTGCTAATATATAAGGAATATTCTCTAATTCGTTCAGTTGTAAACCAATTGTTCTTACTCTGTAAACAACTTCACCATTTTCATTAAAGTAATATCCAAATGCTTCGCCAACAGCTTCAGATTCGACTAAGGTTTCTAATTGTTCTGAAGAAGATTGCCTTCGTTTAGCCATCGTAAATGCTTCTCCAATTCCATGTACGACAATTGATGATGATCGAATTAAATTTAGAACCTCTTTTACTCTTGGTTCTTCCATCATTGTGAGATAAGCTTCCTCACTTAGTTCGTCAGGTAAATGAAGTAAACGATAATTACCTTTTGCCATTTCAGCCATTTTGGCGCAAATCGTATTTGCTTGATTTCTTACCTCTTCACCTAAACCGCCTCTTGCTGGAACAAATAAGGGATTTAGATCTTTCGAGTCATCATTCATCATTTCAGCTACTGCAGCTAAAGTTGAACCACCAGTAACAGCAACAATATTATTTGTTTCTATCCTCTGGTTTATACAATTGACAGCCGCTCGACCCATCTCCTTTTTTACCCAATCAAGTTCATCACTATCACCAGAAACTACGATTACTTCCTTCAGATTAAACATATCTTTAAGTAAGTCCTCGATATTTTTCAGGCCGAATAGTTCTCGCATTGGTTCTTCTAGGTCTAGAAGTAAGCTTAATCCTTCATCTGTTAACGTCATTCCCGAAGAAGCGACGCTGATTAATCTTTGCTCTTTTAAAAGAGCAACTTCTGATCTAAGCACTCGTTCGGTTAACCCTACACTAGCAGACAAATTCCTGCGCCCTATCGGTTGCATAATCCGTATATATTGTAGGATCTGAAACCTTTTTTGAATAACTGGAATTAGATCAGGTAATAATTTGTGTTGTAGCTTTAAAATGTGGTTCATTTCTATCTCCTCTTTCACAGAGTATTCATCCGGGCTCATTTTTGTCCCACTATGACATATTATGTCCCGCTTGTATCAAAAAAATTACAGCGTTTTTCAACGTTGTTTTTTTTCACAAGATTTACTCCAGAAATGAAATATCCCCTGCTACATTTACATTGTAACAGGGTCATTCCATTCTTTCAACTGATAACTACCCATTTAATGCATTTATTATGTCAATTCTATGAATTTTACCGTAAGCAACAGTTTCTCCATTGATTTGAATTACGGGGATCATGAGTTGATATTCCTCTAATAATGCATCATCAGAGTAAATATCGATTTCTGTTACATCGATTTCATATTCCAATTGAACTGAACGAATTGCTTCCTTTGCTTCATCACACAATCCGCATTTCTCTTTCGTATATAAAGTTAACTTAATCGACATCCATTTCTCCTTAACTAAAGCGCTTTCGTTTTGATGAACCAGGAATTCTAAGTATATCTCTATACTTAGCGACTGTTCTTCTAGAAATTTCCACTCCATGTTTTTGTGCTAATAATTCAACTATTTTTTGATCTGATAAAGGTTTTTCTTTGTTTTCTCCGTCCACTAGTTGCTTTATGAAAACTTGCACACTCGTTGAAGCAAGCTCCTCACCATCTGCACTTACGCCTTGATGGAAAAACTTCTTCATTTCAAATAAACCAAAAGGTGTCTGTACGTATTTATTTTTACAAGTACGACTAATTGTTGACTCATGTAGCGATAGTTCTTCTGCAATTTCTTTTAATGTTAGCGTTTTTAAATTTGCAGGACCTTTTTCAAAAAATGCTATTTGCTTGCGAAGAATACAATTCATAACTGATAACATTGTTGATTTTCGCTCTTCTAAACTTTTCATTAACCAGTTTACTTGCGTATTTTTATCTTTTAAATAAGCAGAAACTTCCTTCTCATGTTTGCCATTTAAAATGGAAGAATATTCGTTAAGTACCTTTAAACGCGGCATAATCTTATCATTAATTAGTACTACAAATTCTTCACCGATTTTTTCGACAGTTAAATCTGGTGCTACATAATTTACTTGTTCTTGAAAATAATTTAAGCCTGGTCTAGGTTGCAGCGTTAAAATCAAATCAATTTCTTTTTGTAAATCAGGTAAACTAACCTTAAGTTTTTTCGCTATTTCTTTCCAATTTTTATTAACAAATAAATCAAAATAGCCTTTAATGATTTGCTTCGCAATTGTTGTATCCGTTTCGAGCCTATTTAGTTGAATTAGTAAGCATTCCTTAACAGATCTAGCTCCAACTCCTGCAGGTTCAAAATTTTGAAGAGTTTCAATACAGATTTGTAATTGAACATTTGAAACATTTAATTCATGTAGTAGCTCTTCATCGGATTCCATTAAAAATCCATTTTTATCTAGATTATATATTAAATATTTTATAATTTTATATTCCTCATTTTCAATTTTCAACTCATTTAATTGACTAATAAGGTCCTCTTGTAAGGTTTCCGTTCTCCGTGTGTATAACTCCATTCCTTGTCCGTTGGAAGTAGTTTGCTGTTTAATCTTTGAAGAAGAGAAATCATTATAAGGAGTTTCAACTTCAATTAATGGATTTTCTAATGATTGCTCAAATAAAAAATCTGTAAGCTCTTGGGCATTAAATTGAAGCATTGTAATGGCTTGTCGCAGTTCCTGAGTCATCGCAAGTTTCAATGATTGTTTTTGCATTAAATTCATTTCCATACTACTTCACTCCCTTATTACTATTTTACTCGATATTTAACTTTTTCATAGTACTTAACGAATTGTTTATAAAATTAAAATATAGTGAAAACGTTTACTTTTTCCTGTATAGTAAAAGTATACAACTCTTTATATCAGGTGGGCTATTATGAATAGAAAGAACCAAATTTATGAAGTTTTTGTTCAAAATAATGAACAAGGTTTTACTGCCATTGAGATCGCTCAAAGATTAAATTTAGATCGGGCAAACGTTAGCAGTGATTTAAATAAACTAGTTAAAGAGGAATTACTATCCAAAACAAATTCAAGGCCTGTCGTTTTCAAACTTCCATCGAACACTATACAAACTCATCATCAAACAAATCGTTCTCAAACAAATCCGGTAAGTACAGAACATAAGTATGAATATTTTTATGAAGAAAACATTAGTTTAAGACCTGCAATCGAAAAAGCTAGATCTGCAATTTTATATCCACCTCATGGAATGCATACTCTAATACTTGGAGAAACTGGTGTAGGTAAATCAGCTTTTGCTGCAAGAATGCATGAATTTGCGATTAGCTCAAATATCTTAAGTAAGGATTCACCTTTTATTATCTTTAACTGTGCAGACTATGCAAATAATCCTCAGCTATTATTAGGTCAGCTATTCGGTGTTAGAAAAGGTGCATATACAGGCGCTACTGAACAAAAAGGATTACTCGAAAAAGCAAATAACGGGATATTATTTTTAGATGAGGTTCATCGTCTTACACCCGAAGGTCAAGAAATGTTATTTACATTCATTGATTATAAGTTGTATAGACGACTAGGAGAGACTGAAAATGAGCGAACTTCGAATGTTCTTATCATTTCTGCAACAACCGAAGACCCAGGATCAACTTTATTATCCACATTCACACGTCGAATTCCTATGGTTATTACGTTACCTGCTTTAAGGGATCGAACATATGAAGAGAGATTAACTCTGATTAAACGGTTTTTTACTGAAGAAAGCCTTCGTCTAGGAAAAGAAATCGTAGTAAGCGCAAATACTATTCGCTCGTTTCTTTTTTATCCGTGTCAAAACAATATCGGTCAGCTTAAAGCTGATATCCAATTAGCTTGCGCAAAAGCCTATGCAGATTATATTACTAATAAGCATGATAAGATTCGGATTTATAGTACTGATTTAAATTGGTATGTTAAAGAAGGCTTATTTATCGAGAAAAAGGTAAAGCATTCTATTACTCTATTAAATGAGCATTTCGAATTTTCACCAACTAAAGGTATAATCAGTAATCCACAAATGGAAAATATATCGGATACAATTTATGACCGAATTGACACGAAATATGAAGAACTAACACAACGTGGCGTTGCTCAGGACGAGTTATCTTTACTAATGGAAAATGATATTGAAAGTTATTTCACGCATTATTTAACTTCTATTAATCGAAAACTATCCAGTAAAGAAAATGTCCAAAAAATCATTAAGCCTGAAATCGTTACATTAAGTGAGAAGGTACTGAAATTAGCAGAAGAAAAATTAAATAAAAAGTTTAATGAAAAAATACTAGTAGCTATTAGCTTGCACATACAAACGCTATTACAACGTATTCAGTCAAACAAAAAAATCTATCATCCAAATATAACTCAAATTCGAGATCAATATAAAAACGAGTTTTCAGTTTCAATTGAATGTGTGAAAATGATTGAAGACTTTTCTAATGTATCAATTCCATTTGATGAAGTAGCGTTTATTACGATGTTTTTTGTTTACGGAGATGAAGATTTCAAGGTAATCAATTCAAATGTTAAAGTAATAGTATTAGCTCATGGCAATGGTATTGCTAGAGAAATGGCAAACGTGACGAATGAATTACTAGAAAACGAAGAAGTAATTGGAATTGATATGCCATTAAGTGAACCACCTCAAGAATTTTTAATTCGTGTGAAAGACTATATCAAATCATTGGGTAAACTAAATGGAATTCTCCTTTGTATTGATATGGGTTCATTAGCTTATATAGGAGATATAATAGAAGCCGAATTTTCTATTCCTGTACGTGTGATTCAAATGGTAAGTACAGCACATGTAATTGAAGCCTCTCGAAAAGCGACACTAGGCTATAATTTAGATGAGCTTTATCAAGATGTTAAGAATCTTACTACTTTCTTTATTAATTCTCATTCTAATAAAAAGAAACAAGCCGAATTTAATCGTTCAGTTATTTTAACTGCATGTCTGACTGGTCAAGGAAGTGCAATAGCCATTAAAAATATACTAGCGAATAACTTGGTCTATGATAAAGAGATGCTTGAAATCGTTCCAATTAGCCTTTTAAATAAAAAAGAATTACAAAAAATGTTAAATGATATTTCGAAAGAACGAAGTATCGTTTGCATCGTTTCTAATTTCGAAATAAACGTACCTTTCAATACATTCCACTTACAAGATGTACTAAATATGAAGGCTACTAAAACAATTCAAGAACTAATAACTTATGAAGAAACTTATTTAAAAATGGCTGAAACATTACAAGATACGATTTCTTTAAAGGATGCTAAAAAAGTAATTAGTGTGATTAGACGTTCATTAAATGATATCCAATTACAAACAAATAGATTTTTCAAAAATGAAGATTTAATGGGAATTGTCCTTCATATGAGTTGCATGATCAATCGTATTCAAAACGAAGAGCCATTGATACCTTTTAAAGACAAAGAAAACAAAATAAATAATGACTATATGCTTTATTTAAAAATGAAAAAAATATTACAACAAATTGAGGATGCATGTGACATTATCATACCTGATGATGAAATATGTTATTTAATGGAGTTTTATTCTCGAAACGAAGTACCTATTACTGAATAATAAATAACCAGAGCAAAATCAAAAAAGCCAGTTTCTTCAACGCTTAGAAGAAACCGGCTTTTTTTCATTCATGTTTAATATTTTACTAACTGAACACCCTCTGGAAGTTTTGCATTCGTTAAAATGTCTAGTTCTGTTAAACGTTCAAAGCAGTAAGAAGTTCCATTCTTCAAATGGTTATCGATTAGTGCGGGATGCACCATAATTTCCACTGACTCTGCACCTTTATTTATTCTCTCTTTAATTGTCTCGAAATAGTTTAAAGGAATGTCACTTCCATAAAAATCAGTTAATAATTGATCAGTAAAAGGTGTTATACCATCTATTTGGTGGTTTTCAGAAATGCGCACTGGTAATTCATACTTTTGAGATAGTTTCGCTATAACGGGTTGTAGAATCGGTAGCATATGTATGTGGTGATGGCTATCTAGATGTGTAGGCTTCAAATCAAACGATAAGAACTTCTGAATCTGTGCATCCCACTCTTTTTCAACTTCATCTAGATTGACTGTTGGCTGATTACTCCAAAAACTTTGTTTATGAAAAACGCCATTTTCATCTACAATCGTTTCTAAATCGGCTAATACAGGCTTACCAGCTGTTAATACAAGATGAACTCCTAAACCTAATGTTGGATATGCTTTTGCTAATTCAACTCCATGCTCAACAGCAAACATATTCATCATCATAGTTGCTGAATTAACGATTCCATTTATATGAGCTTCTATAATTCCGTAATTTACACCTTTTGAATATCCATAATCATCAGCGTTTACAATTAGCTTCGTCATCTATATCTCCCCTTTTATTTTAGTAGATGAAGAAAAGGATGTACTCATACTTAGAGCTACATCCCTCTCTTAATTAATTTAGTTTGCTACTACTTTTTCATTCTTAAAAAATTGAGGTAAATGCTCTCTATGAGCTTCTAACATTTCATCTAGAATTTCTTTTGCTAAATGATCCGATCCTACTAATGGATTGATACACATTGCAAGCAATGCTGTTTTATAATCACCTGTTACACCAGCTTCTGCAGCAACTCGTTCAAAGGATTTAATTTGTTGAACTAATCCGCGAACTGCAATTGGTAAATCCCCCATTGAAAGTGGTTTTGGACCATCTTTTGTAATAACAGAACTTACTTCAACTGCACAGTCATCTGGAATCGATGCAATAGCGCCATTATTCATTGTATTAACTGGTTGAATATCACCTTTATTGTTATATAGAGAAGAAATTAGTCGACAAGCTGCATCACTATAATAAGCTCCTCCACGTTTTTCTAATTGTGGTGGCTTAATATTTAAATTAGGATCTTTATATAATTCAAATAGTGCTTCCTCTAATTTTTTTACGACTTCAGCACGAGTACCGTCTTTTTTCGCTGCTTCTAATTCTTCTTCTAACATTGCTTTCGATTGATAGTAGTAACGATGGTACGGACATGGAATCGCACCTAAAGCTTCAATAAAATCAGGATTCCAATCCATTGCTTTAATATTTTGCATCGTCATACTTTCAGCAGGGCGTGCAAACTCACTTACAACACGACTTGTTACATCTTCACCATCTAATAATACTTTCGTTCCGTAAACCATATGATTTAATCCCATAAAATCAATATGAACACGTTCTGGCTCAACTCCTAAACCTTTGGCGATATTCATATGAATATGAATTGGAACATTACATAAACCAACCACTTTACGGAAGTTTGTATAGCGCAAAATCGCCTCAGTTAAAATACCAGTTGGATTCGTAAAGTTAACTAACCATGCATTCGGACATAGCTCTTCCATATCTTTCACGACATCTAATATAACTGGAATTGTACGAAGTGCTTTAAATAATCCACCAGGACCATTAGTCTCCTGTCCTATTACACCGTATTTTAAAGGGATGCGCTCATCTTTCATACGAGCTTCTAGTAAGCCAACGCGGAATTGAGTTGTAACAAAATCAGCATCTTTCAGAGCAGCGCGTCGATCAAGTGTTAAGTTGATTTCCATCGGTACTCCTGCTTTTTCTACCATACGTTTAGCAAGGTTCCCTACAATCTCAAGTTTCTCTTTACCTTCTTCAATATCTACAAGCCATAATTCTCTTACAGGTAGTTCATCATATCGTTTAATAAATCCTTCAACCAACTCTGGAGTATAACTTGAACCGCCACCAATTGTTGCTATTTTAATACCGTTTCTCATCCTCTTCACTCCTTATATTTTTAAGTTCTGCTAAAAAAGATTTGTTAAAAAAACGTAGTGTTCTATACAAGCTCTTTAAGAAGAAAAGTAGCTTGGATATTCAAAACTACTTTTCTATTATTCTTTCTATTTTATTTGTTTAGTTTTTCATGTAAGTAAATGATTTCTGTTACTAAATCTCTCATTGTTAATGCATTCATTAAATGATCTTGGGCATGAATTAATAAGATACTTAATTCAACTTTCTCTCCTCTTGCTTCGCCTTGGATTAGTGAAGTTTGTGCATGATGAGCAAGGTTCAATTCTTCCTTTGCTTCTTCAATCTTACTATGTGCTTCTTCTAAATTTCCTTGACGAGCAGCTTGCATCGCTTCCATTAATGAGCTTTTTGCATTTCCTGCGTGTAAGATTAACTGAAATGCTGTTTGCTCGATCGTCACTACAGTACTCATTTCGTATCCTCCTCAAACTGCATTACATCGCAGCACTTTGATTATTTGCTGCTTCTCTTATCTTTTTAGCATCCATTCTCTCTTGCATTGCAACGAATGGTAAATAGATCACTACTGAAATAACTAAGTTTATTGCTGCCAAAGCTGCACCTGTCCAATGTCCACCAGTTGATAGCCATCCACCTAAAACTGGTGGAGTTACCCATGGAATGTTTGTTGTTACAGGATGAACTAAGCCCCATGAAATTGATAAATATGAAGTAATTGTTAATACAATTGGTGTACCAATAAACGGTATGATCCACATTGGATTTAATACGATTGGCATTCCAAATAGAATTGGCTCATTAATCTGGAATAGACCTGGCGCACCACCTAGTGCAATCATTTGTTTATTACGCTTTCTATTCACTAAAACCATTGCAATAATTAAACCTAATGTTGCACCTGAACCACCTAAGAATACGAAAGCATCAAAGAATGGACCAGCCATTACATTATAATCACTCCATTTAGAAACTCCTTTTGCTGCTAAATCAATATTATGATTTCCTAAAGAAGTAAATAAAGGAGTAGTAATTCCACCTAAGATATTTGGGCCATGTAATCCAAGTACCCAGAAGAAGTGAATAAAGAATGCAATACCAATCGCAAATGGTAACGAATCCGCTGCATTCGTTAAAGGTTTTACAAGCACTGAATTCAACCAGTCATTAAAATATACTCCGTCAGATAGATATAATCTAAATAATAAACCAACTAGTGCAATGCTAAAAATTGTTAACATACCAGGTAATAATTTCGCAAATGCTTTTGAAACAGCCGGTGGAACACCATCAGGTAATTTAATTACTAATTGTTTTACCTTTGTTAGACGAATAAATATTTCAGTTGCAATAATTGCTACTATAATTCCAGTAAATAACGCTGTTGAATTTGTATAGCTCCAGTTTACTAATCCCCACGTACTACCTGTAGCTTTTTCGCCATTTTCTAGCGTAACAGATACTGTATTTAATGATTGAGGAACTAATACGAAATAGGATGCTAAGGCTACAAGCATTGCCTCGAAACCTTCATCACCATAGGAACGAGCTAACTTATGTGATATCCCAACTACTGCAAAAACAGTCATGAACGCAAGTGTTCCCCACCAAATGTCCAAACCTAATGTATTCCATTTAACGCCAAAAAGTGATTCCATCATTTTGTCGTAGCCTTTAATTGCGCCACCTAAGTTATTGAATAATACGGCAAATGAACCTACCATCGTAATGGCAATCATTCCAATTAATGCATCACGTATAGCTAATAAATGACGTTGGTTACCGAACTTTGCTGCAGCTGGCATTATATATTTTTCTACAAAATTCATCATTTTTTCTACGACTCCTTTGTGTGATTAATTATGAATTTACTGCTGTTACTTTTTTAAACTAAGTGCTAATTCTAAAACAGCTTCACCGTTCATTAAACCGTAGTGAACAGGATTAATAACATCAACTGGGATCCCTTTTGGTTCAGCGATTTTCTTCATCTCCGAAGCTAAATAACGAACTTGTGGTCCTAATAATAGTACATCTGCTTGATCTAAATTATCTTTTGCAGCATCACCAGATACTGCCCAAATTTTTGCCTCTATGCCTTTTTCCTTTGCTGCATTCTCCATTTTAGTTACTAGTAAACTAGTAGACATCCCTGCTGAACAAGCTAATAAAATATTCATTATTATTCCTCCTAGTATTAGTATGTTGTAGCGCTTACAAATTTAACTGCTCGCTATAAGCACGATTCCTCAAGCAATCTACAAATTATTTAATTCGTACACTCTTTTATATAGCAAATGGCGTGCCAAGTTTTTAACTCTTATAAGAAATTACCTGTCTAATAGCTTACAAGCCTTGTTCTGTAAGACATTTAAGAATTTATTTCTTTTTAAAACATTGAAGTCTATTTTCTCTATTTTTCTTAGTGTGTTAGTTTTTTTTCATAAATTTTCTAAATAAGTTTTAGTGTGTCATTCTTTAGCTAGTGTGTTTAAATACAAACACACTATATAATAGTGTTTTAAAAAAACTAAAAATACTCACTTTAAATTATACACTTGATATCTTGTTTCCTTCGCATATGGGCAATAAAAAAAGTGATGTAGATTGAATCTACATCACTTTTTATCATTCATTTATTTAGTGAAGTCTTTTCATGCAAGTAAATAATTTCCTCAACTAAATCTCTTGTAGTAAGAGTGTTCATTAAATGATCCTGCGCATGTACTAACAATATATTAATTTTATATTGTTGCCCGCTTGCTTCACTTTGAATTAGCGAGGTTTGAGAATGATGAGCATGCCGTAGTTCTTCATTCGCTTCTTTTACTTTCTCACGTGCTTCCTCAAATTTCCCCTCGCGAGCTCTATACATCGCTTCCATTAATAAACTCTTTGCATTACCTGAATGAAGTATAAGTTGAAATGCAATTTGTTCATTATTCGTGTCGGTACGCATTTGCACTCGTCTCCTTCAAATTCTATTAAAGATTTAATGAGTTATCACTTACAGTTTCTGTTGATTTTTTAGATTCCATTCTTTCAGCTACTATAACGAATGGTAGGTAAATAACAATTGAGATTACAACGTTAACTAATGCTAAAAGAGCACCACTCCAGTGACCACCCGTTGCTAAATATCCGCCAATGATTGGTGGTGTTACCCACGGAATCGTTGATACAACTGGGAATACAATATGTGAAGCAACAGCTAAATAAGAAATAATTGTTAAAACGATTGGAGTAAGGATAAATGGTACTAACCAAACTGGGTTTAATACAATTGGTAAACCGAAAATGATTGGTTCATTAATATTAAATAATCCAGGAGGGGTACCTAAAGCAATCATCTGTTTGTGACGTCTACGGTTAACAATAAACATCGCAATGATTAATCCAATCGTTGTACCAGAACCACCCATATAAACGAAAGCATCTAAGAATGGACCTGCTAATACTGAATACTTATCTAAATCTGTAACACCTTTAGCATATAAGTCAATATTGTGGTTACCTAAAGTTGTTAATAATGGAGTTGTAATACCTCCTAAAATATTTGGACCATGTAAACCTAAAGCCCAGAAGAAATGGACAAAGAAAGCAATCGCAACTGCAAATCCTAATGAATCAGCTGCATCAGTTAATGGTTTTACAAGGACTGAATTTAACCAGTCGTTAAAGAATACACCGTCTGAAATGTATAATCTAAATAATAAACCAACTAATGCGACGATGAAAATCGTTAACATACCTGGTAATAATTTAGCAAATGCTTTTGATACAGCAGGTGGAACACCGTCTGGTAATTTAATTACCAACTGTTTTACTCTAGCTAATCTTACAAAAATTTCTGTTGCAACTAGTGCCACGATAATACCAGTGAATAACGCAGTAGAGTTTAAAGAATTCCAGCTTACAAGGCCCCAAGTACCACCTGTAGCTGTTTTACCTCCATCTAATGTAACAGATACTGCAGCTAAAGATTGTGGAACAAGTACAAAATAACAAGCTAATGCGACAAGCATTGCTTCAAAACCTTCATCACCATAAGAACGAGCTAATCTATGTGCAATACCAACTACAGCAAATACAGTCATGAACGCAAACGTTCCCCACCAAATGTCTCCACCTAATGTTTTCCAGTTTGCACCGAATACTGTTTCCATCATCTTATCGTAGCCATGAATTGCGCCACCTAAATTATTTATCAGTACCGCAAAAGCCCCGATCATCGTAATTGCAATCATGCCAATTAAAGCATCACGAATCGCTAACAAATGACGTTGATTTCCAAACTTCGCCGCTGCAGGCATTATATACTTCTCAGCAAAACGCATCATTTTCGTACACCTTCTTTTCTCTCTAGTTTTTAAATACCCCGTTTTATTTCTTCAAATTTATAGCCATTTCTAATACAGCTTCGCCATTCATCAACCCATAATGCACTGGATTAATAATATCTACTGGTATCCCTTTAGGCTCTGCAATCTTCTTCATTTCTGAAGCTAGATAACGAACCTGTGGCCCTAGTAGTAATACATCTGCTTGTTCTAAATTTTCTTTTGCAGCATCTCCAGCGACAGCCCATATTCTTGCTTGAAGCCCTCTTGATTTAGCCGCTTGTTCCATTTTTGTAACTAGTAAACTAGTTGACATTCCTGCTGAACATACCAATAAGATATTCATTCTCCACCTCCTACTTAAATAATCCTGTCAATATAACGCTTACATTTTTACAAATAATGACAAAAGAACTATGCGTTATTTAGACAAGTAGTTAAATCAATTTAAGTATTGCAAATTATGTGCCAATTTTCTAAAAAGTCTATAAATTATAAATGCAAAATAAAAAAACCTTGAAAAATCAAGGTTTTAAAATTCAACATATTTTTTGCATTACGAATTTGTAATGTAGTGTTTTAAAAGTGTGTAAACACATTACCTACTGTGTTTATAAAAATTCAATAGTGTGTTATAAATCAGCCTAAAAAGCCTATATTCTAGCTCAGTGTGTTTTGATTAACAACACAATCATAAAAAAACGTATTAATCCTCAGTTGTTAAATGCGATTTACAAAATTCGAACACTTCTTTTTCTTCATCTTCTTCTAAATCAAAATCTAAATAATTATTCGTTTCAGTTTCAAATAAATCATATTTAATTAATTTTGACTCTCCGTTATTTAATCCAAAAAGTACTTTTATGTAGATCCCTTTTTCATTATATAATTCGTCATCCTCTGGCACGTCAATATATAACAAAAATTCATAACGATTGCCTTCTATAATACCAAATGGGTCTTTAATTTCTTCTACAGTGTATTCAGTGATTGTTAACACACAAACATTCCCTTCAAATTTAATATGTACTATTATACACAAAGGAATAAGCAAAAAGAAAGACGCCTGCCGCAGCAGACGTCTTGATGCGTTTGAGGCGAGAGACCGGGCGGCCACATCCGCGCGTTTAGCTTACGCATATCTCTCGACTTACTCAAATTAGCTCATCGCAATTAGTAATATAACATATATTTTTGAAAATAGATAGAGGAAAAAATTAGGGCAGAGTTAAAAGATAGGAAATACAGGTAGTTGGAAATGTTTGAAGAAAAAGAGCCGTTTGGTTTGTTTCTTTAAACTTTAATCAATCAAACGGCTCAATATGTTAGCATTTTTTAGTTAAAAACAAAATTTAATTATTTTTAAATCGATGCAGTGTTTCTTTTTGGTTGATGGATAAAGCTTGTAGGTTTCATTATATTTTAGCTCTCTTTCCATTTCCTCTTTATTGAATTTAACTATTTCCTCTAAGAACCAAGAATTCGTATCCATTTCGAAATCCCCCTTTTTCTTACTTTAAATATATGATTTAAAGTAAGAAAAACCCATTCATCATTGGATTGAGATTGTTACATCTTTAGTCTTAGTTCGAAAGGATGTAGAACATAAAAAAACGAGTGATATTAATCGCTGTTAGATGTAACAGGTAATATCACTCGTTTCAGTTTGTTTTAGCGCGCTCGACAGGATTCGAACCTGCGACACACGGTACCGGAAACCGATGCTCTATCCAACTGAGCTACGAACGCATGATTTAATTTGTTTGAGAAATTATATACTCTTTTTGTCGCCCCAATCTCAGTAGGTAACTCAAGTAACATCTCCATCGGTTACACTTTAAACTGATATTCACTCTGTTTAAACCCTTGCCTCAGATGGAGTTTACAAGTAGTGGCTCGGCAAGTGCGCTCGATGTTGTTTCATTGGAGCTTATTCATTCGTGCTCTATCCAACTGAGCTACGAACGCATAAGAGCAGGATTGAGGATCTAGGATCAAGGAAATGCAGGATCCAAATAGATAAAAACTAAATAAAGACTAAGTATTTCTCGAACTTTGTATTTTTAGTAAATCTTGTATTTAATTATATCGTTTGAAAGTTCTGACCGCAATGATTTAGGTTGTTTTTTCATTTGTTAAATTGTTCTTTTGCTGTAAAAGGATAGTTGTCAGACTGATGATAAACGCTTGCCTTCTGTGGTGTTCATCAGTTTTTATGGTAACTCAGTGCCTCGAAAGACAAGCGTTTTTCCGTCAGTATAAAAGTCAGCTGAAGAACTTATAAATTTTCTCCATTTGCTTGAATGACTTGTTGGTACCAGTAAAAGCTTTTTTTCTTTATTCTTCTTAGTGTGCCTTTACCTTCATTATCTTTATCTACATATATATAACCGTAGCGTTTTTTCATTTCTCCAGTTCCTGCACTTACTAAGTCTATTGGGCCCCAGCTAGTGTAGCCAATAATTTCTACTCCATCTTTAATGGCTTCTGACATTTCAATGAAGTGTGCTTTTAAGTAATCGATTCGATAATCATCGCTTATTGTGTCATCTTCCTCTAAGACGTCTATTGCTCCTAGTCCATTTTCAACAATAAATAATGGTTTTTGGTAACGCTCATGTAAATGATTACATGTAATTCTTAATCCTTTCGGGTCAATTTGCCATCCCCATTCCGAAGCTTTTAAATACGGATTTTTAATAGATGCAAAAATATTCCCTTCTGTTAACTGACTTAATACTTCAGGGTCGGTACTAGCGCAACGACTCGCATAGTAACTAAAACCAATATAGTCTACCGTATTATTTTTTAAAATTTCTTCATCACCTTTTTCCATAGCGATCTGAAGATTATTTTCCTTAAAATATCGTTTGGCGTACCCAGGATATTCGCCTCTTGATTGAACATCAATGAAAAAGAATGATTCCCGGTCTTTATCAATCGCTTCCCATATATCGTTTGGATGACATGTATAAGGATAAGTTGCTCCCGCTGCAAGCATACATCCGATTTGAGCATTTGGACTAATTTCATGGCAAGCTTTTACAGCTAAAGCACTTGCCACAAGTTGATGATGTGCTGCTTGATAAAGAACTTGTTCCTTATTCTCCTCTTCATTCACAATGATGCCTGCACCAATAAATGGAGCATGTAAAAGCATATTAATTTCATTAAACGTCATCCAATATTTAACCTTATTTTTATATCTATCAAATATCGTTCTAGTATAATTCTCATAGAAACCGATCATTGCTCTATTTTTCCAGCTACCATACTTTTCGACTAAATGAATCGGCACATCAAAATGACAAGTCGTAACGACTGGTTCAATATTATATTTTAGCAATTCATCGAAAACATCATCATAAAATTGAAGACCTGCTTCATTCGGAATCTCATCGTCACCATTCGGGAAGACCCTCGACCATGCAATTGATAATCGCAGGCATTTAAATCCCATTTCTGCAAACAAGGCTATATCCTCTTTATAGCGATGATAAAAATCAATCGCCTCATGTGATGGATAATAAACACCATCTTTTAATTTTAGTGAATCTACTTTTCCTAACATAAATGAAAATCGCTCTTTTCCTGTAGGAAGTAAATCAACAGTAGTTAATCCTTTTCCACCTTCTAAATAAGCACCTTCAGCTTGATTTGCAGCAATTGCGCCTCCCCATAAAAAATTTTCAGGAAATGTCGATTGAAACTTACTCATTTTGGTTCTCCTCCTATTCAATTTTTCTTATATTCTTTACATGGCTATCATAATTTCTGAAATGCATTTCAGGTCAACCATTTTTTATTAAATTTTTGGAATAATCAATGACTACTATGATAATGTAGTAGTAAGAAAGCTGGATCACATTTAAGGGGACTTAAGTATGTTAAATATTAAAGAAATTGCTAAACTTTCAAATGTGTCACCAAGTACGGTTTCAAGAGTCCTAAATAATCATCCATATGTTAAAGAAGAAACCAAAAAAAAGGTACTCAAAGTTATCGAGCAATTTGATTACGTTCCAAATTTAAATGCAGTGAAACTAAAAAGAGGCAGAAATTTTTTAATTGGAATTATTACGCCAGAAATAAATGAAATATTATTACCATACATAAATAGCTTTATTTCGATCGCAAATGAATACGGTTATAAGACGATTACGTATTCGACCCAAAATGAAAAAGACGGGGAGCTTGATGCTCTAGAGGCTTTACGAAGAAAAGAAATCGATGCCATCGTTATTACAATACGTAGGACAAAATGGAGTGAAATTGAACCTTATAGTAAGTACGGTCCTATTATCGCTTTAGAAAGAGTAGATTCTGATTTCGTACCTTCCGTCTATTTAGACCAATATATTGGTTACTGTATGGCATTAGAGTATTTAATACAAAAGGGTTATCGAAAGATAAGTAATGCGTTTGGAAGAATGGAAGGATTGAATACGTTTAGAAGAATACAGGCATACAGAGATGTATTAACAAAATATAATCTTCCAATTATCGAAGAATATAACTTTACAAATATTTATTCCAGTACAGATGGTGAAAAAATCGTTCAACGAATACTGAAACTAGATGATCCACCAAGCGCAATCATCTGTTCAAATGATTATGTTGCTGCTGGAATTGCTTCTGAAGCAAAAAGAAAAGGATTAGAAGTACCGCGTGATTTAGCTATTATAGGGTTTGATAATCATTTAATGGCGAAGATTTTAGACATAACGACCATCCATAACCCAATTAAAGAACAGGCAGAAAATGCTTTTAAACTAATTTATAAAAAACTTGAAAATACTTCTCTTGCTACAGTTCCACTAGAATTTCAGTTAATCAAAAGAAAAACTACATAAAGTTACGTTTAATAATAGGAAAAGTCGTTAATGATGTTGAAGTATTACATAAGTAAATATGTTAAAAAAGGTCTATTACTTTTAGCTTTATAAATACATTAAATAGAATATCTCTTTTATTTGACCTTTTCTGACCTTAAGGGTATTATTGAATTAATCAATCTTTTGTTTAAAAAAAGGAGGAGAAAAAATGAATTTAATTCCTACAGTTATTGAACAAACAAGTCGTGGTGAGCGTGCTTATGATATTTACTCTCGTCTTTTAAAAGACCGCATCATCATGTTAGGTAGTGCAATCGATGATAACGTAGCTAACTCTATCGTTTCACAGCTATTATTCTTAGCAGCAGAAGATCCAGAAAAGGATATTTCATTATATATAAATAGTCCAGGGGGAAGCATTACTGCTGGTATGGCTATTTATGATACGATGAACTTCATTAAACCTCAAGTATCTACAATCTGTATTGGTATGGCAGCTTCAATGGGAGCTTTCTTACTAGCAGCTGGAGAAAAAGGTAAAAGATACGCTCTTCCAAATGCGGAAGTAATGATTCACCAACCACTAGGTGGCGCGCAAGGTCAAGCGACTGAAATTGAAATTGCAGCTAAACGTATTCTATTCTTACGTGATAAATTAAACGGTATTCTTGCAGAGCGTACTGGTCAGCCTCTAGAAACAATTGAGCGTGACACAGAACGTGATAATTTCATGACTGCAGACCGTGCATTAGAATATGGATTAATTGATAAAGTAATTTCGAATACTGCAGCAATTAAATAATGACACGAAACTAGCCGAATTGACTCGGCTAGTTTTTTTATTTATTAAAGCAAAAAAAATAGGTATTCATTTAAAATGAATACCTCGAAAGTTTTAAATTTCTTCCCCAATAAAGTCTAACATAGCTTCCATTGCTTCAACTTCATCGTCACCTGTAACAGTAATTGTTATTTCTTCACCGTAAGGTACCGCAAGACTCATTACGCCCATGATACTTTTTACGTTCACTTGTCTACCTTTGTATTCTAATAATACTTCTGAACGAAATCTCGTTGCGACTTGAACGAATTGTGCTGCTGGACGAGCCTGTATCCCAGTTTCTAATAGTACTCTTCCTTTTTTCTCAACCATCTTCTCTTCCCTCTTAACTTATTTTATTTTATTTTATTTTAATTGGTTCGCCTGCTCTTAGTTTGTCAGCTATTTCATCAATTTTACGTAATCGATGATTTATGCCTGATTTACTAATCGCACCACTCGATACCATTTCTCCTAATTCTTTTAACGTTACATCCTCATATTCTACTCGTAGTTCCGCTATTTCGCGTAGCTTTGGTGGTAAAATATCTAATCCTACCGAGCTTTGGATATATCGAATATTTTCAATTTGTCTGAACGCTGCACTAATTGTTTTATTTAAGTTCGCAGTTTCACAATTTACTAGACGATTAACACTGTTTCTCATATCTCTTACAATTCGAATATCTTCAAATTTCAATAGAGCTGAATGTGCACCTACAATGTTTAAAAACTCAGTAATTTTTTCTGCTTCTTTTAAATAAGTAATATATCCTTTACGTCTTTCCAATGTTTTCGCATTTAGACCGAATTCATTCATTAGACGGCAAATTTCTTCTGTATGTTCTTTATAGAACGAAAAGATTTCCAAATGATATGAAGAAGTTTCTGGATTATTTACTGATCCACCCGCTAAAAAAGCACCTCTCAAATAAGAACGCTTGCAACATTTTTTTTCAATTAATTGCTTTGCTATTTCATTTGTAAAACTAAATCCTTCACCTGTTATATAAAGATCTTTTAAAATATGCTGTGCCTCTTCTTTAATTCGAACAATATAAACATTATTCTTTTTAAGACGCATTTTTTTACGAACGAGTAATTCAACGTCCACATCATAAACTCGTTTAATTAATACATAGATCCTTCTTGCAATTGCAGCGTTTTCAGTAACAACATCTACAATAAATTGGCGATTTGCAAATGATAATGAACCGTTCATTCGAATTAAGGAAGATAGTTCAGATTTCGAACAACAATCTTTGATTTCGATTGTCGTTAACTCTTTTTTCGTTTCTGATGCAAAGGACATTTGAATCACCCCCTCCTTCTACAACTTACTTTTCTTTGATTCTTTAATCTTTGTTGGAATTAGATCGCATAATATTTCCGCTAATTTTACGGTATCATGTCTAATGACATTATTATCATACTTTACGATTGATTTATGAACAATTTCTAGATTTAAATTATTCAGCTCATCAAAATCTAGTTGCACTTGTTGAGCATGCTCTTCGATATATAGTTCTAAAATATTATTAGGCATTTTACCTTCATTTACAATAATTGTATCAATAAAGCTTGAATCTAGATGCTGATATAAAGCTTTTACGTGATCACTTGCCGTATAATGCAAAGTTTCACCAGCTTGTGTCATAACATTACATACATAGACTTTTTTAGCAGTTGAATTAATAACAGCCTTGCCAATTTTAGAAACTAATAAATTCGGAAGGATACTCGTGTATAGACTACCGGGGCCAATTACAATTAAATCAGCACGTTTGATTTCATCAATAGCTTCTTTTAGTGGCTCAACGTTACCTGGTGATAAAAATACTCGTTTAATTTTCTTACCCGAATATGGAATTTTCGATTCCCCAGAAACGATTGTGCCATCCTCTAGTTCGGCTTTTAATACGACGCTTTGATTAGCAGCCGGAATAACTTTACCTCTGACATTTAATACTTTTCTCATTTCGATAATCGCTCGGTAAAAATCACCTGTAATTGCAGTCATTGCACTTAACATTAGATTCCCGAGGGAATGACCGGAAAGGTCTCCTGATGTTGCAAACCGATGTTGGAATAATTCCTCTAGCATCGGTTCTACATCAGATAAAGCAGCTAAGACATTTCGCACGTCTCCAGGCGGTGGAATTTTCAATTCGTCTCGTAAACGACCTGAACTTCCACCGTCATCTGCTACTGTAACGATTGCAGTGATATCTACGGGATGTTTTTTCAACCCACGAACTAAAACAGATAAACCCGTTCCACCACCAATAATAACTATTTTCGATTGTTGACCTGCCATTACTTATGGCTCCTTTTTTCAACATCTCGATGGCTTACATTTGTATCATATTGATCTTTAAAGTAGTTCGCTAAATATTCCGCTAATGTAACTGAACGATGCTGACCACCTGTACAACCAATTGCAATGATTAATTGACGTTTACCTTCTCTTTTATACTGCGGTAACATAAAGCTAATTAAATCAATTAATTTCAGCATAAATTCAGTAGTCTCATTAAATTTAAGAACATATGAGGAAACTTCTTCATCTAGACCAGTCAATGGTCGCATTGATTCAATATAAAATGGGTTTGGTAAAAAGCGTACATCAAAAACTAAATCCGCATCAATCGGAATACCGTACTTAAAACCGAATGACTGGATGTTTACTGAAAAACCTTCTTGTTCATTCTCTCTGAACTGTTTAATTATTTTTTCCCTTAATACTTTAGGTTTTAAATCTGAAGTATCATATATTAATTGTGCACGCCCTTTTACTTCAGCTAAAAATGTACGTTCCATCTCGATTCCTTTTAATGGAGAACCCGTTGGAGAAAGAGGATGTGAACGACGAGTTTCTTTATAGCGAGTAACAAGAGCTGCATCTGTTGCATCTAGGAATAATATTTGAGGGATGATTGAAGGAGTAGTCATTAATTGATCTAACGAACTTCCCAATTGATCAAAAAATTCTCTTCCTCGTAAATCCATTACAAGAGCAACTTTATCTGTTGTATGGTGATCTGGATCCTTTAACAGCTCTACAAATTTTGGCAGTAGAGCAGGCGGAAGATTATCAACACAGAAATAACCGATATCTTCTAACGCTTGAACAACAACGGTTTTTCCAGCACCTGACATTCCAGTTATTATAACCATTTTTACGTGTGATCTTGTAGGCATTTATCTCAACCCTTTCTATGAATTTTAGCTTAGCTAGGATTTAATCGGTATCTTAATAATTCAAAATCTGGTGTGTAGACAAAGGTACCATGCAAAATTTCAGTTCCTTTTAGTAAATAATCAATAATATGATAATCGCCTTCAGCCATTGGAAGTTTTTTCACTTCATCAACTGAATGCCAGCTAAGAATACCTTCTTCGCATTCATCTTGATTCTCACCATCAAACTCAGTAGCTAAAAATGAAAACATCATCCATTCATTCACTACCTTTGCATCTTCTTCTATAATAATTGTAAAAACACCTTTTAATTTTGGGTTTTTCAAATAAACACCTGTTTCTTCACGATATTCGCGAACAACAGCTTCTCGTATATTTTCACCTGGTTCCATTTTACCACCAGGAGCAACCCACCAGTTTCTTCTAGGCTTTTGTAGCAGGAGGATATTATTTTCATTTAATAAAACACAATGTGTTACTCTTTGCATTTTTATACCTCACTTACAATTTCTACTTGCAGTTAGTTGAAACTGCCCATTCTATATTATACCGTTAAACCGATTTCTCAACAACTTCAAACAACGTCGTCATTATTTATTCTTTTCGAGTTCTAACGATAAAACAATACATGAAATTACAAGCATTCATAATAAAAAGAACCCTAGTCTTAACACATAAAATGTGCACAATCTAGGATTCTTTTTTAAAATAAGGCTCAGTTAAAAAGAAGGTTGATTTCCATTTTAGGATGCTCGCTTTCCTTAAGAGCAGGAACAAGGAAAGGCAGGATCTAGGGGAAAGGAAAAAATATTAAAAGACTTTAGAGAATTTTATTGATTTCCTCTAAGTAATTTATATCCTAGATGCTTTCCCTGCATTTCCTGCTCTTCCTGCTCTTCCTGTCTCCCACCTTCCACTCCAATCAACTTATTGTTCAATGAAAGTATTCATAAAAAACGATTTAAATATTCTCTACTTAGAACAAATGATTAGTCAGTTAAACAAATGACAAATTCAAAAAAACAGCATCTTTTATATTGACCGTTATATATTTCAACACTCTGAAAAAGAAGATTTACTGTAATCGTAAATCTTCTTTTTATTATTTTGAAGTTAGTAATTTACACTTAGTACAACATTGCTAACTGTATATTTACTATTCTTATAATAACCTTTTGTATTCGAATCCTTTAAAAATTTTAATGTAAATTGCGGACCAGTTTCGTAACTATCACCATATAAATAAGATACATTTGTATCTACTAATCTCGTAATTGTTGTTGTAGTTTCATAAGCTGAAAAAATATCAGATGAATCACGAATAGTTGAATAGTAAGGAGTCGTGATTAATGTTTTGGTTGATGTAGTTGCTTTTGTGCTAGTGTTATAGGAATCCCCAGTTGTTAAATAACTTACTTTTACATTATTTGCTGTAAACGATGAACCAGTACCGTAAGTTGCATTTGTAGAATCGACAATGAAAACACCATGTTCACCATATACTTTACCAGTTGTACCGTTAAGATAAAGTGCCGTATTTTCATCAATTCCGTAACCTACTTTTTGACCTAAATCTCTCTCAGCTAATAATATACGACCGATTCGACCTCTTGCATCGAAATGTGTATCAATAGCAGCATTTACAAAACCAAATCCTGTAGTGTAGCCACCATTATCAGGATACAGGGAATCAGCTAAAGATATATCACTAATTTTTTTAGACACTAGACGATTGTAATATAAATAACCGTAACTGACACCTTCTCCATATGTTTTAGGACTTTGAACAGCGGTTCCAGCACTCGTCCCTGAAATAATAGCTCCAGCTGCTGCTCTTTGTTGGATTGCAGCAAAGAGTGGGGTAGGAGTTCCATCGTCTTTTAGTAAACTTCTTACATGGCGGGACTGATCGCCACCGTTAAAGAAAATAACATCTGCTGAGTTAATTAAATCAATATTACTTTGTTTATATGCTTCTGTTGTATAGTTATCTACTGCTACCGGAATAAAAACAGGAGTAAAACCATAACTAGCAAACAAATTCTTATAAGATAAATGGCCAGTTATATCGTTAGTGTATGCGTCCAATGCTGTTGCATAATCAGCAGCTGCACTACATACGATTGCAACGACTGGGTTAGATTTTCCTGTTGCTGCTTTAAGAGCATTGTAAATTTCAGCATTATTATCATCAATTGCACCACCCATTAAAAATACTTTAGGTGCGGCTGCAGCTTCAACATTCTTAGCATTAGGTAAAATAATCGTAGATACTATTAAGGGTAATATTAAAAACACAGTAAGTAATATCAATCGTTTAAATTTTCGATGCATAATTAATTCCTCCTAGTGTTTAAATGCTATTCAAATGTACCTTTTTTAAGTGGAATTCCATTATCAACCATTGTTAGCCCATGAGCTAGAACTGTTTCAACTTGTAATGTATCTTTATTTAATAAAACAATATCAGCATCGTTACCTTCTTTAATGTTACCTTTGTGTGATAGCTTTAAAACTTGTGCCGGATTACTAGTAATAACTTGTAAAGCGACTTCTAATGGAATTCCTTCATCCATTACTGCATCTCTTACTTCTTGATATAAAGATGAGACCTTTCCGATTTGTAGTCCCAAATAATCTCCATTTTCATCAAAGAAAGGAAGACTTGCCTGACCGTCAGAAGAGAATGTTATGTTTTCAATCTGAACCCCTTCCTCAAGCATAACGCGTAGCCCTTTGCTACATTTAACTTCGCCTTCTTCTAAAAACTGTGGAATTGTACTTGTCGTAAAATCTACATAACCACCTCGAAGTGCATAATTAATCCCTGATTTAAATAACTCTTCATTCCGATTAATATGAGTCGGATGAAACTGACGAATTGGAATATTTGTACATTCAACAAGTTGATGTAGAAGTGAAAGTTTGTCTTTACCATCACCAACATGAATTTCTAAAATCCCGGCTTTACCAGATAAAATTCCGCCATTACGTGCAGCCGATGCAATTTTTGAAAGTTCTTCAATTGTTGGTTCAGAAGATCGATGATCCGCAATCGCAATTTCGCCAACACCTATAATTTTATCAATCAGAATAATATCACTTTGAATTGATTCTGTTAGTGTTTTAACAGGAATTTGATATGAGCCAGTATGAATATAACAAGTAATCCCTTCTTCTTCTAAACCGCGAGCTTTTGCAAGTAGACTCTCCATTGTTCTTGTTGTTCCATCTGTACCTAGTACACCTACAACTGTAGTAATCCCAGCCTTTGTAATGTTAGTCAGCATCAGCTCGGGGGTACGTGTTTTAAATCCGCCTTCTCCACCACCTCCAATGATATGTACATGAGAATCAATAAAACCAGGTACAACGAAAGAGTCGGAGGCATCTATGACGTTACAGGAAAAAAAGTCGGATGGAATAGGAATATGATCACTAATCATTTCGATTTTTCCACCAGCAAGAAGCAGATCCTTTTTGCCGATAGAGTGTGGTGTGAATACTTGCCCGTTTTTTATTAAAGTTATCAACTTTATTCTCCTCCTAAATCTTCGGTTAATTTACTAGAATGGTCCGTAGTTTATTAAGTGTGCGATCACAACCGCAGCTAAACCGATTAAATATTGAATGAACACTAATGGGAAAATCCATTTTGCCCATTTTGTCCATGGAATCCCTGCGATTGCTAATCCCGCCATTAACGTTCCAGCTGTAGGGAAGATGATGTTTCCGATTCCATCTGCAAAAGAAAATGATAGTACAGCAGTTTGACGAGTAATTCCTAATAGGTCAGCAAGTGGAGCCATAATTGGCATTGTTAACATTGCATGGCCACTACCAGAAGCTAAAATAAAATGAATTGCGGCTTGGAAATTGTACATTCCAACAACACTTAAGTAAGCTGGAATATGTTTAATTGCTTCAGAAACCCCGTGAAGCATTGGATCAACGATATGACCTTGATTTAATACAACTAAAATTGCACGTGAAACACCGATAATAAGTGCACCACTAATTAAAGAAGCAGAGCCTTGCGTAAAAGATTTAACAACATCATCAATTGATAATCTACCAATTATGCCAATAGCAATTGTTAAAATTACAAATAAAGAAGCAATCTCAGTAATATACCATTGGTATTTAATAACACCAAACGCTAAAATAATATAGTTTATAAGAAATGCAACTAAAATCCATTTATGTCTAGATGATAGTCTAGATTTTGAAGTTAGTAATTCATTAGTTTGTTCAATCGAATATTTTCCATAAAATCCTAAATTAGGGTTTTTCTTTATTTTCATAGCGTATCTGTAGATAAATGCAACAGATACTAAATAAACGATTACGAATAATACAAGACGAAATCCCATTCCAGAAAATGTAGGTAATTCAGCAATCCCTTGAGCTATACCAACTGTAAACGGATTCATAATTGCTGTTGTAAAACCAGCGGATGCCCCAACTAACACAATTGCAGTTCCTGTAATTGTATCAAATCCTAAAGCAAGAGCTAGAGGAATCAATAGTGGAATATAAGCTAGTGTTTCTTCAGCCATTCCCATTAATGAACCACCAACTGCAAAGAACAACATCATAATTGGAATTAATAACTTTTCTCTCGTAGCTAATTTTCTTGCCATCGTTGAGATTAATACTTCGATTGTGCCAGTAGCACTTAGTACGCCAAAAAATCCACCAATTATTAGGACAAAGAAAATGATATTACCAGCTTCAACCATCCCAGAATGAATGGCTTTTACCATTTCGAAAAAACCAACTGGAGTTGCTGCAATCGATTTAAATGAATTCGGATCAACTGTTGAATGGCCATCAACGTCTATATGTGCGTATTCACCCGTAGGCAATATATAAGTAAGGATGGTTGCGATTAGTAAAATTACCAATAATAGTGCAAAGACATTAATTTTACGTTCTTTCTTGACATTGGTCTTAGGTGCTAATTTAGCTTGAATTTGTGTCATACATTCATCTCCTTAAAATAAATAGCTAATAAACGAAAATAGTAAAATATTAGTAAATTAAAACGTTTTCAAAATTCCCCCCATCATTTTTTAAATCATAAAAGCTATTAAAATGACTACATCTTTCTATAAGCAAATAGCGTGCCAAAATTTAAATGTCTTATTTTTGTGAAAATTCAGGATGATTAGCCCTCTAAATGGTTCTTTTTGGTTTAAATCGTGCTATAATAAAACCAATTTTATCAAATAGGATGGGAATTTAGCCATGAAAAATTCACTAACTCTGATAACTGGGAGTACAAAGACAAGACAAGCTTTAACAAATCAACTTATTCAATTGCTAGAAGAGTATATAACAATTAACTCTTTTGCAATTGATGAAGGAGTACCTGACGAGTTTAAGGATGATATTATCCTTTTTTCGTCCGAGGAAGTAAAATACGAAGCTGAAAAGTATGCAAAGATAACGGCTAACCATATCATAGCTGGAAAAAGAACACTTAATCACGAAAATGTAGATAAACTATTGAGGATTGCGGAGGGGACAAAGGTACTCGTAGTGAATGATGGTTATCAATCGACTGTCGAACTAATTCAGTCCCTATACCAGTTAGGTATTAATCATTTGGAGTTTTTTCCATTTAAAAGTGATCAACTTTATTATCCGGATATTCATGTAGCAGTTTCGCCTGGTGAAACGCATTTAACTCCAACATATATAAAAGATGTATTGGATATAGGGGTTAGACTTTTTGATATCTCCACCATTTTACATATCATTGACTATTTTCATTTTAATGATAATATTGCAACTTTAATTTCAGAAAAGTATTTACGCAATATTATTGAGTTACATAGAGATCTTATTGATGCAGAACAAGATGCTAAAAAAATAAATAGGCATATTCAAAGTGTAGTGAATGCAGTCGATGATGGCATTTTAGCTATAGATGGATACAAAAGAATAACTGTATTAAATGAAAGAATTGTTGACTTATTTCATTTACCAAACAATCGTTATGAAGGTAAATATTTAGACGAAATTATAAAGCAACAAAACATAAAAGACTTTATTTTAAATGGAACTGAAACATCCAAATTTTTCTCAATTGATAATGTCGATATCGTCATTTATCGAACTTATAATATTGATGACGAAAGGATAGTAGCAACATTTAAAAGTGTAAACCAAGCATTTGAAATTGAAAAAACAGCTCAGATTGAATTCAGAAAACAAGGTTTTTACGCTAGATATGATTTTAATGATATCATCGGTGAACATCAATCAATTATTGAATGTAAACGAGTAGCTACGAAACTTGCAAAAGCAGAACATCCAATTTTAATACAGGGTGAAACTGGTACAGGTAAAGAGCTTTTTGCACACGCCATTCATCAGCAATCTTTTCGTAAAAACGGACCTTTTTTAGCGATAAATTGTAGTGCATTTACTGAGAGCCTGTTAGAAAGTGAATTATTTGGTTATGAAGATGGAACTTTTACAGGCGCAAAAAAAGGCGGGAAAAAGGGACTATTTGAATTTGCTGATGGAGGAACTATTTTTTTAGATGAAATTGGTGATATCAGTTTAAATGTACAATCACATTTACTGAGAGTTCTTCAAGAACAAGAGATTCGTAGAATTGGTGGAAGGAAAATTATTCCCATTAATGTGCGTGTCATTGCTGCTACTAACAAAGATATCTATCGCAAAATTTCAGAGGGATCATTCCGTTCTGATTTGTATTACAGATTAAATGTTTTAAATCTTTTTATTCCCCCTTTACGCTCAAGAAGGACAGATATTCAATTGCTTGTCCAACACTTTATTTCACAAAGTGGAAAACGTGTATCAATCGAAGAAGATGCTTTGTATGCATTGAGTAATATGGATTGGCAAGGGAATATTAGGGAATTAAAGTCCGTTCTTAATTTTATGCTTACTGTGTGTGAAGGAGATAAGATAACACAAAAGGATTTTCCTCACACAAGCTATGAACAGAATGAGCAGCAATTAAAATCGGATAAGTCTCATTATAGTATTCCAAAAAGTGTCCTTGAAATAAAAGAGTCAATTACAATTCTTGAGACGATAAAGCAATGTAATGAATTAGGTAAAGCAGCAAGTAGAGAGTTCATTTCAAATAAAAGCGAGGAAAAAGGAAGGTATTTATCTACACAGCAAATTAGGCTCCGATTAGATGTTATGGAGAATAAGGGTCTAATAACAAAAGGGAGAGGAAGAGCTGGAACAAAGATTACTGCAGATGGAATCGAATACTTATACTTTTTAAAAGAAAATTTACAAAAAACTATATAAATGAATTGAAGACAATATGGGTAGTTCTTTTCAGTGGAAAACGAAAGAGACATGATTAAGAATGATCCTATTTTCTATCACGTTGTGTCTTTAAAGAGTTGGATTTTTTTCAAAATTGTTTAAAGGTGTTTATCGGTTTAAGTTGAGGCTTATTAATGTAAAGAGGTGAAAAATGATACCTAATTACTTGAGAATTAGAGGAACTACAAAAGAAAATAGATACAAAATCATCGATTATGTGGTAAGTAGTATTAATAAATGTTCTGGATACGTTACAAATCACACGACTTTTTCTAACGCAATTATAGTAATTAATTTCGAAATCGAGTTAATAGGTGTAACTAATTTATTAAACTTGCTAAATAGTAATGGCATTACTTTATTAGATGAAAGTATAGAAGTGAGAGATCATTTTCTAAAAAATATTGATGAAGAAGAATTTAAAGACAAGGAAATAATGGGTTCAATACAAATTTCTTTTTTTCATGAATAAGATTAAATTTAAAAAATTCAGCTGCTCATGAGTTGGTTGAAATTGTTTCTAGATTAAATCGGGAATGGGCATATAAACTCAACATTGTAAGTTAATGAAAATAAATAACTCTGTGTATAGCAGGGTTATTTTTTTATATTATTCCATCAAAATTATTTAATAGATTAGAAGTAGTTTGGATAGTAGCCTAGTATAAAAATGGGGAAATTAATAGATACAAGAATTTTTATGTAAGTATCGTTCAAAACAAATTAATAGTCGTATGCAATATTTTAAACTACATAAACTGGTTTGTATTGGTTGTATTCATTAACCCAAATACTAATATAGAAATGCATGAAATGTAATGAAATCATTGTTGTGACAACCTTCATATTTTTGGTATAAAACTTGCTTTACCCTAAGTAAATAAAAAACTAGGTAAAGGGGTTATGGAATGAGAAAAAAATTGATTGCAATTTTGCTTAGCTTTGTTTTACCATTTTCATTTCTTGGATTATCAAATGTAAGAGCTCAAAGTACAGAAGAATCGATTCAAGGGAATCTTCTGATTGTTGGTGGTGGACTAGGTTCCACGAATAAAGAAGTGTACGAGAAATTTATAAAATTGGCTGGAAATAAAGAGGCGAAAATAGGGATTATCCCTGCTGCTAGTAGTAAATTAAAATCCTCATATGACTTTAAAAACGATTTAATCAATTATGGCGTTAGCCCTGAATCAGTTGAAATATTGCCTTTATCAAATCATGATTTTTCTGATACAGATGAAAATGAGACAAGTTGGAAAGGAAATGCTAATAGTTCAGAATTAGCAAACCATATAAAGAACCTAACCGCTATTTGGTTTGTAGGTGGTGACCAATTACGTATTGTAGATACATTACGTCCGGATCGTATCGATTCAAAAGTCTTACAGGCAATTTGGGATATCTATCGTCAAGGTGCGGTCATAGGAGGTACGAGTGCAGGAGCTGCAATAATGAGCGACAACATGATTACAGGAGGAGATAGCCTTGGGGCATTAAAGGGTTATTATGAAAAAAATCAAGCCCAAGGTGAAGATAAAGAGTATGAACCATTGACAGTTGAAAAAGGATTAGGTTTCTTTCAGAATGGTTTAATTGATCAGCACATGGATGAAAGAGGACGTTACGCTAGATTAGCGATTACTGCAATTCAGTATGAAAATAGTGGGAATTTGGCTTATGGAATTGATGAAGATACTGCAATTGTAGTGAGCAACAAAGAGAAAACGATAGAGGTTTTAGGTCGCAGTGGTGTAGCAGTTATCGATGTAAAAGAAGCGAAAAGAACTGGTAGTTTAGAAAATATTAAACTTAGCTACTTAGCTTCAGGTGACAAGGTACATTTTGATTCTAATACGTTAGATTTTTCGAAAGAGAAATACGAAACAAAAGGCTATGAGTATTATTCTTTTCAAGCATTACCAAATACAGGACTTTTAACTCCTTATGGAAAGTTAAAAGATTATTTAGCATACTCGCTTGTTGATAATAATTCGACGCAATCGTTAAATTCATATTTATATGATAAAGAGGGCAGAGGGTATGAAATTGTTTTTAGTAAATCTCAAGATACAAATGGTTACTGGAACTATACTGATGGACAAAGGGATGATTATTCAATTCAGAATGTAACGATGGATATCCATCCTAAAAAATTAACATTTAAAGAGCAGGATACAGATAATGAGTTTAAGAAGTCGGAATTTAAACTAACTGATAATAATGTTGAAGAATCTATTAAGGGAAATCTAGTAATTGTCGGTGGTGCGTTGGGAAGCAGTAATAGTGCAATATATAATAAATTGATTGAACTTGCAGGAGGAACTGAAAATGCAAGAGTAGGAATCATTCCAGCAGCTAGTACAAAACTGACTTCTTCGAATGATTTTAAAAAAGATTTAATTAAATATGGGGTTAATAAGGATTCAATCGAAATACTTCCAATTTCAAATCATGATTTTAAAGGTACACAAGAAGACGAATCTAAGTGGATAAATAATAAAAACGATGAGCAATTGGTTCAAAAGATAAGTAAGTTAAATTGTATTTGGTTTGTTGGTGGAGATCAGACATTAATTACTTCCTCATTATTAAACGAAAATCAATCAAATTCAAAAGTTCTTGATGCGATCTGGAAGATTTATAAAGATGGAGCTGTAATAGGTGGAACAAGTGCAGGTGCTGCTATTATGAGTAATACGATGATAGCTGGTGGAGATAGTTATGGGGCTTTAAGATATGGTTTTACAAAATTTTATGATGATATGGAACAACAAGAAGGTGGACCGGTATACTTAGAAAAAGGTTTGAATTTCTTTCAATATGGAATTGTTGATCAGCATTTCGATAAGAAAGCTAGGTTAGGACGTTTAATTGTTACAGCATATGAAAAAGGAAAGAAAAACCAGTTAGCTTATGGAGTTGATGAAGACACAGCGATGATTGTAAATAACAATAAACATCAAGTTGATGTAGTTGGTCGCGGAGGATTAACTGTAATTGATTTATCAAAAGTCAGTACAAATAAAAATAGGCTGAACAATTATAAAAATGTTATTGTTTCAGTTATTTCGCCTGGAGATAGTGTAGATTTAGTAACGAATGAGCTGAACATAAGTAAATTAAAAGCATCAACAAAAGGATATGAATATTATAACTCTAAAGTTTCGCCTTACTCAGGAGTATTCTCTCCACATGGATTTTTAAAGAATTTTTTAGCATATAACTTAGTTGATAATGCTAAAATAAAAGAAGTATCTAGTTATAGTTTTAATGGTGACAAAGGATTTGAACTAAGATTTAGAAAAACATCAGAAACGAATGGCTACTGGACGTATAAAGACGGTCAAAAAGACGATTACAGTGTAGTAAAAGTTTCATTAGATATTAAACCGATAAATGTAGACATAAAATAATAGTTTTAATGGTTACAGTCTAATTTTGAATAGGGTATTTTTAGAAATACCCTATTCAGACTGCCCGCCAAACGCTCGCTTTCTTCGTTGCTTCGCCTGTCTGCGGTGCTCATTACCGTT